>CAYJMW010000014.1:0-57721 GCA_964371235.1 uncultured Polaromonas sp.
GGAATCGGCGGTCACGTTGCCGGAATCAGTGGTCACGTTCACCGGAATACGCAGCTGCTGGGCTCGAGCCTGTTTTCGGCGCAACTGGCGGCCGAGCGCGGCTTGCCCTACGCTTTTGCCTCGCACTTCGCGCCGCGCCTCCTGCTGCAGGCGCTCAACGTTTACCGGCAGAACTTCAGGCCATCGGCCACGCTGGCCAAGCCTTACGCGATTATTGGAGTGCCGCTGATTGCCGCGCCCACCGATGAGGAAGCCGAATACCTGGCCAGCAGCACCTACCAGCGTGTGCTCGGCATCCTGCGCGGCGAGCGGCGCGGGCTGCAGCCGCCACTGGCGCAATTGAGCGCGCAACTGCATCCCCAGGAGCGCGCCGCCATCGAAGACTTTCTGGCCGCTGCCGTGATCGGCGGCCCAAAGACGGTGCAAAGCGGCCTGTCCGCGCTGGCGCAGGCCACCAGCGCCGACGAGTTCATGCTGGTGTGTGACGTGTTCGATCCGGCCTTGCGGCTGCGCTCTCTGGATATTGCCGCCAGTGCCGCAGCAGCGTGCAGGGCTTGATCGCTTTTGGCCTTTCTGCCTTGACGCCCCCGGCGGAATAACGCGGACATCGGGGCCATGCATGGCCCTCAATGCGCCGCCGCATCCCCGCTACGCGCCACCGCTTTGCCGTGTCGGGTTAAAAACACCAGCGGAATCAGCAGCAGGAAAATCAGCGCGGATGCATAAAACACATCCGACACGGCCAGCATGTAGGCCTGCTGATCGACCAGGCGGTTGATGGTTCCAAGGGCCTGCCCGGGTGTCAGCCCTGCGCTGTCCAGACCGGCCAGGGCGCTGCGGGTGGCCTGGCTGCCCTGATTAACGTATTCGCTGAGTTGCGCGTGGTGCATGGCGGCCCGATCCTGCCAGACGGTGGTGGCAATCGACGTGCCGAAAGAGCCAGCGACAATGCGCACAAAATTGGACAAGCCCGATGCCGCGGGAATTTTGTCGGGCGAGATGCCTGACAGCGTGAGGGTGACCAGCGGAACAAAAAAGAAGGCCATGGCCGCACCCTGAATGATGGTGGGGATCAGGATGGTCGTGAAGTCAGCCTGGGTATTGAAATTCGATCGCATCCACAACACCAGCGCAAACACCACAAAGGCAAAAGCGGCAAAGTGGCGCGGGTCCACCCGGCCCATGCTTTTGCCCACCACCGGCGACAGCAGCAGCGCCAACAGGCCTACGGGTGCCAGGACCATGCCAGCCTGTGTGGCGGTGTAGCCCATGTACTGCTGCAGCCACAGCGGCAACAGCACCACGTTGCCGAAAAAGAGGCCATAACCGACTGACAGCGCCAGCGCTCCGGCCCAAAAATTGCGCCGTTTGAAGAGCGTCAAATCCACCACCGGGTGCTCCTCGGTGAGCTCCCAGATAACAAACGCAATCAGCCCGACCAGCGCAACAATGGCCAGCGCCACGACTTCACCCGAATGAAACCAGTCCAGTTCCTTGCCCTTGTCGAGCATGATTTGCAACGCCCCCACCCAGATCACCAGCAGCGACAGGCCGACTGAGTCGATCGGCAGCTTGCGGGTGGCGCTTTCGCGCTTCCTGAAAATACGCCAGGTAATGAAGGCGGCGCCAAAGCCCACGGGAATGTTGATGAAAAAAATCCAGGGCCATGAAATGTTGTCAGTAATCCAGCCGCCGAGCAGCGGCCCCATGACCGGTGCGACCAGCGTGGTCATGGACCATAGCGCCATGGCCAGCCCCGCCAGCGCTCTGGGGTAACTGGACAGCAGCAAAGACTGCGATAGGGGAATCATCGGGCCCGCCACCAGCCCCTGCAGCACCCGAAACACAATCAGCGTGGTCATGTTCGGTGCCAGGCCGCACAACCATGAGGTGATCACAAACAGCATCACGCTGGCCGTGAAAAGACGAACCTGGCCAAAGCGCTGCGACAGCCAACCGGTGAGCGGCACGGCAATTGCGTTGGCCACGCCAAAGCTGGTGATGACCCAGGTTCCCTGATTGGGGCTGACACCCAAATCACCCGCAATGGCGGGCAGGGAAACGTTGGCAATCGACGTGTCGAGCACATTCATGAAAGTGGCTGCAGAAAGCGCCAGCGTGCCCCAAAGGCGGGCCGAACCCGTGAGCGGCGGCGGATGAATGTAGCCAGATTCGGTTGCGGATGCAGGTGCGGAAGCCATGGATATCCGAAACGATGTAGGCGGAAGAATATGAAGCGGTTGACCGAAATCGCGGCCGGGTCAATACGCCTGCGGCTGCGCGATGCGGCGACTTGCCACTGCGCTGCCTTTGCCCATATTGGCGGCTATCACGCGCTGCACGTTTTCATTGGCCAGATCGTCCTGCGCGGCATGTGCGAGGGGTTGCGCCGCAGCGGCGGCGCGCGGTGCGTCGGCCAGGGTTTTGCCGTCCTGTTTGCTCACGTCCACTTCCGTGTTCATGGACAAACCCACACGCAGCGGATTGTCAGCGAGTTGCCTGGGATCCAGCGCAATGCGGACCGGCACGCGCTGCACCACCTTGATCCAGTTGCCGGTGGCGTTTTGCGCGGGAAGCAGCGAAAAAGCAGCCCCCGTTCCCGCCCCCAGGCCCGCCACCGTGCCGGTGTATTTCACCTTCTTGCCGTACAAATCGGCCACCAGGGTGGCGGGTTGGCCGATGCGGATCGCGCGCAACTGCACTTCCTTGAAGTTGGCATCGACCCAGACCTGATTCAGCGCAATGAGGGACATCATCGGCGCGCCGGCGGCCACACGCTGGCCAAGCTGCACCGTGCGCCTGGCGACATAGCCCTCGACCGGGGCCAGCAACGCCGTGCGTTGCGTGGCGAGATAGGCTTCCCGCAGCTTGGCAGCGGCCATTTGCACGCTGGGGTGCTGCTCGATGCGGGTGCCTTGCGTCAGCGCCTGGTTGCTGGCGAGCTGCTCGCGCGCGGCCAGCACTCCGGCCTGCGCGGCACTCAAAGAACTCCTGGCGCTGTCCAGCTGCGTTTGCGCGTGGCCCAGTTCTTCCCCGGACACCGCGCCATTGCCGATGAGCGACTGGCGGCGCCGGAGGTCGGCGCTGGCGCGGGCCACGTCGCTGCGCGCTTTGACCACGTCAGCATCACGCAGCGCAATTTGGGCGGCCAGCGTGCCGTTGTTGGCATACAGCACGCGCACCTGGCGCACCGCCTGGGCCAGCGCCGCTTCGGCCTGGTCGAGCGCCACCCTGGCATCGGCCGGATCGAGCTGCACCAGCGGCTGGCCGGCCTTCACAAAATCGGTGTCATCAGTCATGATGGCGATGACCGTGCCGCCGATTTGCGGCGTGATCTGGATCACGTTGCCTTGCACATAGGCGTTGTCGGTGGACTCGTAATGGCTGGCCACCAGAACTTCATAAATTGCCCAGCCCAGACCGGCCAGCACGACGACGCTGGCCAGCGCAGTGAGCGCTTTTTTGCGCCTGGGGTTGTCTGCCGGAGGCGGCACGGGCGCCGAGGCGGGTGCGCTGGAAGGGGAAGATTGAGGAGCGTTCATGGTGTTTGTTATTCGTGGGTTGCAAGTCGCTTCGTTTCGGCCCTGTCAGGCATGACTTTCAAGAGCGTACGGCGCCATTTGTAGAGCAAAATAGGGCTATGTCTGCGTTAGTTGTTGAATTTTCATCTGTCGCTGGGAGGATGGATAAATCTGCCGCTGGGGAGACAGGGATTTCAACAGTTAACGCAGACATAGCCCAAAATAGACATCTAGCCCAATAAGCACGGTCGTAAGCAGCTATTCTTTTTATAGTGTCCTGGCCACTGAAGCTTGCGGGGATGTTATCGGGGTGTAGCCGCCACCCAGCGCACGAATCATCGCCACCTGCGTCTCCAGTGCGCGGCCGGCCAGGTCAACGGCGAGGCGGCGCAGGGTCAGTACACTGGTTTCAGCCGTCAACACATTGAGGTAATTGCCCAGGCCCGCCTGGTAGCGCTGCAGCGCAATTTCGTAAGCACCTTCCGCTGCCTGTTGGGCGGCAGTTTGCTCTTCCTGCTGGCGGCCAATGGCCTGCGCGGACGCGAGCTGGTCGGCCACATCGCGCACCGCATCAATCACGGCGGCGTTATAGCTTTCAACCGCCGCATCCAGATCAGCGGTTTTGCCACGCAGGTTGGCGCGCAGGCGGCCCGCGTCAAAAATCGGCAGGCGCAGGGCCGGGCCTACGCCCCACTGCTGGCTTCCCGCTTCGAGCAAACGGCCCAGGCCAATGCTGGATAAGCCCACGAAGGCCACCAGATTGATATTCGGGTAAAACTGCATCCTGGCGTTCACCACGTCGCTGGAGGAGGCCTCGACGCGCCAGCGCGCGGCTGCAACGTCAGCCCGGCGGCCCAGCAAGTCAGCCGGAATCAGCGCCGCAACTGCTACGTTTTTAATAGCTGCTTGCGCCGATGGAATAAGGGTGAAGTCACCATTGGGTTGCCCAATCAGGGCGCCCAGTGCATTGCGCGTCAGCGCCATCTGCTCGTGCAACACTTCCAGTTGCAGCCGCGCTTCGGGCAGGCCACCCTCACTTTGGCGCAGTTCCAGTTGGGTATCCAGACCTGCATTCACGCGGTCTTGCACCAGCTTGAGGATCGCCTCACGTTGCGCCAGGGTGTGGCGCGCCACGGCAGACTGCTCATTCAGGCGCACCAGCTGGAAATAGGTGCGCGCCACCTGGCTGGCCAGCAGCACACGGGCTGCCTGTGCGTCGGCCTGCGCGGCATTGACGCTGCCCAGGGCGGCATCGAGTGCGGCGCGGTTCTTGCCGAAAAAATCCAGTTCCCAACTGGCACTGATTTGGGCCGTTCCACTTTCGCGGATGGAACCGGCCAATGGTGGCGGAACGGCGCCATTGGCGGTGTAACGCTGGCGTGCGAGGTCGACCTGGCCAGTGAGTTGCGGCAAGCTGGCGGCGTCAGCCACTTCCGTGACGGCTTGCGCGCGTGCCAGCCGCGCCTGCGCCAGCTTTAGATTGGGGCTGACCTGCAGCGCCTGGGCGACCAGGCGATTCAGCGGTTCGTCGCCAAAGTCGCTCCACCATTCAGCATGGACCGGCGCCGGCCGCTTCGTTTCAGTGGGTTCAGCGGGTATAGCCTTCAGACCGAGCGCAGACAAATCGCGCAAGCTGGCCTTTGGCGTGATGCCCGACAGGTCGGCGCAACCCGACAGGCCGGTGGCGATCAGGCTCGCCGCCACCAGGCTGGCCGCGGTCACCAGGATCGAGCGAATCGATGCGCGCCACAGCGGCAATGGTCGCTCCGCGTGCACAGGCGCATCCGATACATTGTTTTGAGGAAGGTTGGTCTTATTGCGCATCTTTTTCAACCGGAGCGTGCAGGGTTTGTGCGGTATCCAGAATGCGGCGCAGATAGCCTTTGAGGGTTTGCCACTCTTGAGCAGTGAACCCGGCCAGACATTCGTTCTGGATGTTGCTGAGCACGGCCGGGATGGCTTTTGCTGCCTCACAGCCCTCTTGCGTCAGCTCGAGGTTGACGACGCGACGGTCTTCGCACGAGCGTATGCGGCGGCACAGTCCCTTGGTTTCGAGGCGGTCAAGGAGTCGCGTCATGGCGCCAGCATCAAGCTCACAGGTGCGCGCGAGTTCGGCAACCGTGCTGGCGTCGCCGAGTTGCAGTTTGAGCAGGGGCACCCACTGGGCGTTGGTGAGACCGTTGGGCTCCATCCGGCGCTCCACCTCCTGGGCCATGTGATTCACGATCCTGCGCATCAGGTAACCCACGCTTTCCTGCGCCAGATAGCCTTGCGAACGGTAAAACCTGGCGGGCGTCACGGCAGACCCGGGAAGGGATTTCTTCGATTTCATGGTGTTGAATATTAGATGCCTAGACAACTAATGTCAAGGCTTTGTTTGTATCGGCAACTTCTTTCCGATTTTTTGGCTAAACTCGACAAATGGCCACCACTTCCCTTTCCAACGCGCCCAAGGGCGCGCCCCGCTCCCTGTCGGGCTTGCTGCCGTTTCTGCGCCCCTACCGGGCCCGGATTGCGATTGCCCTGTTTTTTCTGGTGATGGCTGCCGCCGCAACCCTGGTGTTTCCGCTGGCCCTGCGCAGCCTGATCGATGGCGGGCTGACTGCGGCAGGAAAAGGCGAGCAACTGGTGGCGCTGCGCAGCCACTTTTTTGAATTGTTTGGCGTTGCTGCCGCGCTGGGACTGCTTTCGGCCGGCCGCTTTTATATGGTCAGTTGGCTCGGCGAGCGGGTGACGGCCGATCTGCGGAACGCGGTTTACTCGCATGTGTTGCGGCAGAGCCCGGAGTTTTTTGAAACGACGCAAACCGGCGAGGTGCTGTCACGGCTGACCGGCGACACCACGCTGGTGCAAACCGTGGTGGGCTCGTCGCTCAGCATGGGCTTGCGCAATGCGGTGATGGGCTTGGGCGCGTTGGCCATGCTGGTGGTCACCAATCCCTACCTGATGGTCCAGGTGCTCGGTGGCCTGGTGCTGATTGTGTTGCCTTCGGTATGGTTCGGGCGGCGTGTGCGAAAGCTCTCGCGCGCCAGCCAGGACCGGGTGGCCGACTCCAGCGCAATTGCCGCCGAGGTGCTCAATGCAATTCCGGTGGTGCAGAGTTACACCGCTGAAACCAGAGAAGCCGCACGCTTTGACCGTTCGACCACCGACGCGTTCCAGACCGCAGTGCGCCGCACCCGGGCGCGTTCGGTGCTGGTGGCCTTCATCATCATTGCCACTTCGGCAGCGCTGCTGTGGGGCCTGTACCAGGGCACTCAAGCCGTGATGCGCGGCGACATCACTGCCGGCCACCTGGGCCAGACCGTGCTCTATGTGATTATTCTGGCCAGCGCAACGGCCGTGCTGGGCGAGGTCTATGGCGATCTGCTGCGCGCGGCCGGCGCCACCGAGCGGCTGATGGAACTGCTGGAATCGCGCTCGACGGTTATTTCTCCATCAAATCCTGCGCCAGCCCTTATGAAACGGGCAGGAAGCGCTATCAAATTTGAAAATGTCACGTTTCACTACCCGTCACGCCCGGCGCAGGCCGCATTGAGCGACTTCAGCATGAGTGTGGCCCCGGGCGAAACCGTCGCCATCGTGGGGCCGAGCGGCGCGGGCAAGAGCACGGTGTTCCAGTTGCTGCTGCGCTTTTACGACCCGGCCGCGGGCCGCATTGAACTGGACGGTGTTGCGACGCGCGACATGGCCCTGCACGACTTGCGCCAGCACGTTGGCATCGTGCCGCAGGATGCCGTGATCTTCTCCACCAGCGCTCTGGAAAACATACGCTACGGCAGGCCCGGCGCAAGCGATGAAGAAGCCAGGGCGGCAGCCAAGGCGGCGTTTGCGCACGAATTCATCAGCGCACTTCCCGAAGGCTACGACACCTTTCTGGGCGAGCGCGGTGTGCGGCTCTCGGGTGGCCAGCGTCAGCGCATTGCGATTGCGCGGGCCATGCTGAAAAACGCGCCGCTGCTGCTGCTTGACGAAGCCACCAGTGCGCTCGATGCCGAGAGTGAACGCATGGTGCAGGCGGCACTGGAGTCTGCCATGAAGGACCGGACCACGCTGGTGATCGCCCATCGCCTGGCCACCGTGCAACAGGCCGACCGTATCCTGGTGCTGGACCATGGCCGGCTGGTTGAGCAGGGAACACACACCGAACTGGTGAACCACGGCGGCATCTATGCGCGGCTGGCGGCGCTTCAGTTCAATGTCTGAGCGATCCCGCAACGCTTTCGGGCACGCCGCGCACGATGAGTCAATTTCTCCAGACTGTCGCCTGGCTTCTTATTGCAGCGTTTCCTTGAGGCCCGGGAGCGGCGGCAAGGGCAGGACATCAATCCCCTCTTCCAGCAGTTCCAGCGCTTCCCGGACACTGGTCTGGCCGAGAATGCTTCGCGGCTCAATCTCACCGTAATGCATCCGGCGCGCCTCAAGGGCAAACCGGTCGCCCACATCTTGCGCCTGTGCGACCACCTTGCGCAGAGCCCTGAGGAAGGCGGCCTGCTCGGCCGGGCTGATACCTGCGGACATCTCCAACACCGGAATTGTGCTGCGCGCTCGGTCATTTTCCAGGGACGCCACTTCCGGAGTGGCTGCCCGCGCCGCCTTGAGATGGCTCCCGGATACGGTGGTGTCCTGCGCCTGCTCGCCGGTCTGGAAAGCGCCAAGATTGAGGCGTGGCGCGCTCGGGAGTTTGTGAATGCCTTTGTCGCCGCACAGCGGGCATTCAATCTGGCCATGGCCCAACTGTTCCTGAAAATCGCCCTCAGACGAAAACCAGCCTTCAAACGAATGCCGATGCGAACACTGCAGGCTCAGGACTTTCATTCGATCATTATCGCGGCATCATGACAACGCTGCAGTTTTCCAATCCAACACCCACATCCCTGACAACACGTTTTGCAGCCACAGCATCCCGGTCAATGTCTTGGCATCAGTGATCCGCCCGTTGCCGCACCAGGCCAGCAATTCTGCCGGACTCGCAGCGAACACATCCAGGAATTCACCCGCGTCGAGCTTACGTTCGCCCAAGGTCAGCCCACGCGCAAACCAGATTTCGATAAATTCGGTGGAATAGGAAATAGTCGGATGCAGCACGCCGGCCCGGGCCCATTGGCGCGCCGTGTAGCCGGTTTCTTCGAGTAGTTCCCGCTGCGCACAAGCCAGCGATGCTTCACCGGGATCGAGCTTGCCTGCCGGAAATTCGATCATGACAGCACGCATCGGATGCCGGTATTGACGCTCCAGCACCAGTTGGCCGTTATCGAGCTGCGCCACGATCATGACCGCGCCGGGATGAACGACATATTCTCGCGCAGCGTGAGCGCCATCGGGCAGCCTGACGGTATCACGGCGCACCTGAAGGAAGCGTCCGTCAAGAATTTCCTCGGAGCTGACCTGGGTCTCGATCAGATGCGCATTGTCCATTGCCCGTTTTCCGTCAACGCGCCTTGCCAGCATCATCCGCCGTGCCTGAACCCATTGCGCTGCTCAAGGTACAAGCCAGAAAGACCGGCCAAAAACTACCCAGCAGCCAGACAGAAGCAGTTTGGGCCATGACAGGGCGCTAACTCCCCAGGGACTTGACGATGCTGCTGATCGATTGCGTGCACAGCGCCACCAGACTGCCGGGCAGGATGCCCAGGATCAGCAGAACCGCGCCATTGAGCGCAAGCACAAACCGGGCATCGGCTGGTGCCGAGATCGGCTGGGCGTTGTGTGCCAGCGGTGCATCAAAATACATCACCTTGACCACTCGCAGATAGTAGAAGGCGCCGATCAACGACATGATCACCGCAAAAACAACCAGCACAAGATAGCTGGTCTTCTGTGAGGCGATTAGCGCCTGCAGCACGCCCAGCTTGGCATAGAACCCGACCAGCGGCGGCAAGCCCGCCAACGAGAACATGCTGATGGCCATGACACCTGCGTACAGCGGACTGCGCTGATTCAGGCCAGCCATATCGGAGATTTCTTCGGACTCGTGCCCGGCTCGGGCCAGCAGCAGGATGATGCCGAACGCACTCAGCGTAGTGAGCACATACGTCACGGCGTAGAACATGGCGGCGCCATACGCTGATTCGGTATTGATCTGGTTGCCGTTGACCACACCGGCAAGCAGGCCAAGCAGCACAAAGCCCATTTGCGAAATTGTTGAAAACGCCAGCATGCGCTTGAGATTGGTCTGCGCCACTGCCGCCAGATTGCCGATCAGCAGGGAACCGATGGCCAGCAGTGCCAGCATTTGTTGCCAGTCAATCGCCAGAGGCAGCAGGCCTTCCACCAGCATGCGAATGACGATGGCAAACGCCGCCAGTTGCGGCGCCCCGCCAATCAGCAGCGTCACCGCCGTGGGTGCGCCCTGGTAGACGTCTGGCAGCCACATATGGAAAGGCACTGCGCCGAGCTTGAAAGCCAGGCCTGCCACCACGAACACCAGGCCAAAGACCAGCACCTGATGCTTGACCTCGCGGCTGGCGATCGCGTTGAACACTTCATTAAGATCCAGCGACCCGGTCGCGCCATAAAGCATCGACATGCCATAAAGCAGAAAACCGGAGGCCAGTGCGCCCAGCACAAAATACTTCATCGCCGCTTCCGTGGCCGTTGCGTGGTCGCGGCGCAAGGCCACCAGCGCGTAGCTCGATAGCGTAAACAGTTCCAGGCCCATGTAGATGACAAGGAAATTGTGGCCCGAAATCATGACAAACATGCCCAGCAACGCAAACAGGCTGAGCGTGAAAAATTCTCCACCACGCAACATGTTGCGATCCGCGGCATAAGGTCTGCCATAAACCAGCGTCACCAGCATGGCGATGCTGGCAAAAGACTTGAGCCAGCCGCCCATCGGATCACTGACCACCATGTTGCCAAAGCCGTAGAAGGTTTGGGCGCCCAGTGCGTAGAAGGCTTCCATGACCGCCACCACCGCCAGCGTCAGCAAGGTCAGGAGATAGGTGCCGGTACGACGGGGCGTTGTAACCGCCAGATCGACCAGCGCAATCACGCAGGCCATGATCAAGAGGACAATTTCGGGGTAAACCGCGATCCAACTGAGCTTGTCAATCATCTGGAATTCTTTGAGTAAATGACTTAATTGAGCTTCGAGACAGCCACGTGCTTGAGCAGATCGGCCACCGAGGTGTTCATGACATCGGTAAACGGTTTGGGATATAGGCCCATGTACAGCACGGCGACGGCCAGCAAGGCCAGCATCAGAAACTCACGGCTGCTGATGTCTTTCAGCGCCTGAACATCCTTGTTGACCACCGGGCCAAGGTACACGCGCTTGACCATCCAGAGCGTATAGGCCGCACCAAAAATCAGTGTTGTTCCAGCAGCAGCGCCGATCCAGAAGTTGAATTTGACCGCCGCCAGAATTACCATCCATTCGCCGACGAAGCCCGCCGTTCCAGGCAAGCCCGCATTGGCCATGGAAAACAGCATGGCAAACGCGACGAACTTGGGCATGGTGGTGACCACGCCGCCATAGCTTGCAATTTCCCGGGAGTGGACACGGTCATACAGAACGCCAATGCAAAGGAACATGGCGCCCGACACAAACCCATGAGAAATCATCTGCACAATGCCGCCCGAAAGGCCAAGGTCGGTGAACAGGAAGAAACCCAGAGTGACAAAACCCATGTGGACCACGGACGAATAGGCCACCAGTTTTTTCATGTCCTTCTGGACCAGCGATACCAGACCCACATAAATGACCGCGATCAGGGACAAGGCAATCATCAACCAGGCCCATTCATGCGAAGCGTCCGGCACAATTGGCAGTGAAAACCGGAGGAAGCCATAAGCACCGAGCTTGAGCATGATCGCGGCCAGCACAGCGGAGCCGCCGGTAGGCGCTTCCACGTGCACATCAGGCAGCCAGGTGTGCACGGGCCACATCGGAACCTTGACAGCAAAAGCCGCGAAAAAGGCAAAGAACAGCAACGTCTGCGCCGTAGCGCCCAGCGGCAGCATGTGCCAGGTGGAAATATCAAAGCTGCCGCCAGACTTGGTGTACAGGTACATCAGCGCCACCAGCAACAGCAGGGAACCCAGCAGCGTGTACAGGAAGAACTTGAACGCAGCGTATATCTTTCTCGGCCCGCCCCAGATACCGATGATCAGGTACATCGGAATCAGCGTGGCCTCGAAGAACACATAGAACAGCATGCCGTCCAGTGCTGCAAAAACGCCAACCTGCAGGCCGCTGAGAATCAGCATGGCGGCCATGAACTGGTTGACGCGCGTCGTGATTGATTCCCAACTGGCGATAACCACCACCACGGTGATAAAAGCAGTCAACAGCACGAGCCACAACGAAATGCCGTCCACGCCCAGGTGGTAATTGATGTTCCAGCGCTCAATCCAGGGGCTTTTCTCGACAAACTGCATGGCCGAGGTGCCGAGCCGGAAACCGCTATACAGGGGCAGAGTCACCAGAAAACTGGCGACAGCACCGACGAGCGCGATCCAGCGCACACTGCGCGCCTGATCGTCGCGACCGAATGCCAATAAAACGGTGCCGAAAATAATCGGCAGCCATATGGCAAGGCTTAGCAAACCCATTCTTGTTCTTCCTTATTCTTATCGGTTGAGCCAGACGAAATACGTCAACAACACAAACACACCGACGATCATGCCGAAGGCGTAGTGATAGATATAGCCCGACTGCAGCCCGCGCACCACGCCTGATACCCAGCCCACCAGTTTCCAGGACCCGTTGACGACTGCCCCGTCAATCAGCGTCTCGTCGCCGCCTTTCCACAGGCCCACGCCCAGCGCGCGCGCGCCACGAGCCAGCACGTTCTCATTGAACCAGTCGAAGTAATACTTGTTCTCAAGCAGCGTGAAAACCGGCTGCGCCTTGCGCTTGATGGCCGCGGGCAATGCCGGATTGACCATGTACATGTAATACGCCGCCACCACGCCGGCCAGCGCCAGCCAGAACGGGGCTGCCAGCAAGCCATGCAACGCCATCTGAAGCGGGCCTTGGAAGACCTTGGCCAGTTCTTCCATGGCGGGATGCCGCTGAAGATCGACAAAAATGGAACCCTTGAAAAACTCGCCAAACAGCATCGGCTCGATGGTCATGAAGCCAATCACCACCGAGGGAATAGCCAGCAAAATCAGCGGCACCGTCACCACCCAGGGAGATTCATGGGGTTTATCGGCTTTGCCTGTGTGACCATGCGCATCAGGCACATCGTGGTGCGCATCGGGGTTCTGATCAAAACGCTCCTTGCCGTGAAAGACCAGGAAGTACAGGCGAAATGAATAGAAAGCTGTGACAAAAACACTTGCCAGAACAGCAAAATAAGCAAAGCCGGAACCCGCCAGATGGCTTTCGCCCACCGCTTCAATGATGCTGTCCTTGGAATAAAAGCCAGCGAACAGGGGCGCCCCAATCAAGGCAAGGGATCCCAGCATCGAGGTGATCCAGGTGATCGGCATGTACTTGCGCACGCCGCCCATCCAGCGGATATCCTGGTTGTGATGCATGCCAATGATGACCGACCCGGCGGCGAGGAACAGCAGCGCCTTGAAGAAGGCGTGCGTCATCAGGTGGAACACGGCAATCGAGTAGGCGGAGGCGCCGAGCGCCACCGTCATGTAACCCAGTTGCGACAAGGTGGAATACGCAATCACTCGCTTGATGTCGTTCTGGATGACAGCCAGAAATCCCATGAACAGCGCCGTGATCGCGCCGATCACCATGACGAAGCTCAAGGCGGTATCACTGAGTTCAAACAGTGGCGACATCCGCGCCACCATGAAAATGCCGGCCGTCACCATCGTCGCCGCATGAATCAGCGCGGAGATCGGGGTTGGGCCTTCCATGGAGTCTGGCAGCCACACGTGCAGCGGAATCTGGGCCGACTTGCCCATTGCGCCGATAAACAGGCAAATGCAGATCACGGTAATCAGCATCCAGCCGGTTCCGGGGAAAACCAGTTTCGACAGCTCATCCGCCTTGGCGAAGGTTTCGCCGTAGTTGAGCGTGCCAGCATAAGCAGCGATCAGGCCAATGCCCAGCAAAAAGCCGAAGTCGCCCACGCGGTTGACGACAAAAGCCTTCAGGTTGGCGAAAACGGCACTCGGTCTGTTGAACCAGAAGCCGATCAGCAGGTACGACATCAGGCCGACAGCTTCCCAGCCAAAAAACAGCTGCAGCAAGTTGTTGCTCATCACCAGCATCAGCATCGAGAAAGTAAACAGGGAAATGTAGGAAAAGAAGCGGTTGTAGCCGTCATCTTCTTCCATGTAGCCAATGGTGTAGATATGCACCATGAGCGAGACAAAGGTCACCACGGCCATCATCATGGCGGTCAGGCTATCAACGAGGAAGCCGATCTCCATCTTCAGGCCACCGACGGTCATCCAGGTGTAGATCGTGTCATTGAAGCGCGCGCCATCGAGCGCGACGCTCTTGAGCGTCATGACCGAGATGATGAAGGCCACCAACACGCCCAGAATCGTGACGGTGTGCGACATGCGGCGACCTATCCAGTTACCGCCAAACGCGGTTCCAAGAATACCGGCCACCAGTGCGCCGACCAGCGGTGCCATTGGAACGACCAGCAAGGTCGAAGCGGAAAGGGTTTGAGTCATCTTTTTGTTAACCCCGAAGCGTATTGAGTTCGTCAACGTTGATGCTGGACTTGTTGCGGAACAGCAGCACCAGTATGGCCAGCCCGATAGCCGATTCCGCCGCAGCGACAGTCAGGATGAAAAATACGAAAACCTGCCCCGCCATGTCATTCAGGTAATACGAAAACGCCACAAAATTCATGTTGACTGCCAGCAGCATGAGCTCAATCGCCATCAGCAGCACAATCAGGTTCTTGCGGTTCAGAAAGATGCCAATGACCGACAGCGCAAACAGCATCGCGCCGAGTGAAAGAAAATGTCCGAGCGTGAGCATCATGATTTTTTCTCCTCGGCAACCGTTGCTGCCGTGGGCGCAACGGGCGCGGCAACCACGGAGTTCATCCTGACCACACTAAGCCGGTCTTGCCACTTAACCCGTACCTGATCGCCCGGGTTGACGCGTTTGGAGTCCTTGCGCTCGCGCATGGTCAGCGCGATGGCGGCAATGATGGCCACCAGCAGGATCACGGCCGCGATTTCCAGCGGATAAAGGTACTCCGAATAGAGGGCCTTGCCGAGTTCTTTGGTATTGGAGACCTGGGCAACAATCTGACCTGGAATCACGGGAGCTTGAGCCAACCTTGGCGGCTCGCGAAACCCGCCCATCAGCACATAGGACATTTCAAGTGCGATGATGGCGCCCACCGTGCCGGCAAGGGGAAAATGCTTCCAGAAGCCTTTGCGCACACTGTCCATGTTGATGTCAAGCATCATGACCACAAAGAGAAAAAGCACCATCACTGCGCCGACGTAGACGAGCACCAGCGTGATGGCCAGAAACTCGGCCTTGAGCAGAATCCAGACCGCCGCCGCCTGAAAAAATGCGAGCACCAGGTAAAGCACGGCGTGCACCGGATTGCGGGCGGTAATCACCCGGAATGCGGCAAACAGCAGGATTGCAGCGAAGACATAGAAAAGACCTGTTTTAGCGTCCATGTTTTTTGGGATTCTTTCTTGGGGCGGCTACCTGGGCATGGCGTTCAATGGTGCGCACTGTCGTTCAACGGTACGGGGCGTCCGCTTTCCGGTTGGCGGCAATTTCTGCCTCATAGCGGTCGCCCACCGCCAGCAGCATCTCTTTGGTGAAGTACAGGTCGCCCCGTTTTTCGCCGTGGTATTCAAGAATATGGGTCTCGACAATCGAGTCGACCGGGCAGCTTTCTTCGCAGAAGCCGCAAAATATGCACTTGGTCAAATCAATGTCGTAGCGCGAGGTTCGACGGCTGCCGTCTTCGCGCTGGACCGACTCGATCGTAATCGCCATCGCCGGGCACACAGCTTCGCACAGCTTGCACGCGATGCAGCGCTCTTCACCGTTCTCATAGCGGCGCAAAGCGTGCAGCCCGCGAAACCGCGGCGACAAGGGTGTCTTTTCTTCCGGGAACTGCACTGTCACCTTGCGGCGAAACGCATACCGGCCGGTAAGCGCCAGGCCTTTAAACAATTCCATCAGCAGAAAGCTCTGGAGAAAGTCCTTGATGGAAAACGCGGAAGGCATGCGCGATACGGTGTTTGAAGACATGGTTGGATCCTCTTACTTCCAGATGTTGAAGGAAGTTTGCATCCAGGCGCCCACAACGATCAGCCAGATGAGCGTGACCGGAATAAACACCTTCCAGCCCAGACGCATGATCTGGTCGTAGCGGAAGCGCGGAAATGTGGCCCGGACCCAAATGAACAGGCTGACCACCGCGCAAGTCTTGATGCCCAGCCAGATCCAGCCAGGAATCCAGTTCAGCAAGGCGCTGTCCAGGGGGGACAGCCAACCGCCCAGGAACATGATGGCCGCCAAAATCGACACCAGCCACATGTTGGCGTATTCAGCCAGGTAAAACATGGCGTATGACATGCCGGAATACTCGACCATATGGCCGGCCACGATTTCGGCCTCGCCTTCCACCACATCAAAGGGGTGGCGATTGGTTTCGGCCAGGCCTGAAATGACATAAACGACAAAAATGGGCAATAGTGCAAGCCAATTCCAGGACAGGAAGTTCAAACCCATTTGCGCAAATTGGCCCTTGCCCTGTCCGGTCACGATATCGGTCATGTTCATGCTGGCGGAAACCATCAGGACCACGACCAGACAAAAGCCCATGGCGATCTCGTAACTCACCATTTGCGCTGAAGCACGCATCGCGCCCAGAAATGAGTACTTCGAGTTCGACGCCCAGCCTGAAATCACCACGCCATAAACTTCCATCGAAGTAATGGCCATGACGAAAAGCAGTCCGGCATTGATATTGGCAAGCGCCACATCGGGCCCGAAGGGGATCACGACCCATGCCGCCATGGACGGCATGATGGTCAAAACCGGGCCGATCAGAAAGAGCCCCTTGCTTGCCGCGGAGGGAACCAGAATTTCCTTGGTCAGCAACTTCAGGGCATCCGCAATCGGTTGCAATAACCCCCATGGACCCACCCGATTGGGGCCCAGACGCACTTGCATCCAGCCCAGGAATTTTCGTTCCCACAGCGTCAGGTAGGCCACAGCGCCCATCAGTGGCAAGACCACGACCACGATTTTAATGAGTGCCCAGATCACGGGCCAAGTGGCGTTGGTCCACCAGGACGCTGAAAACAGGCCGAGACCGGCGTTGTAGAAGATGTCAATCATGCCAACGCCTCCTGGGCAGCAGCCGCCCGCAGCCCGGCGCGCGCGTCAGCCGTAAGCTGCAGCGATGTTGCACGGCGCACGATGCCATCGAGCTGATAAATACCGGCAATTGCGGGCTCCTGCGGACACGCCGACAGATCCACATCAACCTGGCAGGCGTTGCTCAGCCGGCCCTTTGGTGCCAGCTGCATATCGGCCAGCACTTCCTGCGACGACTCAAACGCGAAGCCTGGCAAGTTCAGCATGTTGGCCAACACGCGCAAAACTTTCCACGCCGGACGTGCATCGCCCAAAGGTCTGACGACCGCATGAAAACTCTGCACCCGCCCTTCGGCATTCACGAACGTCCCGGAAGTTTCCGTGAACGGGGCAATCGGCAGCAGTACGTCGCTCAGTTCCATATTGGCTTTAAAGGGGCTCAAGGTCACGACCATCTCGCAAGCGGCCAGTGCCTTGACCGTCGCAACGCCGGCTGCTGAATCAAACTCGGGTTCGGTGTTGAGGAGAAATACCGCCTTGAGGCCACCAGCGAGCATTTGCCCGGCATTCAGGCCGCCCTGGCCCGGCAGGGCGCCCGCGAGTTGCGCGCCCACCGTGTTGGCAGCCTCAGTGAGGAAACCGACCGTGGCACCGGTCTGTTCGCCAATCCAGTTGGCCAGCGTCAACAAACTCGATGCCTGCGCGTGATGGGCTGCTGCGTTACCCAACAGGATGGCCTTGCGTTCCCCGCCCAGCAAGGACCTGGCAATGGCTTGAGCAGCAGGCGTTGCCGTTCCAGCCACGGGAGCAGCAATATTTTTTTCAGCCCCCACCGCGGTGGCAATATCCGCCAGCGCCTGAACCCAATGTGCGGCGCCTGCCTGCAAGCAATTGAGAACCGGCATCGCCCAGTCAGGCGCATGCGCGCTGACAGCATTGACTGCGCAGCCCCGCCGCACAGCCTGGCGAATGCGCTGGGCAAACAATGGATGATCCTTGCGCAAGTTGGAACCCACAACCAGCACACTTTGGAGTTGCGACAAGGCTGCGATCGGACTACCCAGGTACCTTGCGCCGGTCGCGGACTCGAACTGCGCATTGCGCAGGCGATAGTCAATATTCTCGCTGCCGATAGCGCGCATCAGCGCACCCGCGAGGTAGAGCTCCTCGATCGTGCTGTGAGGGCTCACCAAGGCACCAACAGCGGCGGCGCCATGGTCGGCGTTGATGTGTTGCACCCCATTGGCCACGTACTCGAGTGCCGTCTGCCAATCAACGGTCTTCCACTCGCCGCCATGTTTGATCATCGGGCTCGTCAAACGGTCTTCGCTATTAAGGGCCTCATAAGAAAACCGGTCCCGGTCGGCAATCCAGCATTCGTTGATGTCTTCATTTTCAAGCGGTACGACGCGCATGACCTTGTGGTTCTTGACCTGGACAATCAGGTTGGCGCCAGTCGAATCGTGCGGGCTGACCGACTTGCGGCGCGACAGCTCCCAGGTGCGGGCGCTGAAGCGAAACGGCTTGCTGGTCAGTGCACCCACCGGACAAATATCGATCATGTTGCCGGACAGCTCAGAGTCCACCGTCATGCCGACAAAAGCTTCAATTTCGGAATGCTCGCCACGGTGCGACATGCCAAGCTCCATCACGCCGGCCACCTCCTGGCCAAAACGGATGCAGCGGGTGCAGTGAATGCAGCGCGTCATTTCCTCCATCGAGACCAACGGGCCGACATCCTTGTGGAACACCACGCGCTTTGCTTCCGTGTAACGTGACTCGCCAATTCCATAGCCCACAGACAGGTCCTGCAACTGGCACTCGCCACCCTGGTCGCAAACGGGGCAGTCAAGCGGATGGTTGATCAGCAGGAATTCCATCACACCCTTCTGGGCCTTGATGGCTTTGTTGCTTTGGGTATGCACAACCATGCCTTGCGTTACCGGCGTGGCGCATGCGGGCATCGGTTTGGGTGCTTTTTCCACCTCGACCAGGCACATGCGGCAGTTCGCCGCAATGCTCAGCTTCTTGTGATAGCAGAAATGCGGAATGTAGGTGCCGGCTTTTTCCGCCGCATGCATCACCGTGCTGCCTTCGAGCACTTCCACTTTTTGGCCGTCGAGTTCAATTTCAATCATGAGATTAAGCGCTCCGCTCTTCGGTGCTCGCCCTCTCCTTGTGGGAGAGAGTCGGCGTGAGGGGCTCTTGCGTGCCCCTTGGGTTGATCATGGCCTCAAACTCATGACGGAAATGCTTGATCATGGCGCGCACCGGCATGGCGGCGGCATCACCCAGCGCGCAAATGGTGTGCCCCTGAATGTTGTCGGCCACCGAGTTGAGCAAGTCCAGGTCGCTCTGGCGGCCCTGACCGTTGTGGATTCGATCTATGACCCGCCACATCCAGCCGGTGCCTTCACGGCAAGGTGTGCATTGTCCGCAGGACTCGTGCATATAGAAGTAAGACAGGCGCTTGAGCGACTCCACCATGCAGCGACTGTCATCCATCACGATCACGGCACCGGAGCCGAGCATCGAGCCCGCCTTGGCAATCGAGTCGTAGTCCATGGTGCATTCCATCATGATGGCGGCCGGCAGCACTGGCGATGAGGAGCCACCGGGAATGACAGCCTTGAGCGTATGGCCCTTGCGCACGCCGCCCGCCAGCTCCAGCAGTTTCGAAAATGGCGTGCCCATCGGCACCTCATAATTGCCAGGCAGTTCGACATCGCCCGATACCGAATAAATTTTGGTGCCGCCGTTGTTGGGCTTGCCGCATTCCAGGTAAGCCTGACTGCCGTTGCGAATGATCCACGGCACTGCCGCAAAGGTTTCGGTGTTGTTGATGGTGGTGGGTTTGCCGTACAAACCAAAACTGGCGGGAAACGGCGGTTTGTAGCGCGGCTGCCCCTTTTTTCCTTCCAGCGATTCGAGCAGCCCCGTTTCTTCGCCACAGATATAGGCGCCAAAGCCATGCGCGGCATGGAGCTGGAACTTGAAACTGCTGCCTAAAATGCTGTCACCAAGCAAGCCAGCGGCGCGCGCCTCTTCAAGGGCTTCCTCAAAACGCAGATAGGCCGCGAAGATTTCGCCATGGATGTAGTTGTAGCCCACGCTGATGCCCATCGCGTAGGCGGCAATCACCATGCCCTCGATCACGCTGTGCGGGTTGTACAGCAGGATGTCGCGGTCTTTGCAGGTGCCCGGTTCACCCTCGTCCGAGTTGCATACAAGGTACTTCTGGCCCGGGAACTGGCGCGGCATGAAGCTCCACTTCAGCCCGGTCGGGAAACCCGCGCCCCCGCGACCCCGCAGGCCGCTCGCTTTGACCTCGGCAGTCACCTGGTCAGGCGTCATTGCGGCGGCACTGGAGTCGACTGCCGCTTGATTAGCATCCCGACCCAAAATCTTGCGCAAAGCCTGGTAACCGCCGCGTGCCTCATAGTCCCTGAGTCGCCAGTTGTTGCCGTCCAGGCCAGCAAGAATTTGCGGATCAATGTGCCGCCCATGAAAACAGGTCTGAACGCCTGTGGCCGCAAACTGGGCAAGCACGTTCTGCGCCGCCGCGTTGGCTTTGGAGTTGGATGCGAGCGTCATGGTTGCGTTGCCTCGGCAGATTTCAGGCCATCAATGAGCTGGTCCAGTTTCTCATTGCTCATGGAACTGCACATCGTGAAATCATTAACCAGCATCACAGGTGAATCAGCGCAAGCGCCCAGACACTCGGACTGCTGCAGCGTGAAGAGGCCATCAGCGCTGGTCTGTCCCATGACGATGCCCAGCTTTTGTTCCAGATGCTTCAGCGCCCGCGCACCATCGCGCAATTGGCAAGGCAGGTTGGTGCAAACATTGAGTTTGTACTTGCCCACCGGCTGCTGGTTGTACATGTTGTAAAAGGTGGTGACTTCATGCACGGCAATTGGCGGCATGCCCAGATAGTCGGCCACCAGCTTCTCGCTCTCAACACTGACAAAGCCGTGCTCTTGCTGCACGATGGTGAGGCAGGCCATCACGGCCGACTGCTTCTGGTCAGCAGGATATTTGGCGACCTCGCGGTCAAAAAGTGTTTGGGTTCGTTCGGAAATCATGGAGGATCTCATGCGATTTAGCGATCAATTTCACCGAACACGATGTCCAGCGTGCCAATGATGCTGACGGCATCGGCGATCATGTGGCCACGCGCCATCTCGTCCAGTGCCGACAGATGCACAAAACCCGGCGGGCGAATCTTCAGGCGGTAAGGCTTGTTGGCGCCATCGCTGACGATGTAGATTCCAAATTCGCCCTTGGGATGCTCGATCCCGGCATAGGCCTCGCCCTCGGGCACGTGGAACCCTTCGGTGAAGAGCTTGAAGTGGTGAATCAGCTCTTCCATGTTCGACTTCATGGATTCGCGGTCCGGCGGAGCCACCTTGTGATTGTCGGTTATCACCGGGCCGGGGTTCGCGCGCAGCCAGGCGATGCACTGCTGGATGATGCGATTGGATTGCTTCATCTCTTCCATGCGCACCAGATAGCGGTCGTACACGTCACCGGTTTTACCCACGGGAATATCGAAATCGAGACGGTCGTACACCTCATAGGGTTGCATCTTGCGCAAGTCCCAGGCAATGCCGGAACCGCGCAGCATGGGACCAGAAAATCCCAGGTTCAACGCACGCTCGGGAGTGACAACGCCAATGTTGACGGTTCGCTGCTTCCAGATGCGGTTATCCGTCAGCAGGGTATGGTACTCATCCAGGCAGACCGGAAAACGCCGCGTGAAATCGTCAATAAAGTCCAGCAGGGAACCCTGCCGGTTGCGGTTGAGTTCGGCCACACCCTTGGCGTTGCGAACCCGGCTTGCCTTGTACTGAGCCATGGTATCGGGCAGATCGCGGTACACGCCGCCAGGCCGGAAATAAGCCGCGTGCATGCGGGCGCCGCTGGCCGCCTCGTACATGTCGAACAGGTCTTCACGCTCGCGGAAGGTATAGATCAGGATGGTTGAGCTGCCGCAGTCATTGCCGTGCGAGCCGAGCCACATCAGGTGATTGAGCAGGCGGGTGATCTCGGCAAACATTACGCGGATGTACTGCGCCCGCAGCGGCACCTCAACCCCCAGCAATTTTTCAATCGCCAGGCAGTAGGCATGCTCATTGCACATCATGGAGACGTAGTCGAGGCGGTCCATGTAGGGCAGGGACTGCAAATAGGTCTTGCTCTCGGCCAGCTTTTCGGTGGCGCGGTGCAGCATGCCAATGTGCGGGTCAGCGCGCTGGATGACCTCGCCGTCGAGCTCCAGCACCAGACGCAACACGCCATGCGCCGCAGGATGCTGCGGTCCGAAGTTGAGGGTGTAGTTCTTGATTTCAGCCATGCATCGATCCGCTTATTGCAAGCCCCCGTAGTTGTCTTCCCGGATGATGCGCGGCGTAATTTCGCGCGGCTCAATCGTGACCGGCTGGTAAATGACACGCGCCTGTTCGGCGTCATAGCGCATTTCCACCTCTCCGCTGGTCGGGAAATCCTTGCGGAAAGGGTGGCCGATAAAGCCGTAGTCCGTCAAAATCCGGCGCAAATCCGCGTGACCGTCAAACACAATTCCGAACAGGTCAAATGCTTCACGCTCGAACCAGTTGGCGGAATTCCAGATATCAGTGACTGACGTCACAACGGGCAGGGAGTCATCCGGCGCGAACACTTTCAGGCGCACGCGCTGGTTCAGACTGACAGACAACAGATGGCTGACCACGCAGAAGCGTGGCCCCTCATAGGCGCCCGCCTTGTAGTCGGAATAGTCCACACCGCACAGGTCCATGAGCTGCTCGAACCGGCAATCCGGGGCATCGCGCAAGGCCAACGCCGCGGCGTGGTAGTCCTGCGCCGACACCAGCACCTGAAGTTCACCCAGGCTGATGGAAATGCGCCTGATCTTGTCACCCAGGGCAGCCGTCACGGCATCACGGGTGGTTTCGGGAGGCACGGAAAATTTCATCATGGCCTTCCCTTCATACCCGGGCGATGGTCTGGGTGCGGCGAATTTTTTGCTGCAGTTGCAAGATGCCATAAATCAGCGCTTCGGCCGTTGGCGGACAACCGGGCACATACACATCTACCGGAACGATGCGGTCGCAACCACGAACCACGGAGTAGCTGTAGTGATAGTAGCCGCCGCCATTGGCGCACGACCCCATGCTGATGACCCAGCGCGGCTCGGACATCTGGTCATAAACCTTGCGAAATGCCGGGGCCATCTTGTTGCACAGCGTGCCGGCAACAATCATCAAATCGGACTGGCGCGGGCTGGCGCGGAACACTTCCGAGCCGAAACGGCTCAAGTCGTAACGCGCCGCCGCCGCATGCATCATCTCGACGGCGCAGCATGCCAGGCCAAAAGTCATGGGCCAGATGGAGCCGGTCTTGGCCCAGTTCATCACCGCGTCATAACTGGTGGTGACGAAGCCTTCTTTTAAAACGCCTTCAATCATTGCATTACTCCCAATCGAGGGCACCTTTTTTCCATTCGTAGACAAAGCCCACGATGAGAATGCCAAGAAAAATCATGACCGACCAGAAACCCACTGCGCCAATTTCCTTGAGCGAAACCGCCCAGGGGAAGAGGAATGCAATTTCCAGATCGAAAAGGATGAACAAAATTGCCACCAGGTAGTAGCGGACATCGAACTTCATCCGGGCATCTTCAAACGCCTCGAAACCGCACTCGTAGGGGGAATTTTTCGCTGGATCAGGCCGATTGGGACCCAATATGTAGCCCAGCACTTGCGGAACCACGCCGATCGCAATACCGACCAGAATAAAGAGGAGGACGGGTAGGTATTGATCGAGGTTCATGTTGAGTTCAACTTCTGACAAGTCGCCCAGGGCTGTTCGCCCTGGCAGTTTTGTCCAGTTTGCCGTTCGAACCGACAGCATCACCGGAGCGTTGCTGCCGATATTTATCCATCTGGTGCGGACGGCGAGACTCGAACTCGCACAGCTTTCGCCACTACCCCCTCAAGATAGCGTGTCTACCAATTTCACCACGTCCGCGGTGTTTAACTGTCCTGATGGAAATGAGGGAAACCTTGCGGTTCTTGACTTTCTGGACAGCCTAGAGTTTACCCTGAATTCGGTCGGCTTCAGTCGTGAAGCAATCGACGGAGCGAGTTATTTCGTCGGGATTTGCGCTGCACCCGATGCAGCAGGCGCAGGCGGTGCAGGCACTGCGGCAGCACCCGTTGAGGGTGCCGTGCTTTCAGGAATTTGAGCCGCGCCGGAAGCAGCGGATGCGCCAGCTCCCGGGACGGGCACTGTGACGGCGGCACTTTCGAGCACACTGGAACTGGTGCGTGGTTGCGCATTGCCATAGTAGGCCAGCAGCAAGGTACAGGCAAAAAACACCGCGGCCAGGATGCCGGTGGTACGCGAGAGGAAGTTGGCGCTGCCACTGGCGCCAAACAGGCTGCCCGAGCTACCGCTGCCAAACGCCGCCCCCATGTCAGCGCCTTTGCCGTGCTGGACCAGAATCAGGCCAATCATGACCAGCGCCGAAAGCATTTGCAGAGCGAGGATAACGTTTAATACAGCGTTCATGGATACTCCTAATTTAATAGCGATATGCGCCCGTCATGCGTGGGCTGCAGCAATAATTTTCAAGAAATCAGGGGCTTTCAGCGAAGCGCCGCCAATCAGGCCGCCGTCAATGTCGGGTTGCGCAAGCAGCGAAGCCGCGTTGGCCGCATTCATGCTGCCGCCATACAGGATTTTTACACGCGCGGGCTGATCAGTGGCCGCCTTGAGCTGGGCCCGCAATACGGCATGAACGGCCTGTGCTTGCTCGGGCGAGGCTGTCTTGCCGGTGCCTATGGCCCACACGGGTTCATAAGCCAGCACAATCTCGCTGATGCAATGTCCATTGGCGCGAATCACGGCGGCGAGCTGGCGCCGGACCACTTCTTCAGTGCGACCCGCCTCGTGTTCAGCGAGGGTTTCACCCACACAAACGATGGGCGTCACGCCCGAAGCCAGCGCGGCCCTGGCCTTGTCGGCGACCAGTTCATCGGTCTCACCGTGATATTGGCGGCGCTCGGAATGACCCACGATCACATAACGGCAACCCAGGTCCTTGAGCATCGCCGCGCTGACCTCGCCGGTGTACGCCCCCGAGGCTTGCGCCGAAACATCCTGCGCGCCCACAGCAATGGCCGACAGACCGGGATAGGCCGATTTCAGGGCCTGAACCTGCGCCAGGTAAGGTGCAGGCACGCACACAGCGAGATTGCAAACCGGCTGGACAGCCAGTTCCTTCGTCAAGCCTTCTGCCAGCGCGGCCAGCAAAGCCTCATTGGCAGCCAGACTGCCGTTCATCTTCCAGTTTCCTGCAATCAGCTTCTTCATATCGCTCTTATGTTGGCTGCGGGCCGGTTACCAGGTCAAAACGATTTTGCCGACATGCTGATTGGACTCCATCAACGCATGCGCTCCGGCCGCATCAGCCGCGGCAAAAGTGCTATGGATCACCGGCTTGATGGCGCCGCTGGCGAGCAGTGGCCAGACGTTTTCTCTCAATGCTTTTGCGATTGAACTCTTGAACTCCAGCGAACGCGGGCGCAAGGTAGAGCCGGTGATGGTCAGACGCTTGCGCAACACCAGCCCCGCATTGAACTCTGCCTTGACGCCGCCCTGCAACGCGATGATGACCAATCGGCCATCTTCGGCAAGACTCTCAACTTCACGCGCCACATAGCTGCCGGCGACCATGTCGAGGATGACATCAACGCCGTGTCCGTTCGTCAGCCTTTTCGCCTCTTGCGAAAAATCGCTGGTCTTGTAATTCATCGCATGGTCGGCACCCAGTGCCAGGCAGGCCGCACATTTTTCATCATTGCCGGCTGTCACCAGGACCGTGGCGCCCAGCGCCTTGGCGATCTGAATGGCCGCGACGCCAATGCCACTGGAGCCCCCCTGAATCAGCAGGGTCTCGCCTTTCTGGAGATGGGCACGTTCGAAGACATTGCTCCATACCGTGAAGAAAGTCTCGGGCAGCGAGGCCGCCTGCAGATCGCTCAGGCCCGGCGGCACGGGCAGACACTGCCCGACGGGCGCCACGCACAACTCGGCATAGCCGCCACCGGCCACCAGCGCACAGACGTGATCGCCGATCCTGAAACCGGCGGCCCGCATTGCCTGCGCGTCGCCCGCGACAATTTCCCCCGCAACTTCCAGCCCCGGAATGTCGGACGCGCCAGGTGGTACCGGGTAGTTGCCGGTGCGCTGCAGCACGTCAGGCCGGTTCACGCCACTGGCGCTGACGCGGATCAGGACTTCACCAATCCCTTCCACCGGCGCCGCACGCGCGCCCATGCGCAATACATCAGGCGCACCATACGAGGTAATTTCAACGGCTTTCATGGATTCCCAGATTGTTTGCGCCATGCGCCCCCGACCAGCGGGCGCAAGCAGCTACAACATCAATAACAGGGCAGCTTAAGCGCGGTCCTGGTTCTGGACAGGACGGTCCAGCAGCGCCTTCATTGAAAGCTTGACGCGGCCTTTTTCGTCGGTTTCCAGCACCTTGACCTTGACGATCTGGCCTTCGCTCAGGTAGTCGCTCACGCGCTCAACGCGCTCGTGGGCAATCTGGCTGATGTGCAGCAGGCCGTCCTTGCCGGGCAGCAGATTGACCAGCGCACCGAAGTCCAGAATCTTGGTGATCGGGCCCTCATAGACCTTGCCGATTTCAACTTCTGCCGTGATCTCTGCAATGCGGCGCTTGGCCTCGTCGGCCTTGTCGCTGTCGTTCGAGGCGATGGTGATGGTGCCGTCTTCCTCGATGTTGATCTGGGTGCCGGTTTCTTCGGTCAGCGCGCGAATCACGGCGCCGCCCTTGCCGATGACGTCGCGGATCTTGTCGGGGTTGATCTTCATGACATACAGGCGCGGCGCGAAATCAGACACCTCGGCCCGGGCCTCGCCCATGGCTTCCTGCATCTTGCCCAGAATGTGCATGCGCGCTTCCTTGGCCTGGGCCAGCGCCACCTGCATGATTTCCCGGGTGATGCCCTGAATCTTGATGTCCATTTGCAGCGCGGTGATGCCGGCAGTAGTCCCCGCAACCTTGAAGTCCATGTCGCCCAGATGATCTTCATCACCCAGGATGTCGGTCAGCACGGCAAAGCGGTTCTCTTCCTTGATCAGGCCCATGGCGATACCGGCCACGTGCGCTTTCAAGGGCACGCCCGCGTCCATCAGCGAGAGGCAGCCGCCGCACACGGAAGCCATTGACGAGGAACCGTTGGATTCGGTGACTTCGCTGACCACGCGCATGGTGTAGGGAAACTCTTCCTTGCTTGGCAGGACTGCAACCAGCGCGCGCTTGGCCAGACGGCCATGGCCAATTTCGCGGCGTTTTGGCGTACCGACACGGCCGGTTTCGCCAGTGGCGAACGGAGGCATGTTGTAGTGCAGCATGAAGCGGTCTTCATAGTCGCCAGACAACGCGTCAATGCGCTGGGCATCACGCTCGGTGCCCAGCGTGGCGACGACCAGCGCCTGGGTCTCACCGCGGGTGAACAGGGCCGAGCCGTGGGTGCGGGGCAGCACGCCGGTGCGGATTTCGATGGCACGCACGGTGCGGGTGTCGCGCCCGTCAATGCGCGGCTCGCCGGCCAGAATCTGGCTGCGGACAATTTTGGCTTCAATGTCGAACAACATGCCTTCAACTGTGACGGCGTCAAATGCCACACCATCGGCCTTGAGCGCGGCCATGACATCTGAAGTCACCACGCGGCAAGCCTGTGTACGGGCTTGTTTGGCACGGATCTGGTAAGCGACCTGCAGCTTGGCATCGGCCAGCTCGTTGACCCTGGCAATCAGCGGCTCGTCCTTGGCCGGCGCTTGCCAGTCCCAGACCGGCTTGCCGGCATCGCGAACCAGTTCATGAATTGCGTTGATGGCGGTGTTGCCCTGCTCGTGGCCGAACATCACAGCGCCGAGCATGATGTCCTCGGACAGTTGGCTCGCCTCGGACTCGACCATCAGCACGGCCGCTTCGGTACCGGCCACCACCAGATCCAACCTGGAATCCTTGAGTTGGGTCTTGCTTGGATTCAGCACATACTGGCCGTCAATGTAGGCCACGCGCGCGGCGCCAATCGGGCCGTTGAAGGGAATGCCGGAAATCGCCAGCGCGGCACTCGACGCAATCAGCGCCGGAATATCGCCTTCAACGTCCGGGTTGAGCGACACCACATGAATCACGACCTGCACTTCGTTGAAGAAGCCTTCAGGAAACAGCGGGCGGATGGGGCGGTCGATCAGGCGGCAGATCAGGGTTTCAGATTCGCTGGGCCGGCCTTCACGCTTGAAAAAACTGCCGGGGATGCGGCCAGCGGCGTAGGATTTTTCGATGTAATCGACCGTCAGCGGGAAAAAGTCCTGGCCGGGCTTGGCATCGGTTTTGGCAACCACGGTGGCCAGCACCACGGTGCCGTCCATGTCCAGCAGCACCGCGCCGGTGGCCTGCCGGGAGATTTCGCCGGTTTCCATGGTGACCTTGTGTGATCCCCACTGGAAGGTCTTGCTGACTTTATTGAAAATACTCATGTTCTTTTCTCCACTAAGTTCAGGCACATCAGGCAGTGCAAAGAGCCCGGAGCGCTGGCTGGCTGAACACGATGCCATTCCACAAAATGCCTGAACCGTTCAGGGCTTTTCTTGTGGAATGACACAGCGCGTGCTCGTTTTGCCTTGCTCCGAAGCAAGTCATCGGCGCCGATGGCGCTTCTGAAATTGCTTTTTTCCGTTTTTCAAGTGCAAAGCGCCTGAGCTAGTTGACTAACTCAGGCGCTCTCAAATCGTCTTGCCGCTTACTTGCGCAGGCCAAGCTTGGCGATCAGCGCAACATAACGGGCCGCGTCCCTGGACTTCAGGTAGTCCAGCAATTTGCGGCGGCGGCTCACCATGCGCAGCAGGCCACGGCGACCGTGGTGATCCTTGGCATGGGTCTGAAAGTGGGGCATCAACTCATTGATGCGGCCGGTCAGTAGCGCCACTTGGACTTCAGGACTGCCGGTGTCGTTGGCGGCGCGCGCATTGTCCTTGACAATCCCGGCCTTGACTGATTTCTCGATCATGATTTCCCTCTTGCGGCAATGCCGCACTTGCGAGCGAAGCAGTGTTCCCACGATTGGGACTTGACCGCTTTCGTCGTGATTTACCGGGCACAAGGCTCAGTAAAGCCGTAAATTATAGCGCAAGCCAGCGTTTGAGGCGGTCCACGCCTTGCTGCAGCCTGGCGACGTCCTGGCTGGCAAAACACCAGCGCAGCCAGCCCCGGGCTTCAGGCCTGGGATTGACCATGAACGCATCGCCCGGCGCCAGACCCAGCCCGGCCTCAACCACCAGCCGCTTGGCCGTCTCGAACGAGTCGCCGAAGCGCTCCTGGTCTTCCAGCCTGAAAAAGGCGTACATCCCGCCCTTTGCCGGCGCCACCTGCACACCGGGCACGGCCTGCAGCAAGGGCACCAGCGTGTCGCGACAGGTTTTCAGGTGATTGACCACCCGCGGCGTGACGTCGGCCGTACGCTCAATCGCCAGCAAGCCGGCGCGCTGCACGAATACCGGAGCGCAGGACGTGTTGAACTCCACCAGTTTGCCCATATGCGGCGTCATTGCCGGGGGCATCACCAGCCAGCCCAGGCGCCAACCGGTCATGAGAAAGCTCTTTGAAAAACTGTGGGCGACGAGCAAGCGGTCCTCGGGACTCGCAATATCCAGAAAACTCGGGGCACAGCTTATTCCCCCCGAAGCGCTTTGCGCCTCCCCCCGGAGGGGGGCATCCGGCTTGGGGCGGTCCGGCGCCGGGCCGTTTGGCGCAGGCTCGAAATAAAGGCGTTCGTACACCTCGTCAGCCAGAATCCAGCAGCCCGTGCGCCGGCAATGCGCGAGGATGGTTTCCTGTTCGGCGCGGGTCAGCGTCCAGCCGGTCGGGTTGTTCGGCGAATTGACAATCAGCAGCCTGATTTTGGGCGTCACGGCTGCCAGCAGTTCGGCCATGTCAAGTTGCCACTGCCCTGCCACCGGCCTGAGGCTCACGCACTTCACCACCGCTCCCATGATGGCCGGTTGAGCGGTCAGGTTGGGCCAGACCGGCGTCACCACCACCACCTCGTCCCCCGCGTCCACCAACGCCTGCACCGCGAGCATCAGGGCGTTCACGCCGCCCGAGGTGACGGCAATGCGCTCGCTGCCAACCGGCGCAGCACCGGGGCAGCGCAAGGCTGTCACGTAGCGGGCTATGGCATCGCGCAACTCGGGCAGGCCAAGGTTGTGGGCATAGAAAGTTTCGCCCTGCCGCAGCGAAGCGGCGGCGGCTTCGCGGATAAAAGCCGGTGTGACCTCATCGCTTTCGCCGAACCAGAACTTGAGCACGTCGTCTCGCCCCAAGCCCGCGTTGGCGACCTGGCGGATCATTGATTCTTCAAGATTCAAGACAGCTTGTCTCATGCGCGCCCTTCGGTCTGGCTGGTTAGGTATCGTTCAGGGCCGCGCCATCTTGCAGCTTTGCGGCTGCCCGGCACGCTCAGCCGCAATCGTCCTGATCACGCGAAAACCGTAGCCCGAGCCTTCCACATCGAATTTCACGCCGGGCGCGCCCTGTTTGTCCATCACCGCCACCATCAGCGGCTGCTGGAATTGATGATCGGCGGCGCGCATCGCGCCGTGATGACCAGAGAACGCAAGCGTGGCGTGCTCCAGCTGCGCGGCAACGCCGATCGCATCGGTCGTACCCGCCTTCTCGATACTTTGCGCCAGCGCTTCGATCATCAGTTGCATGCGCATGTGCACGTAGTCGTCTTGCGGTTTGGGAAAGCGCTGACGGAATGACTGATAGAAAGCCTCCGAGGACGCACCCGGCGCGTTGGGGAACCACTCGGCAACGGCAATCACCTTGCCTACGCCAGCGTCGCCCAGCACGCCCGGCACGCCCAGCGCATTACCGTAAAACGTGTAGAACCTGCCTTCAAATCCGACTTCTTTCGCAGCCTTGATGAGCAGCGTCAAGTCGTTGCCCCAGTTGCCCGTGAGCACCGCTTGTGCGCCGCTGGCCTTGATCTTGGCGGCATAGGGAATGAAGTCTTTCACGCGCCCGATCGGGTGCAACTCGTCACCCACAATCTGCACGTCGGGGCGCTGCAAGCCAATCTGTTTGCGCGCCTCCCGCAGCACCGCCTGGCCAAAGCTGTAGTCCTGGCCAATCAGGTAGATGCTCTTGAGCGCCTTGTCGTCCTTGAGCACGTCCATCAAAGCGGCCATGCGCATGTCAGCATGGGCATCAAAGCGGAAATGCCAGTAACTGCATTTTTCATTTGTCAAAATCGGATCGACCGCCGAATAGTTGAGAAACAGCACGCGCTTGGCTGGCTCGCGCTGGTTGTGTTTGTTGATGGCGTCGATCAGCGTCGCTGCAACGGCCGATGAATTGCCCTGCGCAATAACCCGCACGCCGTCGTCAATCGCCGAACGCAAGGCCGCCAGCGCTTCTTCGTTCTGGCCCTTGCTGTCATAGCGCTCGATCAGCAGCGTTTGCGCTCCGCTCGCGAGCTTGATTCCGCCGCGCGCGTTAACCCGTTCCGTGGCCCAGACCAGGTTGCGAAACACCGCTTCTCCGGTGTTGGCAAAGGGTCCGGAAAGGGCCTCTATGAGTGCAATACGAATCGGCGGCTGGGCCACTGGCTGTGCCAGGGCGGCCAGCGAAGCACTCATGAACAAAGCCGCCATCAGGTGTTTGAAAAATTTCCGCATCAAGATATATCCCGCTTTTCAGTTTGAATAAATAGGCTGCACGCTGGTTTGAGCGGCACACGGCGACCGCGAACAAATCGCGAAGTGTAAAGCCAGCCGCAGCACACTCAGCTGACGGCGACGATCCCGGGTTGCTGCTCGGCCAGGCTCCAGCGCGGTTTCACGTCAAAGGTGTAGCCCCGCTGCAGCGTTGCCAGCCCGGTTTGCAGGCGCATGCCGGCGGCCAGCGCGATCATGGCACCGTTGTCAGTGCAAAAATCCAGCTCGGGGTAATGGACCCGGATGCCGCGTTGCCGGCAGGCCGCGTTGAGCTGGCTGCGCAGCATGGTGTTGGCACCCACGCCGCCCGCCACCACCAGCCGCTTGAGGCCGGTTTGCATCAGGGCGCTCAATGATTTTTTGACCAGCACCTCCACAATCGCCGCCTGCGTGGAAGCTGCCAGGTCGGCCTTGCGGTGTTCCAGCTCTGGCCCCAGCTTTTTAGCCTGCGTCAGCACCGCGGTTTTCAGGCCGGCAAAGGAAAAATCCAGGTTGCCGCTGTGCAGCAGCGGCCGCGGCAATTTGAACGCAGTGCCGTCACCGCCAAGCGCCAGTTTTGCGAGATGCGGCCCGCCGGGATACGGCAAGCCCATCAGCTTGGCCGACTTGTCAAATGCCTCGCCCGCTGCGTCATCGATCGATTCACCCAGCAGTTGATAACTGCCGACCCGGTCCACCCGCATCAACTGGGTATGCCCGCCAGATACCAGCAGCGCCACAAACGGAAACTCTGGCGGATCAGCGCTCAAAAAAGGCGACAGCAAATGGCCCTCCAGATGATGCACGCCCATCACCGGCTTGGCCAGCGCGGCGGCCAGCGAGCAAGCCACGCCGGCGCCCACCAGCAGCGCACCGGCCAAACCCGGCCCGCGCGTGTAGGCAATCACATCGACCTGCGCCAAGGAGCGCTGCGCCTGCGCCATGACTTCACGCGTCAATGGCAAGACACGGCGGATATGGTCCCGGCTGGCCAGTTCGGGCACCACGCCGCCGTAGGCCTGGTGCATCTCGATCTGGCTGTACAGCGCGTGCGAGAGCAGACGCGGCAGCGCATTCCCTGCAGTATCCACAAGGGCAACGCCGGTTTCATCACAACTCGATTCAATTCCCAGTACAAGCATGGGACAAGTGTAAGGTTGCCGCCTCTTGCAACGGATCGGTCGCTCGAAATCCCCGTTCCGGGGCACCCCACTGAGCGCCGGTACGAATCTTGCGTAAATTGAGCCATGACACCGCCCCCTTCTCTGCGCCTGGTCGTGGTTGCGCCGGACTTATCCAGCTCCGAAGCAGCCGATGACACGGAACTGGCGCTGATTGAACGCTCGCGCCAGTTGCGCATTGGCTTGCTGGCGGGCGGCTTCAATCTGGTTGCCACGCTGCCCGCCGACACCTTTTTGCGCGAGCGGCTGGCGCAGTTGCAGCCCGACATGATCATTGTGGACGCCGAAAGCGACGCGCGTGATTCCCTCGAACACGTGGTGATGGCGACGCGCGATGAGCGGCGTCCGATCGTGCTGTTCACTAACGACGACGACACGCGCCATGTCAGGGACGCCGTTGCGGCGGGTGTCTGCGCCTATATCGTGGCCGGGCTGGAGCCCGCGCGCATCCGTCCGATTCTGGATGTGGCAATGGCCCGTTTCCAGCATGAGCAGGGGCTGCGCCGTGAGCTGGCTGACGCCAAAACGGAGTTGCAGGAGCGCAAAGTCATTGACCGCGCCAAGGGCTTGCTGATGCAGCGCCAAGGCCTCACTGAACAGGCGGCCTACGAAAAACTCCGCAAAGCCGCCATGGACAAGGGCCTGCGCCTGGGCGAGGTGGCGCAGCGAATGCTCGACGCCGCCGACCTGCTGGGCTGAGCCGGAAACCCGCCTTGACGCCAAAATGGTGCGCCGCACAAACACGGTGCAGACCCTTAAAGATTTTGACAACGCTATTACTTCAGTAGCTACTCAGGCAAGTATCTAAAGAGCTAGAGGCCTATTTGATTGATATTTTTGGCTCTTGCCGGACACAAATCAGGTTGGCACAACTCTTGCGTTGAACTCAGCACGCGGTCAATCACTTCAACGGCGAAGCGGGTTGACAGCCAAAGAACAAAGGCGTTCGCACCCTGCCCTCACAGTTCCCTGTGGCGGCCCGGGTCGAACGCCTTTTTTTTATTCTGAAACCTTGCGGGACAGACCGCAGCCACACGTAGTGGGCCAGCTCTGTCCCCAACATTTTTTAACCTTGAGGGACAGACCGCAGTTACACGAAGTGAACAAGCTCTGTCCCCAACACTTTAAGGAACCACGCCATGACTGATCTGCTGAAATCTTCACTGACCCGCCGCACGGTGCTGCAGGCCGCCGCCGTCGGTGCGGTGGGCATCAACCCGGCGCTGCGCGCCGCCGTCCATGCCGCGGGCTCCGACGCCCCGGAAAAAGCCGAAGTCAAGATCGGCTTCATTCCTCTGACCGACTGCGCCTCGGTGGTGATGGCTTCGGTGCTGGGCATCGACAAGAAGTACGGCGTCAAGATCATCCCGACCAAGGAAGCGAGTTGGGCCGGCGTGCGCGACAAGCTGGTCAACGGCGAGCTCGACTTTGCCCACGTGCTCTACGGCCTGGTTTATGGCGTGCACATGGGGACCGCCGGTCCGAAGAAGGACATGGCCGTGCTGATGAACCTGAACCACAACGGCCAGGCCATCACGCTCTCGAAAAAAATCGCCGACAAGGGCGCGGTGGACGGTGCCTCGCTGGCCAAGCTGATGGCGACGGAAAAGCGCGAGTACACCTTTGCGCAGACCTTCCCCACCGGCACCCACGCCATGTGGCTGTATTACTGGCTGGCCAGCGCCGGCATCAACCCCTTCAAGGATGCCAGGGCCATCGTCGTGCCGCCGCCGCAGATGGTGGCCAATATGCGTGTGGGAAACATGGACGGCTTTTGCGTCGGCGAACCCTGGGGCCACCGCGCCATCATGGACGGCATTGGCATCACCGCCGTGACGACGCAGGACATCTGGAAAGACCATCCTGAAAAAGTGCTGGGCACCACGGCCGAATTCGTGACCAAGTACCCCAACACCGCGCGCGCCGTGACGGCCGCCATCCTGGAAGCGGGCCGGTGGATCGATGCGAGCCTGCAGAACAAGATGAAGATGGCTGAGACAGTGGCCGACAAGAGCTATGTCAACACCAGTGTGGACGCCATCAACCAGCGCATCCTGGGCCGCTACCAGAACGGCCTGGGCAAGACCTGGGACGACCCGAACTACATGAAGTTCTACAACGACGGCGCGGTCAACTTCCCCTACCTGTCAGACGGCATGTGGTTCCTGACGCAACACAAGCGCTGGGGCCTGATCAAGGCGCACCCCGACTACCTCGGCATCGCCAAACAAATCAACCGGATCGACATCTACAAGCAGGCGGCCAGCGCAAGCAACACGCCGCTGCCCAAAGACGTGATGCGCACCAGCAAGATGATCGACGGCGTGGTCTGGGACGGCAAGGACCCGAAAAAGTACGCGGACAGCTTCAAAGTGCATGCCTGAGGTGATGTCCACAGCCTTGTCATTGCGAGCGCAGCGTGGCAATCCATGTCCCCCGGATTGCCGCGCTGCGCTCGAAATGACGGGAATATGGAATTGCCTGACTTGACAGAATTTTGGACTTGAAGAAATGCCATTTAGGAGAAAATCATGGTCAGCGCCGTTTTTCATTCACCGCTTGAAACCACCAGCGTCGCGCCTCACCCCGCCGTTGTGACTGATGGGTCGAGGGAGCAGAACCGGGCTGCGGCACCCCGCCCTCTCCCGCGCGCGGAAGACGGCCGGAGTGAGGACATCGCCGCCCGCCTGCCGTTTGACTGGCGCAGCGTCTGGATGGCTGTCTTGCCGCCACTGCTGGGACTGGGCTTGCTGGTCGGTCTGTGGGAACTGGTCTCGGTCTCCACCGGCAAGAGCATTCCGTCGCCGGCGGAAACTTTCCGGCAGGCGCTGGACGTGTTCAGCGACCCCTTCTACAGCAAGGGGCCGAACGACCAGGGCGTGGGCTGGAATGTTCTCTCATCGCTGCAGCGCGTGGCCATTGGCTTCGGCATGGCGGCCGCGGTCGGCATTCCGGCCGGTTTCATGATCGGGCGCTTCACGTTTTTGAGCCGCATGTTCAACCCCCTGATCAGCCTGCTGCGACCGGTCTCGCCGCTGGCCTGGCTGCCGATCGGCCTGCTGGTGTTCAAGGGGGCCAACCCGGCCGCGATCTGGACCATCTTCATCTGCTCGATCTGGCCCATGATCATCAACACCGCCGTCGGCGTGCAACGCGTGCCGCAGGACTACATCAACGTGGCGCGGGTGCTCGCCCTCAGCGAGTGGAAGATTTTCACCAAAATCCTCTTTCCGTCGGTCTTGCCCTACATGCTGACCGGCGTGCGGCTGGCGGTCGGCACCGCCTGGCTGGTGATTGTGGCCGCGGAGATGCTGACCGGCGGCGTCGGCATCGGTTTCTGGGTCTGGGACGAGTGGAACAACCTGAACGTCAAGAACATCATCATCGCGATTTTTGTGATCGGCATTGTGGGTTTGGTTCTTGAATTCGCCCTGATCAAGCTCGCCACGGCTTTCACATTCGAAGAAGTGAAAAACTAGGGACCACAGCCATGAACACCTCACTCACCACCAAATACATCGAAATCCAGGGCGTGGAACAGACCTTCAAAACCAAAAAGGGCCCCTTCTGCGCACTGAAAGATGTCAACCTCACTGTCGCCAAAGGCGAGTTCGTCGCCTTGATCGGCCATTCCGGTTGCGGCAAGTCCACCCTGCTCAACCTGATGGCCGGCCTGACCACGCCAACGCAAGGCACCCTGTTGTGCGCCAACCGGGAAATCGCCGGCCCCGGCCCGGAGCGCGCGGTGGTGTTTCAAAACCATTCGCTGCTGCCCTGGCTCACCTGCCATGAAAACGTGTACCTGGCGGTCGAGCGCGTCTTCGGCGCGACGGAGAATCGGGCGCAACTCAAGGCGCGCACCGAAGCGGCGCTCGCCATGGTGGGCTTGACCTCCGCCGCGCAAAAGCGACCGGGTGAAATTTCCGGCGGTATGAAACAGCGCGTCGGCATTGCCCGTGCGCTGTGCATGGAACCCAAGGTGCTGCTGCTGGACGAACCGTTTGGCGCACTCGACGCACTGACCCGCGCCAAGCTGCAGGACGAGCTGATGCAGATCGTCGCCAACACGCAAAGCACGGTGGTCATGGTGACGCACGACGTGGACGAAGCAGTGCTGCTCTCCGACCGCATCGTGATGATGACCAACGGGCCGGCCGCCACCATCGGCGAAATTCTGAGCGTCGATCTGCCGCGCCCGCGCAACCGGGTGGCACTGGCCGAAAGCGCGCAGTACCTGCACTGCCGCAAGGCCGTGATGGACTTTTTGTACACGCGCCAGGCGCATGTGGAAAAGGCAGCGTGAAACTTTGCGGGACAGACCGCAGTTACACGCAGTGAACAAGCTCTGTCCTCAACCGTTTAGAAATGCGGGACAGACCGCCGTTACACGCAGTGAACAAGCTCTGTCCTCAACTGTTTAGAAATTGCGGGACAGACCAGGAGATTCTCATGGACATGCGTGCAAAAAAACAAAAACTGGTGATGATTGGCAACGGCATGGCAGGCGCGCGCACGCTCGAAGAACTGCTGAAAATCGCGCCCGAGCTTTACGACATCAGCGTCTTCGGCGCCGAGCCGCACCCCAACTACAACCGCATTTTGCTGTCGCCTGTGCTCGCCGGCGAGCAGACGCTGGACGAGATCGTGCTCAACGGCTGGGACTGGTACACCGACCATCACATCACGCTGCATGCCGGCAAAAAAGTCGTCGAAGTGGACCGCATCAAACGTGTGGTGCGCGCCGAAGATGGCACACAGGAAGAATACGACCGCCTGCTGATCTGCACCGGCTCCAACCCCTTCATCCTGCCGGTGCCCGGCAAGGACCTGCCGGGCGTGATTGCCTACCGCGACATTGCCGATACCAACGCGATGATCGAGGCCGCGAACAAGTACAAGAACGCCGTTGTCATTGGCGGCGGCCTGCTCGGGCTGGAAGCAGCCAACGGCCTGATGCGCCGGGGCATGAACGTGACCGTGGTGCATGTGATGCCGACGCTGATGGAGCGCCAGCTCGACAGCGTGGCGGGCAAGATGCTGCAAAAGTCGCTGGAGGACAGAGGCCTGAAGTTCCTGATTGGCGCGCAAACACAGGAACTGGTCGCGGGCGACGATGGCCGCGTCAAAAGCATCAAGTTCAAGGACGGTTCTGAGGTGGCCGCCGATCTGGTGGTAATGGCGGTGGGCATACGCCCCAACACCGGGCTGGCCGAGGCCATGCGCCTGCATTGCAACAAGGGCATCGTGGTGAGCGACACGATGCAGACCGTGACCGATGCGCGCATCTACTCGGTCGGCGAATGCGCGGCGCACCGCGGCGTTGCCTACGGCCTGGTGGCCCCGCTGTTCGAGCAGGCCAAGGTGGCGGCCAACCACCTGGCGCGGTTCGGCATCGGGCGCTACACCGGCTCGCTCACCTCGACCAAGCTCAAGGTCACCGGCATTGACCTGTTTTCAGCCGGAGACTTTCTGGGCGGAGACGGCACCGAAGAGCTGGTGCTGAGCGACCCCTATGCCGGCGTTTACAAGAAACTCGTCATCAAGGACGACAAGCTGATCGGTGCCTGCCTGTATGGCGACACGGTCGATGGCAGTTGGTACTTCAAGCTGCTGCGCGATGGCCGCAGCGTCGCCGACATTCGCGACAAGCTGATGTTTGGGGAATCCAACATCGGCGACGCCGGTCACGAGGGCCACAACAAGGCCGCCGCCATGGCCGACAGCGACGAGGTGTGCGGCTGCAATGGCGTCACCAAAGGCACGATCTGCAAGGCCATCAGGGACAAAGGCCTGTTCACGCTGGACGAAGTGCGCAAACACACCAAGGCCAGCGCCTCCTGCGGCTCATGCACCGGACTGGTCGAGCAAATCCTGATGGCCACGGCCGGCGGCGACTACTCGGCCACACCCAAGCTCAAAGCGATGTGCGGCTGCACCGAGCACGGCCACCAGGCAGTGCGCGACGCCATTCGCGAACACAAGCTGCTGACGATCGCCGACGTTTATTCGTTTCTCGAATGGCGCACGCCAAACGGCTGCGCCAGTTGCCGCCCGGCCATCAACTATTACCTGATCTCCACCTGGCCCAAAGAGGCCAGGGACGATCCGCAAAGCCGCTACATCAACGAGCGCAGCCACGCCAACATTCAAAAAGACGGCAGCTACAGCGTGATCCCGCGCATGTGGGGTGGCGAAACCACGGCCGATGAGTTGCGGCGCATTGCCGACGCGGTGGACAAATACAAGATCCCGACCGTCAAGGTCACCGGCGGCCAGCGCATCGACCTGCTTGGCGTGAAGAAGGAAGACCTGCTCAATGTCTGGAAAGACATCGGCATGCCCTCGGGCCACGCCTATGCCAAGGCCCTGCGCACGGTGAAAACCTGCGTCGGCAGCGAATGGTGCCGCATGGGCACGCAAGACAGCACGCAGTTGGGCAAGACGCTTGAGCGCGCGCTGTGGCGAATGTACGCGCCGCACAAGGTCAAATTTGCCGTCAGCGGCTGCCCGCGCAACTGCGCCGAATCGGGAATCAAGGACGTTGGCATCATCGGCGTTGACAGCGGCTGGGAGATGTATATCGCCGGCAACGGCGGCATCAAGACCGAAGTCGCGCACTTTTTCACCAAGCTCAAGACGGCTCAAGAAGTGCTGGAGTACACCGGCGCGTTTTGCGAACTTTACCGCCAGGAAGGCTGGTACCTGGAGCGCACGGTGCACTATGTCAATCGCGTCGGCCTGGACCATGTGAAGAAAAAAATCCTGGACGACCACGAAGGCCGCAGGGCACTCTGGCAGCGTCTGCAGTTTGCGCTCGATGGCGAACCAGACCCCTGGTTCGACCTGAAAGAGGCCGCCGTTGACACCCGCCAATTTTCCCCGATTTCAGTATAAAAACAGGCTGTAGCCCACGTGTTTATTGTGTAATCAGCTATAAATTGGATAGCAATCATGAATCAGTGGAAAAAAATCTGCCCCGTCACCGACATTCCCGTGCTTGGCTCGCGCCGGGTGGCGCGCACGCGCGGCCTCGATGTTGCGGTGTTCCGCACCGCGCAGGACGTCGTCTTTGCGCTGCTTGACCGCTGCCCGCACAAAGGCGGCCCGCTGAGTCAGGGCATTGTGTTTGGCGCCAGTGTGGCCTGCCCGCTGCACAACTGGACGATTGGCCTGGCCGATGGCCGCGCCAGGGCGCCGGACGAAGGCTGCACGCCCAGTTTCAAGGTGAAGGTCGAGCAAGGTGTGGTCTATCTGGACACGGCTGAACTGGCCAGCCACGCGATTGACCAGGTTCGGCCTGCGGCGGGCCCCGCCGGCAGGGTCTTGAGCGCTGTATGAGCGCTCCAGCCGTTCAGGCTGAGCTTGTCGAAGCCCTTCGACCCTTCGTCCAACTCAGGACAGGCCAAGCTCAGGGCGAACGGAGTCCGCGTGAAACCCGTTCAACTTGTCCCTACTGCGGTGTGGGCTGCGGTCTCGCGCACGCGCGGCCCGCTGGGCGGATTCATGAGACACCGCAGCCGGAGCTTTTCGCACATGGCTGAGACACGTTCAACGTGCCCCTATTGCGGCGTCGGCTGCGGTGTGGTCATCGAATCACAAGGCGACGAGATTACCGGCGTCAGGGGCGACCCCAATCACCCGGCGAATTTCGGGCGGCTCTGCACCAAGGGCTCGTCGCTGGCGCTGACCGCATCGAGCGTTATCAGGCAGCAAACACGGCTTTTATACCCGATGCGGCGCGCGCGCCGGGGCGAAGCGCCGCAGCGTGTTTCATGGGACAGCGCGCTCACCTTCGCCAGTGAACGCTTTGCGCAAATCATCCGCGAGCACGGGCCTGATGCGGTGGGTTTTTATATCTCAGGCCAGTTGCTCACCGAAGACTATTACGTTTTCAACAAACTGGCCAAGGGTCTGATTGGCACCAACAATATCGACAGCAACTCGCGCCTATGCATGAGCAGCGCGGTAGCGGGCTACAAGCTCGCGCTGGGCGCTGACGCGCCGCCAAGCTGCTACGACGACCTGAATCACGCGCGGTGCATCTTCATTGCCGGCAGCAACATAGCCTATGCGCACCCGATCTTGTTCCGGCGGATTGAAGACGCAAAAGCCGCCAACCCGGCGCTCAGGATCATCGTTTGCGACCCGCGCCGCACCGACACGGCCGAGATCGCCGACCTGTATCTGCCGATCCTGCCCGGCACCGATGTGTCGCTCTTGAACGGCATGCTGCACATCATGCTGTGGGAAGGCTGGACTGACGCGGCCTGGATTGCCGCGCACACCAGCGGTTTTGATCTGCTCAAGACCACGGTGCGCGACTACACGCCCGATCTGGTCGCCCAGACCTGCGGCATCAAAAAAGAGGACCTGTTTGCCGCCGCCAAACTTTTTGCCAACTCGGCCGCCACTTTGAGCCTGTATTGCCAGGGCCTGAACCAGTCGAGCAGCGGCACCGCCAAAAACGCGGCGCTGATCAACCTGCACCTGGCGACCGCGCAGATCGGCAAGCCCGGCGCAGGCCCCTTCTCGCTCACTGGCCAGCCCAACGCCATGGGCGGCCGTGAAGTGGGTGGCATGGCCAATTTGCTCAGTGGCCACCGCGACCTGGCTAACCCGCAGCATCGCGCCGAAGTTGCCGCATTGTGGGGCGTGCCCTCAGTGCCAGAAAAACCGGGCAAGACAGCCGTGGAGATGTTCCAGGCCGCCGCCGATGGCGAAATCAAGGCGCTCTGGATAGCCTGCACCAACCCGGCCCAGTCCATGCCCGACCAGGCCACGGTGCGGCGTGCGCTGCAGCGCGCCGAACTGGTGATCGTGCAGGAGGCCTTTGCCACGGCGGCCACCTGTGACTACGCGGATCTATTGCTGCCGGCGACCACCTGGGGCGAAAAGACCGGCACCGTGACCAACAGCGAACGGCGCATCAGCCGCGTGCGGCCAGCCGTTGCTGCGCCGGGCGAAACCCGGCACGACTGGGCCATTGTGGTGGCGTTTGCCAGGCGGCTTGAACGCCTCTTATCCGTTCAGGCTGAGCCTGCCCTAGCCCTTCGACAGGCTCAGGACGAACGGACGATCAGTGCCCTTTTCCCCTATTCACTGACCGATGAGGCCGCCGGCGTCGAATCGATCTGGAACGAACACCGCGAATTGACTCGCGGCCGCGATCTGGACATCACCGGCATGAGCTACGCCATGCTGGAACAAGCGCCTCAGCAATGGCCGCTGCGCGAAGGTGAAACCACGGGCAAGGTCCGGCTCCACGAAGACGGCATCTTTGCCACGCCGGACGGCAGGGCCAGATTCGCCAACACCGTCTATCAGCCGGTGGCCGAGCCGCGCGACGCGCGCTACCCGTTTTCGCTCAGCACTGGCAGGCTGCGCGACCAATGGCATGGCATGAGCCGCACCGGAACGCTCGGGCGCCTGTTTGGCCATGTCGCCGAACCCGTGGTCCAGATGAATGCGCAGGACATGGCGCGGCTTCTGCTAATGGACGGCGACCTGGTCCACGTCACCTCCAGGCGCGGCTCCATCGTGGCGCCCGTGCAGGCCTCACCCGAACTCGCGGCTAGCCAGGCCTTCATGGCCATGCACTGGGGCAGCGAATATCTGGGCGGCCGCTCCAGCATTGGCGAGCCGATGGGCGGCGTCAACGCGCTGACCAGCCCGGCCTTTTGCCCAGCTTCAAAGCAGCCCGAACTCAAGCACGCCGCTATAAAAATCCTCAAGGCCGAGTTGCCCTGGTCGCTGCTGGCGATGGCCTGGCTGCCAGATGGCGAAGCGCTGGCCGCACGCGAACGGCTTAGAGCGGTGATGACGGCCTTTCCCTTCGCCAGCTGCGTGCCGTTTTCAAACAGCACGCTGCCTGCCGGACGCAGCCATGAGCGCACGGGCGTGCGGTTTCGCGCGGCCAGCCACGAAGCACCCAGCGAGGAAACGCTGGCCACTATTGAACACATCCTGGGCCTGGGCAGCGTGGACACCTTGCGTTATGCCGACAAGAAAAAGGGTCAGCGCCGCACACTGCGGCTGCAGCGCTCGGAGCAGCAGCTTGAGCTGACCGGCTTCATGCTGGCGGGAGACACCAGCGCGCAGGCCTGGATCACCACGCTCTTGAAGGACGAGCTTCCCGCACAGGCCTATGGCCGCCTGCTGCTGCAGCCAGGCGCCAAGCCGCCGCTGGCGGTGCGATCACGGGGCGCGCTGGTGTGCAGCTGCCTGAACGTCACGGACCTGGCAATCAACGAGCACCTGTCCGCCCTTGATCAAGGCGGCGCAGGCTATCTGGTGGGCAATGAGGCGCGGCTTGCATCGCTGCAGGAGACGCTCAAATGCGGCACGAACTGCGGCTCCTGCCTGCCCGAGCTCAAACGCCGGGTGCGCTCGGCCCGCAGCGCTTCAAGCATTGAGTTGACCGCACCACCACCCGTTGTCGCTCCAGCCAGGCAGGTCGCTTAAGCTCATAACAGCAAGTTATCTGCGTTCGCGGACAATCGCACCATGGGTATCAGCCAGTACATCAGGGAAATCGGCCGCGGCAAGGACGGCGCGCGCGCCTTGTCACGCGAGCAGGCGGCCGACCTGCTGGGTCAGGTGCTCGACGGCGCGGTGACGGACCTGGAAATTGGCGGCTTTTGCCTGGCCATGCGCATCAAGGGTGAAACACCGCAAGAGATGGCGGGTTTTCTGGACGCGGTTCAGCAGCGCCTGAACCACTTGCCCGCCAGCCAGCGCCCCACCGTGGTGCTGCCCAGCTACAACGGTGCGCGTAAATTGCCGCTTCTCACGCCGCTGTTGGCGCTGCTGCTGGCGCGCGAGGGGCTGCCCGTCCTGATTCATGGATGCGCCACCGAATCGAGGCGACTTTTTATATCAGAAGTGCTTTCAGCCCTTGATATACAAGCGCAAACAGCTATCAAATCAATAGCGGATGGCGAACTTGTCTTTGCCCCGACCGAGCTGCTGTGCCCGGCCCTCAAGCGCCTGCTCGATGTGCGCCGCGCCGTCGGCCTGCGTAATCCGGCGCACAGCCTGGTCAAGATCATGAGCCCCTGCCTGGGCAAAAGCCTGGTGCTCAGCAGCTACACCCACCCCGAATACGCGGTGTCGATGGGGCAAACCTTTGAACTCATTGGGGCCAACGCCTTGCTGCTGCGCGGCACCGAAGGCGAAGTCGTGGCCGATGCGCGCCGCACGCCGAAAATGGAAGCCTTCATAGCCGGCAAACGCACACTGCTGCAGGAAGCACAACCGGGCACCCTGGCCAGCGTGCCGGACTTGCCCAGCGAATTTGACAGCGCCAGCACCGCCCGCTATATCCGCGCGGTCATGGCGGGTAAGCACGCCGTTCCGGCATCGATTGCCAGGCAGGTGGAACATATCTTGCATCTGACTTCCCAACTATGACCCGCGACAAGACCACCCTTTCATCGCCCGGCCGCTGCACGCTGGTCGGCGCGGGCCCGGGCGACCCTGAGCTACTCACGCTCAAGGCGCTCAAGGCGATCCAGGCCGCCACCGTGCTGCTGGTCGATGACCTGGTCAACGAGGAAATCGTGGCCTGCGCCCGGCCAGACGCGCGAATTGTTCACGTCGGCAAACGCGGCGGCTGCAAGTCCACGCCACAAGCCTTCATTGAAAAGCTCATGATCATCGCCGCCCGGGAAGGTGAAAACGTGGTGCGACTCAAAGGCGGCGACCCCTTCATTTTTGGCCGCGGCGGCGAGGAAGTCGAGCACCTTCGAGCCGCTGGCCTGGAGGTGGAGGTCATCAATGGCATCACCGCCGGTCTGGCCGCGGTGACGTCGCTGGGCGTGCCGCTGACGCACCGCCAGCATGCGCACGGCGTGGTATTTATCACCGGCCACGCCAAACCTGGTGTGCCAGGGCCCGATTGGCGCGCGCTGGCAGACACGGCGTGCAAGGCCAGGCTCACGCTGGTGATTTACATGGGAGTGAGCGGCGCCGGGCGCATCCAGAGCGAGTTGCTGACCGGCATGCCCGCCAGCACGCCGGTGGCCGTGATCCAGAACGCAACACTGGCCAACCAGCGCCATCTCGTCACCACGCTGGGCGCGCTGGCAGACGCCATTGGGGCGGCCGACCTGGCCAGCCCGTCGATCATCGTCGTGGGCGACGTGATCAGCGGGGTGGCGCTGGCAGCCGCGCACCCTGACGCGGTTCGGGCTGCGTGAGCCGCCTCCAACGCTGCCCTCGAAGGTTTAATCCTTGACCGCAGCCGGCTCTTCAATGACGCCGTCAGCGACAAAGCCATCAATTTCAGCGTCCGAGTAGCGATACTCGCGCAGCACTTGGCGCGAATGCTGACCCAGCATCGGTGCCGGACGGTCGATTCGCGTCGGTGTTTCTGAAAAGTGAATCGGACAGCCGATCGCCTTGGTGGCCCCCGCCTGCGGATGCACCAGATCGACCACCATGCCGCGCGCCAGCGTTTGCGGATGCGACAGCGCTTCGCCGATCGTATGCACTGGCCCAGCCGGCACGCCGGCCGCGTCGAAGGCGGCCAGCCAGTCGGTGCGGCTTCGCGCGTGCAGGACGGAGCTCATCGCCGCTGTCAGGCTGCCAAGATTGGCCATGCGGTTGCTGTTGGTGGCATAACGCGGGTCTTCGCGCCATTCCGGGTGGCCCAGCACCTCAGTGATGCGCTCCCAGTTGGACTGGTTGGCGCCGCCGATATTGATCCAGCCATCGCTGGCCTGAAACGCCTGGTAGGGCGCGGCCAGCAAGTGCGCCGATCCGGCAGGGCCAGGCGACTGGCCGGTGGCAAAGTACACCGCGGCGTGCCAGCTGGTCTGCTGCAATGCCGCATCCATCAGGGACGTGTCCACAATCTGGCCCTGCCCGGTTTTGAGTTTGTGCACATAGGCTGCCGTGATGCCCAGCGCAGCCAGCATGCCGGCGTTTATGTCGGAGACCGGGTTGCCGTTCTTCACGGGGGGACCGCCCGGCTCGCCGGTCACCGACATCAAGCCGGCGAAGCCCTGCGCGATCAGGTCAAAACCCCCCTTGTCGGCGTAGGGGCCGCTTCGTCCATAACCGGAAATGGCGCAGTAAATCAGGCCGGGATTGGCGCCGGACAACACGTCGTAGCCGAGTCCGAGTTTTTCCAGCGCCCCGCCCCGGAAGTTCTCGAGCAGAACGTCAGCGTTTTCAAGCATGCGCAAGAGAATCGCGCGGCCCCGGGCGAGCTTGAGGTTGAGCGCAATGCCGCGCTTGTTGCGGTTCATGATCATGAACGGCGCGGACACCTGGTTGACACGCGGCTCGCGGTAGGCACGCGAATCGTCGCCGCCCGGCAGCTTTTCCACCTTGATGACGTCGGCACCCATGTCGGCCAGCATCATGCTGCAGGTCGGGCCCGCCATGATCTGGCTCAGGTCAATCACGCGCATGCCCGTCAGGGGGCCCGTGTGTCTGGCAGTGCTCTTCATTTCAATAGCTCAAGCACCGGTCCAGACCGGGCTTGCCTTGGCGACGAAAGCCGCCACCCCTTCACGGAAGTCGCCGCTGCCGTAGCAGCGACGGATCAGGTCTTCGCCCTGCGGCAGGTCATGCGTCAGCAGGCGTCTGAGCCCTTCCTTGGCCACGGCCTGCGTGAGAGGGGCCAGCGCGCTCAGTCGTTCGCACAAACGGGCGGCGGCGGCATCAATCTCCGCCGGCTCACAGATCTGGCCCAGAAACCCGCAGGACAGCGCCTCCCCGGCGTTGAGGATTTCAGCCAGCATCAGCATGCGTTTGACGCGCTGGGCGCCGAACACCGAAACCAGCCGCGCCATGTTGGCGATCGACAGGCAGTTGCCCAGCGTCCTGGCAATCGGCACGCCGAAGCGCGCGGCCGGTGTCGCAATCCGGAAGTCGCAGGTGGCGGCGATTGCCAGCCCGCCCCCGATGGCCCAGCCTTCGATCAGCGCGACGCTTGGCATGGGGAGCGCTTCAAGCAGGCCAATGCAGTGTTCGATCCGGCGTTCGTAGGCGACGCCATCGTCACCATTCTGAAAAGCCCTGAACTGTTCAATATCCGTCCCTGCAACGAACGCCTCGCCGCCCGCGCCACGGAAAGTTACGACCCGCACGTTTTTGTCCGCCTTCAACTGACCGCAGATCGCGACCAGCTGTTCATACATGGCCCAGGTCATGGCATTGCGGGCCTGGGGACGGTCAAACACCACCGATGCCAGGTTGGACTCGATTGTCAGACGAACGGCGCCTTCACTCATGATGCAAACCTCCTTGTTCACACACCCGGTTGCCAGGCATCAACTTACCGGTAAAACAGATCGACCAGTCCAAGCCCGGTCACCGGCACATAAGTCACCAGCAGCAGTACCGCAACCAGAACGCCGATAAACCAGATATTGACCTTGCTCACATCCCACACCGAGGCCTTGGCGATGGAGCTGGCCACCATCAGGACACTGGCGACCGGCGGTGTTTGCTGGCCAATGCCGAGGTTGATCGTAACGATCAGGCCAAAGTGCACCGGATCGATGCCGACCGAGCGCACCAGCGGCATGACAATCGGCACCACCAGAATGATCGCGGCAGCCGAATGCAGGAACATGCCGAGAAACAGAAACAGGACATTGAGCACTGCCAGCACCACCCACTTGTTGGAAGTGAAGTCAGACACGGCCTTGGCCAGCGCCTGCGGCGCCTGCACTTCGGTCAGGTAGGTGCCCAGCAGCGCGCTGGTCGCCACCAGCAGCATCACCACGGCAGTTTGCACGCCGCCTTCAATCACGGCCAACTTCAGATGCTGAATATCAAGCTCACGATACACCACCAGGCCGATGAACAGCGCTGCAATCACCGCCAGCGCCGCGCCTTCGGTGGCCGTGACAACGCCGCCGAAAATCCCGCCCAGAATAATGATCGGCAGCGCAAAGGCCCATAATGCTTCGCGCGCCGTTTTTCCCACTCGCCTGACCGAAAAAGCTTCCTCGCGCGGCAACTTGTAGCGGCGCGCCAGGAAGGACGCGACACCCATCAGGCCGATGGCGCCGATGATTCCCGGCACGATGCCGGCCACAAACATTTGCACCACCGACGTTTCGGCCATTACCGCGAACAGGATCATCGGGATCGAAGGCGGAATAATGACGGCCAGCGTGGCCGCGGAAGACATCACCGCCGCCGCCAACGGTGCCGGGTAGCCTTTGGCTTTCATGCCGGGAATCAGGATCGAGCCAAGTGCCGCGACATCGGCCACCGCCGAGCCGGAAATTTCAGCGAAGAACAGCGACGATCCGATCGACACATGGGCCAGACCACCGCGCACCCAGCCAAACAGCGAAGACGCAAAGGCGATCAGGCGCCGCGAAATGCCGGACGCATTCATGATCGCGCCGGCCAGGATGAACAGCGGAATGGCCAGCAGCGGGAAATTGGTCGCGCCGTTATAGGTGACGATCGCCACGTTGGGTAGCGAGTCGAGACCGTGGCTGGTGAGCATTGCCACAATCGCCACCACGCCGAGTGATACCGCAATCGGCACGTTGATCAGCACCAGCGCCAGCACCGCACCAAACAATATAAGCATGGTTGTCATGTTTGCCCTTGTCTTCCTGGGTTCAGTGCAGGCCGTCGGATAAAGGCACGCCGGGCTGGGCTGCTGCCGGTTGCCGGCCACCCAGCAAGTCAACCAGGTACATGACCTCGGCAACCAGAATCAGCACCGACGATATGGGAATGACCGACTGGACCACATTCATCGGAATCGACGGCAGGCTGACCATGGAGTCGCCGGCCAGGATTGGCATGATCGTCAAGCCCACCCATCCCAGCAGCGCGAAGAAGCCTATCACCAGTAGCTGCGCAACAATATCGACGATTCGCTTGAGCGTCGGGCGCAATTGATCGACCACTTCCGGACAACCGATGTGCGCGCGCTTGACCGATGCCAGCGCCGAGCCGTAAAACGTGAGCCAGGCCAGCAGAGCCGAGGCAATCTCGTCATACCAGACCAGCGACTGGCCGATCACGCGGAAAACAATACCCAAGGTAACCTCAATGGCCAGAATAACCATCAGGGCACCAACCACCACCTCAAGCAGGCGGCCGTAGCCGCCGCGAAAGCGGTGCATCCGGCTTGCTGTGGCGGGCAAAAAATCGTGCATGCCTGAAGGTCCGCCGATTACCTGCCAAGCGCCACGGCGCGGTCGATCAGCACTTTGGCGCCGCTGACATCCTTGCCAAACTCTTCATAAATCCCCTTGCTGGCGGCGATGAACGCGTTTTTATCGACTTCATTGACCTTCAGGCCGCTTTGCTTGAGTTTTTCCAGCAAGTCAGTCTCAGCCTTCACCGCGGTCGCATACACATACGCCTGCGTTTCCCGGGCGGTGTCTTCCAGAATTTTTCGCACATCGGCTGGCAACGCGTTGTAGCGTTTGGCGCCCACCGTCAGGTAGGCGGGCGTATAGACGTGGCCGGACATGGACAGGAATTTCTGCACTTCCTGCAGTTTGGCCGAATAAATTTGCGTCAGCGGGTTTTCCTGGCCATCCATCACGCCAGTTTGCAGTGCGGTGAACAGTTCCGAGAACTTCATCGGACTCGGATTCGCGCCGTATTCCTGGAACATCTTCACGCGCCATTTGCCTTCCGGAACGCGCAGCTTGATGCCTTTCAGGTCGGCCGGCACATTGACGGGCTGCTTGTTGTTGGTGATATGGCGATAACCGTTTTCCCATACCGCAAGGACTTTCAGGCCTTTTTTGTCGGCCAGTGGCGCGATGCTGGGCCAAAACACTTCTTTCTCGATCCGTGCCATGTGCGCCCGGTCCTTGACGATATAGGGCATCTCGAAAATGCCGAACAGATCGACCTCGGACGTCATCACCGTTGACGGCACGGCCATGTCTATGGTGCCAAGTTTGAGCTTCTGGATCATCTCCTTGTCGCCGCCAAGCTGGCTGGAGCCGTACACCACGACCTTGGCCTTGCCCGCCAGCCTGGCGTTGGCGAGCCTGGCAAATTCATCCGAACTCATTTGAAACAGCGAGCCCGGTTCGCCGACGTGGCCGAGCTTGATTTCGATTTGCGCCACGGCTGCGCCATGAAATGCCAACGCCGTGCCCGCTGCGATCAGCGACGTGCGGGTGAACCGGCGAAGTGTGGTGGCGATTGCGGGTACGGAAAATGTAAGCGCTTGCATGATGTCTCCTTTTGGTCGTGTCCGTCGCTGGCTACAAGCCACACGAGCGGACCGCGTGTGGCGGGAACTTGTTTTCTTCAGGTGGCTTTGCGCGCAGGCAGGAAAACCGGATGACCCGCAAAGTGATCCATCGCGGCCTGCACGCCCGATCCGGCCAGCTTGACGCCAGCCAGTTTGAGGCCCATCTCACAGCCTGACAATGCTGCCATCAGGGTCAGGTCGCTGGAGTCGCCAAGGTGGCCGATGCGAAACATCCTGCCTTTGACCTTGCCCAGGCCGGTACCGAGCGAGCAGTCAAATCGCTCGTAAATGATCTTGCGCACAGCGTCGGCGTCAACGCCTTCGGGCATCATCACGCCCGTGAGGACGGGTGAGTATTGGGCTGGGTCGGCGCACTGTATCTGCAAACCCCAGGCATTGACCGCGGCGCGCACGCCTTCGGCCCAGCGCTGGTGCCGCGCAAATACCACGTCAAGCCCATGCTCGAGCAGCATGTCGCAGGATTCGCTCAGGCCATAGAGCAAATTGGTATTGGGCGTCGAAGGCCAGTAGCCGCCCTTGTTCATTTCGATGATCTCGTCCCAGGCCCAGTAGGCCCTGGGAAGCCGGGCGGTCTTGCTGGCCTCAAGCGCTTTGGCCGACAGCGCATTAAAACTGATGCCCGGTGGCAGCATCAGCCCTTTTTGCGAGCCACTGATGCTCACATCCACGCCCCATTCATCGTGGCGGTAATCGGTCAAGGCCAGGCCGGAAATGGTATCGACCAACAACAGCGCCGGGTGCCCGGCGGCGTCAATGGCCCGGCGCACGGCTGCGATGTTGCTGGTCACGCCGGTAGAAGTTTCGTTGTGCACCACGCAGACCGCCTTGATGGCGTGCTGCGCGTCAGCCTTCAGCCGTTCTTCAATCAGGTCGGCACGAACGCCATGGCGCCAGGCATCGGGGCCGGGCAAAGCCATCACCTCGGTGTTCAAACCCAGGCGCGCGGCCAGCTTGCGCCACAGCGCGGCAAAGTGGCCGGTTTCGTACATCAGCACCGGGTCCCCGGGGCTCAAGGTGTTGCTCAGGGCCGCTTCCCAGGCACCGGTTCCCGATGCCGGGTAAATGATGACGGGCTGCCTGGTTTTGAAGATTTTCTTGATGTCCGCCAGCACCTTCAAGCCGAGCGCGCCAAACTCGGGGCCGCGGTGGTCGATGGTGGGCAGGCTCATGGCGCGCAAAATGCGGTCCGGCACCGGCGACGGCCCGGGAATCTGCAGAAAGTGGCGGCCCGTGGGATGAAAATCTAGCGTCAGCATATTTCAGGACTTCGTTGAGATGACCCATTTTTTGCATACAAAATTCATTTGTCAATGGGGTCTTTCCTGAAAATTGATTTGACAGGCGGTTTTTTTGCATACAAAATTTATCCATGAGCGCTGAAATCATCCCCATCATTCCGGTTGCGCGCGCCGCCCTGCATCAGCAGGTAGCGCTCCAACTGCGTCGGATGCTGGTCGAAAACCGCATCGCGCCCGGTGCCAAACTCAATGAGCGTGAGCTCAGCGCCGTTCTCGATGTCTCGCGTACGCCGCTGCGCGAGGCGATCAAGATGCTGGCCGCCGAGGGCCTGGTCGAGTTGCTGCCCAATCGCGGCGCCATCGCCGTGGAGCTGTCCGAGGCCGATGTACTGAACACCTTTGAGGTGATGTCCGGGCTGGAAGCGCAGTCGGGCGAGTTGGCCGCGCAGCGCATCACCGATGCCGAGCTGGCCGAGATCAAGGCCATGCATTACGAAATGCTGGCGGCCTACACCCGCCGCGACCTGCCCGCCTATTACCCGCTGAACGCCGCCATTCACAGCGCGATCAATGCCGCCGCCAAGAACCCGGTGCTTACCGCCACCTACAAACAAGTCAACGCACGGCTGCAGGCCTTGCGCTTTCGCTCCAACCAGAACGGCGACAAATGGCGCGCCGCGGTCAATCAACACGAGCAGATGATTCAAGCGCTCGGCAGGCGCGATGCACCCGCCATGCGCGCCGTGCTGCTGACCCACCTGAACAACAAGCGTGATGTGGTGATTGAGCAGTTGCGCGCGGCCAGCCAGACCGCTCAAACGACTGCCAAGGCGTGAATGCACCGCTGCCACTGAAGGTCACGCAGGCAACTGCGGCGCATGCTTACGACAGCATTGCGCGCAGCAGCAACGAAGTGGCGGGCCGACTGGCGGCCCGGCTGACCAGCGAAACCCGGGGCGAGGTGCTGTTCGCGCCGGCTGACTGTGGCCGCTACGCCACCGACGCATCGATTTACCAGGTGATGCCGGTGGGCGTGTTCGTGCCGCGCAATGCGGCCGAGGTAAAGACCGCGCTCGATATCTGCCGGAGCTTAAGCGTTCCCATCGTTCCACGCGGCGGCGGCACCAGCCAGTGTGGCCAGACCGTGGGCGCTGGCCTGGTGATCGACTTTGCCAAACATGTGCGCAACATCATCGCCATTGACGCAGACCAACGAACCGCCACGGTCGAGCCCGGCATCGTGCTGGACCACCTGAACGCGGCTTTGAAAAAACACGGCCTCTGGTACCCGGTGGATGTGTCCACCAGCGCGCAGGCCACGCTGGGCGGCATGGCCGGCAACAACTCCTGCGGCAGCCGCAGCATTGCCTACGGCAACATGGTGCACAACGTCCTGGGCGCGCAAGTGTGGACCTCAAGCAGCCAATTGCTGCAGTTGGGACCTTACGCCAGCAGCCGCGGCCAGGCGCGCGAGCTGGGCGACTACGTGCGCACCCTGGCCGGGGAACTGCAACCCGCCATCCAGCAGCGCTGGCCCAAGGTCATGCGGCGCGTTGGCGGCTACAACCTGGATATTTTTGACAACCAGAACGAGCGGCCCTACACGGCCGACGGCTCGGTCAACCTGGCGCACCTGGCTGTAGGCAGCGAAGGCACGCTGGCGCTGACCCAGTCACTGACGCTCAAACTGAGCGAGCTGCCCAGGGCCAAGGTGCTGGGCGTGGTGAACTTTCCCACCTTTTACCGGGCCATGGACGCGGCGCAGCACATCGTCAAACTGGGCGAAGGCAGCCTGACGGCGGTGGAACTGGTTGACCGCACCATGATTGATCTGTCGCTGCGCAACCCGGCCTTTGCGCCCACCATTCGCAGCGCGCTGACCGGCCAGCCCGCGGCCATTTTGCTGGTGGAATTCTCCGGGGCGAGCAAGGCCGAACTGCTGCCGCACCTGAAGCGCCTGGGCGAGTTGATGGGCGAGCTGCAGCTGCCCGACTCGGTCGTCGAAATGATTGAGGACGCGCCGCAGAAAAACCTGTGGGAAGTGCGCAAGGCCGGGCTCAACATCATGATGAGCCTCAAGGGTGACGGCAAGCCGGTGAGTTTTATCGAGGACTGCGCCGTGCCACTGGAGCACCTGGCCGAATACACCGACGCACTGACCGAGGTCTTCAAGAAACACGGCACCAAAGGCACCTGGTATGCACATGCCTCGGTCGGCACGCTGCATGTGCGGCCGATTCTGGACATGCGGCGGGGCGGTGCAGGGCAAATGCGCGCGATTGCCGAGGAAGCCTCCGCGCTGGTGCGCAAGTTCAAAGGCGCATACAGCGGCGAACATGGCGATGGCCTGAGCCGCGGCGAGTGGATTGCCTGGCAATTTGGTCCACAGATCAATGAGGCTTTCGCCAGGATCAAGCGATTCATGGACCCTTTGGGCCTGCTCAGTCCGGGACGCATCATCAACCCGCCAAAAATGGATGATACGCGGCTGATGCGTTTTGCACCTGGCTACAAGGTCATTCCGATCAAGACTGCCCTCGACTGGAGCGCATGGGACGTGCAGAACGACCCGGTCACTGAAGAAACCAGCGCACCGCGCAGCGGCGGCGACCCGGCGCAGGGCTTTGCCAAGGCCGTGGAGATGTGCAACAACAACGGCCACTGCCGCAAGTTCGACGCCGGCACCATGTGCCCCAGTTACCGCGTAACACGCGACGAAAAACACCTCACCCGTGGCCGCGCCAACACGCTGCGGCTGGCGCTAAGTGGGCAGTTATCGATTCGCCTTGAGCCCCAGTCCGTTCGCCCTGAGCTTGTCGAAGGGCTTCGACTGGCTCAGCCCGATCGGGATATGGCCGACGGCTTCACTAGTGAAGCCGTGCGGGAAGCCCTGGACCTGTGCGTGGGCTGCAAGGGCTGCCGGCGCGACTGCCCCACCGGTGTGGACATGGCCAAAATGAAAGTGGAGTTTTTGCACCACTACAAGGCCAGGCACGGCCATACCCTGAAGGACAAACTGGTCGCGTGCCTGCCCGACTACGCGCACTGGGCCAGCCGCTTCGCACCGCTGCTCAATCTGCGCGACAAAATTCCGGGCCTGGCCGTGCTGAGCGAAAAACTGACCGGATTTACGGCAAAGCGCACGCTGCCAAAGTGGAGGGCACACACCTTTTTCAGCAAACCGCCCGTGAGCGCAACGCGCGAAGAGGTGCTGGCGGCCAGCAAGCCGGTGGTGCTCTTTGTCGATACCTTCAATGGCACCTTTGAGGCAGACAACGCCAGCGCAGCATTAAAAGTGCTGCAAGCCGCTGGCTATACCGTTCATGTAGCGACCAAAGCGGTAGCAGACGGCAAACATTTGTGCTGCGGTCGCACCTACCTGGTCAGCGGCATGGTTGATCAAGCCAAAACCAAGGCGCGCGAGCTGGTCGCCGCGATGCTGCCCTTTGCCGAACAAGGCATCGCCATCGTCGGGCTGGAACCTTCATGCCTGTTGACGCTGCGCGACGAGATGCTGGTGATGGGGCTGGGCGAAGCGGCCCACACCGTTAGTCGGCAGGCGCTGCTGTTTGAAGAGTTTCTGGCGCGCGAAGCCGCTGTCGGCAATCTGGAAATACTGAAAGCAAGACTGAAGGCCACCGTGCAGCCGATTCTTCTGCACGGCCATTGCCACCAAAAAGCGTTTGGTGCGGTCAGCCCCATCATCGAGGTACTCAAACTGATTCCCGGCGCCCAGCCGGAGCTGATCGAGTCCAGTTGCTGCGGCATGGCCGGCAGCTTCGGCTTTGAGGCCCGTCACTTCGAGGTATCGATGCAGATGGCCGAACTCAGCCTGCTGCCAGCCGTGCGGAAGCAACCCGACGCCATTGTGGTGGCCGACGGAACCAGTTGCCGCCAGCAGATCCGGGACGGCGCGCGACGTGACGCGGTTCATGTGGCGCTGCTGATGGCGCGACAATTGCAGGCGTGAAGCAGTAACGCCTCACGGTGCATGCAGGTCGGGCCGGGCCACGCCTTGCGCGATCAGGGCTCATGCGACACTACCAAAAAACAGGCAGCCGCCGGCTCTGGCTCAAAAAGAACGCTATTGTTTTGATAGCTGCTTGCGAACATCCTGATTGGGCTAGAGGCAGATTTGATGCACACATTTGACGTCGTGGTGATAGGCGCGGGCGCAGCCGGGCTGTTTTGCGCCGGTATCGCAGGCCAACGCGGTCTGAAGGTGCTGCTGGTGGACCACAGTGAGAAAGTGGCCGAGAAAATCCGCATCTCGGGCGGCGGCCGCTGCAATTTCACCAACCAGAGCGTTGGCCCGGCAAATTTCCTGAGCGAGAACCCGCACTTTTGCCGCTCCGCCCTGTCGCGCTACACGCCTCAAGACTTCATGGAACTGATGCGGCGCTACGGCATTGGCTTTCACGAAAAGCACAAAGGCCAGCTCTTTTGCGACCGATCCGCCGAAGATGTGATCAGCATGCTGCTGGCCGAGTGCGCTGCGGGCCAGGTCACCCGCTGGCAGCCTTGCAGCATAAAAAGTGTAGTCAGCCCAGAGCATACGGGCACGGGCAGCTATAAACTTGAGAGCGACCGTGGGTCGATTGAAACGCCCCAGGTGGTGATTGCCACGGGCGGCCTGTCAATCCCGAAAATCGGCGCGACCGACTTTGGTTACCGTATCGCCAAACAGTTTGGCCTGGCGCTGGTGGAGCCCAGAGCGGCGCTGGTTCCCCTGACCTTTGAGAGTGAGGCCTGGGCGCCCTATGCGCAATTGGCCGGATTGGCGCTGCCGGTTCAGATTGAAACTCAGCCCGCGAGCGCGAGCCCCAGGCAGCGCAAGAACGCGGTAGTTTTTTCGGAAGACCTGCTGTTCACGCACCGGGGCTTGAGCGGCCCGGCGGTGCTGCAGATTTCCAGTTTCTGGCGCGCGGGCCAGCCCTTGCGCATCAACCTCGCGCCTGGCCTCGATCTGCCGGCAACGCTGCTGCACGCCAAGGCCACCTCGAGAAAACGGGTCGCCAACGAACTGGCCAGTCTGGTGCCCAGCCGCCTGGCCGACGCCTGGGTCAGCCAGGAGCCTGCGCTGCGGCGTCCCATCAACGACGCCACCGACAAGGCCCTGTTGGCACTGGCGCGGCATCTGGCCGACTGGACCCTTACGCCCACCGGCACCGAAGGTTATAAAAAGGCTGAAGTCACCGCGGGCGGCGTGGACACCCGGGATTTATCGTCCCAGACCATGGAATCGAAGCAGCCCGGCCTGTATTTCATCGGCGAAGTGGTTGACGTGACCGGCTGGCTGGGCGGCTACAACTTCCAGTGGGCCTGGGCCTCGGCTTTTGCCTGCGCGCAGGCACTGGCGGCGCGACAAAGGGTGATTGCGGAAACCAACGGTAATTCCATTGCGTTTTGACGGCTTTTCGATTAAACATCGCTATAATCAAAGGCTTTGCTAGCAAACCCGCGCCTGGCCTGGTCCTGATCAGATCATAGAAGGCGCACCTTTTGGATCAATTCATCAATGACGACCATTCGTGTAAAAGACAACGAACCCTTCGACGTGGCACTGCGCCGCTTCAAGCGCACCATCGAAAAACTCGGCCTGCTGACCGACCTGCGCGCCAGAGAGTTTTATGAGAAACCAACGGCCGAGCGCAAGCGCAAGAAGGCAGCCGCCGTCAAGCGCAATTACAAACGCATCCGCGCCATGCAGTTGCCGAAAAAGCTGTACTAAGAGCACGCCCTTTTCGGCAACTCAAAAGCCCGCAAGAGGACGCTCTGCGGGCTTTTTTGCTTTTCAAACCCTATCCAGCCCTTTTTCAGGAGTCCGCAATGTCACTCAAAGACCAGATCACCGAAGACATGAAAACCGCCATGCGCGCCAGGGACAGTGAGCGCCTGGGCGCCATCCGGCTGCTGCTGGCGGCGCTCAAGCAAAAAGAGGTGGATGAGCGCGTGGTACTGGACGATGTGGCCGTGGTCGCCATTGTTGACAAGCTGATCAAGCAGCGCAAGGACTCGATCGAGGCGTTTCAAAAGGCCGCGCGCACCGACCTGGCCGACAAGGAAGCGGCGGAAATCATCGTGCTGCAGGCCTACCTGCCCGCGCGCCTGAGCGCCGAAGAGGTCGCATTCGCCGTGAAAGCCATCGTCGCCGAACTCGGCGCAGAACTGGGACGTCCGGCTGGCCCCGGCGACATGGGCAAGGTGATGGGCGCGGTGAAAGCCCAACTGGCGGGCAAGGCCGATATGGGGCAGGTGTCACAGGCGGTGAAGGCCGCGCTGGCGAGTTAGGGCTATGCTGAACAAGTACCGGCAAAACGGCGTCTCGGGATGTTAACGGTTCGCCTTCGCGAAAATTTCTCGTCAAACAGCCATTTTTTCGCCATTGGGCCTGCTTATAGGGGCCTTTTGGCTGGCATCGGCCGAGTCACCGTACACCCTGACCTCGTTGCCGTGCAGCAAATCGGGCAACGCATGCTTGTCATGCACGTTGGCTGACGTGACGACGGCACTGTGCGCCA
>CAYJMW010000014.1:57821-64714 GCA_964371235.1 uncultured Polaromonas sp.
GGCAACGCATGCTTGTCATGCACGTTGGCTGACGTGACGACGGCACTGTGCGCCAGGCCGTTTTGGCTGTCAACGCCGATGTGCGGTTTCATGCCGAAATACCATTGCTGACCCTTGCGGGCTTGATGCCTCTCGGGGTCGTGCGCCTTGTCTGCGTTCTTGGTCGAACTGGGCGCGCCAATTGAATAGTGGTCTCCACAATGGTGCCGGTGTTGACCATGAAACCTTTGCTTTGCAGCACCTGCCCGACCTGCGCAAACAGGGCTTGGCCGAGTTTGTTGTCGTTGAGCAATTTGCGGAACTTGAGCATGGTGGTGGCGTCGGGCACCGACTCACGGCCCAAGTCAATGCCAACCAAGCGACGCAAGCTGGCGCTGTCGTACAGCGCCTCCTCGCACGCCAGTTAGGTCAGGTTGAACCAGTGCTGGATGAAGTGAATTCGCAGCATGCGCTCAAGCCCGATTGGCGAGCGACCGTTGCCTGCCTTTGGGATAGTGCGGTTCAACAATTTCGCATAACGCCGCCCACGGCACGATGGCTTGCATCGTCTTGAGGTCCTCTTCTCGCCGCGTGGGCTTGCGGCGTTGCTCGAGTCCCGATCCCTGATCGGCTGCGATGGCAAGGGTTGGTTGTTTCATCGCCATTTAACGTTTCACACTCGGCCTGCACTGACCTTAATCAGCATTGCCTTGGAATTTAACAAGCAGGCAAAGCTGTCCGCACAGAACCCCGCAGTCATCACCTATTCTTCGACAAATGCCTCTTCGCGTTTTTTCTTGATCGATGGCAGCAGCACGACCACCAGCAACAAGGCCGCCGCTGCCAACAGGCTCGCAGACAGCCCACGCGTGACGAACACACTCCAGTCACCCCGAGACAGCAGCAAGGCACGGCGCAGATTTTCTTCCATCATCGGCCCCAGGATGAAACCCAGCAGCAGCGGTGCCGGCTCAACGCCGAGCTTGATGAACAGATAGCCAATGAAACCGAAAATGCCCACCATCCAGACGTCAAACGTATTGTTATTGGTGGAGTACACCCCAATGGCGCAAAACAGCACAATGGCCGGGAACATCCAGCGGTAAGGCACGCTCAGCAACTTGATCCAGATGCCGATCAAAGGCAGGTTCAGGACGATCAGCATCGCATTGCCAATCCACATCGAGGCGATCAAACCCCAAAACAGCTCGGGGTTGCTGGTCATCACCTGCGGGCCGGGCTGGATGTTGTGGATGGTCATGGCGCCCACCATCAAGGCCATCACCGCATTGGGCGGAATGCCCAGGGTCAGCAACGGGATGAAGGAAGTTTGCGAAGCCGCATTGTTGGCGGACTCAGGCGCCGCAACGCCGCGAATATTGCCCTTGCCAAACGGCACTTCGCCCGGCTGCAGCTTGGTTTTCTTCTCGATCGAATAGGCACCAAAAGCGGCCATCACGGCACCGCCACCGGGCAAAATACCCAGGACGCTCCCCAGCGCCGTACCCCGCAAAACCGCCGGCACCATGCGCTTGAAGTCTTGCTTGGTAGGCATCAACCCTGTCACATTGGCGGTGAACACCTTGCGCTCGCTCACGTGCTTGCCCAGGTTGCTGATGATCTCGCCGTAGCCAAACACACCCATGGCGATCACGATGAAGCCAATGCCATCGGTCAGTTCCGGAATATCAAAACTGAAACGGGCCACCCCGGAATTCACATCGGTCCCGACCAAACCCAGCAACAACCCGAGCAAAATCATGCCAACGGCTTTGAGCAAAGAGCCTGAAGCCAGCACCACCGCGCCAATCAAGCCCAACACCATCAGTGAAAAATACTCGGCAGGGCCGAACTTGAAGGCCACCTCGGTCAAGGGCACCGCGAAAGCCGCCAGCACCAGGGTACCGACACAACCGGCGAAGAACGAGCCCAGGCCGGCGGCGGCGAGGGCCGGACCAGCGCGGCCCTGGCGCGCCATCTGGTAGCCGTCGATCACGGTCACCACAGAAGACGTCTCACCCGGCAGATTCACCAGAATGGCGGTGGTTGAGCCGCCGTATTGCGCGCCGTAATAAATACCGGCCAGCATGATCAGGGCCGACACCGGAGGCAGCGCATAAGTGGCTGGCAACAGCATGGCAATCGTGGCCACGGGGCCAATGCCGGGCAGCACCCCAATCACCGTTCCCAGGAAACAGCCAACGAACGCATACATCAGATTGATCGGCGTGAAGGCCACGCCAAAACCCAGCGACAGGTTTGCAATCAAATCCATTTTTGTTCCTTAACCGGTAATGAAGGTAGGCCACGCCTGAAACTGCAGCTTGAGCAGCACGATGAAGCCCAGATAACAACTGACCGCCAGGATGATGGCCAAAATCAGGTTCTCTTTGAAACTATATTTGTCCCCCGCCAGGCTGGCGATGAAGGTCAAGGCATAAATGCCTGCAATCATGCCCATGGCCGGCAGCCTGATGCTGGGCAACCCCCCCAGCAGTACGCCGAAAACCAGATTGGCCGCAAGGATGAAGATCAGCGGCTTCCACGCCCAAGTGCCTATCTTTTCACCATCTTCAGTTTCGACCACCAGGGACTTGAACATGATGACCGCCCCCAGCACCGCCATCAGGATGCCCAGCATCAGCGGAAAGTAGCCGGGGCCCATGCGCGCGCCGGTTCCCACGTTGTAACTGGTGGCACCCCAGGCGAAGGCGACACCGACGGCCATGAACAGGAGGCCGGAGAAAAAGTCTTTTTGACTCTTGATATTCATTGTCTGTCTCCTCGATAAAATGCGTTGGTAAATTATGTATTCAAGCAGCCATGTCGTCGAGATTCCAGCATTTTCCGCGACAAGCCAAATAAGCGAACGGGCGACTCTCACGTCGGGAATGTCAAAAACAGTGGGGTTTACTGAAACGTCGCCGCCCCTCATCTTGGGGATGTTGCACCAAATGGCGTCTGAACCCCCACGCTTTTTAAGCTCCCGTTTCCATCTCGAACTTCAGGCCCAGCACGTTCAGAACCTTGACGGCGTCCGCCACGATGCCAGTAACGATGCCGTAGCCCGGATAAGCTGCGATCCTCCTGATTTGGTCTTTTGGTTTAACGAAGCAGCGTGCGGGCCAGCCAAGGTTTTTGCGCCAGGCGCTGGGCCTCGAAGATTTTGATCTTATCCGACTGGCGCAGCGTCTGGCCGATGTCATCGAAGCCTTCGACCAGGCAGTACTTGCGAAAGGGCTGCACGTCGAACGGGATTTCAGCGCCATGCGGTTTGACGATCACCTGGCGCTCCAGGTCGACCGTGAGTCGGTACCCGGGAAAGGCAAGCGCCTCGTCGAACAGCTGGTCCACCTGCGTTTCCGACAGCACGATGGGCAGCAGCCCCCTGGTTGCTCCGCCAACACCACAGCCGCGAAACGCCGCAATCGGATCGGCCCAAACCGGCAACACCCGGATACCGTCTTTTTCAGCTTCCAGCCACCTTCATCCGGTTGACCAAAATCGAGCCGACCGTTTTGGCCCCGTAGTTGTAGGCATCCGCGCCGACGGCCTGAATGCCCATGAGCATGTCCCGGAGGTTGCCGGCAATGGTGATTTCTTCAACCGGAAACGCAATCTGGCCGTTTTCGACCCAGAAGCCGGACGCGCCGCGCGAATAGTCGCCTGTCACGTAGTTCACGCCCTGTCCCATCAGTTCGGTCACAAACAGGCCCCGGCCCAGCTTGCGCAGCATGGCATCCAGATCGTCGCCCGGGCGCGTCTGGCGGCTGGTGAGCGTGAGATTGTGCGAGCCGCCAGCGTTACCCGTGGTGCGCATGCCCAGCTTGCGGGCGGAATAGGTGCTCAGGAAGTAGCCCTCCACGCGCCCGGCCTGCACCACCTTGCGCGCACGGGTTTTCACACCTTCCTCATCGAACGGCGCGCTGCCCTTGCCCTTGAGGAGGTGCGGGTCTTCAACAATGTCGATGTCATTGGGGAAAGCAGCCTTGCCCAGGCTGTCGGCCAAAAACGTGCTCTTGCGGTACAGCGCGCCACCACTGATGGCCTGCACAAAACCGCCCAGCAGGCCAGCGGCCAGCGGCGATTCAAACAGCACCGGGCACTGCGTGGTCGGGATTTTTCGGCTTTTCAGGCGCGCCAGCGCACGCTCGGCCGCATAGCGGCCCACGGCCTCGGGGCGCGCCAGCTCGGCAGCGTCGCGCATGGAGCTGTACCAGGCATCACGCTGCATCTGCTCGCCCTTGCCGGCAATCGGGGCCACCGAAATACTGTGGCGCGAGCTGGCATAGCCGCCGCGAAAGCCCTTCGTATGGGCGCTGAAAAAATGGCTTTGCTGGGCCGACACGCCCGCGCCTTCGCTGTTGGTGATCAAGCGGCTCGTGCCCAGGGCCGCGGCCTCGCACTGCAAGGCCAGCTGGGCGGCTTCTTCGGAGGTGATGGCCCAGGGGTAAAACAGGTCAAGTTCCGGATGGCTCAGGGCAATGTCGCGCTCGTCGGGCAGGCCCGAGGTTTCATCTTCCGCCGTGAAGCGTGCAATGTCGTAGGCCGCTTTCACGGTCTGCGCAATCGCCGCCTTCGAAAAATCGCTGGTGGCGGCGTTACCCCGCTTCTTCCCGAGGTACACCGTGACACCCAGCGATTTGTCGCGGTTGCGCTCAACGGTCTCGAGCTCGCCCTTGCGCACGCTGACTGACAGGCCGGCGCCCTCCGACGCTTCGGCCGCGGCATCGCTGGCACCGAGCTTTCTGGCGTGGGCCAGCGCGCTATCAACCAGTTCCTCGAAAAAGCCACGGGAGTAGCTGAAACCGCTTTCCGGCTGATGGGACAGGCTGGTCTGGCTGCTCGCGGAGCGAAGCGGGTTGCTGGATGAGCGGGAAGATGCTTTTTGGGTCATATGGGTCGCTATGATACTGACTGCCATGAACAACAAGACTCTCAAGGCCATCAAAGGCTACTGGTCCAACGGCCGATTCGTCAAACCCGAAGAAATTGCGCTGGAGGAAGTCGGCCCGCCCAGCAAAACCCAACTCAAGGCCGAAGCCGATGAAAAACAGGTCCTGGGGGAAGCACTTTTGACGCTGCGCGCCGACCTGATGGCGCGGCTGGACCTGCCCGCCAAGCTGCTGGACGCCATTACCGAAGCCAAACGGATTTCCAGTTTCGAGGGCAAACGCCGCCAGATGCAGTTTATCGGCAAGCTGATGCGCCCGCTCGATGCCGAGCCGATCCGCGCCGCCATCAACGAGCAACTCAACGGTTCGGCCGAGTTGACACTGGCGCTGCACCAGGCCGAGCAGTGGCGCGACAAGCTGATTGACTCCGACGACGCGCTGGAGCGCTGGCTTGGCGCGCACCCCGACACTGACGCGCAGCAGTTGCGCGCGCTGATCCGCCAGGCCCGCAAGGATGCCAAACCCGAAAAGCCGGGCGAGGCGCCGCGCCACGGCAAGCCCTACCGCGAGATTTTCCAGATGGTCAAGGAATTGCTCACCCGGAACAACCAGGAACCCCAGGAGCCAGGCGCATGAACACCCCCTACGATTCAGTCAAGGTTGGCATCGTCTCGGTCAGCGACCGCGCCTCGGCCGGTATCTATCTCGACCAGGGCCTGCCAGCCCTGAAAGACTGGCTGACGCGCGCGCTGCGCAACCCCGTCACGTTTGAAGAACGGCTGATTCCCGACGAGCAGGCGCGCATCAGCGCCACGCTGATTGAACTGGTTGAAGCGGGCTGCTCGCTGGTGCTGACCACGGGCGGCACCGGCCCGGCGCTGCGCGATGTCACGCCCGAAGCGACACGGGCCGTGGCCCACCGGGAGATGCCCGGTTTTGGCGAGCAGATGCGGAGAATCAGCCTCAGGTTCGTGCCCACGGCCATTTTGTCGCGCCAATGTGCCGTGATTCGCGACCAATGCCTGATCATGAATTTGCCCGGACAACCCAAATCGATCCAGGAAACGCTGGAAGGGCTGAAAAATGAAGCCGGTGAATCCATCGTGCCCGGCATTTTTGCCGCCGTGCCGTATTGCATTGACCTGATAGGCGGGCCGTATCTGGAAACCGATCCTGCCATGTGCAAGGTGTTCCGGCCGAAAAGCGCAATCCGCGCGCCAAAACCAGAGTGAAATAGCACCCTGGCCCTTGCAAAACGGGCCTAAGCAGCTCCTAAAACAATAGCAACAGGCGTTTGGAGCATTACTTGCCCACCAATTGGTTGAGCTTGTCGGCCTCGAAGGTTTCCAGTAACGCGGCGTCTTTGGGCACACATTGCTGGGTGCTGGCAGTTTGCGGACCCGACAGCTTTTCGATGGCCTGCCAGAGCAGGGCAATCTGGTGCTCCTGGCCGGATGCCGAGTCGATCAGGCCGCGCAGCGCCTGCGACAGCGGATCGTCGTTTTGGGTGATGCCGTAGGCTGAAAACCCCATCTTGCTGGCGACTTGCTCGCGCTTCACGTCGGCATCGGCCTGGATGATGCGGGCCGGGTTTCCCACCGCCGTTGCACCTGCCGGCACCGGCTTGACCACCACGGCGTTGGAACCAATCCGGGCGCCATCGCCGACGGTAAAACCGCCCAGCACCTGCGCGCCGGCGCCGACCACCACGCCGCGCCCCAGCGTGGGGTGGCGCTTGGTGCCCTTGTAAAGCGAGGTGCCGCCCAGCGTCACGCCCTGGTAAATCGTGCAGCCGTTGCCGATTTCAGCGGTTTCCCCGACGACCACGCCCATGGCATGGTCAAAAAAAACGCACTGGCCAATTCTGGCGCCGGGGTGAATCTCAATGCCGGTGAGCCAGCGCGAGACATGCGAGATAAAGCGGCCCAGCCATTTGAAGCCGTGGGTCCAGCACCAGTGCGCACGCCGGTGCAAGACCAGCGCGTGCAGGCCGGGGTAGCAGGTGAGCACTTCCCAGGC
>CAYJMW010000015.1:0-61424 GCA_964371235.1 uncultured Polaromonas sp.
GACAGGCGACAGAGGCGAAGCGTCTCGCGAGCCGCGGCCTGCAAGGCCTCGCGTATTACACGAAGTGAAAAGCGTGGGGGCCTATTTTTTCTTCGGCGGCATTCCCATGGCAGCGCGTTGTCTGTCGATTCGGTCCTGCTTGCGCTTGGCCATCTTGTCCATTTCTTTCTGCTTGGTGTAGCCAAAGGTATCCGCCCAGGCCCACCAGGCCGCCGCCAAAGCGAACGGTGACAATACGATCCACCAACTCCAGTTGGCAACCGGGCCTATCTCCAGATACTTCAAGGCAAGCGCGATGAGGCCGATCAATAAAAAGTACATAGGAAACTTTCAAAAATTTTGCCGGGATCTGAGGGTAATCTCTGAAAATAAAGGTCAACCACTCCCGTTACAATAACGTTATCGAACTGTAACTCAACCCCCTTCTCACTGGAGAAAACCGCATGAAACGTATTTTTGTCGCAATTGCTTCCCTGGCTGCAGGTCTGGCAGTGTCAACGCCTGCCCTGGCTGACCTGAAACTGGCCACGGCCAAGAATTGCATGGCCTGCCACACAGTTGACAAAAAGCTGGTCGGTCCCGCCTACAAGGAGGTCGCGGCCAAATACGCCGGACAGAAAGACGCCGCCGCCAAGCTCGAAGCCAAAGTCATGAAGGGTGGCGCTGGCGTCTGGGGACCGGTACCCATGCCTGCCAATACACAGGTCAATGCTGCCGAGGCCAAGACACTGGTGGCCTGGGTCCTGAGCCAGAAGTAATCATCCTGCCCAGTAAAAAGCCCGCTCTTTCAGCGGGCTTTTTTATTGATATTTAATGCTCTAGCCCTTATAGGACGGGTGTTGACAGCTATGACTTCAATAGCACCCGGAAGGCGTTGCCGGTCTCAATAAGTGTGGCCCAACTGGTCCAGAATCGCGGGATTTTCCAGTGTACTGGTGTCCTGCGTGATGGTTTCGCCCTTGGCCAGCGAGCGCAGCAGGCGGCGCATGATCTTGCCGGAGCGGGTTTTCGGCAGGTTCTCGCCAAAACGGATGTCCTTGGGTTTGGCGATCGGACCAATTTCCTTGGCCACCCAATCACGCAATTGCTTGGCAATGGCTTTGGCTTCATCCCCGGTGGGTACCGGACGCTTGAGCACCACGAAGGCACAAATCGCCTCGCCGGTCATGTCATCGGGGCGACCCACCACCGCCGCTTCTGCCACCAAATCGGTCTTGGCCACCAGCGCTGACTCAATCTCCATGGTGCCCAGGCGGTGACCCGAGACGTTGAGCACATCGTCGATGCGTCCGGTGATGCGGAAATAGCCACGATCCGTGCTGCGCACGGCGCCGTCGCCAGCCAGGTAAAAGTGGCCACCCAGCTCCTGCGGGTAGTAGTTGCTTTTGAAACGCTCCGGGTCTTTCCAGATAGTGCGAATCATCGACGGCCAAGGGCGTTTGATAACCAATATGCCGCCGGAGCCGTTGGGCACATCCTGGCCCGTTTCATCGACGATGGCCGCCATGATGCCCGGCAGCGCCAGCGTGCAGCTCCCCGGTACCAGCGGCGTGGCGCCCGGCAGCGGCGAGATCAAATGACCACCCGATTCGGTTTGCCACCAGGTATCAACAATCGGGCAGCGCTCGTGGCCAATATGCTTGTGGTACCACATCCAGGCTTCCGGGTTGATCGGCTCGCCGACCGTGCCCAGAATGCGCAGGCTTGACAGATCGGAGCGATCGGGATGCGCTTTCGGGTCGTGCTCGGCAGCCTTGATGAGGGCGCGGATGGCGGTCGGCGCAGTGTAGAAAATGCTGCACTTGTGCCGCTCGATCATCTGCCAGAAACGACCTGCATTCGGGTAGGTCGGGATGCCTTCAAAAATGATCTCCGTACCTCCCGCCATCAGGGGACCATAAGCCACATAAGTGTGGCCGGTAACCCAGCCGATGTCGGCCGTACACCAGAAGACATCGGTCGGCTTCAAGTCAAACACCCAGTCCATGGTCAGCTTGGCCCACAGCATAAAGCCGCCGGTAGCGTGCTGCACGCCTTTAGGCTTGCCGGTTGAGCCGGATGTATAAAGAATAAAGAGAGGATGTTCAGCACCGACCGGCACCGGTGCGCATTGGCTGCTTTGACCCGCCAAGGCCTGGGTGAATGTCACGTCGCGGCCTTCCACCATATTGCACGGCGTGCTGTTGCGTTCATAAACAAAGACCGTTTTGATCGACTCGCAGCCGCCCAGGCCCAGACCCTCATCAACAATCGCTTTCAAGGGATTCGCCTTGCCGCCGCGCATTTGGCAGTTGGCCGTGACCACCGCCACCGCACCAGCATCAATAATGCGCTCTTGCAGCGCCTTGGCCGAAAAACCGCCAAACACCACACTGTGGATGGCGCCAATACGGGCGCAGGCCTGCATGGCAATCACGCCTTCGAGGGACATCGGCATGTAGATCAAGACGCGCTCGCCTTTTTTGATGCCATGCGCCTTGAGTGCGTTGGCAAATTGACAGACCCGGCCCAGCAATTCCTTGTAGCTGGTTTTGGTTACCGTGCCGTCATCAGCCTCAAAAATAACGGCGGTCTTGTTCTCGACCGGAGTGCCCATGTGCCTGTCCAGGCAGTTGGCCGAGGCGTTGAGTTCGCCATCTTCAAACCACTTGTAAAACGGCACATTCGATTCATCCAGCGTTCTTGTGAAAGGCTTGGTCCAGATCACGTTCTCACGCGCCAGACGGGCCCAAAAACCCTCAAAATCCTTCTCAGCCTCCGAACACAGGGCTTGGTAGGCGTCCATGCCCGAGATACGGGCCGCTTTGACCGTGGCAGCGCTGGGCGGGAACACGCGGTTTTCAACCAGTATCGATTCGACGGCGGTGCTTGGGGGGGTAGCCATTGGTGTTGTCTCCTGTTTGTCATTGAAATGGGTTACTTTCCTGCTTCGCACTTACAGGCCACTGACGGGCCTGAGCCCTGCAACCGCCGAAAAAGGGGAAGCTATCGCGCAACCCCTACAATTCTCCAACATTTTCAACACTCTCCACAATGTCAGAACTCATCCCTCCCAAATCATCTCCACTGCGCCCGCTGCCCAACCTGATTTTTGCAAGCCGGTGGCTGCAGTTGCCGCTTTACCTGGGGCTGATTGCCGCGCAGGCCGTCTATGTGGTTCACTTTCTGGTTGAGCTGGCGCATCTGGTCGAAGCGGGATTCGGCAGCCAGACCGCCCTGCAGGCGCTGATCACCAGCATCGGCTATAAAACGGCGGTGCCGACCACCACCCTGAATGAGACGGTCATCATGCTGGTCGTACTGGCCCTGATTGACGTGGTCATGATCTCCAACCTGCTGATCATGGTCATTGTGGGGGGGTACGAAACCTTTGTGAGTCGCCTGAACCTGGAAGGCCATCGTGACGAGCCCGAATGGCTGAGCCACGTCAATGCGTCGGTTCTGAAGGTCAAGCTGGCCACGGCCATCATTGGCATCAGCTCGATTCACCTGCTAAAGACATTCATCAATGCCGACAACTACACCGACCGGGTTTTAGTCGCGCAGACGGTGATTCACATCACCTTCCTGCTCAGCGCGTTGGCGATTGCGTACACCGACAAGGTGATGTCGGGCATAGCCGTCCAAAAGCACTGAGCGGTCATTGTCTTAGGAAAATGTGCCGTTAACCCATAAGTTACAGGCATAGTTAGCTATCATTTACATAGCACTCAGGCCCCACTAAAAAACTTCGGTATCGACCTCGCGGTTGCCCTGCTCACTGTACCGGTTGCCCGCCACGGTCTTTTCGTTGATCAGCGCTTCCAGTCGGTCCATGACATCCGCGCTGAGCTTCACGTTCACCGCACCCAGATTTTCCAACAGATGCGGCACGCGGGTGGTGCCGGGGGTGGGGATGATGTGCCCGCCTTTGTGCAGCAACCAGGCCAGCGCCAACTGGGCAGGTGTGCAGCCCACTTCTTGCGCAAGTCGCAGGTAGCCTGGCAGGAGTTTCAGGTTGGCGGCATAGTTGTCGGGTGCAAAGCGCGGCATGCCGCGGCGGATGTCCTTGGCGTCGAGCGTGTTCATGTCCTGCGGTTCACCGCACAAGAAGCCGCGCGCCACCGGGCTGAAGGCAACAAAGGCAACGCCGAGCTCACGGCAGGCATCGAGCACGGCGATCTCGGGGTTGCGCGTCCACAGCGAATACTCGGTCTGCACGGCCGTGATCGGGTGCACGGCCTAGGCTTTGCGCAGCGTGGCGGCCGACACTTCACTCAGGCCGATCGCGCGGATCTTGCCGGATCGCACCAGCCCGGCTAACGCACCCACGCTGTCTTCAATGGGAACCTGCTTGTCCCAGCGGTGCAGGTAGTAGAGGTCGATCACGTCGGTCTGCAGGCGCCTGAGCGCCGCTTCGCAAGTGGTCCGAAGGATTTCGGGCCGGCCGTCGATCACGCGGACCAGCTTGCCGTCACCCGCCAGATCCACACCGGTCATGCCACACTTGCTGGCCAGGGTGAACCGGCTGCGGTGTTTGGCCAAAACATTGCCAAGCAGCGTTTCGTTGGCGCCAAAGCCATACAGCGCTGCCGTGTCGAACATTGTCACGCCGGCGTCGAGGGCGGCCAGCAGCACGCGCTCAGCCTGTTCGGCTGACACCGGCGCGCCGTAAGCGTGGCTGAGGTTCATGCAGCCCAGGCTGATGGCAGAGACTTGGAAGGGACCCAGTTTCCTTTGTTGCATTGGCTTGCTGGCAATCAGGCGTTCCGGTTCAATTGCTGTTCTAGCTGGTTCAGCACCTGGTAGCAGGCAAACACCTTGCCGACGCTGGCATTGGGCTCGCGGCCTTCCCGGATGGCCGCGAAAAACTCGCGATCTTGCAGCTCGATGCCGTTCATGGACACAGCAACCTTGCTGACGTCGATCTTTTCGTCCTTGCCGTTGAACAGATCGTCGTAGCGTGCGAGGTAAGTCGCCGTGTCGCCGATATATCGAAAATAGGTGCCCAGCGGGCCGTCGTTGTTGAAGCTCAAGGAGAGCGTGCAGATGGCGCCGTTGGCAGCCTTGAGCTGGATACTCATGTCCATCGCAATGCCCAGCGCTGGGTGGATGGGTCCCTGGATGGCGTTGGCCTGCACGACGGGGCTGTTGCACTGGTAGGCAAACAGATCCACCGTGTGCGCGGCATGGTGCCACAGCAGGTGGTCGGTCCAGCTGCGCGCCTGCCCCAGCGCATTGGTGTTGGTGCGGCGAAAGAAATAGGTCTGCACATCCATCTGCAGGATGTTGAATTCGCCGGCCTTGATTTTGTTGTGCACATACTGGTGGCTGGGGTTGAAGCGCCGGGTGTGGCCGCACATGGCGACCAGGCCACTGCTGCGGGCCAGGGCCACAACGTCTTGCGCACCCTGCAGTGAGTCCGCCAGGGGAATCTCCACCTGCACGTGCTTGCCTGCCTTCATGCAGGCAATGCTCTGTGCGGCATGCATTTGCGTGGGCGTGCACAAGATGACGGCGTCCACTTCTTTCAACGCCAGACTTTCACTCAGCTCCGTGGTGACGTGGCCAATACCGTATTTGGCAGCAACCTCTTTGGTCTTTTCCAGTTCGCGGCTGATCAGCGAGACGACTTCAACGCCCTCAATGTTCTTGATGCCGTCCAGGTGTTTGATGCCGAAGGCGCCTGCGCCAGCCAGAGCGACTTTGATGGTTTTGCTCATTCAAGTATTCTCCAGAATCAGATGACCCACCGCCGTGTTGCTGGCAGGTACATGATAAAAACGGTGTTTTACCCTTATGGGACTTGCGGGGTCAGCTATATCTTTCATAGCACCACGGGCGATCAGCCACATCACCAGCTCAATGCCTTCAGAGCCCGCTTCACGCACGTAGTCGATATGCGGCACGCGGGCCTGGCCTTGCGGGTCTGCAATCAGGCGGTCCAGAAACGCATTGTCAAACTCTTTGTTGATCAGGCCGGCACGCGGGCCTTGCAACTGGTGGCTCATGCCGCCGGTGCCCCAGATTTGCACCTTCAGGTCTTTGTCAAAACTCTCTACCGCCCTGGCGATGGCCTTGCCCAGATTGAAGCAGCGCTGGCCGCTGGGAACCGGGTATTGCACCACGTTCACGGCAAACGGAATCACCGGGCAGGGCCAGGCCTGCGGTTGGCCACACATCAGGGATAGCGGCACGGTCAGGCCGTGGTCGACGTCCATCTTGTTGACGATGGTAAGGTCGAAGTCTTGCTGGATGACCGACTGTGCAATGTGCGCGGCCAGCTCGGGGTGACCTTGCACGACCGGCACGGGGCGCGGACCCCAGCCTTCATCAGCCGGCGCGAACGACTCGGCGCAGCCGATGGCAAAGGTCGGAATCATCTCCAGGCTGAAAGCGGTGGCGTGGTCGTTGTAAACGAGAAAGATGACGTCGGGCTTGTTGTCCTTCATCCACTGCCTGGAGTAGTCGTAACCCTTGAACACGGGCTGCCAGTAGGGCTCGTTGCTCTTGCCCAGATCCAGTGCAGCCCCGATGGCGGGCACGTGCGAGGTGTAAACGCTGGCGGTGATTCTGGCCATGTTCAGGCGCTCGCTTTCTTGCTGGCTTGGCCTTGGGGTTGGTGCTTGGCTTGCGCGTCACCGTTTTCGCCGATCACGCGATTGCCCTCAACGGAGCGGCCCCCGGCAATCATCATGTCGCGGTATTGCTCCTCGCTCATGCCGGTCATGCTGCCAGCCATCTGCTGGAAGCTCTTGCCGTCGGTGGCGCCGATCTTGGCCAGGAAGTAGATGTTGCCACCCAGCGCGATGCAGCGGTTCAGGTCGCGGGCAATCACGGCCAGTTTTTGATCCTCGCTCATGGCCCACTCGTCCAGGTAGGCCCGCTCGTCAGCCTTGAAGCGCTCGCGGTTGGCGGCCTTCATGAGCGACATGCAGAACTGGTTCAGCTGGTAGCCCTTGCGGGACTGCTCGGCATCAAAAATCGTGGTGCCGGGAACGTCAAGGTACGGTTTTTCGAGTGACATGATGGGTTCCAGTTGCCGGTTCTCGCTGAGCTTGTCGAAGAGGCTTCGACAGGCTCAGCCCGAACGGTTGTTAACTCCAATACAAGAGGGTCGGGTTATCGACCAGCAGCTTCTTCTGCAACTCGGGCGTAACGGCGATGTGCGGAATAAAATCCACCAGCAGGCCATCGTCGGGCATGTGATCCTTCAGGTTGGGGTGCGGCCAGTCGGTGCCCCACAGGACGCGATCCGGGAATTCTTCCACGATACGCCTGGCGAACGGAATCACATCCTGGTAGGCATTTTGCTCGCCATTCAGCGCCTTCGGGCCGCTGACTGACAAACGCTCGGGGCAGCTGACTTTGCTCCAGACATTCTTGTGCTCGCGCATGAATTTCACGAACAGTTCGAACTCGGGGCCATCCACCGGCTTGCTCACATCGGGGCGACCCATATGGTCAACCACCACGTCCGTGGGCAGCGTGGTGAAAAAATCCCACAACTCGGGCAGGTCCACCGCCTCAAAATAAATCACCACGTGCCAGCCCAGCGGCTTGATGCGGTTGGCAATTTCAATCAGTTCATCCCTGGGCGTGAAATCCACCAGGCGTTTGACGAAGTTAAAGCGCACAGCGCGCACGCCGGCAGCGTGCATGGCCTGCAGTTCTTCATCACTCACAGTGCGCTTGACGGTGGCCACGCCACGCGCCTTGCCATTGGCGTGCACCAGCGCGTCAATCATGGCCCGGTTGTCCGCACCGTGGCAGGTGGCCTGAACCACCACATTGCGCGCAAAGCCCAGGTGGTCGCGCAGCGCATAAAGCTGGGCCTTGGAAGCATCGCACGGCGTGTACTTGCGCTCGGGGGCATAGGGAAACTCGGCGCCGGGGCCAAAGACGTGGCAATGCGCGTCCACTGCCCCTGCGGGAAGTGTGAATTTCGGTCTGGACGGGCCGGCGTACCAGTCGAGCCAGCCAGGCGTTTTTGTGAATTCCATCTGTGGGTCTTCTGCCGTTCAGTCGATGTACTTCAATCCCGCTTTTTCGAGCGGCTCGCGCATCTTGTACATGTCCAGGCCCAGCACACCGGCTGCAAACTTGGCGCGTTTTTCGCCTTCAAAGCTCTCACGCGCTTCAGCCGCGTCAGCCACTTGACCGGCAATGGCCGCAGGCACCACCACCACGCCGTCAGCGTCGGCAATCACCACGTCACCGGGGTTGACCAGGGCGCCGGCGCACACCACCGGAATGTTGACCGAGCCGAGGGTGGCCTTGATCGTGCCTTTGGCGTGAATGGCGCGGCTGAACACGGGAAATCCCATTTTCTCGAGCTCGTCCACGTCGCGCGAACCGGCATCGATAACCAGCCCTTTGGCGCCGCGCGCCTTGAAGCTGGTGGCCAGCAGGTCGCCAAAAAAACCATCGAAATTGTCGGTGGTGCAGGCGGCCACGGCCACGTCACCGCTCTGCAACTGCTCGGCTGCCACATGCATCATCCAGTTGTCGCCGGGCTGCAGCAAAATCGTCACCGCTGTTCCGCACAGCCGGGCGCCCGGATAGATTGGTCGCATGTAGGGCTTCATCAGCCCCACCCGGCCCATGGCTTCGTGAATGGTGGCCACGCCAAAGCGTGAGAGTTTTTCAACGGCAGCCTTGTCGGCGCGCACGATGTTGCGTTTGACAACGCCTAATTGGTTCATGCCCATGATCATTTTTCTTTCAGTTTAAGTGCCGCATCCAGGCGCGGGAACACGCGGCGGGCATTGCCTTCGTAAATCTGGAAGCGATCGTCATCGCTGAGAATTTTCGACGCTTCGATGTAGCGCTTGGTGTCATCGAAGTAGTTGCCGGTCTGCGGGTCAATGCCGCGCACGGCGCCAATCATCTCCGAGCCAAACAGCACGTTTTTGACCGGAATCACGGTGTTGAGCAAATCAATACCGGGCTGGTGATAGACGCAGGTATCAAAGAAAATATTGTGCAGCAAATGCTCGTCGAGCAGCGGCTTTTTGAGTTCTTGCGCCAGGCCGCGAAATCGGCCCCAGTGGTAAGGCACCGCGCCGCCGCCGTGCGGAATCAAAAACTTGAGCGTTGGAAATTCCTTGAACAAGTCACTGGTCAGGCACTGCATGAAGGCCGTGGTGTCGGCGTTCAGGTAGTGCGCACCGGTCGTGTGAAAGCAGGCGTTGCAGCTGGTGGACACATGAATCATGGCCGGAATGTCATGCTCCACCATCTTTTCGTAAATCGGATACCAGTGCTTGTCGCTCAAAGGCGGGCTGGTCCAGTGGCCGCCCGAGGGATCGGGGTTCAGGTTGATCCCAACGTTGCCATATTCCCTGACGCACTTTTCCAGCTCGGGAATGCAGCTGGCCGGATCGACGCCAGGGCTTTGCGGCAGCATGGCGACCGGGACAAAGCTGTCGGGGAAAAGTTGGCTGACGCGGTAGCACAACTCATTGCAGATGGCCGCCCAGGTGCTTGAGACGGAAAAGTCACCAATGTGGTGCGCCATGAAACTTGCGCGCGGTGAAAACAGCGTGAGGTCACTGCCACGCTCTTTCATCAGCCGCAACTGATTGCTTGCGATGGACTCGCGCAGTTCATCGTCGCTGATTTTCAGGTCTGCGACTTTCGGCATCCGGGACGGCTCTTTGATACCAGTAATTTGCTGGTTGCGCCAGACCTCCAGCGCCTTGGGCGCGGTGGTGTAGTGGCCGTGGCAGTCAATGATCATGGCAATTTTTTCCGAAAAAATCAGGGGTACATCAGGGACGGGGTTCGGCAAAATCCAGCGGCAGGCCCACGTAGTTCTCGGCAATCGAGAGTGAGCCGGCGTGAGAATTGAGCAAGTAGTCCAGCTCGGCCTCCTGGAAGCGGCTGGTGATGGGGCTGTCGTGCGGGAACCGGTGCATCAGCGTGGTGAACCACCACGAAAAACGCTCGGCCTTCCAGATGCGGCGCAGGCAACGGGCGGAGTAGCTGTCAATGCCAGCCTCGGTGTGGTTCTGGTAAAAGTCCACCAGCGCATTGCACAGGTACTTGACATCGGTGGCCGCCAGGTTCAGGCCCTTGGCGCCGGTGGGTGGCACGATGTGCGCCGCATCGCCTGCCAGGAACAGGCGGCCAAAGCGCATCGGTTCGGTGACAAAACTGCGCAGTGGCGCAATACTCTTTTCGATCGATGGGCCGGTGATGAGTTGGGCGTTGGCTTCGTCGTCCAGGCGCAGGCGCAGCTCTTGCCAAAAGGCGGCATCGGTCCAGTCTTCCATGCGGTCAGTCAGCGGCACCTGCAGGTAGTAGCGGCTGCGGGTTTTGCTGCGCTGCGAGCACAGCGCAAAACCGCGTGAGCTGTTCACGTAAATCAGTTCCTCGTGCACCGGCGGTGTATCGGACAGCAGCCCGAGCCAGCCAAAGGGGTAAACCTTTTCAAATTCTTCGATGGATTTGCGCGGCACACTGGCCCGGCACACGCCATGAAAGCCGTCGCACCCCGCAATAAAGTCGCACGCCAGCTCCATCGGTTTGCCCTGATGGGTGAACGTCACACGGGGCCGGGTGGTGTCAAAGTCCAGCACCTGCACATCAGAAGCTTCGTAATAGACGGGCAAGCCCGCCGCTGCGCGCGCGTCCATCAAGTCGTGCGTGACTTCGGTTTGGCCATAGACCATGACGTTCTTGCCGCCCGTGAGCGCGTTCATGTCAATGCGGTGGCGCTTGCCACAGTACAGCATGTCAAAGCCGCCGTGGACCAGGCCCTCGCGGTGCATGCGCGCCCCAACGCCAGCCTCATCGAGCAAGTCAATGGCCACCTGCTCCAGCACGCCGGCGCGAATGCGTGAGAGGACATGCTCGCCCGAGACACGCTCCACAATCACTGCGTCAATGCCCGCCCTGTGCAGCAACTGCCCCAACAGCAAACCGCTGGGACCGGCACCAATAATGGCCACCTGGCTACGAATGGAAGTTGTCATGTCAGTCACCCTTGAAATGAATGCACCAGCACCAGTGAAATGGATGGGAAAAACAGCAGCGCCGTAATGCGGATAAAGTCCGAAAGCAAAAACGGCATCACACCCTTGAAGGTCTCAACCAGCGGCACATCCCTGGCGAGACGGTTGATGATGAACACGTTCATGCCCACCGGTGGATGCACCAGGCCGATCTCCACCACCATCAGCGCCAGGATGCCAAACCAGACGCTTTTATCGGCATCGGCCAGGCCGAAAAAATCCAGTCCCATCACCACCGGGTAAAAGATCGGAATGGTCAGCAAGATCATGGCCAGACTGTCCATGACGCAGCCCAAAAAGATGTAGATCAGCAAAATGGCCACCATCACCACAACCGGGCTCAGGCCGCTGCCCTGCACCCAGGCGGCGAGCTCCACTGGCATTTGCGAAAGCGCCAGCGTCGTGTTGAGCATGTCAGCCCCCAGCAGCACCAGAAAAATCATGGCAGTGGCCTGCGCCGTGCCCAGGGCGCTGTCAATCAGCCCCCGCAGGCGCATGCCGCCCGAAACCACCGCCAACAAACCACAAGCGGCGGCGCCAATGGCCGCTGCCTCGGTGGGGTTGGCCCAGCCGCCGTAGATGCCCACGATCACCACCACAAACACCGCAAGCACCGGGGCAACCTGCAGCAGGGCTTTCAAGCGCACCGCCCAACCGGCGCGTGGCCCGGCCGGTCCCGCCTCGGGCTTGAAGGTGACAATGATCTTGATGACCAGCATGTAACCCACCATGGCAATCACACCGGGAACGACCGCCGCCATGAACAGCTTGCCAATCGACTCCTGCGTCAGGATGGCGTAAATCACCAGCGGCACCGAGGGCGGGATCATGATGCCCAGCGTGCCGCCTGCGGCCAGCGCGCCAGTGGCCAATGAACCCGAATAGCCAAAGCGTTTGAGCTCTGGCAAAGCCACCTGCCCCATCGTGGCGGCCGTCGCCAGAGACGACCCGCAGATGGCGCCAAACCCGGCGCACGCGCCAACAGAGGCCATGGCCACGCCCCCTTTGAAGTGCCCCATGAAGGCTTCGACAAACCTGAACAACGCCGCACTCAAGCCGCCATGCGTGGCAAATTGGCCCATCAGCAAGAACAAGGGAATGACGATGATGTCGTAGTTTGACAAGCGGGCATAGGCCAGGTTTTTGAGGAAATTCAAAATCGGCAAGGCTTCGCCGCCAGTCAGGTAGTAGTAGCCGGTCGCGCCCATGGTGAACATGGCGATGCCGATGGGCACCCGCAGCATCAGCAGCACCATCAGGCACGAAAACAATACCCCGCCCAAGGCAATTCCGCTCATGCCGTTGCCCCGAGACGCGCATGCACCCAGCTCAAGCGCCAATGCAAACCCACCATGTAAAAACCAGCCAGCGCCAGCAGCAAAAAGCCCGGCACCATGAGCGCCTGCGCCAGCCACACCGGCCAGCCCAAAATCATGCTGGTTTCACCGGCCTGCTGCAGCGTCCAGGCGCCAGCAGCATTGCGCCAGGTGATCAGCGCGCCAAACACACCCACCAGCAATGAGCCCATGGCATCGAGCCGGTGCTGCGTGGCAAGACTGGCCTTGGCCGTGAAGAAATCCACTTTGACATCGCCACCATTCAAGTGGCAATAGGAGAAAAAACTGGCGGAGGCAAAGGCTGCTGCCATTTGCAACATTTCCACATCGCCAGGCACCGGGGCTGAGTACAGCTTGCGACCCACAATGCTGACGATGCTCATGACGACCAGCACCACAAACACCATGCCGCCCGTGATGGCCGCCACCTTGGATACCTTGAACAATACCTGCCCCACCGGGCCAAAGGCCAGAGATGCAGTGCCAGGCGCGGCACCGGACAGCTCCGCCAGATCGGGCTCATGCATGGACGACTCCCCTCGGCGCAGCCCGCGAAGGCTGCGACTTGAACGATTTCATGTTTGATCTACCCGGGCGCAAGCACCCGGGCACCGCAGTTTTTACTTGACGGCGTATTTGGCAATCAAGGCACTGGCGCTTTCCAGCAATTGCTTGCCATTGGCGCCTTTGGCAGTGACATCAGCAATCCATGCATCAGTCACTTGTTGCCCGGCTTTTTTCCAGCTTTGCAACTCTGATGCCGGGATCACGTTGTGGGTGTTTTTGAGGGTGAGTTTTTTGCCAGTCTCGTCAGCTGCCAGGAACACCTTCCCCACTTGACCCGACAGTGCCTGGCCACTGTTGGCATCAATGACTTTTTTCAGATCGGGCGGCAGGCTCTCGTACTTGGCCTTGTTCATGGCGAACAGGAAGGTCGAGGTGTAAATGGCGCGCTCAGCCGGATCAGTTTCCGAGTGGAACTTGACCAACTCCTGAATCTTTACGGCCGGCACCACTTCATAAGGCACCAGCGCGCCATCGATCACCGACTTGGACAGGGCCTCACTGACCTGCGGCACGGGCATGGCAACCGGTGTAGCGCCCAATGCCGCCAGCAGCTTGTTGGTCTGGCGAGTGGGCGCGCGCACTTTCAGGCCCTTCAAATCAGCCATGGTCCTGATGGGTTGTTTGGTCATGTGAAAGACACCGGGGCCATGCACATGAAAGGCGATGGGGTGAACGTCCTTGAACTCGGCAGTGTCGTACTTTTCGACATATTCCCACAGTGCCTTGCTGGTGCCCTCTGGGCTTTGCATCATGAAGGGCAGTTCAAACGCCTCAATCAAAGGAAAGCGCCCGGCCGAGTAACCGGGCAGCGTCCAGACAACGTCCACCACACCGTCCTTGACCTGGTCAAACAGCTGCGGTGGCGTGCCGCCGAGTTGCATCGACGGGTAAATCTGGCACTTGAGTTTGTCACCAGATTCCAGCGCAATCTTGTCGCACCAGGGTTTGATGAACAGCGCTTGTGCGGTTGAACCCGCAGGCAAAAAGTGATGCACTTTGAGCGTGACAGTTTGTGCCGATGCCGCCAGCGCGGCACACGTGAGCGCGGAAAGCGCTGCCAAGGATTTCAGTGAAATTTTCATGTTGTCTCCTGTTGTAAAAATAAATGTCATGTCTTCCAAGCGCAATAGTAGCGGACCTTTCAGCCCCAGGACAGGGGTGTGGACCCGGACCAAATCGCAGCGGGCACCATGACCTCGCCGCGCATGATCAGGCGGGCCGTGCGCAGCAGCGCGGCTTTGGTCACTTTCTGTGGATCCTGTGCGTCCAGCTCCAGGGTCACGCTGAATTCCCCGGTGGGATGCTCCACTGACACCGACGGTTGCTGGCCAGAGGGCACGACCGCCACACCTTCGCACACCGAGCCTTTGAGCACGCAGGCCGTGCCCACCGTAACCGCCGCGAGCACGCCGATGGCGTCATGGCAAACATGCGGAATGAAGCTGCGGGTGGTAATGCTGCCGCCAGCGCGTGGCGCGGCAATCAGCGTCATCTTGGGGTAGTTCTTGCGGCTCACGTCACCCAGGCCCATCTTCAGCGAAATTTGCAGCCGCAGCGCCTCGATGCGCTGCTTGAGCTCAGTGTCAGCGTTCAGTTCGGCCACGCTTTCGTAGCCGGTGCGGCCGAGGTCACTGGCCTTGAAGATCACCAGCGGCATGCCGTTGTCGATGCAGGTCACGTCCAGCGTGAAGGGCTCGAAGTCCCCAGCCACCGAATCCGCGGTCACGGTAACGGTGTCTTTCACGCTCCCGGTGGGCAGCAGGCTGGAACATACCGAGCCGGCGGTGTCCAGAAAGTTGATGGTGATGGGCGCTGAACTGCCGGGCACGCCGTCGATGCGGGCGCTGCCCTGGTACGCGACCGCGCCGCCAGGGGTCTGAATGGTTACGTCGCACTGCATGTCAGTGTTTAGCGTGAGCACGCGATAGGTGCTGGTGTCCCCTTGCGGATTGACCAGGCCGGTTTCCAGCGCAAATGGCACCACGGCCGCCAGCATGTTGCCGCAGTTGGGCGTGGTATCGACCGTGTCCTTGTCGGGCTGCAGTTGAGCAAACAAGAAATCGAGGTCCACACCCGGGCTGGTGCTCTTGCGCACAATGCCGACCTTGCTGGTCAGCGGATGCGCGCCGCCCAGGCCGTCAATCTGCCGCTTGTCGGGGGAACCCATAACCGCCAGCAACACCTTGTCGCGAGTGGGAATGTCGGACGGGAGGTCGGCCTCATTGAAAAACGGCCCCTTTGAGGTACCGCCGCGCATCAGCAGGCAAGGTATGGCCGATTGGGAATTCATGTGCTGGTCGTCTTCAACGTTTTTTGTCTCGATAGCGGATTGTCTTGATTCCGCCAGTCCGGCAACAGGGCCCGGCGCAACTATCAGCTAGTACAAATGCTTATATCAGCCGCTTTGATATATGGATAAGCTAGGTGCCGTGGACCTCAAACAGCTCGAATATTTTGTGCGCGTCGCCGAACTCGGCAGTTTCACGCGCGCGGCCATGGCGCTCAATGTGGCGCAGCCTGCCCTGAGCCGGCAGGTGCGGCTGCTGGAAGTCGAGTTGCGCAAGAGCCTGCTGGTGCGCAATGGCCGCGGCGCCACGCCCACGGAGGCGGGCAAGCTGCTGCTGGAGCACGGCCGCGGCATCCTGCACCAGGTGGAGCGCGCGCGTGAGGAATTGGGCCGCGTTCGCGGCTCACTGGCCGGGCGCGTGGCGATCGGCCTGCCGCCCACACTGGCACGGGTGTTGACGGTGCCGCTGACGCGCGCCTTCCGTCAGCAGTTGCCCGATGCCCGGCTGTCCATCAGCGAAGGGTTGTCCACGATGATGCAGGAATGGCTGCTCAACGGTCGGCTGGACATCGCGGTGCTCTACAACGCGCAGCCCGCCGCCGGAATCGAGATGACGCCGCTGCTCGATGAGGATTTGCTGCTGGTGCAGGCACGCCCGCCGGGCCTGAGCGAAGACCCGCCGCCGCCACCCATCGCGCTGCGCGACGTGGCCAGGCTGCCGCTGGTGATCCCGAGCCGGCCCAACGCCATCCGAATGCATGTTGAAACTGAAATGGCGGGCATCGGTTGCCGACCGACGATTGCATTGGAAATCGATGGCGTGTCCGCCATCCTCGACCTGGTGGCTGATGGCGCAGGCTGCGCCGTGCTTTCGCGCAATGCGGTCGCCAGTTCCATCAAACCGTCGGCGTTCACCGTGCGCATGATTGCCGAGCCACCGCTGCGCACGCGCCTGTCGCTGGTCACGAGTTCGCTGCGGCCCGCCACGTTGACCCAGCAGGCCACCCTGGCGCTGATCCAGAGCAGCGCCAAAATGCTGCTCGGCAAGCCTTGAAAATTACTATCATAAAGATAGCACCTACCGTACGCCAGACGAGGGCTGGCCTCGTTTTTTTACACTAACTTTTTGCCGTTTGACTGCAGCCCAGTTGCAACCGCGCGATCACTTCTTGCGCGCGGCCAGCAGCCGGTCGGCAAAATCCTGCCAGCGCGCACTCTTGTCCACGTCTGCAAACACACCGGCTTTGGCCTGATCGGCCACCCACTGATGCTTGCTGGCGATGGCTGCGGCCATGATCGGCTCAAAGCCCGCCTCGCGCACGGTGTTGGCCGACTCGCGCATTTCTTCGGCGCGGCGCTGGCCGTGCTGAACCACGCGGCTGAAGAAATATGCGCCCTGCGCGCTCCAGTCGATGCTCGGAAAGGTCTCCCGCAGCGTCGGCAGCACCTGGTCTTCCACGCCGTAGGCACGCGCCGTGGTGTAGCTCTCGATGACCAATGCCTCCAGACCCTTGATCATGATGCTGCGACACATCTTGATGGCGCTGGCCACGCCAAGCTGGTCGCTCACGGCCCTGGCATCCATTCCCCAGCGGTTCAGCAAGGGCGCAAGTTCGGCCGCCCTCGCCCCGCCCAGCAGCATCGGCACCTTGATGCCGTAGGGCGGCACGGACGTCATGACGCCCGCTTCCACATAGTGCGCGCCGGCCGCGTCAAGCAGCGCCGCGCACCGCTGCTTGGTGCCGGGCGATGCGGAATTGAGGTCCAGAAAGATCGCGCCGGGGCGAACGTATTGCGCGGCTTCCCGCGCGACGGCCAGCGTGCTGGACGCGGTCACGGCCGAGATGACAAGGTCGCTCGCCTCGCACAGCGCTTGCGCAGACGGCTGCGCCACCACGCCAGCTTGCGCCGCGTGGGCGCGCTCGGCTGCCTGCGTGGCCGGGTTGGCCAGCTTCAGGTCCCAGACAGCCATTGCGGCTACGCCGGGTTTGCCCTTCAGGCCGAAGCTGAAAATCTTGCCAACTTCGCCATAGCCGATCAGGCCAATACGTTCCATTTTCATGAATTCAACCTCAAAAAATCACGTTCAGCGGCCCGGATCGCTGAGGGCCGCCACAAGTTCAGAGATCGAGCACCAGCCGCGGTGTCTTGGCTCGCGAGCAACAGGGGGTGAACTGATCGTTGGCCGCTTGCTCCTCGGGCGTGCCCTCGGGTCTTGAGTACCTTGCGCAGTCGTGCATTCACACTCTCAATGGCATTGCTGAGTAAGGATTTCGGCTCGGTGGCCTCAAATAGCATCGTTCGGCACACCGCGTGGCTTTTCAACGCAGTCTTCGTGCCGCGCCAGCCACCAACTTGATTCCCGGCATCACGGCAGTTGCAAGCTCCGGTTTTTCGAGCGCATAGGCCAGATTCATGCGCGCTATTTCCACGTGCTCTTCACCCATCGCTTGAGCTCGCATGCCCTGCCCTTTTTCAATGGCTTGCACCAGCGTGTGATGTGTACGCTGCGCCTGCTTCATCCATTGATGGCCTTCTTCAATAGAAGATTGCATCGGCAGCATGGCGCTAGCCGCTGCAAAGGGTTGCCGATTTAGCATATCCATGACACGCTTGAGGACAACGTTGCCGCTGCCCTGAATAATGAGTTGATGAAAACGATCGTTCATTTCAACATATGCTGCATAGTCATCGAGATTCATGCTGACCTTGTTGACAACCTTGTCCCCTTCGTCCACGCATTCATGCAGTTCACGCAACAGTTGACGAGACGGCCCCTCTTCGGCCATAAGCCTGGCAGCAAAGCCCTCTAGAAGACCCCGCACGCGTATCGCGTCGGCCACTTCTTGGGCGGTGAACCGTCGCATTTGATAGCCCCCGGCAGGTGACTGCTCAATCAAGCCTTCATATTCAAGGCTGGCCAGCGCAAGGCGCACTGGTGTACGCGAGGCATTGAGGCGCTCGGCCAAAGGAATTTCCGCCAGACGCTCACCCGGCACAAATGTGCCTTTAAGGATGAGATCGCGCAGTTGTACCAGTACCCGGGATTGTTGTGATTCCATACATTCAGTCCTTGTTAAGTGCGTGGATTTTTCATCCCATTGAACCGACATGTCGCCTCAATGTATGCGACATATCATAATTGGCATTCAAATTGCATTCAAATTGCATTCAAATTGCATTCAATGTATGCATAGATGAACAACTTTGCAAAAAATGCCTTTATGGTGCATATTATTTATATTCTTAAAATTTTATTTCTCAATCATAAGTGCTTGATTATTAAATAAATTTAACAATAAATCGTCTCTTACTGGGGTTTTTACCAATATAGTTGGAGTTGATTCATGTAAGAATTCAACTTGAATTGCATTCAATTGCATGCAATTAGTGTTTTATTATTTTAAGGAGCACGAAAGATGATCAGCGCGGAACAGAATGATTTCATGAGCAGGATTGGCCCCATGGCCCCTGCGGGCAAGCTGCTGCGCCACTATTGGCAGCCGGTTGCACTAGTGGATGAGTTGGAGGGCGAGCGCCCGATCAAGGCCGTCAAGCTCATGGGACAAGAGTTCGTCTTGTTTCGCGACGAAAATGGTCAGCTTGGCCTGCTGGACCGGGATTGCCCGCACCGCGGTGCCGACCTGGCGTTTGGCCGTGTCGAGGGCGGTGGGTTGCGATGCCCGTTTCATGGCTGGCTATTCGACGTCAAAGGCACGTGCCTGGAAACCCCGGCGGAGCCGGAGAGTAGCAAGCTTTGCACGCGAATCAAGCAAATCGCATATCCGGTGGTGGAGCGCAGCGGCATCGTTTTTGCCTATCTCGGCGAGGGCGAGCCGCCAGCATTTCCTGAGTTCGACTGCTTTGTTGCGCCCGGTACGCACACGTTTGCATTCAAGGGGCTGTTCGAATGCAACTGGCTGCAAGCGCTGGAGGTCGGCATCGATCCCGCGCATGCGTCTTACCTGCACCGGTTCTTTCAGGATGAAGATACTTCCGGGAGCTACGGCAAACAATTCCGTGGCACCTCTGCAGACTCGGAGGTACCGATTACGAAGGTGCTTCGCGAGTATGACCGCCCTGAAATCAGCGTTGAATCCACCGACTACGGCCTGCGACTGACGTCACTTCGCAAGCTCTCGCAGGAGAGCACTCATGTGCGTGTGACCAATGTAGTCTTCCCTCAGGCCTTCGTCATTCCGATGAGTTCCGAAATGACCATCTCGCAGTGGCACGTTCCGGTCGATGACTACAACTGCTACTGGTATGCGATCTTCACCAGCTTCACCGAACCGGTGAACAAGGAGCAGATGCGTGCCCAGCGTCTTGAAGTTTATGAGCTGCCCGACTACACGTCGCGCAAGAACAAGCGCAACAACTATGGTTACAGCGCCGAAGAGCAGTTGACCGAGACCTACACCGGCATGGGCAATGATATTAACGTGCATGACCAATGGGCCATCGAGTCCCAAGGCGCAATTCAGGATCGGACGCGTGAACATCTGGGCACAACTGATAAGGGCATCATTGCCTACCGTCGCATGCTGGTCAGGGCGATCGAAGGCGCCGAATCTGGCGACCGGGCTCCCATGATGATCGACCAGACGCAGGCCCGCGCCCTGAGCGGACCTGCTTCCATTGATGGAGTCAATAAAGGCAATGCGACGCCTGAAAATTATTGGCGACAAGCGGATTTGGAGCGTCGCCGCAAGTCCATATGGGCAGCAGCCCGGCTCATCGCCTGATCTACAGAACGGCAGAAACTCGCAAATGAGCAGCTTTGTAAACAAATTTGACCTGTGGTCGGATGCGCAACGCGCGCAAGCGAAGGAGTTGGCGGGACGCATCGACGCGGGCGACGTTGATGTCGTGCGCTTCGCATTTCCTGACCAGCACGGCATTTTGCGCGGCAAGACCTTGGTCGCCAGCGAAGCCAAAGCGGCCTTGTGGGAAGGCGTGAACCTGACGAGCACCCTGCTGGCCAAGGACACCTCGCACAGGACCGTCTTCCCGGTGTTCGCGGCCGGAGGTGGATTTCAGTTCGAAGGGATGCAAGGCGGCGCAGACTTTACGATCGTCGCTGATCCAGGGACTTTCAAGATTCTCCCTTGGGCCAAGAAAACAGGCTGGGTGTTGTGCGACGCCTATATGTCAGACGGACGCCCGTCACCCTTGGCGACCCGTCAGATTCTGCAGCGTGCTGTCGCGCAAATGGACAGTCTGGGGCTGGAATTCGTGGCGGGGCTGGAGGTGGAGTTCCATGTCTTTCGCCTGGACGACCCGCACATGGCGCTGTCTGACTCCGGGCAACCCGGCGAACCACCACGGGTATCCTTGCTTTCCCACGGGCACCAGTATCTGACGGAGTTGCGATACGACCGTGCGGACGATCTGATGGAGCTGCTGCGCACTCAGCTGCTTGCGCTGGGTCTTCCCCTGCGCTCACTGGAGGTCGAATTTGGACCCAGCCAGTTCGAATTGACCTTCGGTCCGACAGTGGGCCTACTACCCGCGGATACCATGGTACTGTTGCGCAGTGCCATCAAGCAAATCTGCTGGCGCCACGGCTACCACGCCACGTTCATGTGCCGGCCGCGCATCCCCAACGTGATGTCCAGTGGATGGCACCTTCATCAGTCCTTGCGTCGCCACGGCAATGGCGTAAACGTCTTCATGCCTGAAGAGCAGGAGCAGGTACTGAGCCCGCTCGGACTCAATTACCTCGCAGGGCTGAAAGTGCACGCCCGTGGAGCAGCCATGCTGGCCAGCCCCACAATTAACGGTTATCGTCGCTATCGGCCTTTCTCTCTCGCACCGGATCGCGCGATATGGGCCAAAGACAATCGCGCCGCCATGCTGCGTGTGCTGGGCGGGCCCGGTCAGACCGCCACGCGCATTGAGAACCGGGTGGGCGAACCGACTGCGAACCCCTACCTTTATCTTTCATCTCAGTTGTTCACCGGCCTGGACGGCATCAGAAGGAAACTGGACCCCGGTCCGTCCGCAGACGCACCCTACGAGACGCCCGCCGACCAGTTGCCGCGGACCCTGACCGAGGCCTTGCAATGCCTGCGTGAGGATGAGTGTCTCAATGAACAACTTGGCAAGACTTTCGTGGACTACATCTGCCACATCAAAGAGGCCGAGATTGCCCGTTTCAACCTCGAGGTTTCCGAATGGGAACATCGAGAGTACTTCGACATGTTCTGAGGACCTGTCATGACCGTCATTCATTACATTCTGAACGATGGTGTCCGTCGCACCGTCGAAGCCAAAAATGGCGCGACCGTCATGGAAACCGCCATTCACAATAACATCCGAGGCATCGACGCCGAGTGTGGCGGTTCCTGCTCCTGTGCCACCTGCCATGTGTATGTCGATGAAGAATTTCTGGACTTGCTCCCGGTGGCCGACGACATGGAAAACGATCTGCTTGATGCCACGGCGGCCGCGCGTGAGCCGGGTAGCCGCCTGAGTTGCCAGATCGCGGTGACTTCCTCGCTCGACGGGCTGGTCGTGCGCGTCCCACCCACACAAATTGAATGATGCGGGATGCATAACGACGCGCCGTTGGTCATCGTGGGTGCATCGTATGCGGGCGTGCAGCTCGCAGCAAGTGCCCGCGAAATGGGTTACACAGGCCGCATTGTGATGGTGGGCGATGAGTTCCACGCACCCTACCAGCGTCCACCGCTATCCAAAGGGCTGCTCACCGGAAAGACCACGGTTGACCAGTTACCTCTGCGTGGCGAGGATTTCTATCGCGACAACCGAATCGAGTTGCTGTTGGGCCAGCGCGTGACCCGTCTCGACCCGACACACTACATGCTTGGTTTTTGTGAGGGACGGGAATTGACTTACAGCTGGCTGGTGCTGGCCACGGGAGCGCGGTGTCGACCCTTGACCGTGCCTGGTGCAGATCTGGATCTCGTATTCAGTCTGCGCACCGTGGATGACGCTCAGCGCATTGCCGACCAGATTGGGAAGGCAAAGCGTGTCTGCGTGATCGGCGGTGGTTTCATCGGTTTGGAGGTGGCATCAGCCCTGCAATCCCGCGGCTTGCAGGTCGCCGTTGTCGAAGCGCAGACTCGGCTGCTTGAACGTGCCTTCCCGCCAGCGATGTCCGACTATGTGGCCGGCGTGCACCGTGATCGCGGCGTGCGGATTGAACTGGGGCGTGGCGTACGCCGCTTGTGCGGACAGGACGGGCGCGTCGCCTCCGTGGAACTGGTGGACGGTACGGACATCGCATGTGATGCGGTAGTGGTCGGCATTGGTGTGCTGCCCAATGCAGAGTTGGCCGCGGATGCCGGGATTGAGACAGACAACGGCATTCTCGTTGACGCCTGCGGACGAACCAGTCTTGATCATGTACTGGCAGCGGGTGATGTGGCCAACATGCTGCTGCCTGCATGGGGCCCGGCTGTGCCGTCCGGGCGTTACAGACTGGAATCCATTCAGGCGGCCAATGACGGCGCCAAGGCGTGCGCATCCGTGATTGTTGGCCAGCCCAAGCCATGCACTGCAGTTCCCTGGTTCTGGAGCGATCAATTCGATTTGAAATTTCAAATGGCTGGTTTATATGCGGGCGCAGATGAGGCTGTGCTGCGGGGTGACATGCAGTCAAATCGGTTCAGCATGTATTACCTGCGAAACGGGCGCGTGGCTGCTCTCCACAGCGTGAACCGACCGGCGGAACACATGCTCGGGCGACGCTTGATTGCGGCCGGCTCGCTGATGACGCGGGAGCAGATCGAGAACGAGCAATTCGCCCTGAAATCGATTCTGACGACCGCAAGCCAGGGCAGCGGCATGGGCGTGGAAGTTGCACCATGACCGAACTTGCATGGGCGTCAAACTCTCGTGTAGTTCGCAATGGATTGGATGAGGTTTTTTTTGTAGATCGTCTATTTAACAAGGAGCATTTTTATGTTGAAACGCAGTCAGTTTTTGGTTGTCGCAGCACTGTTCGCATGCGGTACGCAGGTCGTCACCCACGCGGCAGACGATACGCTTCGTATCGGACTCATTGGCACCTACTCAGGACCTTATGCCGACTATGGTCGTCAATTTGACGCCGGTATTGCGCTTTACCTGAAAGAGAACGGCGGCAAGATCGCTGGCAAGAAGGTTGAGATTATCAAGAAAGACACGGCTGGACCCGCACCTGATGCGGCCAAGCGTATCGCTCAGGAACTCGTGGTTCGGGACAAAGTGAGTTTCATCACAGGACTGGATTTCAGCCCGAACGCCTATGCAGTAGCGGCGATCGCGACACAGGCCAAGATTCCAATGATCGTGATGAACGCTGCTTCGTCGGCCATCACCAATAGCTCCCCTTACGTGGCCAGGTTGTCTTTCACCGTGCAGCAGGTTTCGGCCCCGATGGCGCAGTGGATGCTCAAAAACGGTGTGAAGGAGGCCTACACCGTCGTCGCCGATTACGCGTCTGGCGTGGATTCTGAAACCGCCTTCAAAAAGGCGTTTGTCGAAGGCGGCGGAAAGATTGTCGGCGGGGTTCGCACACCCATGAACAATCCGGACTTCTCGGCTTATGTGCAACGCATCAAGGATGCCAAGCCACAGGCTGTCTTCTTTTTCTTCCCGTCGGGCGTGATGCCGCCTGCTTTCCTGAAAGTCTGGAAAGAGCGCGGCATGGAAGAGACAGGCGTCAAACTCTATGCGACGGGGGAAGCCACCGATGACAGTTATCTGGAGGCGACCGGTGACGTTGCACTGGGTCTGGTAACCAGCCACCACTATTCCTATGCACACCCGTCCGCAAAGAACAAAACGTTTGTAAAAAACTTTGAGGCGGAGTTTGGGAACAAGATGCGCCCTAGTTACTTCGCGGTGACAGCCTATGACGGCATGGCCGCCATTGCGGCGTCCCTTGCGAAAACCAAGGGTGATATGGCCGGTGACAAGGTAATGGCGGCGCTCAAGGGCTTGAAACTCGAAAGCCCGCGGGGTCCGATCGAGATTGATGCGTCAACCAGGGACATCATCCAGACCGTCTATATCCGGAAGACTGAACGCATCGCGGGACAACTTGTCAACGTGGAGTTCGACCAATATGAGCGTGTAAAGGATCCCGCCAAGGAATCCAACTGATGCGCACAGGGTTGCGCTCTCGGGTGGTGCAACCCTGTGTCGCCAGTTTGTGCCACGGCGCCGAGGCGCCATTTATGGAGTTGCAGTGTCTCTCGTGATTTTTGACGGAGTTGCCTATGGCATGCTCTTGTTTCTCATCGGTGTTGGGCTCTCTATCACGATGGGGCTCATGAACTTCGTCAATCTGGCGCACGGAGTATTTGCCATGGTGGGAGGCTATGCAGCCGCGCTGGCCATGAGCAGGCTGGGCTTGGGATTCTTCCCTGCGCTCGCCGTCAGCTTTGTGAGCGCAGCCGCGGTAGGTGCGGTCCTGGAATTTCTTTTTTATCGACACCTCTACCGGGCGCACCCGCTGGATCAAGTCTTATTGTCCATCGGCCTGGTGTTTGTCTCCATCTCGGTGTGCACCTATTTTTTCGGACCAACCCTGCAGCCGTTTGCGCTGCCGTCTGTTTTGGAGGGACAAGTCACCGTGCTCGGGCTGGAGCTTGGGCGCTACCGTTTGTTCCTCATCCTGTGTGGATTGCTGGTTCTTGGGACCTTGCTGCTGCTTCTCAACAAGACGCGCTACGGTGCGATGGTGCGTGCAGCGGTGGATAACCAGCGAGTCGCCGCGGGCACGGGCATCCATGTTCAGCGACTTTTCTTCCTGACTTTTAGCTTCGGATGTGGCTTGGCCGGTCTGGGTGGTGCTTTAAGTCTGGGCATGCTGGGCTTGGAGCCCTCCTTCCCGCTGAAGTACATGATTTACTTCCTCATCGTTGTATGCATGGGCGGTGCCGGCACCATCATTGGACCTTTTGTGGCAGCACTTCTGATTGGCGTGGTGGACGTGGCGGGCAAGTACTACGTGCCTCAGATGGGGGCTTTCCTGATTTATGTATTCATGGTGGTGACTTTGCTGTTGCGGCCCAATGGCCTCATTCCTCGAAAGGGTCTGTGAAATGAGGGTGCTGACAATTTCTCCGGCGCGGCTGCCACTTCTGGAAGCCGTGTTCTGGCTGGTGCTGGTCAGCGGCTATTTCCTGATGCCCGACAAACTCACCTTGCTGAGTCAGATCTTGATCATGGGGCTGTTTGCTGTATCACTCGACATGGCGCTGGGTTATGCCGGCATCCTGACCGTCGGCCATGCTGCGTTTTTCGGCACCGGCGCCTACGCGGCCGGGCTGCTGGCAAAGCACGGATGGGGTGAGCCGTTTTCCGGTTTGCTGCTGGCCTTGATGGTTTGTTTCGTCACGGGTTACCTGCTCAGCTATCTGGTGGTCCGTGGCGCAAACCTGACCCGGCTCATGATCACCATCGGGCTGTGTGTGCTGCTTGCGGAGTTGGCCAACAGGTTTAGCAGCATCACGGGTGGCACTGACGGATTGCAAGGCATCACGATGTCACCGGTGCTGGGTTACTTTGAATTCGATCTCTTCGGCAAGACCGCCTTTGTCTATGCCTATGCGGTGGTTCTGATGGTTTTCCTGCTGGTTCGGCTGATCCTCACGTCACCGTTTGGATTGGCGCTGCGAGGCATTCATGACAATAGCCAACGCATGCTTGCCATCGGTTCGCCGGTGGAGGCCCGTCTGCGCATGGCCTATGGCATTTCTGCGGCGGTGGCAGGAATTGCTGGCGCACTTCTGGCCCAGACCACACAGTTTGTAGGTATCGAGTCCATCGGCTTCAATCGATCCGCAGAAATTCTCATCATCCTGGTTCTGGGTGGGACCGGACGCTTGTACGGCGGACTGATCGGCGCCATTGTCTACATGCTGGTTCATGACTGGTTTGCCGACCTCAATCCGGAATTCTGGATGTTCTGGCTAGGGATATTCTTGATCGCAGTCGTCATGTTAGGGCGTGGAGGCATTATGGGTGCGGTATCGCGCCTCATCAAGGTCGGGGCCGCACGATGAACAACACGACCTTGAGCACCAGGGGCCTGGGCATTCAATTCGGTTCGTTTCGTGCCGTGAATGACGTGAACCTGAATCTCGAACCCGGGGCCCGTCAAGCTCTCATTGGCCCGAATGGGGCCGGCAAGACAACCCTGATCAATTTGCTGACCGGTGTGTACAGGCCCACTTCTGGGTCGATCCATTTGGGATCCCGGGACATTACCTCTTATTCCTGCGACAAGCGAGCCCGCGCCGGTCTGGCGCGTACCTTCCAGATCAATACCTTGTTTCCCAGCCTGACGCCGATGCTTTCGGTGGTGCTGGCGATCAGTGAAAGGGATGGACTTGGCGCAACATGGTGGCGCCCCCTCAAGCGCTGTCCAAAGGTCTTTCACGAGGCTCACACCCTGTTGGGCCGGCTTAGGCTGGACCATCTGGCGGATACCCCGGTGGCCGAGCTGCCCTATGGCAAGCAGCGCCTGCTGGAAATCGCGCTGGCGCTGGCGGTCAAACCACGCATCCTGCTGTTGGATGAGCCCGCTGCGGGGGTACCTCAAGGTGAAAGCGGCGAGTTGTTCGAGGTCATCGATGAACTACCCGATGACATCAGTGTGCTGTTTATCGAGCATGACATGAATCTGGTTTTTCGTTTCTCTCGGCGCATATCGGTTTTGGTGAGCGGGGAAATCCTGACCGAAGGTTCGCCGGCACAAATCGCCGATGATCCTCTGGTACGGGAGGTTTATCTCGGCACGGGATCACACGCGAGAGTTGCGCATGTCTAAATTCCTGGCCTTTGAGGGCTTAACTGCCGGGTATGGCAATGCCGTGGTTCTCGATCAGTTGAGTTTCGCGCTGCCGCAGGGGCAGAGTCTGGCCATCCTCGGGCGCAATGGCGTGGGCAAGACAACCTTGCTCGAAACCCTGATGGGCAATACCCGCGTGATGCGTGGGAATATCCGGTTTGACGGTGCCGACATCACGGCACTTGCCCCCCACCAACGCGTTTATGCTGGCCTGGGCTGGGTACCTCAGGAACGCGAGGTTTTTCCTTCGCTCACGGTCGAAGAAAACTTGATGGTGGTTGCCCGGCCTGGCCCCTGGAATCTCAAGACGGTCTATGAATTGTTTCCACGTATGCAGGAGCGGCGTGCCAACTATGGCAATCAGCTGTCGGGCGGCGAGCAGCAGATGCTGGCCATTGGTCGTGCCCTCATGACAAACCCCAAGCTGTTGTTACTGGATGAACCCATGGAGGGACTCGCACCGATCATCGTGATAGAACTGGCCAGGTCGATTCGAGCCATGTGTGAAAACCACGGTCTGGCGTCGATTGTGGTCGAGCAGCACCCGGTGTTGGCCCTGTCCATGACGCATCACGCCATTGTTCTGGAACGTGGCACCGTGGTGCACTCAGGACCGAGCGAGGAACTGGCCGACGACCCCGGCACGCTGGACCGCTTGCTGGGCGTCGGCATGGATGAATCCAGAACCTGAAGCGCCCAAGCCAAATTTTCTACTTCCTTTTTCTTTCAACCCTCAGGTGATATTGATGAAACGTCTATTCGAACAAAGCAGCCCAACTTCCGCTGTCCGTCGGCATAACGCTGGGAGTCGCATCCTCATTCTCACAGGACACCACCAAGGTGGGGGGGATTGGCGAAACGTCTGGCCCCTTTGGCGAATTCGGCAAGTCCATGGAGACCGGTATCATCGTCCACCAAAAGCTGCATGGCGATTCAGCCGCTGGCAGGCGCGTGGAAGTGATCTACAAAATTGTAGGCGGACCCAGCCCAGAGTTGACCGGGCGACTGGTGCAGGAGTTGGATGCTTGCGTAAACTGGTTTGCTGGCAATGGCTATGCCTATATTTTGAATTTGACGCATCAACGGGCGCTCAGTTGGAAGACCTCATTCAAGGAGGCCGATGAAGCCTATTGCCATCTTCCAGCACACCGAAGTCGGGGCTCCCGGCGCTGTCATTCCCATCCTTGAGTCGCTAGGCCTGCGTTGCCATGTCATTCGCATTGTGGATGGTGAAGCCGTTCCTCCGCATGCCGATGAGTTTGCTGGTCTGGTTTTCATGGGGGGCTATATGAATGTTCATGATCCCCTGCCGTGGATACCGCAAGAGCTTGCCTTGATTCGTCAGGCAGATGAGCAAGGCATACCGGTAGCCGGGCATTGCCTGGGCAGCCAACTGTTGGCTCTGGCATTGGGTGGGACCGTCCGTCGGAATACGCAAGCTGAAATTGGATGGCAACAGATTCGGGTGGAGGATCACGGGCTGGCTGAGCAATGGTGGGGCGTGCGCGGTAACAGCCAATTACTGACTTTTCAGTGGCATGGAGACACGCTCGATCTCCCGCTGGGGGCTTCACGCATCGCGTCCAGCCCATACTGCTCCAACCAGGGTTTTGTAGTCCGGAACATCCACCTTGGCATCCAGTCCCATCTGGAAATGACACCAAATCTGGTGGAGTTCTCATTGCAGAGAAATGGCGGGCAACTCGAACGTGAGTACCAGCGCGGTAATCCTGCCGTGTCTTCCATGCCCGAGACGCTGCGGGAACTGCCCGCTCGAACAGCGCTGATGCACATCACACTTCAACGTCTTTATTCTCGCTGGGTGCAGGGCTGTGCATGAAGAATGCTTGCGTGATTGTCACATCGCCTGGCGCACACGGGCCGGGTCGGCACCGGCGCGCGAGGCAAACGGCAGAGGTGTCCAGCCGCCAGGGACTGTCTGGCTTGAGACGACCCGGCCACCGGCAGAACGTGGTGGCAGCGCGTGCGCTCGTGAAGCGGCGAACTTGCACTTGTGGCGAGCCGCCGATCTCCAAAAACCATGATCCACGGCAGGGACGGCCACCTGCTGGAGATTTGATCCTTGTCATCATCGCAACGTCAAATGTGCGCATGCTTGGACGCTTGCCGTTACGAAAATTTTTTGGAGACTGTTATCAAACATACTAGCTTGCAAATCATCCGTGACGAGCATTCGTCACTGGCCGCCATGCTGTGGTCCATGATCATGATGGTGGAGCGTGGTCCCGCTGACAAACCGCAACAGTTCTTCGACGTGCTGCGTGCCATGCTGTTCTACATCGATGAATTTCCCGAACGCCTGCACCACCCCAAGGAGTCGGATCTACTGTTTCCGCGCCTGGTGCGGGCCGCGCCGTCAGTGGCGGATGCGGTCGAGCGACTGGAGCATGACCACGCCAACGGTGAAAAGGCCGTTCGTGAACTGCAGCACCTGCTGCTGGCCTGGGAACTGCTGGGCGAGTCGCGCAAGCCCGCCTTCGTGGAACAGTGCAAGCGCTACGTGGAGTTCTACCAGGACCACATGCGGCTGGAAGAAACCGTTATCCTACCCGAGGCTGAAAAGACGCTGACCGATGCCGATTGGCAGGAGTTGGACGCCGCGTTCGAAAAGAACTGCGACCCGCTGTCGGGCAAATACCCGCCTGATCCGGCCTTTGCCAGTCTCTTCACACGCATTGTGACAACGGCACCGGCCCCTATTGGGTTGGGGTTGGGCTTAGCCTGAGCACCTGGTAGGGTTCACACCATCTTGCGCGGCACCACCCAGGCGTCAAACTGCTCGGCCGTCACATGCCCCGAGGCAATGGCCGCCTCGCGCAGGCTGCTGCCTTCCTGGTGCGCTTTCTTGGCAATCTGCGCGGCCTTGTCATAGCCAATGTGCGGATTGAGCGCCGTCACCAGCATCAGGGACCGCGCCAGCAGCTCCGCAATACGCTCCCGATTGGGCTCGATGCCCACAGCGCAGTGCGCGTTGAAACTTGCCATGCCGTCAGCCAGCAGGCGCACGCTTTGCAAAAAGTTGTGGGCGATCATTGGCCGATACACATTGAGTTCGAAGTTGCCCGAGGCGCCGCCAAAGTTGATGGCCACGTCGTTGCCAAACACCTGGCAGCACAGCATGGTCATGGCCTCGCATTGCGTCGGATTGACCTTGCCCGGCATGATGGACGAGCCCGGCTCGTTCTCTGGAAGGCTCAACTCGCCAATGCCGCTGCGCGGGCCGCTGGCGAGCCAGCGCACGTCGTTGGCCATTTTCATCAAGCTGGCGGCCAGGGTCTTGAGCGCGCCATGCGCGTGAACCAGCGCATCGCAAGTTGCCAGCGCTTCGAACTTGTTCGGCGCCGTCACAAAGGGCAAGCCGGTCAGGCGCGCCAGTTCGGCCGCCGCCAGGCTGGCGAAACCCTTGGGGGCATTCAGCCCGGTGCCGACGGCGGTTCCGCCCAGCGCCAGTTCACACAAATGCGGCAGCGCGGCACGGATGTGCTTTTCACCCTGCTCGAGTTGCGTCACATAGCCCGAAAATTCCTGGCCCAGGCTCAAAGGCGTGGCGTCCTGCAAATGGGTGCGGCCAATCTTGACGATGCCCTCAAAGTCCGCGGATTTGTGCGTCAGCGTGGCGCGCAGCTTGGCCAAGGCAGGCAGCAGCTTGTTGGTGATGGCCGCCACCGCCGCCACATGCATGGCGGTGGGGAACACGTCATTGGACGACTGGCTGCGGTTCACGTCGTCGTTCGGATGCACCAGCCGCCCGTCTCCACGCTCACCGCCGAGCAGCTCACTGGCCCGGTTGGCCAGCACCTCATTGACATTCATGTTGGTCTGCGTGCCCGAGCCGGTCTGCCAGACCACCAGCGGAAATTCATGCGGGTGCCGATCCGCGATGACTTCGTCGGCAGCGGCAACGATAGCCTGTGCTTTTTTTTCGTCCTGCAAACCCAATGCATGGTTGACGATCGCGCAAGTGCGTTTGACTTTCGCCAGCGCGCGGATCAGCTCGCGCGGCTGCTGCTCGCCCGAAATATCGAAATTCTGCAAGGAGCGCTGGGTTTGCGCGCCCCACAGCCGCTCGGCCGGAACTTCGATGGGACCGATGCTGTCGCGTTCTGTACGCGTGTCTCTAGTTGGGCTTGTGCGTGTCTTCATGATCTGGACCTGCTGGAGTTAGCTGTCAAAATAGAGGCCTGACGGCTACCGTAGCAGAATTTGGCCGCCGTGAAAACAAGCGCTCTTCCCTTCCTCACAACTTTTTCCTCAAGTCAACCATGACCACGATCAAGCAAGCAGACCTCATCGAATCCATTGCCGCCGCCCTGCAGTACATCAGCTTCTACCACCCGGCCGACTACATCACGCATCTGGCGCGCGCGTATGGGCGTGAGCAAAGCCCGGCCGCCAAGGATGCGATTGCGCAAATTCTGACCAACAGCAAAATGAGCGCCACCGGCCACCGCCCGATCTGCCAGGACACCGGCATCGTCAACGTGTTTCTGAAAGTGGGCATGGATGTGCGCTGGGGCGAGTTCACCGGCAGCCTGGACGACGCCATCAACGAAGGCGTGCGCCGCGCCTACACCAACCCCGACAACCCGCTGCGCGCCAGTGTGGTGGCGGATCCGCAGTTTGAGCGCAAGAACACCAAAGACAACACACCCGCGGTGATCTTCACCGACATCGTTCCCGGCGACAAGCTTGAAGTGATTGTGGCCGCCAAAGGCGGCGGCAGCGAGAACAAAAGCAAGATGACCATGCTCAACCCCAATGACTCGGTGGTCGATTGGGTGCTGAAAACCGTGCCCACCATGGGCGCGGGCTGGTGCCCACCCGGCATTCTGGGCATTGGCATTGGCGGCACGGCAGAAAAAGCGGTGGTGATGGCCAAAGAGAGCCTGATGGACAACCTCGACATGCACGAGCTGAAAGCCAAAGCCGCCAGCGGGCAAGCACTGACGCAAACCGAAGCGCTTCGGATTGAACTGCTGGACAAGGTCAATGCGCTGGGCATCGGCGCGCAAGGGCTGGGTGGCCTGACCACCGTGCTGGACGTCAAGATCAAGATGTACCCCACCCACGCGGCAGGCAAACCGATCGCCATGATCCCGAACTGCGCGGCCATGCGCCACGCGCACTTTGTGATGGATGGCAGCGGCCCGGTCTACCTGACACCGCCAGCGCTCGATACCTGGCCCGACGTGCAATGGGCGCCCGACTATGTCAAGAGCAAGAAGGTCGATCTCAACACGCTGACCAAAGCCGAAGTTGCAAGCTGGAAGCCCGGCGACACCCTCTTGCTCAACGGCAAGATGCTGACCGGACGCGATGCCGCGCACAAGCGCATCCAGGATTTGTTGAAGAAGGGCGAAAAACTGCCAGTCGATTTCACCAACCGCGTGATTTATTACGTTGGCCCGGTTGACCCGATCAAGGGCGAAGCCGTCGGCCCGGCTGGCCCCACTACTTCGACCCGCATGGACGGCTTTACCGAGATGATGCTGGCTGAAACCGGGTTGATTGCCATGGTCGGCAAAGCCGAGCGCGGTCCGGTCGCGATTGAAGCCATCAAGAAACACCAGAGCGCCTACCTGATGGCGGTCGGTGGTGCCGCCTACCTGGTGTCAAAGGCGATCAAGACGTCCAAGGTGGTGGGTTTTGCCGACCTCGGCATGGAAGCCATCTATGAATTTGACGTGGTCGATATGCCGGTGACGGTGGCGGTTGACGCGGGCGGCACCAGCGCCCACATCACCGGCCCGGCGGAATGGCAAAAGCGGATTGCCACCGGTGAGTTCAAGGGCATCGCGGTCGCTGGCGCCTGATTGGAAGCGACTTCTTGCGCTGATCCGGGCAAACGCCCCATCGGTGTGTTTGACAGCGGTATCGGCGGCCTGAGCATCCTCCAGGCCCTTTGCGCCGAACTACCGCATGAGCACTTCATCTACCTCGCCGACAGCGGACACGCGCCCTACGGCGAACGGGACGCAGCGCATGTGCTGGAGCGTTCCCGCGCCATCGCGTGCCACCTGGCCGAACGGAACGTCAAGGCGCTGGTGATCGCATGCAACACGGCCACGGCAGCGGCCATAGACCGCCTGCGCGCCGGGCACCCGGGCCTGCCCATCATTGGGGTCGAACCGGCGCTCAAGCCCGCGGTGGCTTTGAGCAAAACCGGGCGCATCGGCATCATGGCCACGCGCAGCACGCTGGCCAGCGCGAGGTTCCGCGCGCTGCTGGCATCGCAGGCCGCACATGCCAGCTTCGTCGCACAGCCCTGCGACGGACTTGCCGACGCCATCGAGCTCGGCGCCAAAACCGGAGATACTACAGAAACAATAGCGCTCTGCGCCCGTTATATAAGGGCTATAGGCCAATTTGGCACTCAACATTCGCAGATCGACACGCTGGTGCTGGGTTGCACGCACTACCCGTTTGCCAGCGTCCAACTGCGAGCCTTGCTGGGGCCGCAAGTGCAGATCATCGACAACGGCGCGGCCATCGCACGCCAGACCCGGCGGCTGCTGCCAGGCGTGGCAGCCGATGAAAGCGGCGCTTGGTCGGCCGCCGCAGGGCCGGTCAGCCTGTTCACCACCGGCCAGCCGCAAACCCTTCAAGCCGCAGCCAGCCGCTGGCTGGGGCTGACAATTGCCGTTGAAACGCTATCTATTTAGTAGCTACTCACGCCCTTTTCTATTGGGCTAGAGCCATAAAATACTCATAAAATTCCTGTTTTCACTGCCGCGGCCGGCTTTGCGCGTTCAGGTCTGGCGCGGGCTCTTTCCAGCCGCCACCCAGTGTTTTGTAAAGTGTGACCTGGCTCTGCAACTGGGCCAGGCGGGTTTGCACGACCGCCTGCTGCGCGCCAAACAGCGCGCGCTGCGCATCGAGCAAATCGAGGCTGCTGGCAATGCCGTTTTGGTAACGCAGGTCCGACAGCTTGAAACGGACCGCCTCGGCATTGGCTTGGGCCTGCTGGGCGCGCAACTGTTCGCCCAGCGTAGCCCGGGTGGCCAGTGCATCGGCAACCTCGCGAAAGGCGGTTTGTATGGCTTTTTCGTACTGCGCAACGGCAATATCGCGCCCTGCCCTGGCCGAATCCAGCCCCGCCTGATTGCGCCCCGCATCAAAGATTGGCAACACCAGTTGCGGCGCCAGCGTCCAGCCCCAGGAGCCGCTTTTCAGCAGGCCGGACAGTTGGCTGCTGGCACTGCCCGCGCCCACCGTCAGCGCAATCCTCGGAAAAAACGCTGCGCGCGCCGCGCCAATATTGGCATTGGCGGCCAGCAAGAGCTGCTCGGCCTGGTGGATGTCGGGCCGGTGGATCAGCAGCTCTGAAGGCAAACCGGCGGGTACATCGGCCATAGTCTGGGCAAGCGCGGGCAGCGTGGCCGACCCGGCAATCATGAGCAGCTCATCAGGCAGGGGCTGGCCGACCAGCAGCGTGAGCGCATTTTCATCGAGCGCGCGCTGGCGTTGCTGCTGGGCGTACGCGACCCGTGCCGCCTCCAGCAGCGATTCGGCCTGCCGATAGTCGAGCTCGGAAGTCACGCCGTTGTCAAAACGCAGCTTGCCCAGTTTCAGCGAGTCCTCGCGCGTTGCCAGGGTTTGGCGCGTGAGGTCCAGCAACTCAACGTCTGCCAGCAGGCTCAGGTAGGTATTGGCCACCGCAGCGATCAGGCTGATCTGGGCGGTCTTGCGGCCCTCCTGAGTCGCCAGATACTGGCCCAGCGCCGCTTCTTTCAAGCTGCTGACACGGCCAAAAAAATCCAGTTCATAGGCGGTGACGGCCAGCCCGACGCTGTAAAGATTGGTGCTGCCACCGTCGGCCGCGGGCGCGCGTGAACCACTGAACACGCCATTCACGCCGGGAAACTGGTCGGCACGCCTGATCTGGTACTGCGCCCGGGTCTGCTCGATGTTGAGCACCGCCACGCGCAAATCCCGGTTGTTGTCCAGCGCCAGTTCAATCAGCCGTTTGAGTTTTTCATCGACAAAAAAGTCCTGCCAGGCCACTTGGGAGGCTGGCGCAGACAGGTTGGCTTGAACTGCGCCGCCATACGCCGGATAGCTCACCGCCACGGGTGCGGCGGGGCGCTCGTAGGCGGGAATCATCGAGCAGCCGGCCAGCACGGCAAGCGCAGCCAGCGCGAACAAGTTCTTAGTCATTGGAATGCACTCCCATGTGTGCCGCCTGATCCGCGTGTATCTGCTTTTGACGCGCGCTGTCCTTGAACAGCGTACGCACCACCACAAAGAAGATCGGCACAAACACCACCGCCAGCGAAGTGCCGGTCAGAATGCCGCCGATCACGCCGGTGCCAATGGCGCGTTGGCTGGCCGAACCCGCGCCACTGGAAATGGCCAGTGGCAGCACGCCCAGCGTGAAGGCCAGCGAGGTCATCACGATCGGCCGAAAACGCAGGTGCGCCGCCGCCAATGCCGATTCAATCACACTCTTGCCCTGCGCCTGCAAGTCTTTCGCAAACTCGATGATCAGGATGGCGTTTTTGGCTGACAGTCCAATGATGGTGATCAGGCCAACCTGAAAGTAAACGTCATTGGCATAGCTGCGCAGCAGCGTGGCGACAATGACGCCCAGTACGCCCAGCGGCACCACCAGAATGACCGACAGCGGAATGGTCCAGCTCTCATAGAGCGCCGCCAGACACAGAAACACCGAAAGGATGGCAAAGCCGTACAGGATCATGGCTTGCGCGCCGGCGAGTTTTTCCTCGCGCGACGTGCCGGTCCACTCGAAGCCAAAACCTTCCGGCAACTGCGTTGCCAATTTTTCCATCTCAGCCATCGCTGCGCCGGTACTGTAGCCAGGCGCGGCATTGCCGCCGATGCGCACGGCAGGGTAGCCGTTGTAGCGCACGGTCTGCATGGCCCCGGTCACCCAGCGCGTGCTGGCAAAGGCCGAGAGCGGCACGGCCTGGCCGGTCCGGTTGGGCACGTTCAGGCGCAGCAGGTCGTCGGGCTGCATGCGCGCCGGCGCATCGGCCTGAACGATCACGCGCTGCAAACGACCCGCGTTGGGAAAATCGTTGACATAGGCAGAGCCCAACGCGGTGGAAATTACGCTGTTGATCGCATCAAACCCGACACCCAGCGCGCTGGCTTTGTCACGGTCTATTTCCAGCTGCAATTGCGGTGCGTCTTCCAGCCCGTCAGGTCGCACCTGACTGAGCACTTTGCTCTGCGCGGCCATGCCGAGCATCTGATTGCGCGCCGCCAGCAGGGCCTCGTGCCCACGGCCGGCGCGGTCCTGCAGGCGGAAACTGAAGCCTGAGGCGGTTCCAAGTTCGGGAATCGGCGGCGGACTCAGGGGAAAAATAAAGGCGTCGCGTATTCCCATGAGGGCGCCAAATGATCGTCCGGCCAGGGCCTGCGCCGAACTGCCCGGCCCCTTGCGTTCGGCCCAGTCCTTGAGCGTGACAAATGCCAGCGCGGCGTTCTGGCCCTGGCCCGAAAAGCTGAAGCCCAGCACGCTGACCATGCCCTGAACCTCGGGCTGCTTGAGCATGAAACCCTCCACCTGCTGCATCACCGCCAGCGTGCGCTCCTGCGTGGCGCCGGGTGGCAACTGCACATTGACGAGCATCGTGCCCTGATCTTCATTCGGCAGAAATGAGGTCGGAAGGCGCTGGTACAACAGCGCAGCAGTTGCCACGATCGCCGCATAGATGAGCAGGTAGCGCGCCGCACGCGGCAGCAACCTGGCCACGCCACTTTCATAACTTTTGGCGGTTCTGGCAAAACCCCGGTTGAACCAGCCGAAAAAGCCTGTTTTGGCGTGGTGATGCCCGGCCTCGACCGGCTTGAGCAGCGTGGCGCACAGGGCCGGGGTGAGTGACAGCGCAAGGAATGCCGAGAAGGCGATGGATACGCCCATCACCGCCGCAAACTGGCGGTAAATATTCCCGACCGAGCCGCTGAAAAACGCCAGTGGCACAAACACCGAGATCAGCACCACGGTGACGCCAATGATGGCGCCCGAAATCTGGCCCATCGCCTTGCGCGTGGCCAGCAGCGGCGACAGCCCCTCCTCGCTCATGATGCGTTCGACGTTTTCCACCACCACGATGGCATCATCGACCACGATGCCAATCACCAGCACCATGGCAAACATGGTCAGCACGTTAATGGAGAAACCCAGCGCCAGCAAGGTGGCAAAAGTACCCAGCAGCGCCACCGGCACGACGATGGTCGGGATGATGGTGTAGCGCCAGTCCTGCAGAAACAGAAACATCACCAGAAACACCAGTGCCACGGCTTCCAGCAAAGTCTCGGTCACTTGTCTGAGTGAAGTCTCAATAAAGCGCGAACTGTCATAGGGAATGGACCAGGTCATTCCCTTGGGAAAGTAGCGCTCGAGCTCCTGCATCTTGGCACGCACCGCCTTGGCGGTCGCCAGCGCATTGCCGCTGGGCGAGAGCTGCACGCCGATACCAGTGGACGGCTTGCCGTTGAGCCGCGCCGAAGTGGCGTACGCCTGGCCGCCAAGCTCGATCCGGGCCACATCCCTGAGGCGCACGGTGGAGCCGTCCGCATTGGCGCGCAGCAGTACGTTGCCGAACTGCGCCACGCTGGCGAGTTGGCCCTCAACCAGTACGGTGGCGGCAATGCCCTGGCCCGCCACGTTGGGCAAGCTGCCAATTTCACCGGCCGGGACCTGCGCGTTCTGGGCCCGGATGGCGGCACTCACATCCGCCGCCGAGAGGTTCAGGCCCAGCAATTTGGCCGGGTCAATCCAGATCCGCATGGCGCGCTCGGTGCCAAACAGTTGTGCTTGTCCGACACCACCCAGGCGTTGCAGCTCGGGCAGCACGTTGCGTGAAGCGTAGTCACCCAGCGCAACCGGGTTCCAGGCCGGGTCACTTGAGGACAGGATGGCAAACAGCAGGAAATTGCTGCGCGCCTTGTCAACGCGCACGCCTTGCTGCGTCACCGCCTGCGGCAAGCGCGGTGCGGCGCGCGACAGGCGGTTTTGCACATCCACCTGGGCCAGGTCGGGGCTGGTGCCAGGCTGAAAGCTCAGGGTGATTTGCCCCGTGCCGTTGGCCTGCGCCACCGATTCGACATAGATCAGGCCGGGCGAGCCGTTCATTTCCTGCTCGATCACCGCCAGCACACTGTCTTCCAGCGTCTGGGCCGACGCACCGGGGTAAGCAGCCGAAACGACGATGGACGGAGGCGCCACCGGCGGGTACTGCGCAATCGGCAATTGCGTGATGGCGACACTGCCCATCACGATGATGAACAGCGCAATCACCCACGCAAAAATGGGCCGGTCAATGAAAAATTTCGCCATGCAATGCGCTCCTTACTTCGCAGCCGACGCGGCGGACGAGGAGGCGGCGGCTGGCGCTGGCGGCGCACCGGCCGGTTGCCAGGGCACGGGCTTGACTGGTGCATCGCCCCGCAACTTCTGGAAGCCATCGACCATGACCTGCTCGCCGGTTTTCAGTCCTTCAAGCACTACCCATTGCGATCCTATGGCTGAGCCAATCCTGACCGGGCGTGGAGTGACTTTCCCGTCAGCCCCAACCACCATCACCGTATCGCCCTGCGCCGTGCGCGTGACCGCCTGTTGTGGCAAGGTACTTGCGTTCGTGGCCTGAGCCTGCTCCAGCCGCACGCGCACATACAGGCCGGGCAGCAACAAGCCGCCCGGGTTCGGAATCTCGGCGCGCAAGGTCACCTGGCCGGTCGCGGCATCAACGGTGAGGTCTGAAAACAGCAATCGCCCCGGGCGCGAATATTCCGTGCCATCCTCAAGCACAATGCGCACACTGGCAGCATCTGCGCCGCTGGCGCGCTTGAACTGGCCGCTGTCCATCGCGGTGCGCAACTTCATCACTTCGGAGGCGGACTGCGTGAAGTTGACATAGAGCGGGTTGATCTGCTGGATCACTGCAAGCTGTGTGGCCTCCCCCTGCCCGACCAGCGCGCCTTCGGTGACCAGCGCGCGCCCAATGCGGCCCGAAATCGGCGCAGTGACCGACGCGTAACCCAGATTGATGCTGGCCGTTTGCACATTGGCTTTGCCCACCGCCACGTCGGCTTCGGCCTGCTTTTGCGCCGCCACGGCATTGGCGAATTCCTGTTTGCTGATCGCATTGGCTTGCACCAGCGGCTGGTAGCGCCCGACCAGCGCTGCGGCCTGCGCCAGATTGGCTTCAGCGCGCGACTGACCGGCTTTGGCGCTGGCGACTGCCGCAGCGTATGGCGCCGCGTCAATGCTGAACAGCAGTTGTCCGGCTTTCACGTCACTGCCTTCACGGAACTGCCGCTTTTGCAGAATGCCCGCGGCACGTGCCCTGACTTGAGCGATGCGCGACGCTTCCAGGCGGCCAGGCAGCTCGGTCACCAGGCCGACATCGCCCTGCGTGACGGTGACCACGCCCACCTGAGCAGGGGGCGGCGCCGCTCCGGCAGGCGCTTCGCCACTCTTGCCACAGCCGGTCAGAAGCGATGAAAGTGCGGCAATTACAAGAAGCGGTTGAAGCCACACCAATTTAGGTGACCCATGAGTATGGACAACGCGAAACGTAGGCATGCTGGTCCTTGTTTTTATTGAAGAAAAGCGCAAAGAATAGCGCAGCGTCGGCCGTTGAGACGAAGCCCAATGATGAACAGTCCAAACGATAAGGGCTTTTGCGAATGTTATAGTTTACATGCACCGTTGAATGTATAACAGCGGCCCTCCAAAAGTCCATTCAGGAGACCCCCATTGGCCCGCCGAACCAAAGAAGAAGCCTTGGCAACCCGCCACCGGTTGCTGGATGCGGCCGAACATTTGTTTCAGGCGCAGGGCGTGTCGCGCACCAGTCTGCAGGACATTGCCAGGCGCGCGGGTGTCACCCGTGGCGCAGTCTATTGGCATTTCGAGGACAAGGCCGACCTGTTCAACGCCATGATGGAACGGGTCACGCTGCCCATGGAAGAATCTTTCCACCATGAAGCCGTCGATCCCGAAAATGAAGATGCGGTCAATATCAGCGCGCTTGGGCACATACGCCAGGCGACCCTCAATGCCCTCAGACAGATCGCTACTGACGCGCAAACGCGCCGCGTCTTTGAGGTGGCGACACAAAAAGTGGAATATGTGCAGGAACTGCAAGCGGTTCGCCAGCGTCACCTGGCAGTGCGCGACGGATTCTTGACGCGAATTGAACGCAGCATTTCCGCGGCAGCCCTGCATGCGGGTTTGCAATTGCCTGTTCCGGCCCCGATGGCCGCGCGGGGTCTGCATGCCCTGCTCGATGGCCTGATTCAAAACTGGCTGCTTGACCCAAAAGCATTTGACCTGCTGGAAATCGGTCAAAGGGTCATCGACATCTATCTTTGCGGTCTGGGCTTTGCCGGTGACCAGGGAACTGGTTCACCGCCCGTAATTGTCCCCCAGGGATAACTAATGCAGGTGCCGGGGCTTGCGGCCACCCCCGTGTCCCGACCCACCCTGCGCACCGCCGGGACCTCGCGGCGGTCGGCCAAGCTGCATGGAATTGACCAGCGCATCAAAGCGGCGCTCAAACAGCTTGTCAACCGCCACTACCACTTCGCCAAGTTCCGAGGCATCGAAATGCCGCTCCATGAGCCCTATCAGGTCCTGCACCAGCAAGTCTCGCTGAACCTGCATGATCGCGGCCGGCGTCGGGCCGACAAAGTAAATGGCAAAGTCATCCCGTGCCTCTTCGTCATCGGTATCCTCGTCCTCATCGAAGTCAGAATCATAAAAAGTCACTTCAATGGGCGCGCCCAGTTCAGCCAGATCATTCAGGCCCATGCACATTTCGTCGAGTGCCTGGCGAAAATCCTCATCCCCCGGCACCGTCCAGCACATCTGCAACAAATGCTTGTGAACGTCAAACTGGATGCCCGGTTCTTCTTCATAAACACTTGCAGCGCCCGTCGCCAGCGATTTCGATCCCGCGTACTTCCACAGCGGCTTGAGTGCCTCCTGCAGTTGCTCGAAGCTGACATCCGCGCGCAAAGGCACTTCACCGTGAACGTGAATTTCAAAGGGGGTGTTGTAGCGCGTCATGGAATTTATCTTACCCAATTTTCAAGCGATCGCGCGGCGCAGGCATAGCTGTTATCAAGTGGTGCCTGAGACCGGAATCGAACCGGTACGCCCGTTATGCACGAAGCGGCGGATTTTAAGTCCGCTGTGTCTACCTATTTCACCACTCAGGCCCTGGCGCACGATTGAACTACTGTATTGTCAAACAAAAAAGCCCCGTGGCAGGGGCTGATTGCAATGCGTTGCTGGAGGCGCGGCCCGGAGTCGAACCGGGCTAGCCGGATTTGCAATCCGGTACATAACCGCTTTGTTACCGCGCCGTATCCTGCTTGTCCCGGCAGAAAGCCCGCGAGCCCTGCCGGATACAACCGACTACTCCAATGAAAAAGGACAGCATTTTGAAGTGCTGCCCTTTGGAAATTGGAGCGGGAGAAGAGTCTCGAACTCTCGACCTCAACCTTGGCAAGGTTGCGCTCTACCAACTGAGCTACTCCCGCGTTTACAGCCTCGAAGTATAGCGTAATTTCCGCGCTTTTCCAGGGCCGCCAAAAACATTTGATTCAATGTTTCACCGCATCGGCAACTTGCGCAGCCACCGGTGCGGCTACCCCGGCAGGCGCGGCTACCGCGACCTCTTCATCAAGCAGCGGAACGGGCTGGCGCTCAAGCGCCACTCGCAGCACCTGATCGATCCATTTCACGGGAACAATCTCCAGGCCACTCTTGACGTTGTCCGGGATCTCCTGCAGGTCCTTGGCATTCTCCTCGGGAATCAGCACCGTCTTGATGCCGCCACGCAAAGCGGCCAGCAGCTTTTCCTTCAAGCCGCCAATGGCCGTCACTTCGCCGCGCAGGGTAATCTCACCCGTCATGGCCACATCGCCGCGCACCGGGATGCCGGTCAGCGCGGAAACAAACGCCGTGGTCATGGCGGCACCGGCGCTCGGACCGTCTTTCGGCGTTGCACCGTCCGGCACGTGAATGTGGATGTCGCGTTTTTCGAACATTTCATCCTTGATACCCAGACCCCTTGCGCGACTGCGAACCACGGTGCGGGCGGCCTCGACGGATTCCTTCATGACATCGCCGAGCGAACCGGTACGGGTAATCACGCCTTTGCCCGGCATGACCGCCGCCTCAATCGTCAGCAGATCACCACCGACTTCAGTCCACGCCAGACCAACCACCTGACCGACCTGGTTTTGCTGCTCCGCACGGCCATAGTTGAATTTGCGAACGCCCAGAAAATCGTTCAGGTTGTCCGCCGTCACTACCACCTGGGGGGTCATTTTCTTGAGCTGAATGCCCTTGACGACTTTGCGGCAAATTTTTGAGAGATCCCGCTCCAGCGAGCGCACGCCCGCCTCGCGAGTGTAATAGCGCACGATGTCACGGACCGCCTGCTCGGTGATTTCCAGTTCGTCAGCCCTGACGCCATTGTTCTTCATCTGCTTGGGCAACAGGTAACGCATGGCAATGTTGGTCTTTTCGTCCTCTGTATAGCCGGAAAGACGTATCACCTCCATGCGGTCCAGCAAGGCTGAGGGAATGTTCATCGAATTCGACGTGGCAACGAACATAACGTCGCTCAAGTCAAAATCAACTTCGACATAGTGATCGCCGAAAGTGTGGTTCTGCTCGGGATCGAGCACCTCAAGCAACGCGCTTGAGGGGTCCCCACGGAAATCGGTGCCCAGCTTGTCGATCTCGTCGAGCAAAAACAGCGGATTGCGGGTGCCCACCTTGGCCAGGCTCTGCAGCACCTTGCCCGGCAAGGCGCCGATGTAGGTGCGTCGGTGACCGCGAATTTCCGCCTCGTCGCGCATGCCGCCCAAAGCCACGCGCACGTACTTGCGCCCGGTTGCCTTGGCGATCGACTGCCCCAGCGAGGTTTTCCCAACCCCCGGAGGCCCTACCAGGCAAAGTATGGGGCCCTTCAGTTTGTCAACGCGCTGCTGCACCGCGAGATATTCGACAATCCGGTCCTTGACTTTTTCCAGGCCATAGTGATCTTCGTTGAGCACATTTTCGGCATGAACCAGGTCGTGCTTGATCTTGGTTTTTTTACTCCAGGGCAAGCTTGTCAGGACATCAATGTAGGTGCGCACCACCGTTGCCTCAGCGGACATGGGTGACATGAGCTTGAGTTTCTTGAGTTCACTCTCTGCTTTCTTTTTCGCCTCTGGCGGCATCCGGGCCGACTTGATTTTTTTCTCAATCTCGTCAACGTCGGCGCCGTCTTCGCCCTCGCCCAGTTCTTTCTGGATGGCCTTTACCTGCTCATTGAGATAGAAATCGCGCTGATTTTTTTCCATCTGGCGCTTGACACGACCACGGATTTTCTTGTCTACGTTGAGGATATCAACCTCGCGCTCGAGCTGCTCATAAAGGTTTTCGAGGCGCGCCTTGACATTGTCGAGATCGAGAATCGCCTGCTTGGCATCGAGCTTGAGCGGCAGGTGCGCTGCTATGGTGTCAGCCAGACGCCCCGCATCGTCGATGCTTGAGATGGACGTCAGGATTTCCGGCGGAATTTTTTTATTCAGTTTGACGTAGTGGTCAAACTGCTGCATCACGGCGCGGCGCAGGGCTTCAATTTCGCTGCTCTTGTCGCCGCCAGCCACCACAGCCGGCTCAACCGGCGTGACGTTGGCCGAAAAGTGCAGTTCGCCTTCTTCAATCTTATGGACCCTGGCGCGTTGTTGCCCCTCAACCAGCACCTTGACGGTACCGTCCGGCAGCTTGAGCATCTGCAGGATGGTGGCGACACAGCCGACTTCAAACATGTCCTCAACCGAAGGCTCGTCCTTGGCCGCCGCTTTCTGGGCCACCAGCATGATCCGGCGCTCGGCCTCCATGGCCGCTTCCAGCGCCTTGATGCTCTTGGGACGGCCCACAAACAGCGGAATCACCATGTGCGGAAAGACCACCACATCCCGCAATGGCAACAGGGGCAGATCGATGGGAGTGGAAGGGAGCGAAGTTTGTCCGGACATATAAACCTTAAACGTTAGACTCAAACGCGAAGACCCGTTTCAGGGTCAGGCGGAACACCTGCTACCCAAAGATGGGGCGCAGGCAATGCTTTTCAAGCACATCCGCCATCCCCGTCAGGCGCTCAGGCTTTCTTTGCGGTCTCTCGATACACCAGCAACGGTGGTTTGTTCTCTTCAATCGTGGACTCGTCCACGACCACTTTATCGACATTGCTGACATTGGGCAACTCAAACATGGTGTCAATCAGCGCCTGCTCCAGAATGGAGCGCAAGCCGCGCGCGCCTGTCTTGCGGGCCAGCGCCTTGCGCGCGATGGCCTTCAGCGCTGAAGGCCGGATCTCAAGGTCCACGCCCTCCATCGAAAGCAGTTTGCTGAACTGCTTGACAACGGCATTTTTCGGCTCGGTCAGAATTTGCACCAGTGCATCTTGACTGAGTTCAGCCAACGTGGCGACCACCGGCATACGGCCCACCAGCTCCGGGATCAGGCCAAACTTGATCAGGTCTTCAGGCTCGACTTCCTTGAACGCATCCGTCAGGGTGCGCGCTTTCTTGCTCTTGACGGTGGCGCCAAAACCAATACCCGAGGCCTCGGTGCGGTTTTCTATCACCTTTTCCAATCCGGAAAAAGCCCCGCCGCAGATGAAAAGAATATTGGTGGTGTCAACCTGCAGGAAATCCTGGTTCGGATGCTTGCGACCGCCTTGTGGCGGCACCGAAGCCATCGTGCCTTCAATCAGCTTGAGAAGCGCCTGCTGCACCCCTTCGCCCGACACATCGCGGGTAATGGAGGGGTTATCGGATTTACGGGAAATCTTGTCGATCTCGTCAACATAAACAATCCCCTGCTGCGCGCGCTCGACTTCATAGTTGCAGCTTTGCAGCAATTTCTGGATGATGTTTTCGACGTCTTCCCCCACATAACCCGCTTCCGTCAAGGTGGTGGCATCGGCCATGACAAACGGCACGTTGAGTGTGCGCGCCAGCGTTTGAGCCAGCAGTGTCTTGCCTGAACCCGTGGGGCCAATCAGCAAGATATTGCTTTTGGTAAGTTCCACATCGTCTTTTTTTGCGGTGTCTTTGTGGCGCAGGCGCTTGTAATGGTTGTACACGGCGACGGCGAGTGTCCGTTTGGCCGCTTCCTGGCCAATCACATAGCCATCGAGCGTTGCCTTGATTTCCGCCGGAGTCGGCAAATCACCGCGCGTCTGGCCAACATCGATGCCTGCGGGCAACTCGTCGCGAATGATCTCGTTGCACAGATCAATGCACTCGTCGCAGATAAAGACCGATGGACCAGCGATCAGCTTTTTTACCTCGTGCTGACTCTTGCCACAGAAGGAGCAGTACAAGGTTTTTTCGCTGGAGGAGCCTTTTTTCTCGGCCATGGGTGGGGGCGCCTTTAAGGTGGCTTGGGAACTGTTGGCTAATGATAACCAATAAAAAAAACGGCGTTTCGGTTGCGAGAGCGCCGTTGTTGCGGAGCAACTTGAAGTTTTTTCTCAGATGCGCTTGGAGATCACCTGATCGACCAAGCCGTAGTCCTTGGCTTCGTCGGCAAACATGAAGTAGTCGCGTTCGGTGTCGCGTTCAATTTTTTCAATCGTCTGCCCGGTGTTCGCTGCCATGATGCGGTTGAGCTGGTCACGCGTTTTAAGAATATCGCGGGCGTGAATTTCAATATCCGTCGCCTGCCCTTGTGCACCGCCCGAAGGCTGGTGAATCAACACGCGCGAATTGGGCAGCGTAAAGCGCTTGCCTTTGGCGCCCGATGAGAGCAAAAATGCACCCATGCTGGCCGCCATGCCCACGCAAAGCGTGGACACATCCGGCTTGATGAACTGCATGGTGTCGTAAATCGCCATGCCAGCCGTCACGGAGCCACCGGGCGAGTTGATGTAAAAGGAAATGTCCTTGTCCGGATTTTCGCTCTCAAGGAACAGCAACTGCGCCACCACCAGATTGGCCGTCTGGTCGTTGACCGGACCCACCAGGAAAATCACGCGCTCTTTGAGCAAGCGCGAATAGATATCGTAAGAGCGCTCACCACGGCCGGACTGCTCAATCACCATGGGCACCAAGCCCAGGCCTTGCGTATCCTGCGCACTGGCTTGCGGATCGCCGTGGCCACCGCCATAAATACTATTTCGAGGCATCATGTTTTCTCCAGGGATATTTGTACTGTAACCAAAATGAAATGGGGCCCGCGCCGTGAAGCACAAGCCCCAACTTCGGGAGAAACTGCGCTGCGTCAGTTCTGGCTCATGAGGTCGTCAAAAGAGATGGACTTGTCCACCACCTTGGCCTTTTTCAGAACGAACTCGGTGACGTTGTTTTCAATGACGACCGCTTCCACCTCAGCCATGCGGCCATTGTCACCGAGGTACCAGCGCACCACGTCTTGCGGCTTTTCATAGCTGGCGGCCAGTTCCTCAATATGGGCCTTGAGCTGTTCGGGCTTGGCCTGCAATTCGTTGGAACGGACCAGTTCAGCCACGACCAGACCCAGTCGCACCCGCTTTTCCGCCTGCGGGCGGAACAGGTCATCAGGAATCGGCGCCTTGTCGGCGTCCTTGATGCCGCGCTGCTTCAGGTCAGCCCTGGCGTTTTCTATCATGCGGTCCAGTTCGGCCTGAACGCTTGATTTGGGCAGATCGAGTTCGGCATTGGCAACCAGTGCATCCATGACGGCGCTTTTGTTGCGGGCCAACAGGCGGAATTTGACTTCGCGCTCCAGGTTTTTCCTGATGTCGGCACGCAGGCCTTCCACCGTCTCGTCGGCAATACCCAGCGACTTGGCCAGCGCTTCGTTGACTTCGGGCAAGTGCGCCGCCTCTATTTTCTTCACGGTCACAAGGAAATCAGCCTGTTTTCCGGCGACGTCCTTGCCGTGGTAGTCAGCCGGAAAATTCAGCGGGAAAGTTTTGCTTTCCCCGCTTTTCATGCCGCGCACGGCGTCTTCGAATTCCTTGAGCATCTGGCCCTCGCCGACCAGAAACTGAAAACCCTCGGCTTTGCCGCCAGCGAAGGTCTCGCCGTCGATCTTGCCTTCAAAGTCGATGGTGGCGCGGTCACCGTCCTGCGCCGGCGCATCAGCCGCGCGCTGGGCGAAGGTGCGGCGCTGCTTGCGCAAAATGTCCAGCGTCTTCTCAATGGCCGCGTCGCTGACTTCGGCACTGACTTTTTCAACTTCAGCGCCCGCCAGGTCGGCAATCTTGACCTCGGGATAGACCTCAAACACCGCATCAAAAACCAGCTCACCTTCGGGTGCGCCTTCCTTTTCGCTGATGCTGGGCTGCCCGGCAACGCGCAGCTTGGCCTCATTGGCCGCCGCGGCAAACGCTTCACCGACCTTGTCGTTCATGACTTCGTAGTGCACCGAGTAGCCATAGCGCTGGGTCACCACACTCATGGGGACTTTGCCGGGCCGAAACCCGTCCATTTTTACGGTGCGCGCCAAACGTTTCAGACGGGTATCAACTTCCGACTGGATGGAATTGAGGGGCAGCGTCAGCGTCAATTTGCGCTCAAGCTTTTCAAGTGTTTCAACAGTCACGGCCATGATGGTTTCCTAAAATCAAAAATAGTCAAATCAGGGCTCTCCCCCGAGATGCTGCGGTCATTCAGCAACACCTGAAAGGCATGAGAGCAACGCATATTGTTCACAAGGTCCAGGGTTGGTGCGCGGGGGGGGACTCGAACCCCCACACCATTGCTGGCGTCAGGACCTAAACCTGGTGCGTCTACCAATTTCGCCACCCGCGCGCCTGAAAAAACAACGGGAATCCGAACATGTTCAGAATTCCCGCTTGAAATCGATCAACGTTCTATTTTAGCCTGTATCCAACACGCCCAAGGAAATTGAGACATCCAAGAGTTCGAGACATTCACCGCGGAGATGCGGAGGGCGCAGAGGCTCGCAGAGGAAAGAGTCATAAAAATTGGATGCCATAAAAATTCACCCGGTTTTCTCCTCATCTTGCCTCCACGACCTCCGCTCCTCCGCGGTGAAGACTGCTTTCTTCTACCAAAAACAGCACTAAGCTGGTTCGCGCTTGACGCGGAACCATGCGGCATACATGGCCGGCAGGGCCAGCAGTGTCAGTACGGTCGCCACAATCAACCCGCCCATGATGGCCACGGCCATCGGCCCCCAGAACACGCTGCGCGACAGTGGAATCATCGCTAGCACGGCCGCGGCGGCCGTCAGCACGATCGGCCTGAGCCGGCGCACGGCTGACTCGACGATCGCGTCCCAGGCAGGCACGCCCCGGGCGCGGTCCTGCTCGATCTGGTCGATCAGAATGACCGAGTTGCGCTGGATCATGCCCATCAGCGCAATCACGCCCAGCAAAGCCACAAATCCAAAGGGCCGGCCCAACACGATCAGGGCGCCCGCCACGCCGGCAATGCCAAGCGGTCCGGTCAGAAACACCAGCATCGCGCGGCTAAAGCTCTGCAGCTGCAGCATCAACAGCGTGAAAGTCAAAAACAGCATGACGGGAATCCCGGCGGCGATGGACGCCGATCCCTTGCTGCTCTCTTCAACCGCGCCGGCGACCTGAATGCGATAACCCGTCATGCCGCTGCCATGCCACTTCGCCTCCAGCGCCTTGAGCGTTGGCAGCAACTGCTGCGTTACCGTGGCGCCCTGCAGGCCTTCGACAATATCGCTTTGCACCGTGATGGCGTAATCGCGGTTTTCGCGCCACATCACGCCCGGCTCCCACGCAAACACGGGTTTGGCAATCTGGGTCAGCGGAATTGATGCGCCCGACGCGGTGGGCAGATAGGCATTGCCGATATCGGTAATCGCGTTGCGTTCATCGAGTGGCTGACGCAGCACGATGTCAATCAGTTTGTCGCCCTCGCGGAACTGGCCGACCGAGGTTCCCGCCAGCAGCGTTCGCGAGGCCTGCGCAATCGCCTGGCTGGTCACGCCGAGCGCGCGCGCCTTGGCCTGATCCACTTCCAGCCGCAGCACCTTGACCGATTCATTCCAGTTGTCATTGACGCCGCGCGTGTTGGCGCTTTCCCGCAGCACCGCCTTGACTTCATCAGCGCGCTCACGCAGCACCAGCGGGTCGATGCCCACCACCCGAAACTGCACCGGGTACGGAACCGGGGGCCCATTGGGCAGCAATTTGACGCGCCCCCGCACTTCGGGAAACTCGGTGGCCAGCAGCGCGGGCAGCTTGATGCGCAGGGATTCGCGAATCTTCAGGTCCTTGGGCAGCACGATCATCTGCGACACATTGGTCTGCGGGAACACCTGGTCCAGCGGCAAATAGAAACGCGGCACACCCGAACCTACCCAGGTGCTCACGGATGTCACGCCCGGCTCCCGCATCAGCCGCTGCTCGACGCGCCTGGCTGTCGCTTCATTGGCGGCAAAGGAGGTGCCTTCCGGGAACCAGATATCGACCATGATTTCAGGGCGGCTGGAGTCCGGAAAGAACTGCTGCTGCACCTGGTTCATGCCGACGAGGCCCAGCGCAAACAGCAGCAGCGTGGCGCCAATCGTGGTCCAGCGGTATTGCACGCACCAGTTCACGGCGCGGCGGAAATGGCTATAAAACGGGCTGTCAAACACTTCATGCAGATTGTCCTGCCCGGCAAGGCCTTCTTTCACCGGCTTGACGTGCGGCGGCACCCTGAGCAGCAACGTGCCCAGATAGGGCACGAAATACACCGAGACAATCCAGCTCAGCACCAGCGCAATGACGGTCACGGCAAAAATCGCATAGGTGTACTCACCGACGGTTGATCTGGCCAGTCCAATGGGAATAAAGCCAACGGCGGTAATCAGGGTGCCGGTCAGCATCGGCATGGCCGTGATTTCGTAGGCAAAGGTGGCAGCGCGCACCTTGTCATAGCCCTCCTCCATTTTGCGCACCATCATCTCGACGGCAATGATGGCATCGTCCACCAGCAGGCCCAGCGCAATGATGAGCGATCCCAGTGATATTTTGTGCAGGCCGATGCCGAGGTACCACATGGCCAGAAATGTCATGCTCAACACCAGGGGTATGGTGATGCCCACCACCAGACCGGGCCGCATGTCAAGGGTATAGCGCCGCCACAGCGGCAATGGGCCAGCGCCCTGATGCTGGCGGTTATGCAGACCCAGACTGACAAAGCTGACCACCAGCACAATCGCCACGGCCTCTATCAGCACCTTGATGAACTCGTTCACCGATGTCGCCACCGCTTTGGGCTGATTCTGCAAATTGACCAGCTTGACGCCCACAGGCAGGCTCCTGCCCACCGACTCACTCAGTGTTGCCAGCGACTTGCCCAGCGCAATGATGTCGCCCCCCTTGGTCATGGCCACGCCCAGCGCAATCACCTCCTTGCCCTGGTAGCGCACCTTGACGGAGGGCGGATCGACGTAGCCACGCTCAATGACAGCAATGTCCCCGAGCTGCAACTGCTTGCCTGAACTGCCGCGAATGGGCATCGCACGCAATTGTTCGATCGCTTCAAACTGTCCCGCCACGCGCACCTGCAAGGTATCGAGCGGCGTCTGCACCGCCCCGGCCGGCTCGACCGCATTTTGCTGGCTCAGTTGCGCCAGCACCTGGCTCAAATCCAGCCCAAGCTGCGCCAGCCGCTTCTGTGAAATTTCAATAAAGACTTTTTCATCCTGCACACCAAACAGCTCAACCTTGCTGACATCGGGCACGCGCAGCAACTGCTGGCGCACATCGTCGGCAAAGGTCTTGAGCTCAGCGGCGCTGAAACCATCCGATTCCAGCGCATAAATCACGCCATACACATCGCCAAAATCATCGTTAAAGAACGGCCCCTGAATGCCGCCCGGCAGGCTGCCCCGCATGTCACCGATTTTCTTGCGCACCGAATACCAGACATTGGCTACATCGGCGGCCCGGGAAGAGTCCTTGATCTGGAAAATGATTTGTGACTCGCCGGGTTTGGAGTAGCTGCGTATCTTGTCGGCAAAGGGCACTTCCTGCAGCGTGCGCTCCAGCCGGTCGGTCACCTGCTCGGCGACCTGCTGCGCCGTGGCGCCAGGCCAGTAGGTGCGCACCACCATCGCGCGGAAGGTGAACGGCGGGTCTTCGTCCTGCCCGAGCTGGAAATAGGCCGCGAAGCCCAGCGCCATCAGCACCAGCAGCAAGTAACGCGTCAGCGCCCGATGCCCGAGCGCCCACCCCGACAGATTGAAGCTTGTGGCCCGGGCATTCGCCTTGCCGGTGTCGCTGCCGGCGGGTTGGCCGGACGCGTCAGTCTTCTGTGTCATGCGAGCCTCACTTCACAGCCGAGGCAGCAGTCGATGCCGGGGCCGCCACCGGCTTCACGCTGGCACCGGGCGACGTTTGCGCGGGACTGGTGGTGCTTGCTGGTTCGCGGGGCTGATAAATACTGACCTTCTGCCCGGGCGACAGCACATGCACGCCTGCGCTCACCACAAGAGCGCCCGGCTGCAGCCCCGAAGCGACGACAACCTCGTTGCCATCGGCGGTGGCAATCCGGATCAATTGCGATTGAACGGTCATGCTGGCCCTGTCGAGCACCCATACCGCGGTGGCCTTGCCGTCCTGCCGCAGCGCCGTGGTCGGCAGCTTGATCACCGGCAGGCCCGCCGTGCCGGCGGACTCCGGCAGCACATACACCGTCGCGCCCAGCGGAGGTGGCTCCTGGGTGTCGATGGAAACCTTGACGGGATAGGTGCGCGTCACCGTGTCGCTGCTGGCCGCGACCTCGCGCACCCTGCCTGTCAGCTCGGCGCTTTGCGTCCAGACCCGAATCCTGACCGGCGCACCCACCTTGATACCCGCCACCTTGTCCTCGGGCACCGAAAACACCGCGTCACGCACGCCGTCGGCCGCAATGCGCAGCACCGGCGCGCCCACCGCCACGACCTGACCCGGCTCGGCATCAATGGCCGTCACCACGCCCGAAACATCCGCCAACAGGTCCGCGTAACCGGCCTGGTTGCCTTGCACCGAAAGCTGCGACCGCGCCTGCTCCAGTTGCGCCTGGGCTGCCTTGAATGCCGCTTCGCGCCGCTCCAACTCTGCGTCGCTGATGAAGTTTTGATCTTTAAGCGCCTTGAAGCGCTTGAAATCCGCGCCAGCCAAGTCCCGATTGGTCAGCGCCGCGGCAAGCTGCGCACGGGCTGCATCAGTGGCCAGTCTGTAGTCTTGCGGGTCGAGTTGGGCCAGCACCTGTCCGGCCTTGACTTGCTGGCCCAGTTCGGCCTGGCGCCGGATGATCTTGCCGCCCACCCGGAAACCCAGCCTGGACTCAACCCTGGCCCGCACTTCTCCCGCATACTCGTGATCAGACGAGTAGGCGCTGGTTCCAACCGTGATGACCTTGACGGCGCGAACTGGCTCCAGTGGCGGAGCGGGTTGGGAACACGCTGACAGCAAAACGGCGATGCCCGCCAAGGGAAAAACGGCTTTTTTCATGATCTGATCCGGATGAAACCTGGGTCGAAAATAGGGCGAAACAGGGGTGATTGAAATATTTACTGACTGACTGGTTAGTAATCTATTGTAAACAGGAAAAGCTGTCAAGCGACAATGCACGGCATGAGTCAACACCCCCAAAGACTTGCAGGAAAAGGCTCCGTTCAAGGTGTCAGCCATTACGAAAATTTCCCGGTGGCCTCATGGCTGTGCCCGCCCCGCCTGCGCCCGGCGATTACCGCCATTTACTGGTTCGCGCGCACCGCTGACGACATTGCTGACGAAGGCGATGCCGCAGCGCAGGCGCGCCTGAACGACCTGGCAACCTATCGCGCCGACCTGATGGCCACTGCCGGCGGCCAGGTGCCGTCGCCACGCTGGGCCAGCGTGTTCCAACGGCTGGGCCCGGTGATCAAGCAATTCGCCCTGCCCCTGGACTTGCTGGCAGATCTGCTCAGCGCATTTGAGCAGGACGTGGTCAAGCAGCGCTACGCCAGCCAGGCCGAATTGCTCGACTACTGCCGTCGCTCGGCGAATCCGGTCGGCCGCCTGCTGCTGCATCTCTACGGTGTCCGCGACGCTCGCTCGCTGCAGCAGAGTGACTGCATCTGCACCGCCCTGCAGCTCATCAACTTCTGGCAAGACCTGAGCGTGGACATTCCGCGTGGGCGGATTTACCTGCCTGCCGATGCCTGGCAAGCGCACGGGGTCAATGAAGCGCAATTGCTGGCCCTGGAAAGCAGCCAGGGCACTATCAATTTAATAGCTGACTGTGTCCGTTCTGCAAGGGCTACCATGCTAAAAGGCTCACAACTTGTGAAAAAAGTGCCGGGCCGCGGCGGCTGGGAGCTGCGGCTGGTGGTGCAAGGCGGCCTGCGCATTCTGGACAAGATCGAGGCGCTGAACTTCAACACCCTGCGGCAACGGCCTCGGCTCAACGCCTGGGATGTGATGGTCATGGGTTGGCGCGCCTTGCGGATGTGAAGCTATGTCTTTTTGGTTGGATCGATGCAGAAATACTTCACCGCCGAGGATCGGAGGGCGCGGAGGTACGCAGAGCAAAAGACAATAGATGTTGATATTTTTTTTCCTCCTCTTTCCTCTGCGCCCTCCGTTCCTCCGCGGTGAATGTCTTCGCTCCCGCGTGCAACAATCGCCGCATGACGCCCGAGCAATATGTCCAGCAAAAAGCCGCAGCTTCCGGCAGCAGTTTTTATTACGCCTTCCTTTTTTTGCCGAAAGAGCGGCGCGCCGCCATCACCGCGTTCTACGCCTTTTGCCGCGAAATCGATGATGTGGCTGATGACGTGACCGACCCCGGTGTGGCGCAAACCAAACTAGCCTGGTGGCAAAGTGAGGTCGCCACGTCTTTCGCCGGCAACCCCTCCCATCCGGTCATGAAAGCGCTGATGCCGCTGGCGGCCGCTTACCGCATCGAAGCGCGGCATTTGCAGTCCGTCATTGAAGGCTGCCAGATGGACCTGACGCAAAACCGCTACCTTGACTTCCCCGGCCTCTCCCAGTATTGCCATCTGGTGGCGGGCATTGTGGGCGAGGTGGCGGCGCGCATTTTTGGCCAGACCGAAGAGGCCACGACCGCCTACGCCCACAAGCTGGGGCTGGCGTTGCAACTCACCAACATCATTCGTGATGTGGGCGAAGATGCGCTGCGCGGCCGCATCTACCTGCCGGTCAATGAGTTGCAGCAATTTGATGTGAAATCGCACGAGATTTTGAAGCGCCAGTATTCCGAACGCTTCAGCGCGCTGATGCAGTTCCAGACCGAGCGGGCGCTGGCGCTCTATGACGAAGCGCTGGCGCTGTTGCCGCAGGCCGACCGCCGCAGCCAGAAGCCCGGCCTCATGATGGCCAGCATTTACCGCTCGCTGCTGCGCGAAATTGCCGCCGACGGTTACCAGGTGCTGCATCAGCGCGTCAGCCTCACGCCGCTGCGCAAGTTCTGGCTGGCGTGGAAAACGCAGGCTTTTGGGCATCTGGTCTGAAACGCCCGCCAGGCCGCAAGCCATGAAAGTCGCCATCATTGGAGCGGGCTGGGCGGGCTGCGCCGCAGCAGTGGAAGCCACGCGCCTGGGTCATCAGGTCACCCTGTTTGAGGCGTCCCGCACTGCGGGCGGTCGCGCCCGACGCGTTGCGGCCACGGTAGCCAGCCAGAGCGTCACCCTTGACAACGGCCAGCACATCCTGATTGGCGCCTATTCGCAAACCCTGCGCCTGATGACCGAGCTGGGCGTGGACGTGGACGCGTGCCTGCTGCGCCTGCCGCTCAAGATGCAATTTCCCGATGGCAGCGGCCTGAATCTGCCCAAGCTCCCCGCGCCGCTGGACGCATTCACCGGCATTCTGACGGCGCGCGGCTGGTCGTGGGCTGACAAGCTCTCAATGCTCGGGCGGGCGCTCGGCTGGCAGATCAAGCACTTTCAATGCGCCCCTAGCCAGTCGGTGGCTGATTTGTGCCGGGGCCTTGCGCCCAACGCCATGGCCTCGCTGATCGAACCGCTGTGCGTGTCGGCGCTGAACACGCCGGCCCAGCGCGCCAGCGGCCAGGTCTTCCTGCGCGTGCTGCGCGATTCGCTGTTCTCGGCCAGCGGCGGCTCCAACCTGCTGCTGCCGCGCGTCGATCTGAGCACCCTGCTGCCCGATGCCGCGCTCGCCTGGCTTGCGGCTCAAGGCAGCCCGGCTCGGCTCGGTAGCCGCGTGCAAGGCATTGCGCCCGCCGCCTCGGGCTGGCAGGTCACGGCTGACCACAGCGAAGCCTTTGACCGCGTGCTGCTGGCCTGCCCACCGCTCGAAGCGGCGCGCCTGGTTGAAGGCAGCGGCGTATCAGCCAGCGTCTGGCTGGCGCAAGCGCGTGGCCTGCAGCACGAGGCCCTGACCACCGTCTATGTCCATTCACCCGAAGCGCGGCTGCGTCAGCCCATGCTGGCGCTGCGTTCCAGCGCCGCCGAACCGGCGCAGTTTGTGTTTGACCGCGGGCAACTGGGCGGCCCGGCGGGACTGCTGGCGTTTGTGATCAGCGCCAGCGCGGGAGACAGCACCACACTGACGCAGCAGGTGCTGGCGCAGGCGGCCCGCCAATTGGAGCTCAACGCACTGCAACCGGTGCAGACCATCGTGGAAAAGCGCGCCACCTTTGCCTGCACACCGGGTTTGCAGCGCCCCGCGCTCGAAGTAGTTCCCGGCCTGCTGGCGTGTGGTGACTACATCGCCGGACCGTATCCGGCCACGCTGGAAGGCGCCGTGCGCTCAGGGCTGGCAGCGGCGCTTGCCATCGGATAAATGGCGCTCTGACACCTTCGAGGCCGGTGATTGGCGCGACAGGCGCAGTGCCATTGGGTGCATCCAACTGTGGCTTGCCGGTTCATATCCCTGTCATCTTTTGGAACCATGATCGACGTTTCATTTCCCTGGGAGATGCCCATGAAGCTTCACAAGACCGACCGAGCCCGTGCTGAATTGAAACCCGGCGTGCGAACCCTCAGCCAGCGCGATCGCACCTTGTTGCTGATGGCTGATGGCAGCAAGTCGGTGCAGGACTTGCGCCCGCTGTTCGATGGCAACGGCGAGGGTATTGCACTGCGTTTGTTGCGCGAGGGTTTTCTCCAAGTCCATCCGGCCCCGAAGCCTTCCTCGCTCGCGGCACCTGTACCCCAACGCACCGCGGTTGCCGCAACCCGCGCTCCCGCCTCCACACAAACCAGCCCAAACGCCACACCCGTTGCGGTTACGGCCGACCAATTTGAAGGCAAGCGCTCGCTGGCCACGACCCGCATGTTCCTATTTGATATTTGCGAACGCATGTTTGCCCGCCGCGGTCCTGACATGGCCGACCGCTTTCGGGAGGCACTGCGAAGCGCGCGAGATCGTGAAGCCATGCTTGCGGCCGCACGTGAAATGATCGAGGAAATTGAAAAAATTGCAGGCCACGAGCGCGCCGACTCCATCAGCGAGCGCATTGCCATGCTGCTACCGGTCATTTCAGCCGCCTGAAGCCCGCTTCCGTTACACTTGTCGGCGTCAGGAGAGAGTTTTCACGCGAAAACCGCCGAAGGCGCATGCGACACCCGCAAAACGGTGTGCTGAACGCTCAGGCAAAAGGACTGGCAACCGTTTTACAGCAAGTGCTTGCTGTAAGACGTTCCCTACTGGAGAGAGGCTGTTTTCAAAAAGCAGCCCACCGAAGGAGCAAACCTGCATCGCCAGGTGAATCTCTCAGGTAAAGTGGACAGCAGGGGCAGCGCATGGTTTTTAGCCATGAATTCATGTTTGCCCCTCCCGGAGAAAGCCCGTGTCCCACGCCTCTTCCAACGACTCTTCTGCCGCCCCGTCGCCTCTTCTCAAAACGCCGCTCCACGATTTGCATGTAGCGCTCGGTGCGCGCATGGTCCCGTTTGCGGGATATTCCATGCCAGTGCAATACCCGGCGGGATTGATGGCCGAGCACCACCACACACGCAACGCCGCCGGCCTGTTTGACGTGTCACACATGGGCCAGTTGCGTCTGGTGGGCGCGGATTCAGCGGCCGCCCTCGAAACCCTGATCCCGGTTGACGTGATCGATCTGCCCGTTGGCAAGCAGCGCTACGGCCTGCTGCTCAATGACGAAGGCGGCATCATCGATGACCTGATGTTTTTCAACCGCGACTACCTTCATGGGGGCGACATATTCATCATCGTCAACGGCGCCTGCAAGGCGGGTGACATCACCCATATCCAGAACAAAATCGGCACGCGCTGCCAGGTCATCCCCAGCCCCGAGCGAGCGCTGCTGGCGCTGCAAGGGCCGCAGGCCGTCACAGCCTTGCGGCGTCTGGCGCCTGGCGTCGAAAAGCTGGTTTTCATGACTGGCGGCCGTTTCACCGTGCAAACCGGAAAACAGGCGATCGACGTATTCCTGACCCGCAGCGGCTACACCGGCGAAGACGGGTTTGAAATCTCGGTCCTCGACTCCCAGGCCGAAGCGCTGGCCCGGGCCCTGCTGGCGCAACCGGAAGTCAAGCCCATCGGGCTGGGCGCCCGCAATTCGCTTCGGCTCGAAGCCGGTCTGTGCCTGTATGGCAACGACATCGACACCCACACCACGCCGGTTGAAGCGGGTCTGAATTGGGCGATTCAAAAAGTCAGGCGCAGCGGTGGCGCGCGGGCCGGTGGATTTCCGGGCGCTGAAAAAATTCTTGCCCAATTGGCCAACCCGGCCGGCACCGTCAAGAGAAAACGTGTGGGCCTGGTGGCGCTGGAGCGCGTTCCGGTGCGTGAACACTGTGCCCTGCAAAGCACCAGCGGCGAGCCGATTGGCGAAGTCACCAGCGGGCTGCTTGGCCCCACCATCAACACACCGGTCGCCATGGGCTATGTCAAACCTGAATTTGCTGCCCTGGGCAACTGCGTCCATGCCATCGTGCGCGGCAAGCTGGTGCCCATGCAAGTGTCCGCCATGCCTTTTGTGCCGAATCGCTACTATCGCGGTTGATATTTTTATTCTTGCGCACTTGTGTTCTCGCCTGACTGGTCAATCAAACCGATGGAGAAGTTCATGCCACCGACCGAACCAGACGCTACGGAAAATCTCTTTTCCTATGGCACTCTACAGACCGAATCAGTTCAACTGGCTACTTTCGGCAGACGTCTTGTGGGGCAAACGGACGCACTGGTGGGCTACGAGCATTCAATGGTTGCCATCGACGATGCCGCGGTGGTCGCCACAAGCGGCGCCACGCACCACCCCATTGTCAAGTTTTCAGGCCGCCCTTCCGATACCGTCAGCGGTACCGTCTTCCAGATCACCCAACAAGAGTTATTGAACGCCGACCAGTATGAAACCAATGCCTACAAACGCGTTGCAGTCGTGCTGGCATCAGGCGTGAAGGCCTGGGTGTATGTCAACGCGCTCGATGCCGGAACGTAAAAATATCCACAGACCTGAACCGGGCCCGCGGCCCATATCGAACCGATTTACTCTGCCGCTGTAATTTTTTTAACCGTACTTTTGGAGAACCCCCATGACTGTCAAATACACCGAAGACCACGAATGGCTCAAGATTGAAGGCGACACCGCCACCGTTGGCATCACCGTGCATGCGCAAGACGCGCTGGGCGACGTGGTGTTTGTGGATCTGCCCGTCGTGGGCAACGACTACGCACAAAAGGAAGCGGCCGCCGTGGTCGAGTCGGTCAAGGCTGCGGCCGACGTGTACATGCCGGTCGGCGGCGAAGTCACTGCAATCAACGAGGCGCTGCGCGATGACCCGTCGCTGGCCAATCGCGACCCGCTGGGCGCCGGCTGGTTCTTCAAGATCAAAATGTCCGACCCTTCCCAACTGGACGGCTTGATGGACGAAACAAGCTACACCGCTTTTTCCGCTCACCCCTGATCTGGAAGTATCTGACTATTCGCCAACGCCTGACACGAGACCCACCCATGTTGATGCAAACTGCCAAGCCGCTAGCCGCGCTTGAAAACCCTTCCGAATTCATTGCGCGCCACATCGGCATCGATGCGGCCGATGAAGCCCACATGCTCAGCGTGGTGGGTGCTGCCTCGCGCCGGGCGCTGATTGACGGGATTGTTCCACGCTCGATTGCGCGCAGCAGCGCCATGGCCATTCCGGCAGCCATCACGGAGGCCGCCGCGCTGGAGCAGCTCAAGGCGATTGCCACCAAAAACCAGGTCTTCAAAAGCTTTATCGGCCAGGGCTACCATGGCACTTTCCTGCCGGGCGTCATCTTGCGCAACATCCTTGAAAACCCGGCCTGGTACACCGCTTACACGCCCTACCAGCCTGAGATTTCACAGGGCCGTCTGGAAGCGCTGCTCAACTTCCAGACCATGGTAGCCGACCTGACCGCCATGCCCATTGCAAATGCCTCCATGCTCGACGAAGCCACCGCCGCCGCCGAGGCCATGACGCTGGCCCGGCGCAGCGTGAAAAGCAAAAGCAGTGTTTTTGTTGTGGCGGGCGACTGCCATCCGCAGACGATTGAAGTGGTCCAGACCCGCGCCAAACCGCTGGGCATTGAAATCAAGGTCAGCACTGCCGCCGAAACCCTGCCGCAACTCATGGCCAAGGGTGATTATTTTGGCGTGCTGGCGCAATACCCGTCCACCACCGGCAGCATTCATGACCTGCGCCCGCTGGCCGGCCAGGCGCATGCCGATGGCGCGCTCCTGTGCGTTGCCGCCGACCTGCTGGCGCTGACCCTGCTCACGCCGCCGGGCGAATGGGGCGCGGACATCGCGCTGGGCACCACGCAACGCTTTGGCACGCCCATGGGCAATGGCGGCCCCCATGCTGCCTACATGGCTTGCCGCGATGAGCTAAAGCGCTCGCTGCCGGGCCGTCTGGTCGGTGTCAGCGTCGATGTTCACGGCAACCCCGGCTATCGGCTGGCGCTGCAAACGCGCGAACAGCACATTCGCCGCGAAAAGGCCACCTCCAACATCTGCACCGCGCAGGTGTTGCCGGCCATGATTGCCAGCATGTACGCGGTCTATCACGGACCGCAGGGCCTCAAGCGCATTGCCCAGCGCATTGCCGCCTACACCGCTATCCTGGCGCGCGGCCTGCAGCAGATGGGTTACCAGATCACCCACACCAGCGCCTTTGACGCGGTCACGGTCCAGACCGGTGATGCTACTAATTTAATAGCTGAACGCGCCCGTAATGCAAGGGCTAACCTGCGAATTTGTTTGAATAATCAGCTTGGCGTGGCGCTCGACGAAACCACGACGCGTGACGATGTAAATCTTCTTCTGGACATCTTCACTCCCGTTCGCCCTGAGCCACCCGTCCTGAGCGCAGTCGAAGGGGTCGAAGGGCTTGCGCAGGCTTCGACCCTTCGACAAGCTCTGGACAGGCCAAGCTCAGCCCGAACGGCTTTGTGGGCATCGTTCGAAAAAGGCATCGAGCCGCTGATTCCGGCCAGCTTGCGCCGCAGCAGCGAATTTCTGACACATCCGGTGTTCAATACCTACCACTCCGAAACCGGCATGCTGCGCTATATCCGCATGCTGGGCGACAAAGACCTGGCACTGGACCGAAGCATGATCCCGCTCGGCAGTTGCACCATGAAGCTCAACGCGACCAGCGAGATGCTTCCCATCACCTGGCCCGAGTTTGCCAACATTCACCCTTTCGCGCCGCCCGAGCAACGTCAAGGCTATGCCGAGCTTGACCAGCAACTGCGCGACTGGCTGTGCCAGGCCACCGGTTACGCGGGCATCAGCCTGCAGCCCAATGCCGGCTCGCAGGGCGAATATGCCGGCATGCTCGTCATCCGCGCCTTCCATGAAGCGAACGGCCAGGGCCAGCGCAACATCTGCCTGATTCCCTCATCGGCACACGGCACCAACCCGGCCAGCGCGCACATGGCGGGCATGACCGTGGTCGTCACCGGCTGCGATGCACAGGGCAATGTTGATATGGCCGACCTCAAAACCAAGTGCGAGCAGCACAGCGCCAACCTCGCCGCGGTGATGATCACCTACCCCAGCACCCACGGCGTGTTTGAAACGCAGGTCAGGGAACTGTGCCAACTGGTGCATTCCCACGGCGGGCGGGTCTATGTGGACGGCGCCAACATGAACGCGCTGGTCGGCGTGGCGGCGCCCGGCGAGTTCGGCGGCGATGTGAGCCACCTCAACCTACACAAAACGTTTTGCATTCCGCACGGCGGCGGCGGCCCCGGCGTAGGCCCGGTTTGCGTGGTGAAAGACCTGGTTCCCTACCTGCCCGGCCATGCCACCGCAGGTATTGCTGTCAACGGAGTTGGGGCCGTTTCAGCGGCACCGATGGGTAACGCAGGCGTGCTGCCGATCAGCTGGATGTACTGCCGCATGATGGGCCCAGAAGGCCTGAAGCAGGCCACCGAAACCGCCATCCTGAGCGCCAACTACATCAGCGCACGGCTCAAAGACCACTACCCCACGCTCTACGC
>CAYJMW010000015.1:61524-62732 GCA_964371235.1 uncultured Polaromonas sp.
TGAGCGCCAACTACATCAGCGCACGGCTCAAAGACCACTACCCCACGCTCTACGCCAGTGAAAACGGCCATGTCGCGCACGAGTGCATCCTGGACTTGCGTCCGCTCAAAGTGACCAGTGGCGTCAGCGCGGAAGACGTTGCCAAGCGCCTGATGGACTATGGCTTTCATGCGCCAACGCTGAGCTTTCCCGTGCCCGGCACGCTGATGGTGGAACCGACCGAGAGCGAAACGCTGGCCGAGCTGGAGCGTTTCATCAACGCCATGATTGCGATCCGCGAGGAGATTCGCAAAGTCGAAAGCGGGCAATGGCCGCAAGACAACAACCCGCTCATGCACGCGCCCCACACCGCCGCAAGCCTGCTCGGCGCCGACTGGGAGCGACCCTATTCGCGTGAAACCGGCGCTTTCCCGATGGCCGCGCTCAAGCAGGTCAAATACTGGCCGCCGGTCGGACGCGTTGACAATGTTTATGGCGACCGCATCCTGGTTTGCATCTGCCCACCCGTGAGCGACTACGCCTGAGGAAGCCGCCGCGCCGGGCTGCTGCAGGCCCGTGGCGGATTCATCTCGCTATTGATTTCATAGCTGAATGCGACCACTCCAAAAGGGCTGGAGGCTGATTTTGTTTTTAATCAAGGGATGGCCCCGGATGGCTCATGACACAACGCACTTGCGGGCAACCGCCAACGCAGGGGGGTGTGCCAGCGTTTGGTACACAACGCAGTACCGCTCCGTCAGGCGCAAGAGCGTTGCAATTTGCTCTTCCGATGCATCAGTGTCGAGCGTGAACTGTAGTCGTATGTTCTGGAAGCCGACTGGAACGTCCTTTGACAGACCCAGAGTTCCACGGAAGTCGAGATCACCTTCTGCCTGGAGTGAGGCATCCCGCAACTCAATGCCGAGTGCCGTGGCGACAGCGTTCAGTGTCACTCCAGCGCAGGCCACCAGCGCTTCGAGCAACATGTCGCCCGAGCACGCGCTTTGGCCACTCCCGCCCGTGGCGGGATGCAACCCGGCAACAACGAGCGCTTTGCCAGTTTCGATCTTGCAACTGACACCTTCACCGAGACGCCCCTGTGCGCGCAGAGTAATCAGCGCCGCCTCCGGGGCCTCGCGATAGCGCTCCTTCAATGGAGCCTGAACAGACCTCAGATCGTCAGCATTCATGATGGAGCCTCTTCGCGATTGATGTGTGACGCGCAACGT
>CAYJMW010000016.1:0-60082 GCA_964371235.1 uncultured Polaromonas sp.
GAATTGACGCGATTGCTCGCCGCTGCCTGAACTCCTCGCCCATAAAATTGCCCCCCGGCAGCCTGTCGGACTTTGGAATCGTCGGCTGCAAATTGACCGCAGCGGTCCATTTTTCACCGTCTTTTTGACCCATAGCGGGGCTATGGGCCTGCAAATCCGGCAAAAACTGTCCTCGCTGGGGCCAATTTTCGCTCTCGACGACCAAAGCCCGACAGGCTGCTGGAATATCAATTCCTGATCGTTCGGCTACTGCAGGTGCCGGATATCCAGCGGGCTTAAATTCAGTTTTGTTACCTATAAGAAACATCCACAGAAATAATATGTCAGAACACGGCTTTCACGTTCACGGACCGCACGACCACGAGCTTGAGCACGCAGCGCAAGGCGGCCATCAATCTGAAACGTCCTCGCGGGAGCTGATTCTCGCTCTCGACATCCCAAGCCCGACAGGCTGCCAGCCTTACATCGGCACCGGCAAATTCGGTACGGTCTCAGTTTGACGGGCCCCTTCGACCGATTGCGCTGACCCGCTTGCGGGATGGGCGCGACCGGAAGCCTGGGCTTTCAAGGCCTCGCGCAGGCGCTGCAAATCCGCCTCGTTCAGGGTTTCCTTCTCCAGCAGCTCGGCCGCCGCAGTTTCCAGCACCTCACGCTCCCCGGTCAGCAAGGCCACGGCCCGGTCGAATGCAGCGCCAACGATGTCGCGCACCGCGGAGTCGATCTCGCGCGCGGTCTCTTCACTGAAGCTGCGCTGCTGCCACGGGAGTGCGGTCTCGCCCAGAAAGGACTGGCGTTCTTCCTCATACACCACATTGCCCAGTGTTTCGCACATGCCGTAGCGCATCACGATGGCGCGCGCGATCGAGGTGACCTTCTGCAGATCGTCCGCAGCGCCGGTGGACACCTCGCCAAACACCATGTGCTCGGCCGCGCGTCCGCCGAGCAGCACCTGCATCTTGTTCTCCAGTTCCTGCCGCGTCATGAGGAAGCGGTCCTCGGTGGGCCGCTGAATGGTGTAGCCCAGGGCACCCACACCGCGCGGAATGATGGAGACTTTGTGCACGGCGTCAACGCCAGGCAGCGACAGCGCCACCAGCGCGTGGCCCATTTCGTGGTAGGCCACCACCCGCCGCTCGTGCGGGTTGAGCAGGCGGTTTCTCTTCTCCAGACCGGCCACGATGCGCTCGACGGCAACCGTGAAATCATCGAGCGTCACCGAATCGCCGCGGCGTCGTGTTGCGGCCAGCGCGGCCTCGTTGCACAGGTTCGCCAGGTCGGCGCCCGAAAAGCCAGGCGTGAGCTCGGCAATCTGCTCCAGCGCCACGGCACCGCCAAGCTTGATCTTGCGGGTATGGACCTTGAGAATGGCAATTCTCCCGATCCGGTCGGGCCGGTCAACCAGCACCTGGCGATCGAACCGCCCGGCGCGCAGCAAGGCGGCATCCAGAACTTCAGGCCGGTTGGTGGCGGCAAGCAGTACCAGACCCGAACTGGGGTCAAAGCCGTCCATTTCCGCCAGTAACTGGTTGAGCGTCTGCTCCTTTTCGTCATTGCCGCCAATCCCCGGCGCGCCCCGCGCACGGCCGAGCGAGTCGAGTTCGTCGATAAAAATGATGGCCGGCGCCTTCTGGCGGGCCTGCTCGAACAGGTCGCGCACCCTGGCGGCGCCGACGCCGACGAACATCTCCACGAACTGCGAGCCGGAGATGGAGAAGAACGGCACGCCCGCTTCGCCCGCCACCGCGCGCGCCAGCATGGTCTTTCCCGTGCCGGGCGGACCGACCAGCAGGATGCCATGCGGCATGCGCCCGCCGAGGCGGCCGTAGCCCTTGGGATCCTTGAGAAAGCCGATGACTTCCTGCAACTCGGCCTTGGCTTCATCGACCCCCGCCACGTCGTCGAAGCTGACCTTGGTGTCGGTTTCGACGTAGATCTTGGCCTTGCTCTTGCCAATCGACAGAAAACCGCCGCCCAGACCCTGCTTCTCGCCAAACTTGCGCATGGCGAACAGCCAGATGCCAACGAACACCAGCGCCGGAAGCACCCACGACAACAGGTCGCGCATGAAGGTGTTCTCGATCATGCCGGTGTATTTGACATCGTACTGTGCGAGGTCCTTGGCCAGGGCCGGATCGACCCGGGTTGTGACAAAACCCGTCTTGCCGTCCTGCAGCGCCTGTTTGAGGGTTCCGGTGATGTAGTTGTCGGTGATCGAAAGGTCCGCGATCTGGCCGTCCTTGAGCAAGGTCTGGAACTGGCTGTAGGGGATGGGCTCGACGGTTCGCCACTGAACATACAGGCCATGCAGGAACTGGATGGCAAAAAAGGCTAGAACGATGTACCAGAAATTGAACTGGGTGCGTTTTTCCATGATGCCTTTCGTCGAATGGGCTGGCTGAGCCGGTCGGATCGCCGACTGCAGTTCAAGCGAATAAGGCATTGTTTCACATCGCCCGGTCGGGGGTGGCGCCGAACCCGGGGTCCGGCAGCCGAAAGACCGGCATGAAGCCCTCGAGGGATAATGCGGCTGCTCTCGATGCATGCGACTCCCAGGAGCCTCATGAAAATAGACCCTTCCATCAATGTGTTATGGAGCCCATGAAACTCGCCACCTGGAACATCAACTCGCTGACGGTGCGGCTGCCGCAAGTCCTTGACTGGCTGGCGTCCCATCCGGTCGATGCCCTGTGCCTGCAGGAGCTCAAGCTCAGCGACGACAAGTTTCCGTTCAAGGAGTTTCAGGATGCGGGCTACCAGAGCGCGGTGTTTGGCCAGAAAACCTATAACGGCGTCGCCATTTTGAGCCGCACGTCGGCACGCGACATCGTGAAAAACATTACAGGCTTCAACGACGAGCAATCGCGCGTGATCGCTGCCACCCTGGATATTCCGGACGGCGAGTTGGCGGGTCGTGAGGTACGCCTGATCAACGGCTATTTTGTCAATGGCCAGGAGCCGGGCACTGAGAAGTTTGCCTACAAGATGAAATGGCTCGATGGCCTGCGCGACTGGGTGCGCGGGGAACTGCTGGCACACCCCAATCTGGTGCTGCTGGGCGACTTCAACATCACCGCCGACGACCGCGACAGCTACGACCCGGTGGCCTTGCGCGAGACCATTCATCACACCAGCCAGGAGCGCGAGCACTTTCAGGCGCTGCTTGATCTGGGCCTCTGTGATGCCTTCCGCCTGTTTGAGCAACCCGAGAAAAGCTACTCCTGGTGGGACTACCGGGAAATGGCCTTCCGTCGCAATCGCGGGCTTCGAATTGACCATATCCTGATCAGCGACACGCTCAGGCCGCTGGTTTCGGCCTGCACCATCGACAAGGCCCCGCGCAAAAATGAACGCCCGAGCGACCATGCACCGGTGGTGCTGACGCTCGGGTAAGCGCGGGATCAGTTTGGCTCAGGCCAGCACGCTGTCGGCGCTGACGTAAGGAAGGTTCAACTCGCGCGCCACCGCCGCGTAAGTGACCTGCCCCTGGCAGATGTTCAGTCCGTTGCGCAGGTGCTCGTTGGCACGCAGCGCCGCCTTCCAGCCCTTGTCAGCCAAGGCGAGGGCGTGCCCGATAGTGGCATTGTTCAGGGCAAAAGTGGATGTGCGCGCCACCGCCCCGGGCATGTTGGCCACGCAGTAATGCACCACGCCATCCACCAGGTAGGTCGGTTCGGTATGGGTGGTCGCGTGCGACGTCTCAAAGCACCCCCCTTGGTCGATCGCCACATCCACCACCACGGCACCTTTTTTCATGCGCGAGATATGCGAGCGGGTCACCAGCTTGGGGGCCGCGGCACCGGGCACCAGCACGCCGCCGACCACCAAATCGGCGTCGAGCACGGCTTCCTCGATGCTCGCCGCCGTCGAATACACCGTGCTGATGCGGTTGCCAAACACCAGGTCAAGCTGGCGCAGACGATCCACGCTCTTGTCGAGCACCGTCACGCGCGCACCCAGGCCAACCGCCATTTGCAGCGCGTTGGTACCCACCACGCCCGCTCCGATGATGACCACATGCGCGGGAGCGACGCCCGGCACACCACCGAGCAGCAGACCGCGCCCACCGTGCTCTTTCTCCAGATACGTCGCGCCTGCCTGAATCGCCATGCGCCCGGCCACCTCGCTCATCGGAGCCAGCAACGGCAAGCCGCCGCCCGCCCCGGTGATGGTCTCGTAAGCGATGCACACCGCGCCCGACTTGATCAGCGCCGCCGCCTGCTCCGGATCAGGAGCCAGGTGCAGATAGGTATAGAGGATTTGGTCTGGACGCAGCATGGCGCATTCATCAGGCTGCGGCTCCTTGACCTTGACGATCATCTCGGCGCGCTCGAACACCGCCGCCGCCGTAGCCACCAGCTCGGCGCCAGCGGCCTGATACTGGACATCGTCGAGACCGATGGCGCTACCGGCATCGTGCTGCACCAGAACCTGATGGCCGTGCGCCACCAGTTCGCGCACGCTGGCTGGCGTCAGGCCGACGCGGTATTCGTGGTTCTTGATTTCCTTGGGAACTCCGATGCGCATGACACTCTCCAGTAGTTGTTGGGATGGAGAGGATTGTGCTCAATTACCGGGAGTTAAGTAGCAACATTAATGACTATTAGTAAACATTAGCATAATTAATTTTGTACCGCTCGCAAACAGGACCCAGAAAAGCCGCGCCCCACAGCGCCAGCGAGCCGGGTCATGCGCGCAACGCGGGGAACTCGTTACGCTACAAAACTAATAGCTGCTTGCGCCCGTAGAACGGGGGCTGTGGGCAATATTTACTCAATATTGAGCTCCTGAATCTTGCGCGTGATGGTGTTTCGCCCGATCCCCAGCTTTTGCGCGGCCTCGATGCGTCGGCCGCGGGTGTTGAGCAGCGCGGTCTGGATCAGCCTGGATTCGAAGCGGCGCGTCAGCACCTCCCACACGTCGCTGCGGCCAGCGGCCAGCAAGGCCGTGGCCTCGGCTTCAAGGCCACTCTCCCAATCCTGCAGGTTGTGCGCCTGCCCCATGGCAGCCGGGTCCTGAGCGGCCGGGGTGAGAGGATCAGAACGGTGCAAGACGGATACCGCCTCGGGAGCTTCAATCCACTGCGGGCTGGAGGTTTGGGGGGGCTCTGTCGGCCCCGAGGTCTTGTCCGGCTCCGGCGTCGCGACCAGCACTTCAGGCGGCAGGTCTTTCGGCTCAATCACCTGAGCGGGAGCCATCACGGTGAGCCAGTGACAAATATTTTCAAGCTGGCGCACATTGCCGGGAAAGCTGAAATGGCTCAGTTGCCGCAAGGCGGCGTCCGAGATGCGCTTGGGCTCAACGCCGAGCTGTTTGGCGCTTTGCTGCAGGAAATGCCGTGTCAGCATGAACACATCTTCGCGCCGCTCGCGCAGCGCCGGCAGCCGAAGCCGGATCACGTTGAGGCGGTGAAACAGGTCTTCACGAAAGCCACCCTGCTTGACGAGTTGCTCCAGGTCCTGGTGCGTGGCGGCAATCACGCGCACATTGGTCTTGATGGCATTGTGACCCCCGACACGGTAAAAGTGACCGTCGCTCAGCACCCTGAGCAAGCGTGTCTGCAGATCAAACGGCATGTCGCCGATTTCATCGAGAAACAACGTGCCACCGTCGGCCTGCTCGAAGCGGCCACGGCGCAGGGTCTGCGCGCCGGTAAAAGCGCCGCGCTCATGACCGAACAACTCGCTCTCGAGCAGGTCTTTTGGAATGGCCGCCGTGTTGATGGCGATGAACGGACCGTTGGCGCGCGGCGAATGTTTGTGCAGCGCGCGCGCCACCAGTTCCTTGCCCGAACCCGATTCGCCGGTAATCATGACCGTCACCATGCTCTGGCTCAGCCGGCCAATGGCACGAAACACGTCCTGCATGGCAGGGGCCTGGCCCAGCATTTCCGGGGTATCCGCCATGCGCTCTTCGGCTACTTCCTCACGCTGGCTCTCTTCGACGGCACGACGGATCAGCTCGACCGCCTTGGGCAGGTCAAACGGCTTGGGCAGGTATTCGAACGCGCCGCCCTGAAAGGCCGACACGGCGCTGTCGAGGTCAGAAAAAGCCGTCATGATGATGACCGGCAGGCCAGGGAGCTTTTGCTTGACTTTTTCGAGCAGCTCCAGGCCTGAACCGCCGGGCATGCGGATGTCGCTGACAAGAATTTGCGGCCCGTCACGCTCGGTGACGCTTTCGAGCGCGGCCAGGACTTCGCGCGGACTGGTGAAGCTGCGCGTGGGCAGACCCTCGCGCAGCAGGGCTTTCTCCAGAACAAACCGGATGGACTGGTCATCATCAACAATCCAGATCGGTTTCATGTTTCTTGTCCCTTTGCTACGAGCCGATATCCGTGAAATACAAATCGACACACTTCAAGGCAGCGGAATCAGCAGCTTGAAGTCTGTCTGGCCGGGCCGGCTCTCGCACTCAATCAAACCGTGGTGCTGCTGGACAAAAGTTTGCGCCAACGTCAGCCCCAGCCCCGAACCACCCTCACGCCCTGACACCAGCGGATAGAAAATCCGGTCTTTGATGGAGTCCGGCACACCCGGCCCATTGTCAACAACATGCAATTCCAGTGCCAGCCGGTAGCGCTGCTTGCCAAAAGTGACTTGTCGGGCGATTCGTGTCCTGAAAGTGATCTGTGCATCGCCCGCGGCGATGCGCTCGGCCAGCGCCTGCGCTGCGTTGTGGGCGATATTGAGCAGCGCCTGAATCAGTTGCTCGCGGTCGCCGCGAAATTCGGGAAGCGAGGTGTCATAGTCCCGCATCACCCGCAGCCCTTTGGGGAACTCCGCCAGAATGAGCGAGCGCACACGTTCGCACACTTCGTGGATGTTGACGTCGCCGACCCGATGCGGATGGCGATGGGGCGCCAGCAAACGGTCCACCAGGATTTGCAGGCGGTCGGCCTCGTGGATGATGACCTGTGTGTATTCGGTCAGGTTCTTGCCAATTTCCATCTGCAGCAACTGCGCCGCGCCACGAATGCCACCCAGGGGGTTTTTGATTTCGTGCGCCAGATTGCGGATCAGCTCCTTGTTGGCCTGCGCCTGGTCCAGCAGGCGCTCTTCACGGTCCTGTCTGGCCTGCTGCTCCTGCGGAAGCAGTTCCACAATGGCTTCGCCCGGCTTGTCGGTTTGCGCCACCACCACATGCACAGGCAGCGGCTCGTGGTTCAGTCGCCTGAGCCAGGCGTCATAACGCAAGGTGGCAAACTCATTGCTGCCAGCACTCTCCAGGGCATTTTGAAGAATCAGGGGTTCGGTGAAGAAGTCAGGAAACTGCGAGCCTTCGATGGTGCGCCGCGAGATACCCAGCGCATCTTCCAGCGCCGCATTGGCAAATACCACCGTGCCATCAACACGCACAACAGCCGTCAAGGTGGCCAGCAGGTCAAACGACTGAAAGCCTGACGACCCCGAAGTCGGGCTGGAGGATGAGGCGGCAGGAAATGAAGGCTTGTTCAAGCCATCCATTTTGACTTGGAAGCGCGGTCAATAGCGGCTAATTTGCGGCGGGCAGGCGCGAAATCTCGCGCTTGAGACCGGCAATGTCGCTCTGGCTGCGGGTAATGCTGTCCTTGAGTTCGGCCACGCGGTCAAGGTAGCGCTGGTAGTTGCGGCCTTCGATGCCCTGTTTTTCAGGCTCGCCGTTGTTGTATTCCTTTTGCTGCTCGGCCAGCTTGGCCTCGGCCTTCTTGAGTTCGGCCTCAAGAATGACGCGCATGTCGCTGTCACGGGCTCGCTGTTCGGAGCTGCCATCGGTGCGCGGGCCGCCTGAAGCGGCTGCCGCCGCAACCCGCACGGGGGCCTTGGACACGGGCGAGCCCTGCACCACCGTGACGTTGCCACCGGCCAGCAGCTTGCAGTTGCGGCTTTGGGCGTCCTTGGCATTGTTGGTGTATTCGACGGCTCCGCTCCCGCCCGAGGCGGCGCAACGGTAAATTTGCTGTGCCCAGACGGCATGTCCACCACTGGCCAGCAGCAGGGAAACAAGGGGCAGCAAGAAGGTGTGTTTCATAGGGAACTCCCAATGCCGGTGAAGGCCAGGATGGTCTGTAAGTATGCTGCAAAGCGGCAAAAATGCAAAATCAGCAGCCCCATAACCCCTCAAGGAATAAAAAAAGGACGGTGAATACCGTCCTTTTATAACCACAGGCCGAGAAATTACAGCGAATAGTACATCTCGAACTCGATCGGATGGGTGGCTTGGCGCAAACGCGTCACCTCACCCATCTTCAGTTCAATGTAGGCGTCCAGCATGCTGTCGGTAAACACGCCGCCCTTGGTCAGGAAGCCGCGGCCTGCGTCCAGCGCGTCCAATGCCTGGTCCAGACTGTGGCACACGGTTGGCACTTTCGCATCTTCCTCGGGTGGCAAATGGTACAGGTCCTTGCTGGCCGCTTCGCCAGGATGAATCTTGTTTTCCACGCCGTCCAGGCCGGCCATCATCAGGGCTGCAAAGCCCAGGTAGGGGTTCATCAGCGGATCGGGGAAACGCGCTTCAATGCGGCGGCCCTTGGGGTTGGCCACGTAAGGAATGCGAATGGATGCCGAGCGGTTTTTCGCGGAGTAAGCGAGCTTGACCGGCGCTTCGTAGCCTGGAACCAGGCGCTTGTAGCTGTTGGTGCCGGGGTTGGTGATGGCATTGAGCGCGCGCGCGTGCTTGATGATGCCGCCGATGTAGTACAGCGCAAAGTCGGAAAGGCCTGCATAGCCGTCGCCGGCAAACAGGTTTTTGCCGTCTTTCCAGATCGACTGGTGCACGTGCATGCCCGAGCCGTTGTCGCCCACGATGGGCTTGGGCATGAAGGTGGCGGTTTTCCCATAGGCGTTGGCCACGTTATGGATCACATACTTCATTGCCTGCGTCCAGTCGGCGCGCTGCACCAGCGTGCTGAACTTCGTGCCGATTTCGTTCTGGCCGGCGCCACCCACTTCATGGTGGAACACTTCGACCGGAATGCCCAGTGCTTCGAGGATCAGGGAGATTTCGGCGCGCAAGTCCTGCGTGCTGTCAACCGGTGGCACGGGGAAGTAACCGCCCTTGACGGTAGGACGGTGGCCACGATTGCCGCCTTCGAGCTTTTTGCCCGAGTTCCAGGGCGCTTCGTATTCTTCAATCTTGAAGAAGGTGCCCGACATGTCGGTACTCCATCGCACGTCGTCAAAAATGAAGAACTCAGGTTCCGGCCCAAAGAAAGCGGTATCGCCCAGGCCGGATGCCTTGAGGTAAGCCTCGGCGCGCCGGGCAATCGAGCGCGGGTCGCGGTCATAGGCCTTGCCGTCGCTGGGCTCGAGCACATCGCAGCTCATGAACAGCGTGGTTTCTTCATAAAAAGGGTCAATGTTGGCCGTGTTGGGGTCAGGCATGAGCAGCATGTCGGACGCTTCAATGCCTTTCCAGCCCGCCACCGATGAGCCGTCAAACGCGTGCCCTGAAGTGAATTTGTCTTCGTCAAAGTGCGACGCAGGCACGGTCACATGCTGCTCTTTGCCCCGGGTGTCGGAAAAACGGAAGTCAACAAACTTGACTTCGTTTTCCTTGACCATTTTCATGACGTCTGCGACGGTCTTTGCCATCAGAATCTCCTGTTGCTGGATGGGTGGTTAAAAAATTATCTTCAGGCATACTGAACGCACTTTCTGTGCCAAAGCCCATGGCTGTTCAGTTTTCCCTCAAACCTTGGATTGTGCCGTCAACTGATGCCTCCTCCGGGTTTTGCTCATGAAAAAGGCAAAAAGAGTGTCCTCGCAATGCACCATATTGGTTCCTATATTGACGCACATTTATGGTGCGTAAGACTAACGCACCAATTCAGGGCCCAACTTCAGGTTAAAGCTTTTCAGCCCTGCCAACAGGGACGGATAGGCCAGATCGACGGCGTCAGGCGCGCCTTTCACGCCCAGTTCAATATGGCGACCATATTCAGGATGATCCACGCTTGGCAGACTGAACACTTTGACACCGGCATGCGCCGCTTCAATGGCAAGCATCAGCGGTGTCAGCGTGGCTTCGATGGCGCCGGGCACGATGACCGATTTTTCAATATAAGCCGACTTTTGGTGCAGCGGGGCATAACAGTGGTCCAACACCCATTCAATCATTGGCCAGGCCATGACCGGAAAGCCGGGAACAAAGTGAAGCGCGCCCGCGCCCGCGACGCAGCGAAAGCCCGGAATCCTGTTATACGGATTGGGAATGATGTGGGCGCCCACCGGGAACATGCCCATGTTCAGGCGGTGAATGTTGTCGTTGCGGTCAGGGTCATACACCACGCCCTGCTCCCTGGCCACGTCCTGCATGCGCTGCAGGATGAGCGCCCGGGCCTCGGGATGCAGCATCAGTTCAACCCCCAACGCTTTGGCCGCGCATTGGCGGGTGTGGTCATCAGGCGTGGCGCCAATGCCGCCGGTGCAAAACACCACATCGCCGGCCTCGCGCGCCGCGGAGAAAGCACGCGTCAACGTGGCGGTGATGCGGCCCGGATCGTCACCCACATACTCGGCGTAGCTGAGCGCCAGACCGCGCGCGCCCAGCAGTTCAATCACCTTGGGAAGGTGTTTGTCGGCGCGCTTGCCCGAGAGGATTTCGTCGCCAATGATGACGAGTCCAAAGTGTGTGCTCATGGTAAAAAAGACCGTTTCAGTTTTGTTGGCCGGGTGAGCCGAACGCCGGGCCAGACCCATTGAGCCCTCCCCCGGACGCCCCCGGCGAGACCTCATCCGCTAGGGATTGAATAGCTGCATAGTCAGTTGAATCGCGGGCCAGGTCATTATTTTGCTTGCGAATCTGGTCCAGCGCCGCAAGCGAATAGTGGACAAACCAGAGCGACGAAAAAGCAAACACCAGGGCGTAGAGCCAGACTGCCAGCGGCAGCAGAATCGGCGCCATCACCACAAACATGGCGCCCGATGCCCAGATCACGCTGGGCACGGCGCCAAGGTAACCGCAGAGCACGCCAATGAGGAGCAAGGGCGCGCGGTACCGGGTGAAAATCTGGCGCCGCTCGTCGGGGCTCGCGTGGTCCGCCAGCGCGTCATACGACATCACGCGGTAAGTGAGCCAGCCCCAGATCAGCGGCGGCAAAATCAGGATCAGGGGCGGTATCAGCCACAGCGGGATCGACACCAGCAGCGCGATGATGGCGAGCAGCGTGGAGCCGAATGACCATAATGCACTGGCCAGAAATGAGCCGCCGTTCTTGCGTTCGAGCTGCGGGAAACGTCGCTCGGCCACCAGTGCCACCATGGCCGGCGTCATGAACATTGCCACAAACAGCAGCGTGCCGATCACAATCGCGGGAATCGCGACGAACAGCAGCAACGCAGGCGCGATCACCAGGTGTAGGCCGCTCAGCCCCAACCCTTCGAGCCAGCGAACCACGGTGCCCACCATCGCGTAGCTGTCAAGATTGCCGCGCACCAGCGTAAGCGCCCTATCCCAGAAAAAATAGCCCAGGCCAAGCGTGAGCACCCCCATGATGACGACCGGCAGCACGGACAGGGCGATCACGCGGGGGCGCAGGCAGTACAACGCTGCCCGCCAAAAGGAATCCACAAACCGGTTCATGGTGGAAGGATAACCCGATTGACGAATCCCGGGCGAGGCCCGGACGGGCATTACGATGGCGGGATGAATATGCTCGAAATCAACGGCACCCGGCACGAACTGAGGCTAATTGCCGGGCCAGTTGGCCCGGCGCCCATTGTCTTTCTGCACGAGGGCCTGGGCTCGGTCAACATGTGGACGCAGCGCGGTCTCGACTGGCCGCAGGCCGTATGCAGCGCAACAGGCCGTGCCGGGGTGGTGTATTCAAGACGTGGCTACGGGAGGTCCGAGCCGGCTTCGAGCGAGCCGCATGAACCCACCGGGCGGACTCGCCGCCGCACCAGCCGACTGCTTCCGGATTACATGCACCGCGAGGCTTGGGAGATTCTGCCCGCCCTGCTGCTAAAACTGCAAATCAGCAACCCGGTGCTGCTGGGCCACTCTGACGGCGCCACAATTGCACTGCTCCACGCGAGCCGGTTCCCGGTATCGGCCTGTATTGCCATGGCGCCCCATGTACTGGTTGAGGACATCTCCGTGCGGTCCATTTCGCTGGCCCGGGCGGCGTTCGAATCCAGCGCGCCAGGCGGCCTCAGGGAGCGGCTGGCGCGGCACCATGCCGATGTCGATGGCGCGTTCTGGCAATGGAACGATGTCTGGCTTTCGCCCGCCTTTCGCAACTTTGACATCCGGACGGAATGCCGGGCCATCACGGCGCCGCTGCTGTTGATTCAGGGGCTTGATGACGAGTACGGCAGCATGCTGCAACTTGATGAAATTGCCCGGGCAGTGCCGCAGCCGTCGCGCGTCAGGCAACTCAGGCTGGCGGCCTGCGGCCACTCGCCGCAGCGCGACCAGCCTCAAAAAGCCATTGAAGCAATTGCCGACTTTCTGGAAAGCATCGCCTGATCGCTTTGTTTTTTATAGCGAAAAGCACCTGTTTTACCTGGGCTGAATGCCAATTTCACTTTGCGCCGCCAGGCCCGGCAGAAATACTCAGCAACTCCGGCGCCGTCAACCAGCGCCACGCCCCCGGTTTCAGGTCAGCCGGTAGCACAAGGCCACCAATTTGCGCGCGGTGCAAGCCCTCTACCCGGTTACCCACCGCGGCAATCATGCGTTTGACCTGGTGGTACTTGCCTTCGGTCAGCGTCAGGCGCAGGCGCAGCTCGCGGGTTTTTTCGCAGGCCGCGGCGCGAACCGGCTTGGGGCTATCGTCCAGCACCACGCCGGCCAGCAGCTTTTGAATCTGCTGGTCGTCCACGGCGTGTTTGGTGGTCACTTCATAGACCTTGGCTACATGGTGTCTGGGTGAACTCATGCGGTGAATGAACTTGCCGTCATCCGACAGCAGCAGCAAGCCGGTTGTGTCCTGATCCAGCCGCCCTATTGCCTGCACACCGGCTGCCGCGCCTCCCCCACGCTGGCGAATCGGCGCGGGCAGCAGCGTATAAATGCCGGGGTAGCTGGATGGCTTGTGCGAGCACTCATACGCGGCGGGCTTGTGCAGCATCAGATACGCCTTTTCGTGGTACTCCCAGGCCATGCCCTGCACCATGAAGCGTAAGCCATTTGTTTCAAACTCCATGGCTGGCTCCGAACATGGAACACCGGCCACAACCACAAGATTCTGTTGAATCAGGCCAGCGCAGAGGCGCCGCGTGCCAAAACCCTGAGAGTAAAGAATATCATCGAGTCGCATACTTGCCATGCCGCCATTGTCACCGACAGGGGCAAATGCACATGCTTTGCCGCCATTGCCCCGGCGGCTTGGTCAAAAGTACGAATTGTGTGACTAATTTCCCTTGATCTGGAATCCTAAGCGTTGTTACATTAAATAACAAAGAAACACAAGGTACTAGTCATGAATCAGATAAACGCTTGGTGGTTGATCGCTGCGACGACGCTGGTCGCCGCAGCGGTCGGCGCTTTGCTGTGCCTGTACATGACTCGTCGGGCCGCCCACAAGCGCAGGATGATTCCCAAGCAATGGCCGCTAAACCCGCGCGTGCTGGCCAATACGCGCGAGCGCAAGGTGTGGCGGTGGCTGAGCCAGACGTTTATTGACCACTACGTGATGGTCAAACTGCCAGTAATACGCTTTACGATGCCGCGCAGCAAGGAGCAGGGGCTGCACTGGTACAAATTGCTGAGCGGGGTGTACTGCACGTTCACCGTCTGCCGCTCCGATGGCCGGGTGGTTGGCTGTGTGGATGTGCTGGGGCCCAATGGCCTGTCGCGCAGCAACCGGCACCTCAAGCAGACGCTGCTGATGCAATGCGGCATTTCGTATTGGGTGCTGGAGCCCGATGCCCTGCCCACTGCGGAGGAAATCCGCACCGAGTTTCTGGGCGAAGCCGCCGCTTTCGCGCGACCACCGGAGCCCGACCGCGACGGCGCCATCATCGCGGCCGCGCGCCAGAACCTGAGCGCGGCCCTGGAACGTCAGCGCCGCAGCCGCAACAGCGCCTTCACTCCACTCACATCCGGAGCTCCGCTCGGCCCCAGGGGTGACGCTGAAAGCGGCCGGCCCGTCGACAGCAGGTTTCCGGCATCCAGCGGCTTCGGTTCAGGCTGGCAGCAGCAAAACTCGTTCCTCACCCCGCTGGACAGCCGCCGCGCCGACCTGCGTTGAGATTTTTTGGGGTCAGAGCCCAAATTTTCTCAGCCAAAGGCTGACCCTTCGGGTGCGACGCATGGCGTCGCAGAAAAATTGGTGTCTGACCCCAATAAATCCTTCGCAAAATGTCATGCACTGTCGGGGCAAATGCCCTTGGCACCGCACCGAAAAAAAGGCCCCGCGATGCGGGGCCTTTTTTATGGAGTCAAGCGACTCGCAGTTTACAGTTTCTGCGCCTGCATGAAGTTGTCAAAGCGCGCTTCGGTGAAACGGAACCAGAGGTTCTGGTCCTTGCGGAAGGCTGAATAGTCTTCATAGACCTTTTTCCAGTTCGGGTTCTTGGCGCTGATTTCCTCACACAGCGCCATGGATTCCTTAAAGGCCATGTCCATCACATCCTTGGGGAACGGCAAGACCTTGGTGCCGCTACCCACCAGTTGCTTGAGGGCAATCGGGTTCTTGGCATCGTACTTGGCCTGCATTTCAATGTGCGTGAAAGCTGCCGCAGATTCAATGATCGCCTTGTTTTCTGCCGACAGACCCGCGTAGGCCTTGGTGTTGACCATGATGTCGAGTTGCGGACCACCCTCCCACCAAGCGGGATAGTAGTAGTAAGGCGCAACCTTGTTGAAGCCCAGTTTCTGGTCGTCGTAAGGACCGACCCATTCCGCAGCATCAATCGTGCCTTTCTCAAGCGCCTGGTAAATTTCGCCGCCAGGAATGTTTTGCGGCACGGCGCCCATGCGCGCAAGCACCTGGCCAGCGAAGCTGCTAATGCGCATCTTCAAGCCTTTGATGTCTTTGAGCGATTTGATTTCCTTGCTGTACCAGCCACCCATCTGGGCGCCCGTGTTGCCGCCAGGGAAGTTGATGATGTTGTATTTGGCGTAGAACTCACGCATGAGTTTCAGGCCATTGCCAGAGTACATCCAGGCCGTCATCTGGCGGCTGTTCAGGCCAAACGGAATGGCGCAGGACAGCGCAAAGGTTTCGTCCTTGCCAACAAAGTAGTAAGACGCGGTGTGAGCCACTTCGACCGTGCCGTTCTGTACAGCATCGACCACGCCAAAGGCAGGCATCAGCTCGCCGGCCGCGTGAACGGAAATCACGAACTTGCCGCCGCTCATTTCGCTGACCTTCTTGGCGAAGCTTTCGGCGCCGCCGAAGAGGGTGTCCAGCGACTTGGGAAAGCTCGAAGCCATGCGCCAGCGAATTTCACCGCCACCTGTCACAACCGCTGGTGCGGCTGGTGCGGCTGGTACAACTGCTGCAGCTTCTTCTTTTTTTCCGCAAGCAGCTAGCCCCACGGCCAGGACACCGGCGATGCCGGCATTTTTGATGAGTGAACGACGATCCATGTAATTAGCTCCTCTAAAGGGGGTCAGAAAAATAACCTGAAAACCTGAAATGGGACAACTTGTTGAAGTTTCAGATCAGCAATTATTTTAGTAACGCATAAATTTAATCATCAAGGGGTTTTCCCTTGACATGACGGCTATTCGTAGCCAAAAGGCGTTCGCGTTCAGCTTGTTGTCAGAAAACCCTTGCGCCGCCCCAGCCCACGCGTCACACCACAATTCTGAGCATCGGCCTGACGTATTCGCCAAAGCGCGCGCGGATCGAAGCCTCGATACCTGTCGCATCGAGCCCTTGCAGCGCAAGCAATTGCGCCGGATCGCCATGCTCAACAAAAACGTCTGGCAAGCCCAACTGCAGCAGCGGCCTGAGCAGACCCGCGGCCTGCAAGGCCTCGCCGACAGCGCTGCCTGCACCGCCCATGATGGCGCCCTCTTCGATCGACACCAGCGCGTCGTGGCTGGCGGCCACCTTGAGCAGCAGTTCGGCATCAAGCGGCTTGGCCCAGCGCATGTTGACGACCGTGGCACCGAGTTTTTCCGCTGCTTGGAGCGCGGGGTAGAGCAAGGTGCCGAACGCCAGAATGGCAATGCCCGCGCCTTGGCGGCGAATTTCGCCTTTGCCAAACGGCAGCGACTGCAAACCGGCCTCGGGCTCGACCCCGACCCCGGTACCACGCGGATAGCGCACAGCCACCGGGCGGTTCTGCTCAAAGGCACAGGTGAGCAGCTTGCGGCACTCTTTTTCGTCGGCCGGACAGGCCAGGCTCATATTCGGAATGCAGCGCAGATAGGGTATGTCATAGGCACCGGCATGGGTGGCGCCATCAGCACCGACCAGCCCGGCGCGGTCAAGCGCAAACACCACCGGCAGGTTTTGCAGCGCCACATCGTGAATCACCTGGTCATAGCCGCGCTGCAAAAATGTCGAGTAAATCGCAACCACCGGCTTGAGGCCCTCGCAGGCCATGCCGGCGGCAAAAGTGACCGCGTGTTGCTCGGCGATGCCAACGTCGTGGTAACGCTCGGGAAAGCGCTGGTGAAACTCAACCATGCCGGAGCCCTCGCGCATGGCCGGCGTGATGCCCACCAGGCGGCTGTCTTGCTCGGCCATGTCGCACAGCCAGCGGCCAAAAACCTGGGTGAAAGTCTGCCTGCCATGGGCGCCTGATTTTTGCAGGCCCATGGCCGGGTCAAACTTGCCGGGGCCGTGATAGGCAATCGGGTCAGCCTCGGCCAGCTTGTAGCCCTGGCCCTTCTTGGTGACCACATGCAAAAACTGCGGCCCCGCGTTGTTGGACATCAGCTGCCTGATGTTTTCCAGCGTTGGGATCAGGGACTCCAGATCGTGGCCGTCGATCGGGCCGATGTAGTTGAAGCCGAAGTTTTCAAACAGCGTCGCCGGCAGCACCATGCCCTTGGCGTGGGCCTCCAGGCGTTTGGCCAGTTCCAGCAGTGGCGGCGCCACGCTCAGCACCTGCTTGCCCACATTCCTGGCCGACGCATAAAAGCGGCCGCTCATGAGCTGGGCCAGGTAGCGATTGAGAGCACCTACGGGCGGGCTGATGCTCATGTCGTTGTCGTTAAGCACCACCAGCAGCTTGCAGTGGTCATGAACCCCGGCGTTGTTCAGGGCCTCAAACGCCATGCCGGCGCTCATGGCGCCGTCGCCAATAATGGCCACCGAATGGCGGTTTTCGCCCTTCTGCTGCGCAGCCAGCGCCATGCCCAGCGCGGCGGAAATCGAGGTGGACGAATGAGCGGTGCCAAAGGTGTCGTACTCGCTCTCGTCGCGGCGCGGAAAACCAGAGAGCCCGCCGAACTGGCGCAGCGTGCTCATGCGCCCGCGCCGACCGGTGAGGATTTTGTGCGGGTAAGTCTGGTGGCCGACGTCCCACACCAGCCGGTCATCGGGCGTGTTGAAAACATAGTGCAACGCAACGGTCAACTCCACCGTGCCCAGGTTGGAGCTTAAGTGTCCGCCGGTTTTGGCAACGCTTTCAAGCACAAAGGCGCGAAGTTCGTCAGCCAGCGCCTTGAGCTGGGAGCGGGGCAGCCGCCGGAGATCGGCGGGACTGTTGATGGATTCAAGCAATGTGATCATCATGATAGGGGGCCGGGTGCAGCGTCTAGTGCGCGCGATGGACCAGCATGTCAGCCAGCCCCTGCAAGGCGTGGGTGTTTTCAAGCCCGCCCTTGTGCAGGCTGGCCAAAGCCTGGGCCAGCAGCGCCTGAGCATAATCTTTTGAGGCTTGCAGCCCCAGTAGCGAAACAAAGGTGGGCTTGTGTTGCGCCGCGTCCTTGCCGGCGGTTTTTCCCAGTGTGGCAGAGTCGGCCGTCACGTCCAGAATGTCGTCCACCACCTGGAACGCCAGGCCCACCGCCGCGCCGTAGTCGCGCAGCGCATCCCGCGCCAGCGCTGAGCTGCTGCCACAGGCCGCGCCCATCATGACGCTTGCCTGCAGCAGCGCGCCAGTCTTGAGGCGGTGCATTTCGTGCAACTGCGCAGACGTCAAAGGCCTGCCGACGCTCGCCAGGTCTATGGCCTGACCGCCCGCCATGCCGTGAAAACCGGCCGCCTGCGCCAGCATGCGGCACAGGCGCGCCTGCGTGGCAGCATCCACCGACTCGTCATCGGGCGTGAGAAATTCAAAAGCCAGCGCCTGCAAGGCATCACCGGCCAGCAGCGCCTGCGCCTGGCCAAACTTGACGTGCACCGTGGGCTTGCCGCGGCGCAGTACATCGTTGTCCATGCACGGCAAGTCATCATGCACCAGCGAGTAGGCATGAATCAGCTCCACCGCGCAGGCCGCGCGCAACGCCGCCTGCGGGTTGCCGCCAACCGCTTCACAGGCCGCCATGACCAGCAGCGGTCGCATGCGCTTGCCGCCGTCGAGCACGGCGTATCGCATGGCATCGCACAAGTCAGCCGGCGCGGGTGCGGCGCCCGGACAGGCGACCCATTGGGTCAAGGCCCGCTCGACGGCGGCGAGCTGCCGCGCGCTCCAGGCGCTCAGCGTAAACACGGGCAGTTTTTCACGGACGTTCAATGGCGGTCTCTGGTCAATTGCGTTGATTGTCAGGCACTCAATCAATCGGCGAATTACTCTTGTGCCCAGGGCTTGAGCTCCGTGCCTTCAAGCACCTTGATCTGGTTTTCAACGGCTTCGAGCTTGCCCCGGCAAAACGTGAGCAACTGCGCGCCGCGCTGGTAGCCCGAGAGCAACTGGTCCAGCGGCAACTGGCCCGACTCCAGGCTGCTCACCAGCGCTTCGAGCTCTTGCAGCGCGGCTTCGTAGCTGGCAGGCGTGGAGGAAACAGAGGAAGTTGAGCTTTTAGCCATGGCATTGGATGAAGGCGTGATTTTAGGCCGTTACAGCGACGATCGTGCATGAAAGGCCGAACTGTTGACTTACAAGCGCATTATCGGATGGCCCGAGGCAAAGCTCGCGCGAAAGGCCTGCGCACAGGTAGAATTGATCAAGGTCCCCGATGGCAGTCCTTTCGCCCGGCGACGCGCTTGCCCTGTTGCAATTCCTTGCAGCTTTATTTTCCAACCTGGACTGTCGCTCGTTGCACTTATTCACCCAGCTTTTCACCTGCCTCCAAAGCCTGTCCGCGGCGGCCTATTCACCGAAATTGCATGTCTGAACCCAGCCTTCGACTGTTGCAGGCCACCAGCCAGCTTCCGATCTCCAGCTACTTCGATGCGGACTTGTACCGGCGCGAGCAGCAAAGGCTGTTTGCGCGCGGGCCGCGCTACCTGGGTCACGAGCTGGCGGTGCCCAATCTGGGCGATTTTTACGCCCTGCCCCAAGAGGGTGAAGGCCGCGCACTGGTAAGGAATAGCTCGGGCATCGAGCTGATCTCCAACGTCTGCCGCCACCGCCAGGCGACCCTGCTGCGGGGCCGCGGCAACACCGGCAGCCGCATCGTCTGCCCGCTGCACCGCTGGACCTACAGCGCCGCGGGCGAGCTGATCGGCGCGCCGCACTTCGAGGTGGACCCGTGCCTTAACCTGAACCGCTACAAGACCACAAACTGGAACGGCCTGGTGTTCGAGGACAACGGGCGCGACATTGCCGCCGAGATGGCGGCATTGGGGCCGCTGACCGACCTGGACTTTTCAGGCTACCAGCTCAACCAGGTGCATTTGCACGAATGCAATTACAACTGGAAAACCTTTATCGAGGTGTATCTGGAGGACTACCATGTCGGTCCCTTTCACCCCGGGCTGGGCGCGTTTGTCACCACCCACGACCTGCGCTGGGACATGAGCGGGAACGGCTCGGTGCAAACCGTTGGTGTGTCCGACAAGCTCGGCAAACCCGGCACCGAAACCTATAAGAAATGGCACGATGTGGTGTTGCAGTACCAGCGCGGAGTTTCCCCGAAATACGGCGCGATCTGGCTGACCTGCTACCCGCATGTCATGGTGGAGTGGTACCCGCAAACTCTGGTCGTGAGCACCCTGCACCCGCAAGGGCCTGACAAAACCCTCAACGTGGTGGAATTTTTCTACCCCGAGGAAATCTGCGCCTTCGAGCCCGCCTTCATGCGGGCGCAGCAGGCCGCCTACATGGAAACCTGTGAGGAAGACGACGAACTGGCACTGCGCATGGATGCCGGCCGCCGGGCGCTGATGCAGCGCGGCGACAACGAGTTTGGCCCCTACCAGAGCCCGATGGAAGACGGCATGCAGCACTTTCACGAGTGGTACCGCCGCGAAATGGGCGCCAGCAAAACCACACAGATGATTTGAGGGTGCCGCCAGCAGAAGGCCTTTGCTATATATTTAATAGCTAATAACGCTTATTTCACGTGGGCTAACGGCCTATTTCATCAATAAAAACTGGCAATCGATACTCCGTGATGCAAGCCGTCTGGATGCTTCTTTCCTCGTTCCTGTTTGCCACCATGGGCGTGTGTGTCAAGTACGCGTCCGCGCATTTCAACAGCTCCGAGCTGGTGTTTTACCGCGGCGTGCTCGGCATTGTTTTCATGGCCACCTATGCGCAGATGAGCGGCACGTCCTTGCGAACCCGCTTTCCCGCCATGCACGCGTGGCGTAGCGTCGTTGGCGTGATGTCGCTGTCGGCCTGGTTTTACGCAATTGCCCACTTGCCACTGGCCACGGCGATGACGCTCAACTACATGAGCAGTGTCTGGGTTGCCGCTTTTTTGGTGGGTGGCGCGCTCTTGCTGGGCCGTTCCGGCCAGAAAGGGCCAAGCCAGGGGCCGCTGGTGCTGACGATCATGGCCAGCTTTGCAGGCGTGGTGCTCCTGCTGCGCCCGGTGCTGGACCAAAACCAGTCTTTTGCCGGACTGATCGGACTGATGTCGGGTTTGGGCGCGGCCTTTGCCTACATGCAGGTCATGGCAATTGCACGCATGGGCGAGCCCGAAATACGCACCGTGTTCTACTTTGCCGTGGGCACGGCAGTGGCTGGCGCGCTGGGCATGCTGTTCCAGGGCGTGTCACCCTGGAACTGGCAGCATGCGCTGTGGCTGCCGCCGCTGGGCATTTTGGCCTCGCTCGGGCAACTTACCATGACCCGCGCCTATTCGATGTCCGCGCATCATGGCGGAACCCTGATGGTGGCCAACCTTCAGTACTCCGGCATTGTGTTTGCCGCGCTATACAGCCTGATTCTGTTTGGCGACAATATTCCCCTGATGGGCTGGGCCGGCATGGCGCTCATCGTCCTCAGCGCCATTGCCGCCACCGTACTGCGCGCGCGCGCAGCACCCCATGCGCCCGCCGAAGAACATTGAGCAGACTGGAGCAAAAAATGAACTACACCACCCTGATTTCCCCGGAGCAACTGCAAAGCCTCATGGCCAGCAAGCAACCCCTGCGCGTGTTTGACTGCAGCTTTGACCTGATGCAGCCGCACGCCGGGGAACAGCAGTATCTTGCGTCTCACATCCCGGGCGCGGTCTATGCCCACCTGGACAAGGCGCTGAGCGCCCGGCATGGCGTGCCGGGCGCGCACGGGGTCGTCACGGCCAGCGGCGCCGACGCACCGGCCTCGGGCGGGCGCCACCCGCTGCCCAACCGCGAGAAATTCGCCATCTGGCTGTCCAGCGTCGGTTTTGCCAACGACATGCAGGCCGTCGTGTATGACCGCAATGGCGCCACCTACTGCGGCCGCCTGTGGTGGATGCTCAAATGGGCCGGCCACCGCAATGTGGCCGTGCTCGATGGCGGGCTGCAGGCCTGGCAGGCCGCAGGCGGCGCCGTCAACAGCGGCGAAGAGCCCGCACATTTCCAGACCAGTTTCGAACTGGCCCCTGCGCTTGCTGCGCTGGTTGATACCCAAACCGTCTCACGCCAGCTCGGCCGACCCACTCAAACCCTCGTCGATGCGCGCGCCGCAGCGCGCTTCAGGGGTGAAGTCGAACCGCTGGACCCGGTGGCAGGCCACATTCCCGGCGCACTGAACCGCCCTTCCGCCGAGAACTTGGGCCCCGACGGCAAGTTCAAACCCGCAGCGCAACTCAAGGCCGAGTTTGAAACCCTGCTGGGCGGGCGCGACCCGGCCAGCGTGGTGCATCACTGCGGCAGCGGCGTCAGCGCGGTACCCAACCTGCTCGCCATGCAAATCGCCGGCCTGGGACCCACCGGCCTTTACGCCGGTAGCTGGAGCGAATGGTGCAGCGACCCGGATCGGCCGGTGGCGCAGGGATGAAATGGTAGGGCGTGTAGGACTTGAACCTACGACCAAAGGAATATGAGTCCCATTTTTATAGTATTTCTCAAAACGCGCGCCCTAATGTTCGTCCGGCGCATTGCGCAGGCGCGACACCACGGAAGGCAGGTCGCGCCACGCGGGTTGGTCCGGCGCATACCGGCTGCGCATGTAAGTTGCCAGGACTGAAATCTGCGCGTCGTCCAGGCTGTAGCGAAACGTCGGCATGAAACCGATGTCTGCCGCAGCGGGGTTTCGAATCCCGCTCAGGATCACACGAATCAGATTGTCGGGCCGCGCGCTGTGCAGCTTGCTATTCAGCGCCAGCGGAGTGTTCACGCCCAGCAGCTTGGGCCCATCGCCGTCATGGTGACAGGAAGCACAGGCGCCATTGAAGAGGCGCTGGCCCGGGCCGGGCAACGCGAAAGTGGACTTCTGCGCGGACAGAACTACCTGCTTCGCACGCTCGGCACTCTGCAGCCCGGTCACGGGCTCATTATAAGAAGCCAGGTAAGTGGCCATGGCCCGGATATCCTCGTCGGGCAAGGTGCCCAGCTCCTTGACAACCGGGGCCATCGGACCGACGGCGACACCGTGCTGCAGCGCGTAGCCGTGCCGAAGGTAGTTGTACAACTCTGCCGCAGTCCAGGGCACGGGCGCACGCGACAGCGTGGTCAGCGCAGGCACCTCCCAGCCGTCGACCATGGACCCGGCAAGGAAAACCTTGCCGCCGCGTTCGGCACCGAGGACGTTACGGGGCGTATGGCAGGCACCGCAATGGCCCAGGCCGTTGACCAGGTAGGCGCCGCGGTTCCATTCGACCGTCTGGGTCGGGTTGGTCTGGTAGGGCACGGGGTCGTTAAACATCGCATTCCAGGCAGCCACCAGAGGCCGCACGCTGAAGGGAAAGGCCAATTGGGTGGATGGTGGCCGCGAGCGCACGGCGGGCTGGGCCATCAGGTAGGCATATAGCGCGGTCAGGTCTTCGTCGCTGGTTTTGGCAAATGCAGTGTAAGGAAAGGCCGGGTACAGATGGTGGCCGTCGCGCGAAATGCCTTCCCGCATGGCGCGCTGGAAGGCGCTGAAGGACCACAGCCCTATGCCGGTGGCCGCATCGGGCGTGAGGTTGGTGGTAAATATCTTTCCGAACAAGGTGTCCATGGCCCGGCCGCCGACATTGGGGATGCCGCCGGGCGCGGTATGGCACACCGCACAATCGCCCAAGGCTGCGAGCTGGCGACCCCGCTCTATCGTGGCCGCACTGTAAAGGGACGCGCTGCTCGCCAGCACAGGCGCGATTACCGGACGCCAGCCCACCAGGGCCGCAGCCACGCCAAACACGCCGGCAAGTAAGGCGCCGGCCCTGGACCAGGCGCCCAAGCCACGGGGCCATACCGCGCTTTCCAGCGGCCGGACCGGCGGCCGCACCGATGTCGGCAAAAGAATCGGCTCACTTTCGGGCGCGGGGTTGAGTGCCGCACGCAGCACCTCCGGGGTAAACGGTGGCTTGCGAAAACGCACGCCGGTGGCGTCAAAAATCGCATTGGCGATGGCTGCGGTGCCAGGCACCGAAGACGACTCACCGACCCCCAACGGGGGCTCGCCGGGACGTGCCATGGTCACGACCTCGATCACCGGCACATCCCGGAAACTCAGGATGGGGTAGCTGCCCCACTCCAGGTTGGCCACCGTATGGGTGTTGGGTGTCAGCTGGACCTGCTCGGTCAGCGCGCGGCTGGTGGTCTGAACCACATTGCCGTGAATCTGGTGCTGGACCCCGGCGGGGTTGATCAGTGTACCGGCGTCATGCCCCACCACGACACGCCTGACATGAATCTCACCCGTCTTGCGGTTGACCTCGACATCGGCAACCCAGGCAGCCCAGGCGGCACCAAAACCGGGCCACTTGCTGTGCACATATCGTGCGTAAGCGACACCCTGCCCATGGACAATGTCTGCCTGTTCACCCTGACTCTCACCGCCTGCCGGGACCTGCTGCTGCGGCTGCGTATGCACCTTCCAGCCGGCACGCTCCGCCGTTGCCCGCACCAGTTCGGCGGCACGCGGCTCTGTCAGGTAGCGCAGGCGAAACTCCACCGGATCGACCCCCGCAGCGGTGGATAACTCGTCGATGTAGGACTCGTGGGCAAATGTATTGGGTAAGGCAGACACCCCGCGCAGCCACGAGGCGCGCAGCATGGGCACCATGTCGTTGACGCTGACCCGCAGGTTGCTAAAGGCGTAAGGCGGGCGGGCGCTGCGATCGCCCATTTCGTAGGCCTGCGCCACCGGTTCAATGGTTTGGGTCAGCAGCAGGGCCAGCGTGGGGGCACCGTTCGATGGGTACGAAGTCTGAAAGTCATAGGCGGCAACCGAGCCGTCTTCATTCAGCCCGCCATGGACCTGCATCAACTGGGCCGCGCCCTTGGGCTCCCAGGCGTTTTCCTGCTCGCGGGTCAGTTGCACGCGCACCGGCGCACCTACAGCCCGTGACAACAGGGCCGCGTCGGCGGCCACATCGTCGGCGCAGTTGCGCCCGTAACAGCCGGCAGCCTCCATACGAATGACGTCGATGCTGACGTCCGGCAAGCCCGTCAGGCGCGACAGGTCGGCCCGCAACACATGCGGGTTCTGGCTGCCGGCCCACACCGTCATGTGATCCTTCTGCCAGTCGGCAAGTGCACAGGATGGTCCAAGGGAGCCATGCATCTGGTAAGGCCAGACATAGTTGCGCGCCATCGCCTGCGCTGCGCCCGCCATCGCGGCGTCCACATCCCCTTCATCAATCAGCTTGCGCTGCGTCGCCGGGTGGCTGCGAATGGCCTGCTCCAGGTCGTCCAGGTTTGTCAGACCCGGCCAAGGTTTCCACAACACGCGCAGTTCACGCTGCGCCTGTTCGGCGTACTCCTCCCGCTCCGCAACAATACCGACAAAATCGCGAATCACGACCACCGCGCGAATGCCCGGAATATGCATGATCGAGGACTCGTCCACCGATTCCAGCGTGTTGCCGATGAAGTCGCCATGGTCCGCGCCGGCATAAGGCGGACGCACGACCCGGCCGTGCAGCATGCCCGGCACACGCATGTCGTGCACAAAGGTCAGCGCGCCCGTGGCCTTGGCCGGGATGTCCACCCGCGCGGTGCTGGTGCCCACGATGCGGTAGTCCTCCGGGGACTTGAGCGCTGTGTCCAGCGCCAGCGGCAACTCCACATGCTGCTGCGCCAGCAAGGCACCGTAGGCGACCGACCGGTCTTCGCTGCCAATCACCGAAACAAGGCCATCCCGGACCGCCAGCAGCACCCTGTCCACCTGCAGCAGACCGGCAGCACGGTCCACCAGCCAAGCGCGCACCTGCGCCGCTGCGGCCCGCAGCGGTACCGCATGAATCTGTATCGACGCGCTCGCAATGGTGGCGCCCTGGTTGGGTGCGCGGGTGGTATCACCCAACACCATGTTGACGCTGTCCAGCGAGACGTCAAGCTCCTCCGCCACGATCTGGCTGAGTGCCGTGCGGATGCCAGTGCCGAGGTCCACATGGCCGTTCAGGGCCGTCACGCTGCCATCGTTCCAGACGGCAATCAGTATTTCGACGCCCTCCTGCGGATTGCCGCTCACCGTCGCTGGCTGGCCGTTCAGCAGCACGGGCGCGGGCGGCGGCTCGCGCGTCACCAGTAGCACCCCCGCAGCCCCGTGAAAGTCGGCGCGTGTGAACGGCGTGTCGGCGCGGCGAATCATGTCACACTCCTGCGCGAAAGGTCTTGCCGCGTGAGCTCCGCCGCGCGCAGCACAGCCCGCACAATTTCCAGATGGGTGCCGCAGCGGCACAGGTTTCCCGACAACTCGCGGCGTATCTGGTCTTCGCTTGGATCCGGGTTGCGCGCCAGTAGCGCAACGGTCATCATGATCATGCCGCTCAGGCAGTAGCCGCATTGGGCCGCCTGCTCTTCAATAAAGGCCTGTTGAACCGGGTGCAATGCTGCCAGCGACCCCAGTCCTTCCAGCGTGGTGATTTCCCGGCCGGCCAGGCCGCATGCCGGGATCACACAGGCACGTGCTGCAACACCATCCACCAGCACCGTGCAGGCCCCGCATTCGCCCAGGCCACAACCGTATTTGGGACTGTTGAGTTCCAGGTCATTACGCAAAACTGTCAACAGGCTCGCCTGCGCTGAAACCGTCAGCGTTCGCTCGACCTGGTTGACGGTAAGGGTCACGATCTGGGATGTCATCGAATCAGGCTGCCCGTTGCTGTGTACATCTCCAGTTCCACAAAGTTGGAGCCGTTGTGATTTCTCGGGGCGTACTCCACCCGGAAGTCGCCCAGATCCAGACTGCCGACGCTTTCCAGGGCGGCAATGAAATTCTCGCGGGTCAAGGACCGGCCAGCGCGGCGCAAGCCCTCGACAAACGTCCTCGCCACAATATAACCCTCGAGCACCGTGTAATTGTCGCCAGACCCCGTCGATGCGCCAAGCGCCTTGCGGTATTCCTTGACGATGCCATACCGCTCCAGCGTGGGCGATGGCACAATGCTGGCCGTGATCACGCCGCGCAAGGCCCCGTTCAGCCGCGTTGCCGAGGCCTTGGCGTCCGCCAGGCCGACAGAGATGGTGTAAAGCGGTGTGCCGAGGCCGGAAGCGCGTACATCCCGGATCAGGACTTCAGACATGGTCCCGGCCATGATCATGATGATGGCGTTCGGCGCTGCCTGCTTGAGCTGGGCCGCAATATCGGTCGCGCTGGCGGCAGTGATAGCCATGGGAATGGTCTTCAGGACCTGCAATTTTTCCGCCTTGGCGAGTTGCAGCAGGGTTTCCAGGTTCGACTTGCCGAACACACTGTCCTGGTAAACCACGGCCAGCTTGTCGGTCCCCACCACGGCGAGCTGCTGGGTGATGCGCGCCAGCTCGGCCTGGTAGCTCGCCCTCACATGGAAAAGATAGCGGTTGTGCTTCAGCCGGATGGATGTGGTGCCAACCAGGGGCGCAAACATCGGCACCCTGGCCTCCTCGGCCACCGGCATCGCGGCAATCAGGTTGGCCGTGGCGACATAACCGATGAGCGCGAATACCTTGTTTTCCTCAATCAAAAGGCGGGTGTTCTCGACCGTGCGTTTGGGGTCGTAGGCATCGTCGAGTGCCGTCAACTGGAGCTTGCGTCCATTCACGCCACCCGCCTTGTTGACCTGCTCGAAATAGAGTTCGATGCCGCGCCGGTAATTGCTTCCGGTGGCGGCGACAGGCCCGCTAAAAACCGCTGATTGCCCCACCGCAATCACGGTATCCTTCACGCCGGTTTCGGCGTGAGCCGACGAAAAAGCCATCAGCGTCGCGGCAAGAATGACCCCCTTCACGGGGATCCATCGGGACATCAGGTTCATACACTTCCTCTTTGTCTTAAACAGTTCAGGCAAAAGCCGCCCCTCCGCCCGCGCACGGACAGCCTGCAAGGCCATGGCAGCAAAGCCTTGCGTAGGGACCAATCAGGGTTTAGGCCAGGTCGTTGGACTGGATCCGCTTGACACCGCTGGCCGCCATTTTTTTCCAGGCCGCCGCCAGTGAACCGTTGAGGTCGATGGCGCGTGTGGCGTCTTCGATTACATAGGTTTCAAGGCCAAGCTTTCGCGCATCCATCGCGGTCCACGCCACGCAGAAGTCAGTCGCCAGCCCGGTCACGAACACGCGCTTGATGCCGCGCTGCTTCAGGTAGCCGCCCAGGCCGGTAGGCGTCTTGCCATCGGCCTCCATGAAGGCGGAATAGCTGTCAACGTCCTGGTGGTAGCCCTTGCGCACGATGACCTGCGCCGTGGGCAACAGCAGGTCTTTGTGCAGCGCAGCGTCGTCGGTGCCCTGCACGCAGTGGTCGGGCCACAGCACCTGGTTGCCGTAGGGCATTTTTACGACCTCGAAAGGCTTTTTGCCGGCGTGCGCGCTGGCGAACGATGCATGGCCCTTGGTGTGCCAGTCTTGCGTCATCACGATGTTCTCAAATCCGGCGGCGAGTTTGTTGATGACCGGAACAACCTCTTCGCCGCCCTTGACCGGCAAGGTGCCGCCAGTCACGAAACAGTTCTGCACATCGACGACGATCAGCGCGCTTTTGGCGTCGGGCTTGATCCCGGCGGCAAAAGCAGCGCGGCCTGCCAAGCCAGCGACCGCCACGAGGCCGGCGCCGGACAGGGTTTTCAACAGGGCTCTGCGGGTGCCTGGATACATGATGCGATCTCCTGGAAATGAGTTGAATGACAAAAACAACAACTGGGCGCGCTACACACTGAGGTACGCGCGCCGCACCTCTTCATTGACCGACAGCTCGGTCATCGAAGCCTGGTAGCGGATCTGGCCCTTCTCGAGCACATACGCCCGATCAGACACCAGTTCCGCAAAATGCATGTTCTGTTCGGACAGCAAAATACTGACCCCCTGAGCCTTCAGTTGCAGAATCATGTGCACCATTTGCTCGACGATCACCGGCGCCACGCCTTCAGACGGCTCATCGAGCAATACCAGATAAGGATTGCCCATCAGGGTGCGCGCCACCGTCAGCATCTGCTGCTCGCCACCGCTCATGCGGCCACCTGGTCGGCCCGGCATCTCGCCCAAGTTGGGAAACAGCTTGAAAAGACGCTCGGGTGTCCAGACCGGCGCTTGGCTGCCGTCAGGCCAGCAACGCGGTGCCTGTCGTCCCACTTCAAGGTTTTCCGTCACCGTCAGGTCGGTGAAGATGCGCCGGTCTTCGGGCACAAAGCCCAGTCCCATTCGGGCCGCGTGGTGCGGTTCGCTCCTTGAAATATCGCGGCCGAGAAATGACACGCTGCCGCTCCGCTTGTCCAGCATCCCGATCAGGGCCTTCAGCGTAGTGGATTTCCCAGCACCGTTACGGCCCATCAAGGCCACCACTTCGCCGCGCCGAACATCCAGACTCACATCAAACAGGATTTGGGCGGCACCATACCAGGCTGACAAGCCTTTGGCCACCAGTAAAACTTCTTTCGCAGTACTCATCACACTGCTTCCTTTTCAGGAACTTTTTTCTCGAACGTTTTACCGCTGCCAAAATAGACTTCCTGAACTTTGGGATGGTCGCGAATTTCCAGCGGTTTCCCCTCTGCAATCAGCCGACCTCGCGCCAGCACGATCATGCGGTCGGCGTAGGCGAAAACCACGTCCATGCTGTGTTCGGTAAACAGTACCGCCATGCCACGGTCGATGACCAATTGCTTGGTCAAAGCCATCAAATCATTGCGCTCCCTGGACGCCATGCCTGCAGTCGGCTCATCCATCAACAGCAGTTTGGGGTCGTTGGCCATGGCCATGGCGAGCTCCACGCGCTTGACGTCGCCATAAGCCAATACGCTGCAGGGCCGGTCGGCTTGGGCTTTCATGCTGACCTGCTCCAGCAGCAGGAGCGCCTGGTCGCGTTTGTGGTCTGCAGCCCGGCGCCACATTGAAAACAGCTTGCGGTCCGACGACAGCAAGGCCATCTGGACGTTTTCCACCACCGTCAGCGACGAAAACGTCTCTGCAATCTGGAAAGTCCGGCTGACGCCCAGGCGCCAGATGTCCCGCGGGGCCATGCCCACCAACTCCTGCGAGTCCAGCTGGATCGAGCCGGTATCGGCGCGCATCTGGCCGTTGACCATGTTGAAGGTCGTCGATTTGCCCGCACCGTTCGGCCCGATCAGGGCCAGCAGTTCACCTGCGGCCAGCTCAAAACTGATGCCATCGACCGCATGGACACCGCCGAACGACTTACTCAGACCTGATACTTTGAGCAGGCTCATGAATGCATCTTTCCCGTATCGCGCCGGTGGGACACGAGCTGTTTCACAAAACCGGCGATGCCCTGGGGAAACAGTAGCACGAGAATCAGGATGATCATCCCCAGCATGGCGCGCCAGTAATCGGTGTTCCGCGCCACGGTGTCGTGCAACCATGTGAACGTGACCGCACCGACCACCGGGCCCACGAGCGTCTGTACACCTCCCAGCAGGACCATCACCAGGCCGTCGATGGACTTGCTCACATGTAGGCTTTCCGGAGAGATGCTGCCTTTCGAAAAGGCGTAAAGCGCGCCGGCCAGGCCTGCGAAAGAACCGGCGATGACAAACGCCACCCATTGCATGCGCTTGACGTTGATGCCGATCGCGTCGGACCGGATCGCGGAGTCGCGCGCAGCCCGCATGCCGTAGCCAAAGGGCGAGTACAGTATCCGGTGCATCAGAAGCACTGCCCCGACCACCAGCGCCAGGGTCAGGTAGTAATACATCCGTTTGTCCGCCAGCCACTCGGACGGCCACACGCCCGTCAGCCCGTTGCTGCCGCCCGTGAACGAATCCCACTGGTAGCAGATTGCCCAGGTGATTTGCGCGAAAGCCAGGGTCAGCATGGCCAGATACACCCCGGACAGCCGGACACAGAACCAGCCGTAGACGAAGGCACCCAGCGCCGCCAGCGCCGGTGCGACGACCAGCGCTGCCTCCATCGGCAGGTTCAGGTTGCGCACCAGCAGCGCGGCACCGTAGGCACCCAGGCCGAAGTAGGCCGCATGGCCGAACGAGTGCATGCCGGCCGGTCCCATGATGAAGTGCAGGCTCACCGCAAACAGCACGGCAATCAGCAAATCGATCAAAAGCACGGTGACATAAGGCGACTGCGCCGCGAACGTGGGCATCAGCGCCAGCAACGCCAGCAGCGCCGCGCCGCCATACCTGTACAGGCGATCCGGTGGGCGCAGCGGTTCCTCAGCGGCGCCGGCATGGCGGCTGGCCGCCTGCGGTTTGCCAAACAGGCCCCATGGACGGGCGATCAGCACGACGGCCATCACTACGAACTCCACCACCAGCGTTAACTTGGAAAAAGAAATGCTGATGCCGGCGATTTCGACCAGTCCGAGCCAGATACAGATCGCCTTGAGTTCAGCGATCAGCAGGGCCGCCACATACGCGCCCGGAATGGAGCCCATGCCTCCGACCACCACCACCACAAATGCAGCACCGATGATGTTCAGGTCCATCTCCAGGTTGGCCGGCTCACGCGGAAGCTGAAGCGCCCCGCCCAGGCCCGCCAGAAGTGCGCCCAGTGCAAAGACGGCAGTGAACAGCCAGGCCTGGTTGACCCCGAGCGCACTGACCATTTCCCGGTCCTGGGTTGCGGCTCGCACCAGGGTTCCCCAGCGGGTTTTGGTCAGCAGCAACCAAAGCAGGCCCAGAACCACGGGCCCCGCGACGATCAGGAAAAGGTCGTACGAGGGAAATTGCCGTCCCAGAATGGACACCGATCCAGTCAAACCGGGGGCCCTGGGACCCAGAAGTTCTTCCGCACCCCAGAACCAGAGCACCGCGTCCTTGATCACCAGGCCGAGCGCAAAGGTGGCGAGCAGCTGAAACAGCTCCGGTGCATGGTAAATGCGGCGCAGCAGCAAGACTTCCACCAGCGCACCGAGGACACCCACGGCCAGGGCCGCGAGCAGCAGGGCTGGCCAGAAACCGAGAGTACTTCCCAGTGTCGCCGCCAGCGAATAGGCGACATAAATGCCGACCATGAAAAACGAGCCGTGCGCGAAGTTGACGATGCGCGTGACACCAAAGATCAGCGACAGTCCTACGGCCACCAGAAACAGCGACGACGCGCCGGCAAGGCCGTTGAGTAGCTGCACGATAAAGCCTGAAAAGCTCATGAATAAACCTTTTTCTGCGGGAGAGATAGATGACCGGCAACTGCTACGATGGACATGATGACTTTGTGTAAAGGCCAACACTATTTGGGGAAACGACCGGCTGGCACCGCGTATCTGAACTGCGGGGCGCCAACCGTGGTTTCGATGCGCATCGGCCTCTTTAGTCAGCGGCGCGCAACTTCTTCACTTCTGCGTTGGTCGGCTGAAACTTCGCGCCGTCGAGGTAGCGGTAGTCGACCATCACGCCTTTGCCTCCTTCGTTTTTGGTGCGCCCGACATAGGTGCCCATGGTGGACTGGTGATCTTCCGGACGGTAAACCACAGGGCCGAAGGGGGTTGTCACCTTCAGGCCGCGGAAGGCGGTTATCAGCTTTTCCGTATCGGTCGATTTGGCTTTTTTCATGCCTTCGGCCAGGGACTTGATGGCGCTGTAGCCGACCACGGAACCCAGGCGCGGATAGTCTTTGTATTTGCCGTGGTAGGCCAGGAAGAATGCCTTGTGTTCCGGCGTCTGGATGCCGTACCAAGGGTATCCCGTGACGACCCAGCCATTGGGAGCTTCGTCCTTCAGGGGATCGAGGTACTCGGGCTCGCCGGTGAGCAGGCTCACCACTTCGCGGCCCTTGAACAGACCACGGGTGTTGCCTTCGCGAACGAACTTGGACAGATCGGCACCAAACAGCACGTTGAAGATGGCATCAGGCTTGGCATCGGCGAGGGCCTGCACCACGCTTCCGGAGTCAACCTTGCCTAGAGGCGGTGCCTGCTCGGCGACGAACTCGACGTCGGGCTGGGCCGCTTTCAGTAAGGTCTTGAAGCTGGCCACAGCGGACTGGCCGTACTCATAGTTGGGGTAGACCACCGCCCAGCGCTTTTTCTTCATCGCTGCAGCCTCCGGAACCAGCATTGCCACCTGCATATAGGTCGACGTGCGCAGGCGGAAGGTATAGCGGTTGCCGTTTTGCCAGACGATTTTGTCGGTCAACGGCTCGGCGGCCAGGAAAAAAATTCTCTTCTGTTTTGCGAAGTCCGTCAGTGCCAGACCGATGTGCGAGAGGAAGGACCCCGTCAACACATCCACCTTCTCGCGCGAGACAAGTTCCTCGGCAGCTCGCACCGCGTCACCGGGGTTGGCATTGTCGTCCCGGATGATTAACTGCACTTTCTTGCCGTTGATACCGCCGGAAGCATTGATTTCCTCGACCGCCAGCTCCATGCCTTTCTTGTAGGGCTCCAAAAAGGCGGGCTGGGCCTTGTAGCTGTTGATCTCGCCAATCTTGATGGCGTCTTGTGCCTGAGCGGTCACCAGCGAGGCCATCAGACCCAGAAAAGTCAGGGCGCTCAGCGTTTTGTGTTTCATCGTCATAAAAACTCCTGGAGGTCGTGGGTCGGATTGAGTTGTGATGAGCCCGGATTAGCGAAGCCCATCTTCACCCTTGATGTCGTGGATCTGCAGTCCGCCCACGCGCGGTAGTGGCCGGCCACTGTCTGTCACGACAACAGCGACCACAATTTCATTGGCCCGAGGCGCATCGGCAATACGAGCCTCCATTGCATCGAAGTGGCTGCGTACGAAAGCCGCGTCCTTGTGCCCGAGCGGCACGTCGATCGCGGTCCCGAGACCACCCCGTTTTTTGCTCGAAGGCACCAAGGCGGCACCTTTTTCAACCGCCAGGCGCAGCGGCGCTCCCAGCTTGGGATGCAAAATGGCCGCGGCATGCTCAAGCTCACCGGCTTCGCCGACAATCGCGGCCTTGCCGTAACTTTGCGCCTGGCCTGGCGCGATGCCCAGCGCTTGCACGCACTTGTTTCCCAGCAGGCCGCCCAGCTCCTCGCCAATGGCGATCAACTGGTCAAGGTTTTCCGTGTAAGCCCCGGCGAACGGATTTTCGATCACCGCCATGGCCAGCGCCTTGCGGGTTGGCGGGTCAACAACCCGGCCCATTTCGACACGGGTCTCATCGACTTGGACAATGATTTTTCGGATCTTGGCTATCATGATTTCCCCCTTGAATAGTGTGGTGATGTGCAATGTCGGGTCAGCGCAAACCGTCCCACTTGCTGACAGCGCTCGCCGCCAGCCCGCCTACCCTCGCATGGATGCGAGGCCCGGTGCTCATCGCAAGGATAAAGACAATTTCGTCCGGCAGGGGTGCACCCGGAACACGCACCTCGATGGCATCGAAATGGCTGCGTACATAACTGGCGTTGACATGCGTCATCGGAACATCCAGTGCGGCGCCTGGTCCGCCCACCTTTTTGGTCGACGGCACGATAGCCAGCGCGTTGCCGGGCTGCCCGGTTTTTTCTTCGGCCTGTCCCCTGGCGTAGGCATTGCGATCACCTTTCCAGCCCAGCAGTTCGCGCATCGCGTAGCCTCCCGGCACATGCCAGAGCGCACCGTGTTCCAGTTCCCCCGCCGCACCCACAATGGCACCTTTGCCATAACCCTCGATGCGCTCCGCCGGCACGTCCATCGCCGCGCGCAAGCGCTTGGCCATCTCGACGCCGACGGGCTGAAGCGCATCCATCATCGGCAATATGTCGGGCTCGTAGCGCCCCGCGAACGGATTGGTCAGCACTGCGGCAATCGCCCCGCGCAGCAGTGGTATTTGGGCCACCGGGCCAAATTCGTGCCAAATTTGCTCCACGTGCGTAAAGATGCGTCGTATTTCAATCATCGCTTTGAGTCCATCTATTTCGTTAAGCAAATACCGAACCAACTTGCATGTTGGCACGCCGATTTTCCAAAATTCCCATGGCTGCCGCGTCGGTGCTTGTGAACTGATTTTGGCAAACCAGCGCGGCGGACCAGATCAGCCCGGCGGCGCGCAAGGCCTGCGCGCGCTTCAGGCCTGCGCGCAAGGCCTGAAGCACCAGGTTCGGCTCCAATGGGGGGACATCCACCGTGACCGCCAGGGACCCCAGGTCGGTGTCGTCCTTCACTTCGCAGGCGGGGAGACGCACGATACGCGGGTCAGCAACATCAACGGCATTGGCAATGACGGTTGCAGCGGCATCTGCCTCGGAGGCAGTACGCGCCAGAACCGTGACGCTGTCGGCAATTCCCAATGAAAAACTTCGCCCGCGCCATCCGCTGGTGGCAACTCCGCGGACCGGTAGCACGCTGGAGACTTCAAACTGACCGTCAGTACGGATACCGTCCCGAATTTCGTCCCGGTCCAGATTGGCAAGATTGGCATACAGGCCGATACGGACCGCCTGCGATGGTGCCAAGTGCAGCGCGATGTCGCCTCCGTTGTTGATCCACGCCCGCGTCACACCGCTTTTTGAGTAAAAGGCAATGAGCTCTTGTGCGACGGCACCGGCAACCGCCGCCATCGGGGTGATGAAACTGCTTTCGTACGGCTGGCAGGCATGCCACATGCGCCGGGCGATGGGCCCCCGCACCGGACAGGCACCTTGCACCGGAACTCGCAGCAGGGTCAGCTCCTGCACCAATTCATCAAGAATGCCGGTGAAACGATGCCACGCATCCGCGTGTGCCATTTCCAGCGACGCCTGACTGCCGCTGGCGCCAATGATGATGTCCATCGGGCCATGCTGTAAATGCCAGCGGCCATCGAGCAGTTGTGTGCGTTGGGCGTCCACGGCTGGGGTGCTTCAGCCGAGCAAAGGTGGGCGCGCCAGCGGCCACGGATTCATCGGGGACAGTTGCGCCCACGCCCGCGCCGAGGGCGCACCTTCGTTGTGCCACGCTCCCCAGCGCAGTGCATCTTCCAGCGTGCGCACATAGTCCATGTGGCCACCCAGCGCACGGTAATCGTCGAGCTTCATGCTGAATTCAATAGGTGCCACGATGGCCGGGGTGGGCACGGTTCCGAAACTGTTGTCCGGCATACGCATGACATCGGCCATCACGGTAATGCCACCGCCAGGCCAGATGTAGGCAGGAGCACCGCCGCAGGTGACATTGACCAGGGCATCCTTGATGGCACGGGTCAGAAGAACCGGGTTTTCCGTGACACCGGCGCGCAAGCTGCCGCCGGCCCCTCCGAGGAAAAGCACGGTCGTCAGGGAAGGTTCGCAGTTCTCCCCGATACGGTCAACGATGCGGCGCACTTCTGCGGGCATGTCCTGCTCCACCGGATAAAGCGCCTCATCCAGAACGTACCAGCTCGCATGTTCGCCGGTGGTCGAGGTCATCAACAGGCGCAAGCCCGGCCACGCAACTTCGGCGTCCCAACTTTCGATGATGGACAAGGGGTCGGCGATGTCCGTGCCGCCCCACCCCGTTCCGGGATTGGCGACCTGGAAATAGCGTCCAGGCGTAGATTTGCGTCCCTGCATCCTGATTCCGGACGGACGCATGTCCAGGCAGCGGCCCGCCTGATGCTCGGTCAACACACCGGTGATGTGATCGTCGACCACAACAACCTCGTCCAGCTTGCCAAAAAACTGCTTCGCGAAAATTCCGATAGTGGCCGAGCCGCAACCCACCCGCATGCGCCTTTCCTCCACGCCGTTCACAACAGGCGCGCGGCCCGCCTGTATCAGTATCTGCGAGCCACCGTCTATCGTGAGTTCGGCCGCCTGCTTGTTGCCCAGCGCCTTCATCATCTCGACCGTCACACGACCCTCCTTTTTGCTGCCGCCGGTGAGGTGATGCACTCCGCCGAGCGACAGCATCTGGGAGCCGTACTCCGCCGTCGTCACATGGCCGACGACTTCGCCCTTGCAGCGAACATTGGCCTGCTCCGCACCGAGAAAGCGGTCGGTATCTATCTTCACCTTGAGGCTGCAATAGCTGAAAATGCCTTCCGTGACCACAGTGACCAGGTCAACACCCGCCGCCCTGGATGACACGATGAAAGGCGCTGGCTTGTAATCGGGGTAGGTCGTCGATGAGCCGACGCCGGTGATAAAAACCTCGTCGGCCAACAAAAGATCGCCGTTCCAGGGCGGCGGCGCATCGGCGGCCAGCGCGCTTTCCGGCGGCCCGGCCTGGCCGGTCGAATCATCGACGGCCACACGCCCGACAAAAGGAACCAGAACAGCCTCTTTGTCGGACAGGGTACGGCGCAACAGCAGCACGGGATCGGCGCGGACCAGGGTGCCGCTTCGGTTGGCATACCGGTCGCAGGCACCGCTGCGGCCGTCCGATATCTGGCACAGCACGGGGCATGCATTGCACTCGATTTTTTCGCTGTTCATGCGCTCGTTACGCGGCCGGGACTTCTCCAGCGTCTGAAGAAGCTCCGGCGCTTCCATGCCCGGTAATCCGTCCGTCTTTGTATGCTCGGTCATCGTTTTGCCTTCTTACCGCCAGTTTGCTCACCCGAACCATTACCCAATATGTAGTGCACACTTAACTAAAATGTTGTATTTGCTACATTTCGAGTCAATGTAGCGCATACGGATTACCGATGCAATAGTGTTTACACGCCACTTTTGCATTTTTCCAAAAAATGTTGCAATCACTACATTTAAATGTTGCATTCACTACATTAATATGGCATATTGTCGCTATTGGATAACCGCCCGCCACCTTGACCGATGCCACAAAGGAGCATAGATGAGCCACGTAGTAACTGACGCATGCATCAAATGCAAATACACGGATTGCGTTGATGTCTGCCCGGTGGACTGCTTCAAGGAAGGCCAATACTTTCTGGTGATTGATCCGGAGGAGTGCATTGACTGCGCCGTCTGCATTCCGGAGTGTCCCGTCAATGCCATCTACGCAGACACGGACATGCCCGAGCAATTCAAACCCTTTTTAGAGATCAACGAACGCTTGGCCAGACTGTGGCCCACCCTCTCGAAGCGCACCGCGCCCTTGCCGACAGCCGAGCAATGGAAAAATAAAACCGGCAAGCTCGCGAGCGTTGATCTCGACCGCTGAAGACTTCAACCCACACATCAAGCAATCACCATGAGCGCCTTTAACGAAGAAACCGTCCTGTCCGTCCACCACTGGACCGATCGCCTGTTTACTTTTACCACCACCCGCGATCAATCCTTGCGCTTCAGCAATGGACACTTCACGATGCTTGGCCTCAGGGTCAACGACAAGCCGCTGCTGCGCGCTTACAGCATCGTCAGTCCCAACTATGAGGAATATCTTGAGTTTTTCAGCATCAAGGTGGCCGAAGGCCCCCTGACATCCCGGCTACAGCACATCAAGGTCGGCGACAAGATCATCGTCGGGCGTAAACCCACCGGCACGCTGCTGATTGACTATTTGCTTCCGGGCAAGCGGCTTTACCTGCTCTCGACCGGGACCGGCCTGGCGCCCTTCATGAGCATCATTCGCGATCCGGCGACCTATGAGCAGTTCGAACAGGTCGTTCTTGTTCATGGCGTGCGCCAGACCGACGAACTGGCGTATCACGATCTCGTCGTTGACCACCTGCCCCGGCACGAATTTCTCGGGGATATGGTCTCAAGGCAGCTTCTTTACTACCCGACCGTGACTCGGGAAAGCTATCGGAACATGGGCCGCGTCACCGATTTGATGGAATGCGGCAAGATGTTTGCCGACCTGCAATTGCCGACGCTGGACCCCGCGCGTGACCGCGTGATGATTTGCGGCAGTCCGGCCATGCTCAAAGACCTCAAGCACCTGCTTGAAAAAACCGGTTTCAAGGAGGGTAGCACCTCCAAGCCAGGCGACTTCGTGATTGAACGCGCTTTTGCCGAGCAATGAATATAGCTCCCACGCTTCTCGCTTTGCGTAATACTCTGCGTCCCGAGGGCGCGAATTTCCCTTGGAGCGGTTCGGCGAAAATTTGTTTTCTGACAAAAAGTAAACCGCGACCGGGAGTTTCCCCATGACAGCGAAGACAGCCATGCCTACCAAGACCATCAAACCTCGTTCCTCTGCCTCCCGGCGCGCGCCCGCCAAGCGACCCGGCATACGGGAACAGGCGGCGCAGACCACTCGCGACAACATTCTGCGCGCCGCCACCAAGGTCTTCGCCCGTTACGGTTACGAGGGTGGCAGCGTGGAAAAAATCTCCCAATCAGCCAAATCGTTTGACCGGATGATTTACTATTATTTTGGAAGCAAGGAAGGCTTGTTCATCGAGGTGCTGGAAGACATGTATCGCCGCATGAACGATGCGGAACTAAAACTTAAACTGGACATTGAGCAGCCAGTAGAGTCTCTCAAGGAAATCATCGGATTTGTAGTCTCTTATTACAGCAAGAATCCTGAATTCATCACGCTTCTCAATACGGAAAACCTTCATCGAGGCAAACATATCGCAAAGTCGGCGCGTGCCAGGGAGTACTCGTCTACGGCCATAGCGATCATCAGCCAACTGCTGGAAAGCGGGGTACGAAAAGGCGTGTTTCGCGCCGATATCTCTGCACGCAATGTCTACTTGCTTATTGCAGCGACGGGCTATTTCTACATCTCCAACCGCCACACGCTATCGGCCTTTCTGGGGGAAGACCTGCAGACACCAGCAGCCCTGACCCAGTGGCAGGCCTTCATCGTCAGCACGGTGCTTCGTACTGTCATGCCGACCCCCTTGCCTTGAATTGTGTACACCGGCTTGCCCGTGCGCGCTGGCGTTTTCACCCCACCATCATTTAAAAGGACCAAGCCATGGCAGAAGCAGCATCGACCGGAAAATCAGGGAAAGTCGTTATCAGGAATATCGGCTTGCTGTTGTCCGGGGACATCGACAAACCCATTTTGGACGCCGACACTGTTGTCGTGAACGATGGCCTGATCGTGGCGGTAGGCACGGCCAAGAACTGCAACGTTGAGCATGCGCAGACAGTCATTGATGCGCACCAGACCTGTGTATGCCCGGGCTTGATCGACAGTCATGTCCATCCGGTCTTTGGTGACTGGACGCCACGGCAAAACCAGATCGGCTGGATAGACTCCACCATGCACGGAGGGGTCACCACCATGATCTCCGCCGGGGAAGTTCACCTTCCCGGACGACCCAGGGACATCGTTGGCCTGAAAGCGCTGGCCATTACGGCGCAGCGCGCGTTTGACAATTTCCGTCCAGGCGGCGTCAAGGTGCTCGCTGGCGCACCTATCATCGAAAAAGGCATGGTGGAGCAGGATTTCAAGGATCTGGCCGACGCCGGCGTCAGGCTGCTCGGCGAGGTCGGCCTGGGTTCCGTCAAAGCGGGTTATGAGGCCAGGGAAATGGTCGGCTGGGCGCGAAAGTATGGCCTCCAGAGCACCATTCATACCGGAGGACCCTCCATTCCCGGTTCCGGCCTGATTGACAAAGATGTGGTGCTGGAAGCCGACGCCGATGTGATTGGCCACATCAACGGTGGACACACGGCCTTGTCGGAAACACACGTCTGCGAGCTGTGTGAAAAATCCTCGCGTGCCATCGAAATTGTTCACAACGGCAATGAGAAGGTCGCTATTGCGGCAGCTCAAGCCGCGTTGCAGCTCAAATGCCCGCATCGTGTCATTCTGGGCACTGATGGCCCGGCCGGATCAGGGGTACAGCCGCTGGGCCTGTTGCGGCTAATCGCCCTGCTGTCAAGCATGGGAAACATCCCAGCCGAATTGGTTTTCTGTTTTGCCACTGGCAATACCGCGCGCATACGCAATCTCAATTGCGGACTGATCGAAACCGGCCGCGCCGCTGACTTCGTGTTCATGGACAAGGCCCAGCACTCTGCCGGGCTGAACCTCCTTGACAGTATTCAGCGCGGCGACTTACCCGGGGTCGGAATGGTCATGATTGACGGCGTGGTGCGTTGTGGCCGCAGCCGCAATACCCCGCCGGCGACTGATATCCCCAGTTTGGTCACCCATGCCTGATAACCCTGCGTCGTTGAGCCGAACGCGCGCGCAAGCCAAACGCGGACCATGCCGCATATATCCTCGCCGACCAAAGCGGAGAGGGCCGGAGTCGAACCGCTGGACCCGGTGGCAGGCCACATTCCCGGCGCACTGAACCGCCCTTCCGCCGAGAACTTGGGCCCCGACGGCAAGTTCAAACCCGCAGCGCAACTCAAGGCCGAGTTTGAAACCCTGCTGGGCGGGCGCGACCCGGCCAGCGTGGTGCATCACTGCGGCAGCGGCGTAAGCGCGGTGCCCAACCTCATTGCCATGGAAGTCGCCGGCCTGGGGCCCACCGGCCTTTACGCCGGTAGCTGGAGCGAATGGTGCAGCGACCCGGATCGGCCGGTGGCGCAGGGATGAACCCTGAACGGGTGGTGAAAGGGTGTGGTGGCGAAACTCATGGGATACAAGCCAAGCGCGACCGCTTGATCTGCTGCGCGTACATCACGAAAAGATTGAAACGTGGATTCTGGAGCAGGCCGGTATCGTGCTCGACGCCAAAACCGCGCCCGGTGCACTGCAAGTGGTGGCCAAAAGGCTTCACATCAGGCGGATATTCTTCAGCACAAACATACAAAAACTTATATACTTAATCGATGAAAGCTGTTGAGTTTCGGGGTAGCTCGCTGAGTGATTTGCGGGGCTTTCCACAAACGGCGATGCGCGAGGCCGGGCATCAACTGGACAAGGTGCAACACGGACTGCCGCCGGATGATGCCAAGCCCATGCCGACCATTGGCGCAGGCGTCACGGAATTGCGAATTCGGGACGAAGACGGGACGTTCCGGGTGGTGTATGTCGCCAAGTTCGAGGATGCCGTATATGTGTTGCACTGCTTCCAGAAGAAGACCCCGAAAACATCCAGAAAAGACATTGATTTAGCCAGCAAACGCTTCAGGGAATTACGCAAGGAGTTAGCGCCATGACAGACAAAAACCGATTCGCCAGTGTCTGGGATGCCATCGAAGACACCCCCCAGGAAGCAGTCAGTATGAAGGCCCGCTCTGCCTTGATGATGGAGCTGAGTACAACCATCCAGGAGCGCGGTATGACCCAAAGCGAAGCCGCTGAAATATTTGGCGTGACCCAACCCCGAATCTCTGACTTGATGCGGGGCAAGGTGAACTTGTTCTCACTCGACACCCTGATGGACATGGCTGCCGTGGCTGGCATGGCCCCGAGAGTCAAAGTGACCAAGCTCAAAGCGCCCACCAGAAAGCGGACGTTGCAGCGCAAGCTGGTTGCCGCCTGACCACGGCAAGCCGGCATCTGAGAGGTGAACCCGTGCGCTACCCCATTGCCATTGAACCCGGAACCGACGCCACCGCTTGGGGCGTTGTGGTTCCCGACCTGCCCGGCTGCTTTTCGGCGGGCGACACGCTGGAAGAAGCCATGATTCAGGCCGAGGATGCCATCACCGGCTGGATTGAAGCCACCCTGGACGCTGGGCAAGACATTCCCGCGCCGTCCCCTATCGAATCGCTGCGCACGGCACACCGTGAATTTAAGGGCTGGCTGTGGGCGCTGGTGAAGGTTGACCCGGCCATGCTTGACGACACCCTGGAGCGCGTGAACATCAGCCTGCCGCGCCGCGTGCTGCACCGACTCGACGCACAGGCCCGCAGCGCAGGTGAAACACGCTCGGGTTTCATTGCCCGGATGGCCGTCGAAGGGCGCGAGCCCGTGGCCGACGCCTGAAACGGTTTTGCCACCAAGAGAGGCACGTCATGAACATGCACAACCCCGCTCGCCCCTGCGAACTGCTGACCGGCTGGCTCGATGACCTGGGTGCAAGCGTGACCGCCTTTGCCGCGCATATCGGTATCAGCCGGGTGATGTTGTCCCGCGTGCTGCATGGACATGCTGTCGTGTCTGCCGATATGGACTTGCGCCTGGCCGACGCATTGGGCACCACACCCGGCTACTGGCTGGCGCTGCAAACCCCGCGTGATTTATGGACGGCACGCCAGACCGCCAAGGAACGCGCCAAGGGTTGGCGACCGAGTGAAGCCATTGCGTTAATACAACTTACCCGAGTGATTTGGGGAAAATTTTTAGTACGTGCCAAGGAAAGAATTCGACAAAAAAATTTGTGAGTCCTGATATCGACACCAGCCCGCCTAGCACCCAGAAAAAAACGACATAGTCAACAGGGTGAAGAAAATATAAGCTAGCCACGTAGAAAACCACCGGAGGCCCAATAAAAACACCAAGGAGAACGACCCGCGTTATGGCATAAAGCGCGCACACAACGGGAGGTGCATAGTATTGAATCCAGCTCTTTTTCCTAGGGGGAATCACCTTCCCCACTGGGTAAATATTGATTAAGTGGGGGAACAATTCGGTGATCTTCGCCGCCCCTCCATTAATCATCGTTTCTCGATAGCGAGTGTTGTATAGACTGCCAAGCCAGAGAAGAAGTAAGGGAGCAAGCGCCAATTGAAGTGCTTGGGTAAGCACCATCAGGTCCATGTTTATAAGAGTGCCGAAAACACTGATTGATGCGCGTTCTGGTATTTCCACACCATAAAATTTCACCGGCATAACTACAGAGGTGCTCGCGGTTTTCCTCAGTTGGTCAATCAAAACTTGAGGTGAGGTGTACAGTTCTTCGTCCGTTTTTACCTCCATTATTCGGTAGCAGCTGCTGCCAACATGTAGTCCAAAAATCCACGCTGATCGTACAGCCAAGACATATTGATAGTCTGGACCCTGCCGCGTGACTATTTGGTCAATCTGCCGTCCCCATTCAGCGTCAAGTTCAGTTTTCTTGGCCTCCAAAACCGTTGCCGCCTCCCCGGCACATCGATATTGAAGTCGCTCTTGTTGGCTGTCGGTAGCCACGGCAATAAACAAAACTAACAGCGCTATTAAGGACAGAGGCGCCGCGAAGAATAGTAGTCGCTCGTAACGCAAGCCAAGCCGGGAAGCACTCATTCCCCGCGTCCCATGCCTAAAAACCGGTCTGTAAACAGGCAAACCATCGACTTTTGTAGAAACTTTAGGAAATTTGTAGAAACGCCCCAGGCCCAATTCCGGGCGCTGAGGCACATATACACTGGTAGGGCGTGTAGGACTTGAACCTACGACCAAAGGATTATGAGTCCTCTGCTCTAACCAACTGAGCTAACGCCCCACTCAAGGGATGAATTGTAAGGGCCTTACTTGCTGTAGCTCAGGGCCGAGCTGACCAGCTTGGAGGTGATATCGACAATCTGGATCATTCTTTCGTAGGGCATGCGCATGGGGCCAATCACGCCCAGCGTTCCGACGACCTGGCCATCGACCTCGTAGGGCGCTGTCACCACCGACAGCTCGTGGTAGGGAATGACATGGCTTTCACCGCCGATATAGATGCGAACCCCCTCGGCGCGACTTGAAACGTCGAGCAGGCGTATCAGTTGCGCCTTCTGCTCGAAAAGATCAAAGAGCTTGCGCAAATTGCCCATGTCGCTTGAAAAATCACTGACGGCTAGCAGGTTTCGCTCGCCCGAAACAACCACCTCATCACGCGACTCGATGGCTTCGGAGCTGACCTGTACCGCAACCTGCATCAGGGCGGCAATTTCGCCCCGGAGCGCCTCGACTTCATGCTGCAGGCGCTCGCGTACCTCTTCAATCGCCATGCCGGCATAGTGCGAGTTGAGAAAATTGGCGGCTTCAACGAGTTGCGACTGGGTGTAGTCGGCTTCGGTAAAGATGACGCGGTTTTGCACGTCGCCATCGGGCGAAACGATGATCACCAGAAACCGCTTCTCGGACAGGCGCAAGAACTCGATATGCCGAAACACCGAGGTCCGGCGCGGCGCGATCACCACCCCGACAAAATGCGACAGGCTTGACAGCATGTGCGCCGCATTGCTGATCACCTTTTGCGGCTGATCGGGCGCAAGCGTGGGCGCATTGATGTGGCCTGCGGCAGACAGCGGGTCGGCCTGCAGCGTCAGCATGGTATCGACGAAGAGCCGGTAACCGCGGGCCGTGGGAATGCGGCCGGCGGAGGTGTGCGGACTGACGATCAGCCCGAGCTCCTCCAGATCACTCATGACGTTGCGGATGGTGGCTGGAGAAAGCTCCAGCCCGGACGCCTTTGACAGCGTGCGCGAGCCCACCGGCTGACCGTCAGCGATGTAACGTTCAACCAGCGCTTTGAGCAACAACCGGGCCCGGGCATCAAGCATGGAGACATTCTACGAAGCTTCGCCCGCCATGTTGTGATGTAATTTGCCGATGAAGTCGCAATTTCGCCATGTCGCGCTGATCGGCAAGTACCAGGCCCAGGGGTCGCGCGCCGCGCTGGAAGACATCGCGCACTTTCTGGGCACGCTGGGCTGCGACGTTGCGATTGAGCTGGACACGGCCAACAACACGGGCTTGAGCCAATACCCGACGCTTGATGCGGCCGGCATAGGCGCCCACTGCGACCTCGCCCTGGTGGTCGGCGGCGATGGCACCATGCTGGGCATCGCCCGGCGGCTGGCTCAATTTGGCGTCCCGCTGGTCGGCATCAACCAGGGGCGGCTCGGCTTCATCACCGACATCGCCTTCGACGATTATCGGGACATCCTCACCCCCATGCTGCGGGGCGAATTTGCCGAAGACCGGCGCTGGATGATGGCGGCCAGGGTCATGCGCGACGGCCACTGTGTTTTCAGCGCAATGGCCATGAACGACGTCGTGGTCTATCGTGGCGCAACCGGCGGCATGGTTGAGTTGCGCGTGGAAGTGGACGGCCGCTTTGTGGCCAACCAGCGCGCGGACGGCATGATCGTCGCATCGCCAACCGGCTCCACGGCCTACGCCATGTCCGCGGGCGGGCCCATGCTGCACCCGTCCATCGCCGGCTGGGTACTGGTTCCGATCGCCCCGCATACCTTGTCGAACCGGCCCATCGTCCTGCCGGATACTGGTGAGATTGCCATTGAAATCGTATCCGGCCGCGATGCCAGCGCCAACTTTGACATGCAGTCGCTGACCAGCTTGCTGCATGGCGACCGGATCAGCGTGCGTCGTTCCGAGTATCAGATGCGCTTTCTGCACCCCAAGGGCTGGAACTACTTTGATACCTTGCGCAAAAAACTTCACTGGAATGAAGGCGCGGCCTGATCTGCCCGGGACCGAGTTATGAGCCTCAAAAGCATTTCGCTTCGCGATTTCGTCATCGTTCACGAAATGGAGCTTGTCCTGTCGGATCAATTCACGGCTCTCACCGGTGAAACCGGAGCCGGAAAATCGATATTGATCGATGCGCTGCAACTGGCCCTGGGCGCACGCGCCGACGCTGGCGTGGTTCGCGAAGGCGCGCCGCGCTGCGAGATCAGCGCCGAATTCGACAGCCCCGCCAGGCTGGTCCAGTGGCTGGAGCAAGCGGGCTTCGAGGCGGGCGACAGCCTGCTGCTGCGCCGCACGATTGATTCGCAGGGAAAAAGCCGCGCCTGGATCAATGGCAGCGCGGCCACCGCCACCCAGCTCAGGGAGATCGCCGACCAGCTGGTTGACATTCATGGCCAGCATGCCTGGCAGAGCCTGACCCGGCCGGATGCCGTGCGGGGCTTGCTCGACTCCTATGCAGCGGTGTCCACCGAGGCGTTGTCCGGTCGCTGGCACGGCTGGCGGCAGGCCCAGAAGGTACTGGCGCAGGCGCGTGACGCACAGGGCAGTCTGCAGCGCGAGCGTGAACGCCTGGCGTGGCAAATCGGCGAGCTCGACAAGCTGGCGCCGGGCGCGGGTGAATGGGCCGAACTCAATGCCCAGCACGGTCGCCTGTCCAATGCCCAAGCCTTGCGCGATGCGGTGCAAAGCGCGGTCGATGCGCTGCAGGAGTCCGATGTCAACGCCGCGGCGCTGCTTGGTCGGGCCATTTCATCACTACAAAATCAGGAGCACATTGAGCCCGAATTCAGAGGGCTGGTGGAGCTTTTAAGCGCTGCATCGGCACAAATTGAAGATGCCGTGCATTCGCTGCACGGCTATGCCAGGCACGCCGAACTGGAACCGCAGCGGCTGGCCGAGCTTGACGAGCGCCTGTCGCAGTGGGTCAGCCTGGCGCGGCGCTACAAGCGCCCGCCTGCCGAACTGCCTGAGTTGCTGGCTTCCTGGCAGTCCGAACTGAAAACACTCGATGACGCAGCCGATCTGGTTCAACTTGAAAAAAATGAGAGCCAGGCCCAGTCGGCCTATCTTGAGGAGGCGCGCCAGGTCTCCCGATCCCGCAGCAAGGCGGCGCCGCTGCTGGCCAGGGCCATTACACATGCCATGCAGGGCCTGGGCATGCAGGGTGGCAAATTTGAAGTGGTGCTCACCCGGCTTGAGCAGCCGGCCCAGCATGGGCTTGAACAGGCCGAATTCCTGGTGGCCGGGCACAGCGGCAGCACACCCAGGCCGGTCGGCAAGGTGGCGTCAGGCGGCGAATTGTCGCGTATTGCGCTGGCCATAGCCGTCACCACCAGCCAGCTGGGGCAGGCGCAAACACTGATCTTTGACGAGGTGGATGCCGGCATAGGCGGCGCCGTGGCGCAAACCGTTGGCCGCCTGATGAAGCAACTGGGCAAAGACCGGCAGGTCATGGCGGTCACTCATTTGCCACAGGTAGCGGCTTGCGCCGACCATCATCTGGTGGTGGCCAAGCACACGGAAAAAGGCACGGCCAGCAGCACGGTGGACCATGTGAACGGAGAGCATCGCGTTGCCGAAATTGCCCGCATGCTGGGAGGTGAACGGCTTTCCGGCACCACGCTCGCGCACGCCAGGGAAATGCTGGAGCAATGATGTGACAACGCTGGAAATTGTTCTCATCACCGGCATGTCGGGCTCGGGCAAGTCGGTCGCGCTGCACGCGCTGGAAGACGCGGGTTACTACTGCGTTGACAATTTGCCGCCCGAGCTCTTGAGTCCATTTGTCGCGCTGGAGCGGCAGCACGGCGCCCGAAAGGTGGCGATCGCGATGGATGTGCGAAGTGCCACCTCGCTGCCCCTCGTGCCGCGGCAACTGCAGCAATTGCGCGAGCGGGGCGTAGCGGTTCAGCCGCTGTTTCTTGACGCCAGCACCGAGACCCTGGTGCGGCGTTTTTCCGAAACCCGCAGGCTTCATCCCCTGTCTCGTCCCGAAGCGCCGGACCAGCACCGGGCGCTGGTCGATGCCATTGAGCTGGAACGCGAACTGCTCGGCGAAATCCGCGAGCAGGCGCACGTGCTGGACACCAGCATGATCCGTGCATCCCAGTTGCAGGGCTACGTGAAGTCGCTCATTCAAGCTCCGGCGACACAGCTCACGCTGGTGTTTGAGTCGTTCGCATTCAAGCGTGGCGTGCCGCTGGATGCCGACTATGTTTTTGACGTCCGGATGCTGCCCAACCCGCACTATGAGCCGGAGCTGCGGCGCCTGACTGGCCTGGACAAACCCGTCGCGGACTTTCTTTTGGCACATGCGGACGTGCAGGACATGTTCACGCACATTGAACGATTCCTCAGCCACTGGCTGCAGGCGCTGGTGCGCGATCAGCGCAGCTACGTCACGGTGGCGATTGGCTGCACCGGTGGCCAGCACCGCTCGGTCTATCTCGCGGAAGCGCTGGCGGCGGCATTCAGCCAGAACTGGCACACCCTGAAACGGCATCGCGAACTGGACGCCATCGGCGACAGGGGTGATTGACAAGCATAAAAAACTCATGCGCGGGCGGCCTGCGCCAGCAGTTTGCGGATCGGTGCCGGCAAGCCCAAAGCCGGCCATTGCGCGGGACTGAACCACGCACCCGCGCCTGCCGCGCAAACCATCCCCTTCGGGATCGCCTGATTGGCCCGAAAGCGCGCGATCCATGGCGACAGGTGCAAATCCTTGTGCGTCAAGACATGCAGAAAATGCGGCAGCGGCTCCAGTCGCGCCTGCACGCCCTGGGGCAAAGAAGCTCTTAGCGCATCATCGCTTTCAAACACCGGCAGGCAATAAAGGCCGCCCCAAATGCCGGGCGCCGGGCGCTTTTCAAGCCACACCGAGCCATCACGCCTGTGCGCCCACAGCAGACTGAGCGCCTGGGAACTGCGTTTGATCTTTCTTGTTCTGACGGGGTATTTGCCGGGTTCACCCTCCGCAAAGGCTCGGCACAGGCCCTGCACCGGACACAGCAGGCACTGCGGCTGCCGGGAGCTGCAAATCGTCGCGCCCAGATCCATCAGTCCCTGCGTGTAGCGTGGCATGGTTTTGAGCAAGTCCTGAGTTGGCAGCAGCTCTGTCGCGCGGCTCCACAGCGCCCGCTCATTGGCGCTTTGCGCCAGGTCCGCGGAAAACCCAAGCACCCGCGCCAGCACCCGTTTGACGTTGCCATCGAGAATGGCAACGCGTTCTCCAAAACATAGCGACGCAATCGCCGCTGCCGTCGAACGGCCTATGCCGGGCAGGGTCTGAAGCTGCTCCGCGGTGCGCGGAAACCGCCCCCGATGCAGCGCCACCACATCCTGCGCGCAACGATGCAAATGCCGTGCGCGGCTGTAATAACCCAGCCCGCTCCACAGGGCCAGCACCTCATCCTGACCTGCGGCGGCCAAATCGGCCACTGTGGGAAAGCGCTGCAAAAACCGGGTGTAGTAATCCAGAACCGTAGCCACCTGGGTCTGCTGGAGCATGATTTCCGAGAGCCAGACCCGGTAGGCATCGCGCGTGTTTTGCCAGGGCAGGTTGTTGCGCCCATGCGTTTGCTGCCAGCGAACCATTTTCCCGGAAAAAGTGCGAAGTCCGGTACTGATTGCTGACCCCGTCAACGCTCAGGCCACCGCAGTCAACACTGCACGGACGGCTGCATCCGTCTCATCCGGCGATCGGGAAGGCAATGATGGTTCGCCCACAAGATGCGAGGTCAGATCCAGGAGCGTGGCGTCCAGCTCATTGAGAACATTTTCCTGTTCGCCTATTTCCGCAATCCGCTCATCCAGTCCGGAGGCGGCCTTCTGGATACGCTCAATCGCCTCGATTCTGCGTGCGAAGTTGCGACGCCTTTCGCGCAACTGCGCGTCAAGTTGCGACGATGCTGACTTGTTCCAGAGTTCCACCTCGCTCAAGGCCGACTCGTACACCACACGCAGACGGGTCGCCAGGGCGCGCACCAGTCGCTCTGCAAACTCCGGCTGCGACAGTTTGAGCATATTGCCCAGCCCAAGGTACTTCAGGTGGCCGTTCTGAATCAATTCAAGATCACGCTGATAGCGGGCAAACTCAGCCTCTTTGGGTGGCTGCAGGGAAAAGCTGAATTCGGCGTTGAGTTGGTTGAACGATGCGATCAGCATGGACTGGATGTCGTCGCTGAGGATCTGGGACTTTTGCAGGCCGTCGCGCAAGCGCGAAAAGGTCTGGGCATAGGCCTTTTTCACGCCCAGCTTGATCCCCGGCTGTTTGAGCGCTTGCGTCAACTCGGCCAGTTCAGCCCGCAGCGTGGGCGTGCTGAGCAGGTCGAAGACTTTGTGGAGCAACTTGAGGTGCACCGAGCGCACCGCGTGAATCTTGATGCCGCTGGTCGCAAAATCCGACCGTTCCTGTTCTATGCGCAAGCGCATGTGATTGATGACTGAAGCGTTCTTCCCCCTCAAGCCGCGCAATTCAATCATTTGCTCGGCCAGGTCACGGCGACGAATGTGCATGGCGCGCTCCGCCTCTGCCCTGAGCTCGCCAATGCCGCCGATGACCGCCGTTCGCAATATTTTCTGGCGCTGCCCCATCACACCTTGCGCAAGCGCCTGCTCAAGCATCGGCAACTGGCTGGCCCGCAACAGCGCCTGGTCACCGGTCACTTTGGCCACCAGCCCTTTTTGCGCGGAAACCGGGATAACCTGCGAAGTGGGCAAGCCAAGAATATCGGCTGAGGTGACGACCTGCCGGTCAATTTGCGCCTGCACCTGCGCGGGCGTGCTCAAAGCGTCCCACAGGGTATCGATCTTGTTGAGCACCACCAGGCGCGTATCGGTGCCGTCGCCCTCGGTAATCAGGTGTTCGCGCCAGATGGCAAGGTCGGACTTGGTCACGCCCGTATCGGCCGCCAGGATGAAGACCACCGCATGGGCTTGCGGTATCAGGCTGACCGTCAGTTCCGGCTCCGCGCCAATGGCGTTCAGCCCGGGCGTATCCAGAATGACCAGCCCCTGCTTGAGCAGGGGGTGTGCAATATTGATGAGGGCGTGGCGCCATTTCGGCACCTCGATCAAGCCGTCAGCCCTGGTCGGCGGATTGTCCTCCGGGTTGTTGTCGTGCCAGAAGCCGAGCGCGCGGGCCTCGTCCTTGTTGACATGCCTCACTTCAGCCACTTTTTCGAGCGCCTCTGCCAATTGCGCCGGATCGTTCACATCGAGATCGACGCGGGTCCACTTTTCCGGAACCATGCGCCACTCCATCAGCGCCTGTGGCTGCAGCCGCGTCTCTATGGGCAGCAGGCGCAGGCACGGCGGCACGTCGGCGTCATAGCCCAGTTCGGTCGGGCACATGGTGGTGCGGCCGGCGCTGGCCGGCATGATGCGGCGGCCATAACCGGCGAAGAAAATGGCATTGATCAGCTCCGATTTGCCGCGCGACACCTCCGCCACAAAAGCCACCATGACCTTGTCCGAACGCACCTGCGACTCCAGCCGGTGCAGGCGTTCTTCCACCGCCGCGTCAAGCAGGTCATGGTCTTTCATCCATTCGGCGAGCAGCTTCACGCGCAGTGCGAATTCGCGCCGCCATACGCCGTGTTGATCAAATTTTTCGTTGAAAGACATGGGTCCGCAGAAAAGGTGTGGTGGGCCAATATAGCATCGCTAACCCCAAAAAAACCATCAACGCCGCTATTGAGCGCTCATGGTTTCTGGCACTTGGGGCAGTAAAAAGTCGAGCGCTGTCCCTGGCGCAGGCTTTTGATCGGCGCCCCGCACACCCTGCAGGGCAGGCCGGCCCGGTCATAAACCATGGCTTCGAGCTGAAAATAGCCGGCTTCGCCATGCGTGTTGGAAAAGTCCCTGAGCGTGCTGCCGCCTTTTGCGACAGCCGTTGTCAATACCTGTTGAATGGCGTGGTGAAGCAACACTGCGCGCGGTTTGCTGATACGCAACGCCTTCGTGGTGGGGCGGATGCCCGCCAGAAATAGCGCTTCCGAGGCGTAAATATTGCCCACGCCCACCACCGCCTCGCCGCCCAGCAGGACCTGCTTGATGGCAGTCTGCCTGCGCTTGAGCGTCTGGTGGAAAGCAAGCGCGTCAAAAGCCTCGCTGAGCGGCTCGACGCCGAGCCGGCCCAGCAGCTTTTGCGCGATGGGATCATTTTCGCCAGTGGCATACACAACCGCCCCGAAGCGGCGCGGATCATTCAGGACCAGGGTTCCCAGGCTGGTGCGCATGTGAAAGTGGTCATGCTTGCCCGGTGCTGACAATCCGGCGCCAAAACTCAGGCTGCCGGACATGCCCAGGTGCATCAGCAGCAAGCCGCCACTCAAATCAAGCAACAGGTATTTGCCGCGCCGGCGCACGCCCAGCACGCGCTGGCCTTCGAGCCGCCGCGGCGGGCACCCGAGCGGCCAGCGCAACGCTTTGCCAACGGACACCGCCTCGATGCGGGCACCGGCAATGCGGTCGGCAAAGCTCAGGCGGGTGACTTCGACTTCGGGCAATTCAGGCATGGATCACGGGCAATCGGTAAGGGGATGGAACCGTCAGCAAAAAACGTCGGCAAAACGGGACATCAGGACAAGGCGAATGTCAATGCAAGGGCGCGGCTTTGTCGCTTCAATTATCATGGCTTGATGAAGAACAAACTTGGCTTGGTTTTTGCCTGCCTGTGGCTCGCCACTCCCTGGGTTGTGGCTCAGACCACAACGCCTGCAACCGACGCGCCTTCCGGCCTTGCCCAAGCGAAGGTGGCAGTCGAGACCGCGCCCGCTTCGCTGCTCAACAGCGCCCTGTTCTATCAACTGCTTTTGGGCGAATTGACTTTGCAGGACGGCGAACCCGCCGCGAGTTTCGCGCTGATGCTCGACGCAGCCCGGAAAACCGGTAACGCCGAGCTGTACCAGCGGGCCACCGACATCGCGCTGCAGTCGCGCTCGGGCGACGCGGCACTGCAGGCCGCCCAGGCCTGGAAGCAGGCGCAGCCTGACTCGCGCGAGGCCAACCGCTATGAGCTGCAGATCCTGATTGCCCTGAACCGGATCGCCGACACGGCCGAGCCGCTCAAGACCGAGCTCAGGCTGGCGCCCGATGCGGAGCGCGCATCCGTGATGGCGACGGTGCCGCGCGCCTACGCCCGTGTCAGCGATAAAAAACTGGCCGCAACGGTTGTTGAACAAGCGCTGGCCAATGAACTGAACAATCCGGCAACCGCCGGCGCCGCCTGGACGACCGTGGGACGCATGCGACTGAGCGCGGGCGACAGGCCCGGCACGCTGCTTGCGGCCCAGCGCGGCCAGGCCGCCGATGCCGGCGCTGAAGGCCCGGCGCTGATCGCACTGGAACTGATGGCGCTCAGGCAGCCCGAAGCGGAAGACCTGGTGCGCAAATACTTCTCGGCCAATGCCGCTGCCCGGCCTGAAATGCGGCTGGCTTATGCGCGTACCCTGCTGGACCTGCAGCGCTATGCGGAAGCGGCTGCCCAGTTGCAGGTCGTGACCCGCGAAAAACCGGATTTCCTTGAAGGCTGGCTGGTTCTGGGTTCCCTTCAGTTGCAGGACAACCAGCTCACCCAGGCACAGGCCACGCTGGAGCACTACGTCGCGCTGGCCGGGAAGCAGGCGCCGCAGGGTGAAAGCGGGAACGGCTTGGCACAGGCCTACCTGTCCCTGTCGCAGTTGGCCGAAAAGCGCAAAGACTACGCAGCAGCGGAAAACTGGCTGAGCAGGATCGACAGCCCGGCGGACCTGGCACGAGCGCAAATCCGGCGCGCCTCCATTTTGGCGAACCAGGGCAAGCTGGAACAAGGCCGCCAGCTGATTCGCCAGTTGCCCGAAAGCAGCGCCGCCGACGCACGGCTCAAATTCAATGCTGAAGTCAGCCTGCTGCGCGACGCCAGGCAGTACCAACTGGCCCACGATGTGCTGGCGCAGGCCCTGACCAAAACGCCCGATGAGCCGGACCTGCTTTATGAGCAGGCGATGATGGCTGAAAAACTGGGGCGCGTGGACGAGATGGAGCGGCTGCTGCGCCAGTTGACCGGGCTCAAGCCCGACTACTACCAGGCCTATAACGCCCTGGGCTACTCGCTGGCCGAACGCAACACCCGCTTGCCCGAAGCCAAGGCGCTGATCCAGAAAGCGCTCGAATACGCACCCACCGACCCCTACATCAGGGACAGCCTGGGCTGGGTTGAATTTCGCATGGGCAACGCCAGCGAAGCGGTGCAGATTTTTGAAGCTGCCTACAAGGCCAAGCCCGATGCGGAAATTGCCGCGCATTTCGGCGAAGTGCTCTGGAGCCTGGGGCAGCGCGAGCGCGCCGTGGCCGTCTGGAAAGAAGGCCGCCTGCTCAGCCCCGACAATGAAACGCTGCAGGCCACGCTCAAACGCCTGCGCGTGAAGCTGTAAGCCCGCCACCAACCGGTACCTGCCCCGTGCGCCTGCCTGCCCGCCTGCGTTGCCTTGCGATTTCAGGATTCCTGCTTGCTACTATTTTAGTAGCTGGTTGCGCATATCCCATAAGGGCTACCGATGTAAATGGCTCACAAAACAGGCTCTGGACGGGGCGCCTGAGCCTGCAGCTGCAAACCGACCCGGTACAGTCTTTCTCGGCCAGCTTCGAACTCAAAGGCCAGGCTGAGCGCGGCGAATTGACCCTGCTCAACCCACTGGGCAACGTGCTCGGCGTCTTGCGCTGGTCACCGGATGAAGCACTTCTTGATTCAGGCAACCAGCAAATTCGCCATTTTTCATCAGTCGATGACTTGATGGAGCAAACCACGGGCGCCGCCGTGCCGCCGGGTGCGTTGTTTGCGTGGCTCAAAGGCATCAATGCCTCGGTCAGCGGCTGGTCGGCCGATCTGTCCCGGCTCGGCGAGGGCCGCATTTCGGCCACTCGGGCCCAGCCCGCACCACGGGCTGACCTGCGCGTCGTGCTGGATCAATAGTTCCCGACGCCGCCCGGACTGCCTTTTTTCGTCTCATTTCAACCGCCATGCGCCCTTCCAGTCCATTGCGTCCCCTCAAAGCGCTTTACGATGTGCCGGCCCCGGCCAAGCTCAACCTGTTTTTGCACATCACCGGGCGCAGGCCTGATGGCTACCATTTGCTGCAATCGGTTTTCATGCTGATTGACTGGTGCGACACGCTGCACTTAGAACTGCGCAGCGATGGCCACATCAGCCGGGCCGACCTCGGCAACCAGCGCCAGTCGGCGGAAAATGCCGCTGGAACGCTTCCTGCCCTGGACCTGACGATGCGGGCCGCCCGGGCCTTGCAGGCGGCCACCGGCACCGCGCTGGGCGTTCATATCGGCCTGGAAAAGCGCATTCCGTCGCAGGCAGGCATGGGTGGGGGCTCGTCCGATGCCGCAAGTTGCCTGCTGGCGCTGCAACGCCTATGGGGCGTTCGCTTGCCGGCGCAGGAACTGCACGCGCTGGCCCTGTCGCTCGGCGCGGACGTGCCGTTTTTTCTCTCGGGGGGTCATGCCTGGGTGGAGGGAATTGGCGAGAAAATAACACCTTTGGTCTTGCCGTGCGCCCGCTTTGTGGTGGTCAAGCCCGCTGCCGGACTCTCCACGCAAGACATTTTCGGCGCGAAGGGGCTCAAACGTGACACCAGAACTGCTACAATCCAAGGCTTTGCTGCAAGTGCAAATGACCGGATTTTTGAATTTGGCCATAACGACTTACAGCCGGTCGCGCAGGCCATGTGTCCGCAGATCAGCCAGGCGCTTGACTGGCTGAATGCACAACACCTGCATGGGCGCATGACCGGCTCTGGAAGTGCTGTATTTGCGCAATTGCCGCAAGATGCCAATTGGACTGAATCGTCGGGAGCCCCTGATGACTGGATAATTCGCAGGTGCGGCAATTTACAGGCGCATCCGCTGGCCGGTTGGTAAAATAGCCGCTCATTAAAATGCGCTTTCAAGTGACGATTCAGACAACAGTTGATGGGTCGGTTGTTGGTAGCAACAATTGTCCCGTGTAGGGGTGTCGCCAAGTTGGTTAAGGCACCGGATTTTGATTCCGGCATTCGCAGGTTCGAATCCTTCCACCCCTGCCAAAATTACCAAGCCGCGGGATAGGCCCGCAGGCGTTTCAGGCCCGCGCTGTGCGGGTCTGTGTATTTCTGGAAAAGCACAGGCAACCGGCGCTCACTGCCAAGTTCCGGTTGCAATGCATTTCCCAATGCGTAGTTTTCTTCAATAAGAGTTTCAGCCACCTTCAAGCCCTTGTAGCAGCTGGGCTCCACATGCAAATGCACCATCCCGACTTCATGGTTTTCACCGGCAATGCCAACCCGGCCATGGCCCTTGAAATAGCCCAGCACCTGGGCATTTCACTGGGCGCTGCCCATGTGGGGCGGTTTTCCGACGGTGAAGTCACCGTTGAAATCCAGCAAAACGTGCGCGCCCGTGACGTGTTTGTGGTGCAGTCAACCTGCGCGCCAACCAACGACAACCTGATGGAACTGCTCATCATGGTCGATGCGCTCAAGCGCGCATCCGCCGAGCGCATAGCCGCCGTGATTCCTTATTTTGGCTACGCCCGGCAAGACCGTCGCCCGCGTTCGGCGCGCGTGCCGATCTCGGCCAAGGTGGTGGCCAACATGCTGCAGGTCGTTGGCGTGTCACGCGTCCTGACGATGGACTTGCATGCCGACCAGATTCAGGGGTTTTTTGATATTCCGGTGGACAACATTTATGCGACGCCGGTGTTGCTCGGTGATTTGCGCCAGAAAAAATACGCCGACCTGATGGTCGTCTCGCCTGATGTCGGCGGCGTGGTGCGCGCCCGCGCAATGGCCAAGCAACTCGGCTGCGACATGGCCATCATTGACAAGCGCCGGTCCAAGGCGAATGTGTCGGAAGTCATGCACGTCATCGGCGACATTGAAGGCCACAATTGCGTGATCGTGGACGACATGATCGACACGGCCGGCACGCTGGTGAAGGCCGCCGAAGTGCTGAAAGAGCGCGGCGCCAAAAAGGTTTACGCGTATTGCACGCACCCGATTTTTTCGGGTCTGGCAATTGACCGAATTACCCAGGGTGAGGCACTCGATGAAGTGGTGGTCACCAACACCATTGCCCTCTCGCAAAGTGCACTGGGCTGCAAAAAAATTCGCCAACTCTCCGTGGCGCCGCTGATCGCTGAAACCATGCAGCGCATCGCCACTGGAGACTCGGTCATGAGTTTGTTTTCGGATCAGGACCAGCCGGCCCTGATTTGAAGCAAGAAGGTGGCTGCACGGCTCGCAGAGCTGGAGCAGCCTTTTTATGTCGGGGTGGTCTGGTCGCGGCCCGCCTCTTTTGGAGAAGATTATGAAATTCGTCGCTTTTGAGCGCGCAATGCAGGGCACGGGTGCGAGCCGCCGTCTCCGCATCACGGGCCGCACGCCCGGTATCGTTTATGGTGGCACGGGTCAGCCCACGCTGATCGAGCTCGACCACAACGCCTTGTGGCACGCCATCAAGAAGGAAGCTTTCCACGCTTCCATCCTTGAAATGGAACTGGCTGGCAAGGCCCAGAAGGTTTTGCTGCGCGATCTGCAAATGCACCCGTTCAAGCAGCAGATCCTGCACATCGACTTCCAGCGCGTTGAGGCCACCACCCGGCTCACCATGAAAGTGCCGCTGCACTACAGCGGTGAAGAAGAGTCTCCGGCCATCAAGACCGACAGTTGCCTGGCCAACCACGTGTTGACCGAGCTGACGGTGTCTTGCCTGCCGGCCGACGTGCCCGAGTTCATCGCCGTTGATTTGAGCGGCTTGACGAAAGGCGTCTCGCTGCACCTCAAAGACATCACGCTGCCAAAGGGCGTGAAGTTTGTCGCCAAGGGTCAGGTCAACCCGGTGCTGGTTTCGGTCTCCGCCATTGTGGAAGAAGTTGAAGTTGCGCCTGAGGCTGCCGCTGCGGCCGCTGCGGCTGCTGCAACGGCGGCGCCTGCCGACGCAAAAGACGCCAAGGCTGCGGCAAAACCGGCCGCCAAGCCGGCCGCAAAACCTGCTGCCAAGAAATAATTTGCAGCGTGCGCAATGGGCCTGAAAAGGTCATTGCCTCCCAACACGGCCCTTGTCCTCCCTGGAGGGCAAGGGCCGTTTTCTTTTGGCGGCGCCGCCGCGCAGATAATGTTGCGCAGGCCGCAGCGCACCGACACGCCGCCCTCCCCTTATTTCACAGCACATGATCAAACTGTTTGTTGGCCTGGGCAACCCCGGCGCCGAATACGAAGCGACTCGACACAATGCCGGTTTCTGGTGGCTTGATGCGCTGGCGCGCGAATTGAAGGCGCCGCTCAGCCTGGACCGGAGCTACCACGGCCAGGTGGCCCGCACCACGGTGAACGGGCAAACCGTGTGGCTGCTCAAACCCATGACTTTCATGAATCTGTCGGGGAAATCGGTAACCGCACTGGCCCGGTTCTTCAAGATCGATCCCGGGGAAATTCTGGTCGCCCATGACGAACTCGATCTTGCGCCCGGTCAGGCCAAGCTCAAATTTGGCGGCAGCCATGCGGGCCACAACGGCCTGCGCGACATTCATGCCCAGCTCGGCACGGCAGACTACTGGCGGCTGCGCATCGGCGTGGGACACCCTGGCGTCAAGGCTGAAGTGATCAACTGGGTGCTGAAAAAGCCCTCGCAGGAACAGCGCCAGGCCATTGAGGAGAGCATCGCGCGCTGCCTCACGGCGGTGCCCGAACTGCTCAGCGGCCAGATGGAAAAAGCGACGATGCTGATTCACACCAGCCAGCCGCTGCGGCCCAAACCACCGCGCAAACCCGACGTCGAATAAGTGCTACTATTTTTATAGCTTGCAACGACCGCTCTTAATGGGCTGGAGGTTGATTTTTCTACTGATTGAGCGACCTGCCAGGCAGCCAGGCCGAACTATCGGGCGACCACCATCGGCACGATGGCCTGCAGGCGCTGGTACTTTTGCCAAAGCGTTTCGCGGGTTTCAATGTGCCGCGGATCAACCGGAATGCAGGCTACCGGACAGACCTGCACGCATTGCGGCTCATCAAAATGGCCCACGCACTCGGTGCATTTGTGCGGGTCAATTTCATAAATTTCCTTGCCGAGGTAAATCGCCTGATTCGGGCACTCCGGCTCGCACACATCGCAGTTGATGCATTCATCGGTGATCATCAGGGCCATGCTCAGCTCCCTTTTGCCGCCTGATGCGCTGCGGCCAGCGCAGCGGCAACGGCCGGGCTCACCATCTGCGTCACATTGCCGCCGAGCCTGCTGATTTCGCGCACCAGCGTGCTGCTGATGCATTGCAGCGGGGCATCGGGCAGCAAGAATACTGTTTCAACCTGCGGGCTCAGCTTGCGGTTCATGGCGGCCATTTGCGCTTCGTAGTCGAAGTCCGTCACGTTGCGCACGCCGCGCACCACCGCGCAGGCTTTGTGCGCAACGCAAAAATCCATGATCAGCCCGTCAAACGGCAGCACCCTCACGCCTGCCATGTTTTTGGTCGCCGCCTGTGCCTGTGCCACGCGCGCTTGCAGCGGGAAAAGTGTTTTTTTGTGGTGAGCCGCGGCTACGGCAATGATGATCTGGTCAAAGAGACCGGCGGCGCGCCGCACCACGTCGTCATGACCCAGTGTGAACGGGTCAAACGTGCCGGAGTAAATGGCGATGCGCGAAGTGGGCTTTGAACTGGAGGACATGAGGAAATTATCCTGGAAACGGCAGTTGGACGCGCCCGAGGGTGCTGTGATTGGCGTGCCAGACAAGGCGCAACAACGCAGCGGGCTACTGCCCGCAAGGCGGAGTAACGCCGTATGGCGCGGCAAGCGCAGTGCCATCGGGTGCGTAGCGCTCTGGCCCTAAAGGTGAACGTGTTCGAAGGCAAAATAGCCGGATTTCATGTGAATTTGCCAAAGCAATCAAGCGGTCAACTGCCGTTTCCAGGATTATGCCCGGGTCAGCAAATGGAAGTGAACCACACCCGCCTTGCCACTGCGGTGCACCTGTAGCCCCAGGGGCAGCAACTCGTCATCCCGCCACGCCCTGGGAGCCTCCAGATAGACCAGCCCAGCGGGCCCAATCGCCTGCGCGGCAGCTTTCAGCGCGGCCTCGAACTGGGTGGACTCAAAAGGCGGATCCAGCAGCACCAGTTGCATGCTGCCTGCGCTCAAGCGCCTGAGGGCGCCCAGGCCGTCGCCGCGTTCGATCCTGACCATGCCGGCGTGCAACTTCGCCTGCACAGCCAGAAGCTGCAGCACCAGCGCCGGGTCCTGCTCGCACAGCAAGACTTCGGCAG
>CAYJMW010000017.1:0-58890 GCA_964371235.1 uncultured Polaromonas sp.
TGCAAACTTCGGGCTTCTGGAAAATCGATTGGTACGGGGATTGGGGGCAGGTCAGGCCTGCTGAAACATGTTGAAGTTTGCTAAGGTTTGCTAAGGTCTCCAGCGACACATTCGACAGCAACGGCAAGGTTGCAGCAAGGGCAGTCAAAATGCCAATGAACCTCAAGGTTGCATCAAGGGTGGCCCGGTGACCAACCAGTACAGTACGCGAGAGACTTTCCCGCACAAAGGCCACAATGAGGTGGTCAGGTCGCCTCGCCCGTAGAAGAGTCCTTTGGTGGATGAATCATGTTGACGTGTGACCTCCACAAGCCGCGCCAGTAGTCCCACTCCTTGCCCTCTTGCGCCGCCCTCGCTGCCCGGTTCGCGTAGAAGGGAATCGAGGACAGCGTTTCTTTTGAACGTTGTGCTCCCAGCCTTTCCCGGTCTCGGCGATCCTGGCTGGTCGGCAACAAGTGAAATTCCTTCGTCATCAATTGCTCTACCCTCAGAATCTCGGAAGGTTCCAGTGGCTGGGTCAAAGGTGAACGGGTTTCCGCCTGCATTTTCGAGTAAATTGGTTTGTCCATGTTCATCCTCCCGACAATGCTAGTGATTCGCTCTCCTGCGTCAAGGGTGTCTATCCGGAAACAACCGCAAGATTAACCGGTGTATCTGCGCACAATTAGTTTCGGTGGGCGAAAGAAAACCGTGTCGTGGAAGGGTGAACGTGCTGGTGCTGTCTCCGGTCGCCATTCTGGGCTGCCAGTTCGCCTAGCGCGGTCTATCCTGACCACGACCCAATACATCAATGCAAGATGGTGCTTAACGTGGGCCGGGCAATGGCCAAAGAAGTAACCAAGTCGGTCCAGCATTTCCCGAGGGCAGGTTTTAACACGTAGCTCCCGCTGGCCCATTGGCAGCAGTACTCCATCATTGCAGCATTGCTCCAAGGGCAGCCACAAGCTGTGCTCCACAATCTCGCAGTCCCATTCATACATGGTGTCGTAGAAGTTTGGGTCCGCCAGAGCCTGAATCCTGAACAGGTCCAGTTCATCCGCTAATTCGGCACACTCAGCAGTGCGAAAGTCCTCGTCGTCAAAACCAAATTCCTCAATTTCTGCAAGCCAGGCATCGTCAAGGTTCGGGTGGTCGTTGAGTTTCATATCCACAAAGGGTACACCCGAATTTGAACTGCTCGATTACCTCAACGGGGCGACTACGGGTATCGACCACGTCAACCCATTGGCCTGCGGTGGTGCGGATGCGCCTTCAAACATTCAATGGCAGACGAACGCCGACGCGAGGGCGACAAAGTTTTTTCCGGAAACAAGCAACGGCAATGGTAGGGTAAGGTAAGGTAAGGGTATTGTCCAAACCAAGCGGAGCTACGTCATGAAAACTCTCTTTGTCCTTTTTATCGTCAGTGCCATGTCAGCCATTAGCGGTTGCGCGCAGATGCTAAGTGTGTCCACCGCTGAAGAGATTCGACGCTCAGAATTCCGAGCACAGATCGTTTCCACCAAGTCGGCCGTTGAAGTAAACAATTGCATGAAGGAAATTTTGCGTAGCCATAAGAACGACAAAGGCCGGTCACCCTACGCTGGCATTACTTTTCGGGATTTCGAGAAGGAACACGAGATCACTCTCAGAACTTCAGTTGGAACGCCATTCATCACCGGGGTGATCACGGAAATCCTGTTTGTGATAGAGAATTTTGACACGGCAAGTGGTGGCACAAATTCGTCATTGTGGGTGCATCAGCGTCTATTGAACGACGGTGGCTCCAAGGGTTACCTCGACAGGCTTGTCGCCGTCGTGAAACCTTGTCTTGGTGACGCAGTGAACGGCTCGCCCAATGGACCAACTCAAGTCAAATCAGAAAATTCCACTCCAGCGAAAGGCGGCTCGACCACGATGACAAACTCTGCAGTCGGCGTTCGAGGCAAAGACGATTCTCTAAACAAGCTGGAGCAGTTGAAGGGATTGGCTGACCGTGGCGTTATAACGCGCGAGGAATTTGAGAAGAAAAAAAAGGAAATACTCGATGCGATGTAGTGCGTTCAAATCGTATGCACCATGAGCAGCCCATTTGCGCGAACTTACCGTAGGCCGGTAACGGCTCTTGGCGCGCGCGGGAACGTGCTAAAGCAGGTGATCCGGGACGCTATAGCTCGCACGCAGTCGGTCCCATGATCGACCGCATGGTTCGGACAGGCCCCAATGCCTCTCGCCAGTGGAAGGACGTGGGTCGCCCATTCCTGAGTGCCAGTACCTCTCGCCGCAGTGATCGCTGAATCTACGCGCCCGTTTTAACCCCGCAGCAGGCAGAGCAGAGCGACTATTGGAAAACGAGCGTCTGACCGTTGACGGTGATGGTGGCTCGCATCCCAAGAATGTCGCCTGCCGGGTTGATTTTCAGGCAGTCTTTCTCGTGGGGAAGGGATAGGCACAGGTAGGCCGTGCTGGCTGTATCCGCCTCAAGCGACCACGCGACGCTGACATTCCCTGACGGGGTTGCACCGGCTGTACTGGTAGCGCCGAGCTTGGGGCCATAAATGATTGCCGTATCAATGACGCCACCGCTGCCAACGCCTGCGCTCACAGGGAGGCTGGCCGGATTTCCGAACAGTGAAATGGTGTAGATGATCGGGGCGAACCCTTGATTTCTGCTGGGGACGATCTGCGCACGAATGCGTGCCGGGTTCGCATCGAACAAGTATTGCACCGGAAAAGTTTCACGAGGGGGAATGACGCCGTTCACGCGCACTACGGTGTTCTGCACGGAGCGTCGGTAGCTGACGCCGTTCATCTGCGCATTGTCGGACGGGGTGAAACTCACGTCGATGCTGAAGGTGTTTGACCCTGACGTGGCCGTGAGTCCATTGAAGGCGGTGGGCTTGGTCAGCAGGTTGGTCAGTGCTTGGTCAGCATTGAAGGATGCCGTCGAGCGCTCATCGCCACCCCCACCACACGCGACAAGCATCACCGAACTTAGAACAACCGCAAGGTATTTCATGTGAACTGCTTTCTTTGAAAACTTAATAGTTCCCGATATATGGGGATGACGTAGTTTACAAGAAATTGGACATTTTCCCTATATGTCGGGAAATAATCCACTCACTCCTCACGCAGCCTTCGGGCGCGCCTTGCGTAGCCGTCGGCTGGCTATGGGGTTGAGTCAGGAGCAGTTGGGGCTGGAGTCTGGCGTTCAGCGCAACTTCATTTCTCTTATTGAAACAGGGCAGAACCAGCCAACCATCGGCACAATCTTTAAGCTTGCTCATGCCCTGGAAATCAAACCCTCAAAATTGGTGGCCGAGGCCGAAAAGCTGATTGCCTGATTGCGGGGATGTAGCCGCCCCACCGGACGAACGCGCCTGAAAGGATTGGGCAGTACGCGCACGCGTGAGGCAGTTGAGCTTGTTGAAGCATGTTAAGGTTTTCGCGCCTGCAAGGGGTGACCAACGTTCCGCGCGCGATGACAGCGGCAAATTCCGTGTCCATATGCAATGGGCAGGGTTCAAGTCACGCACGCACCTGAGGACACTAACATTGCACTACGGATTCTCGGAGCAGTACGCGCAGGCGTGCGCGCGCGGGAAGAACAGAATCCCTGCAAAACAAACTATTGGAGACAGATCGTGGGCAACCCGGCCAAAGGATGGACACCAGAGCGGCGCGAAGGGCAGAGCGAAGCCATCAAGCGGTGGAAACCGTGGAATCAGTCCACCGGGCCAAAAAGTCCTGAGGGTAAGGCGGCAGCATCCCGCAATGCTTGGACGGGCGGGCACTTGGTGAAGATGCGCCAACTCGTCAAAGCACTGAATCAGACCATGGGAACGCAACGTAAATCGTTGAAGTTATCATTCATGGCGACAGGGCTGGATCGTGCACAAAAGCTGAGAATCAGTTGACACGGGAAATTTTTCTTGCTGTACATATTTTGCATTTGGCCGTTAAATGTCTTTGGCGCACCGCATCGCCATCCATGCATCAATCGAAATGGGGGCAACATGAACCAACGAGTCAAAGCAATCTTGATTCTAAGTCTGGCACTTTCGTCGGTAAGCTCGTTCGCCGAATGCATAGGTTACTCGGGACCCGGCGGGCCTTGCTCCTCTGGCCCTGGTGGTGGGCTTTACACGGGCCCAGGAGGCGGCGCATATACGGGCCCAGGCGGTGGAGCGTATGCCGGTCCCGGCGGCGGCGCATACACGGGCCCTGGTGGCGGTGCGTATGCCGGTCCCGGAGGAGGTGCCTACTCTGGCCCCGGCGGGGGCGCTTACGCCGGCCCTGGTGGCGGTGCCTATACCGGTCCCGGAGGAGGCGCCTACTCTGGCCCCGGCGGGCCTTGCTCCACTGGCCCCGGTGGTGTGAATACTGACAAATGGAACCGCCCTTCTCCCTACTGTAAATGATACCCACGCCCAAACGGCATTGGCCCGGATGACGGAGAAGCTGGGGATGATCGACGCGAAGTTGCACGATCTGATTTAAGACCTCCTCAATTCCAAGGGGGCTACGTTGCGGGCATCCTCGATGGAAAAACCGCTTCACCCGTGCGCGCGAGGCACACCATGGCACAATCAATCATGCCGTCTCAAAAATCCCACATAGATGGGACGCTTTGAGAAATGACGGTACTTTTGACGGTACTTTTAAAAACATCATTCTTGGAACCTAGTATTCATGCGGGTTGCAGCCTGATTCGTGGTTCCTGTTGGTACCAGATGCTATTGTTTTGGTAGCTGCTTATGCCCTGTTTATAAGGGCTGATGTCCAATTTCATGCGCATCAGGTCGAGCCCACTACGCCGCTATCAAGTACCCGGTACGCTGGCTTCTTTTCTTTCTTCACGTCACTTGCGTTGCGTTCGGCCGCGCCTTGGTCCAACAGGTGAACACGCCGGCCTCTGGCGGCGCTACTTTGAGCGCAAGGTTCGGCTCAGTAGTGCCACCGGCAGCAAGCCCACCAGCACCAGTGCCAGTGCGGGCAAAGCTGCTTCACCGAGCCGCTCGTCACGCGCCAGCTGGTAAGTGACTACCGCCAGGGTGTCGCTGTTGAAAGGGCGCAACACCAGCGTCGCTGGCAACTCTTTCATCACATCGACAAACACCAGCAACCCGGCCACCGCGACCGAACGCTTGAGCAGCGGCCAGTGCACCCGCGCCAGCAAGCCTGCGCCGGTGGTTCCCAGCATGCGCGCGCTGTCGTCGAAGCTGGCCGGAATGCGCGAGTAACCGCTCTGGATGGTTTGCAAGGCCACAGCACTGAAACGCACCAGATAGGCCCAGACGATTCCGAGCACGGTGGCGGTGATCCAGTAGCCCGCGCCAGTTTTCGGCGCTGCCGCCTGCAGCCAGCCGACCGGCAGCAGCAGGCCCACCACGATCACGGCACCCGGTATGGCGTAGCCGAGGCTGGCCAGTTGCACCGCCGAGCGGGTGAGCAGATCGGGCTGACGCCGCACAGCGAAAGCCAGGCTGAGCGCCAGCGCGCTTGCCAGCAGCGCGCTCAAGCTGGCCAGCCAAAGACTGTTGAGCGTCCAGCTCAGGAAGTTGTCCCAAAGCAGCTTGTCCCAACCCAACATCAGCGGGCGCATCATAAAAAGCACCGGCAATACAAAGCCGAGTGCGATCGGCACGGCGCAGATCAGCCAGGCCACGGCGGCAGGCGCGCCTTGCAACTGCACCGATGCAGAGTCCGCCGCGCCCACCCGCCCGCCCCGGCTGCCAGCAAAGCGCATGCGTTTCTGGGCGCTGTGCTCAATGCGCATCAGTACTGCCACAACGATCAGCAGCACAGTCGCCAGTTGCGCGGCGGCAATGCGGTTGTCCATCGACAGCCACGCTTTGTATATGCCGGCAGTAAAGGTCTGGATGCCGAAATAGCTCGCCACCCCGAAGTCAGCCAGCGTCTCCATCAACGCCAGCGCCACCCCGGCCGCCACCGCCGGACGGGCCAGCGGCAGCGCCACCTCACGAATGCGGCGGGACAGCGGCGCGCCGAGCAGGCGGGCGGCTTCCATCAGGTGCACCGCACGCTCCGCCAAGGCGGTGCGCGCCAGCAAATACACATAAGGGTAAAGTGCCACCGTAAAGACCAGCACGGCGCCGCCCAGGCTGCGCACTTCTGGCAGCAAGCGCCCCTGCAGACCGATTGCGGCGCGCAGCCATGTCTGCAGCGGACCGCCATACTGCAAAAAGTCGGTATAGGCATAAGCCACCACATAGGCCGGCATGGCCAGTGGCAGCAGCAGCGCCCACTCAAATATTCGCCGTCCCGGAAACTCGAACAGCGTGACCGCACTGGCGCTTGCCATTCCCACCGCGGCCACGCCAAAGCCGACAAACAGGCACAGCAGCAACGAAGTCCAGGAGTAGTCGGGCAACACGGTCTGCAGCATCTCCACCAGGATGGAGCGTGCTTCGCTATCGAACTGCACCCACGACAACACCACGGCCAGTACCGGCAGCGTCAACAGGCCGACCAGCAGAAACAACAGCGCGGAGGGGAAAGAGCGAAGCAGTGAACGTAAAAGATGGCGGAGCATGTCAACCCGAAAAAAGGCCGCTACCGGCAGGGGCAAATTCCCAACCGGCATGCGCCATGGTTGTTGCAGTCAGTCACTTGTTGTCAGTCACTGCAAATGAGAATTGTAAGCATCTAAAATGAATCCATGTTTCTGGATATTTCCCAACTGAGTGTGCGTTATGCGGGCAGCTTGAAACCGGCCGTTGACGACGTGTCGTTCAGCCTGCAGGCGGGTGAAATCGGGGTGTTGATCGGACCTTCGGGTTGCGGCAAGACGACGCTGCTGCGCGCGGTGGCCGGTCTGGAGCACGCCCAGGCGGGAACCATCCGCCTGGCGAAACAAATCGTCAGCAGCCCCACCACCCATGTGCCGCCCGAGTCGCGCCGCATCGGCATGGTGTTTCAGGATTACGCGCTGTTTCCGCATCTGGATTCGGCGCAAAACGTGGCTTTCGGGCTTACCCATCTGGCCGCTGCCCAGCGTGAGCGGCGCGTCGATGAAGTGCTGGACCTGGTCGGCCTGGGCGATATCCGCAAGCGTTTTCCACACGAACTGTCGGGCGGACAACAACAGCGCGTGGCATTGGCGCGCGCGCTGGCGCCCCGCCCCCGCTTGCTGCTGCTTGACGAGCCATTTTCGAATCTTGACGTGGAGATGCGGGAGCGCCTGGCGCATGAGGTGCGCGGCATTCTCAAAGCGGCCGGCGCAACGGCCTTGTTTGTGACGCACGACCAGCTCGAAGCCTTTGCCATTGGTGACCGCATCGGCGTGATGCATGAAGGGCGTTTGCACCAGTGGGACGACGCCTATGCGCTGTACCACCGGCCGGCCACGCGCTTTGTTGCCGATTTCATTGGCCACGGCGTCTTTACGCAAGCGCGCATCGAGCACCTTGGAACCCGTGTGGTGGTGCATACGGTGCTTGGCGATCTCATGGACCTGCAGGAATGCCCGCTGCCCAGCGCCTATCCGGGGGGCCTGTGCGATGTACTGCTCAGGGCCGACGATATCGTTCATGACGACCAGGCACCCGTCAAGGCGGAAATCATTCGCAAGGCCTTTCGCGGCTCTGAATTTTTGTACACGCTGCGGCTTTTGACGGGCGAAACGGTAGTGGTCAATGTGCCTTCCCACCATGATCATGCGTTGGGCGAGTGGATTGGCATACGCGCCGAAGTCGATCATGTGGTGACCTTCCCGCGCGAAGCCGCCGAGGCGACACCGCAACACTAAACTTCCTTTAAGCGCCCAATCTCTTCGCGCAGCGCATTCGCCCATTCGCTCCGGGTTTGCCCCTGAGGCGCCTGAGGCTCCCCGAACGTCACAACCGCCTTCAATCCGCGTACCGTAAGCGTTCGCCAGATCGATCCGATCAGGGTTTCGTCATCCACGTAGCTGGGCGCAAAACTCACCGCGCCACTGCCTGCATCGATGAACTGAAGGGCCACCGGCTGTATCGGTACGCAGGCCTCGATGGCAGCCTGGATCAGGCTGGCGTGAAAGGGTTTGATGGTGATGCCATCACCCGTCGTGCCTTCCGGGAACACCGCAAGAATGTCGCCCGATCCCAGGCGCTCGGCCATCTGCATCACCACCCGAAGGGCATCTCGCCGCGACTCGCGCTCCAGGTACAGGGTGCCGGCACCGTCGGCCAGCGTGCGGACAAATGGCCAGTTCTTTATATCGGACTTGGAAACAAAGCGGCAATGGCGCGCGGCATGAAGGACCACAATGTCCAGCCATGAAATATGGTTGGCTACCAGCAGCACCGGGCCGCTGGCGGGCGGCGTGCCGTTAACCACCAGCTCGATATCCGCAATCCGAAGCATGACACCGGCCCATACCTGAACACGCGCATCCCGGTCGGTCTGATCGAGTCCCGGGAAAACGGTCCTGATGGTCCAGAAACCAGTGGCGGCATGCGCCATGGCCCGCAGCAACTTCAAGCCAACGGTCGGATATTTCATTGGGTTTCAGTAAGGCGCTTCGTAGGCCAGTTGGCCACCCACCAGGGTCCAGCGCACGCGTACAGGAAGCTCGTGACCCGAAAATGGCGTGTGCTTTCCCTTGCTGCGCAAGACCCTGGGCTCGACCCGCCAGGCCCGGGCCGGGTCAAACACACAGATATCGGCAACGCCACCGTTGACCAGGCAGCCAGTGCTTCCCTGGAGCGCGCCCAGGGAGTGACCCAGCACCCGCGCCGGCTCACTCGTTAGCACCGCGAGCGTGCGCACCATGCCGGCTTGACTGTCCCCGCCCCACTTGCAGGCCAGGCCCAGCAGCAATTCAAGCCCGGTCGCGCCGGGTTCCGCCTCGGCAAACGGCAGTGTTTTGGCATCTTCATCGACCGGCGTGTGATCGGACACCAGCGCATCAATGGTTCCGTCTGCCAGACCCACCCGAATGGCATCGCGGTCGAGCTGCTGGCGCAGCGGCGGATTCAGTCGCATGCAGCTGTCAAAGTAGCCAATATCCACATCAGTCAAATGCAGGCTGTTGATGCTCACATCGCAGGTCACGCCCAGGCCCTCGGCCTTGGCCTTGGCCACCAGCGCCACGCCCGCGGCACTGCTGATGCGGCACAGGTGCACCCGCGCACCGGTGGCGCGGACCAGTTCGAAAATCGTGTGCAGGGCAATGGTTTCAGCGGCCACCGGCACACCGCTCAGGCCCAGGCGGGTTGCCAGTGCGCCACTGGCGGCCACGCCCTGGCCCAGGTGCAGTTCCTGCGGACGCAGCCAGACGGTGTAGTCAAACGTGGCCGCATACTGCAACGCGCGCATCAGCACCTGGGTGTTGGCCAGCGGCACTTCGGCCTGGCTAAAGCCGACACAGCCAGCTTCGGTCAGTTCCACCATTTCAGTCAGCACTTCACCCTTCAGGGCGCGCGTCAATGCGCCCAGCGGGTACACGCGCGACTGATGCTGCTTTTCAGCGCGAAACTTGAGCATCTCCACCAGGCCAGGCTCATCAAGCACCGGGTCGGTATCGGGGGGACAGACAAGGCTGGTCACACCGCCGACCACCGCCGCCGCCAACTCGCTTTCGAGCATTCCTTCGTGCTCGTAACCAGGCTCGCGCAACCGGGCCGACAGGTCAATCAATCCGGGGGCCACGATACAGCCCCTGGCGTCGATGATCTTGTTGGGTGCGAAATCAGCGACGACTCCAAGCACCGACACGATGCGGCCCGCGGCAATAGCAATATCGCCCACTTCGTCCAGGCCGGACGCGGGATCAATCACGCGGCCATTCTTGATCAGTATCTTCATACTTCATTCCCGGCAACTATGCTCATGACGGCCATGCGCACGGCGATGCCGTAAGTGACCTGCGGCAAGATGACGCTCTGCGCGCCATCAACCACGGCCGAGTCGATTTCAACACCCCGGTTGATGGGGCCTGGGTGCATGACGATGGCGTCCGGCTTGGCCAGTTGCAGCTTCTCGTTGGTCAGGCCAAAACTCTTGAAAAATTCCTGGCTGCTGGGCAGCAGCGCACCCGACATGCGCTCGTTTTGCAGCCTGAGCATGATGATGACGTCAGCGCCCTTGATCCCTTCGGCCATGCAATTGCAGACCCGCACGCCCATGGCTGCCATGTCGGCTGGCACCAGCGTCTTGGGACCGACCACGCGCACTTCAGCGCAACCGAGCGTGATGAGCGCGTGAATATCGGAGCGCGCCACGCGCGAATGCAGCACGTCGCCGACAATGGCGACCGTGAGATGGCTGAAGTCTTTCTTGTAATGGCGGATGGTGTACATGTCGAGCAAGGCCTGCGTGGGGTGCGCGTGACGTCCGTCGCCGGCATTGATGACATGCACATGCGGCGCGACATGCTGGGCGATCAGGTAAGGCGCACCCGATTCGCCGTGTCGCACCACAAACAGGTCGGCAGCCATCGCGCTGAGGTTGGCGATGGTGTCGAGCAGCGACTCTCCCTTGGAGGCCGATGATCGCGCAATGTCGAGATTGATCACATCTGCCGACAGTCGCGTGGCGGCAATTTCAAAAGTGGTGCGGGTGCGGGTGGAGTTTTCAAAAAACAGGTTGAACACGCTCTTGCCACGCAACAACGGGACTTTTTTGACCTCTCGGTTGCTTACCGAGACAAAGTTGGCGGCGGTGTCGAGAATCTGCGTCAGGGTGGCCTTGGGCAAGCCTTCCGTCGAGAGCAAATGTATCAGCTCGCCGTTTTTATTGAGCTGCAGATTTTTTCGGTACAACACGCTTAAGGCTCCTCTTGCGGTCTGAATTGTTGTTGTGAACTTCCACGCCCGGCTACACGCTCTGCACCCGAAAACTGAAGCGACCGTCGTCTGCGCGTGCCAGTTCAAGGCTCTGCGATGCAGGCAAGATGACCCGCGCAGCGGCCAGGTCGGGCTGCACCGGCAATTCACGCCCACCACGATCGACCAGCACGACCAGCCGGACGCTGGCGGGCCGGCCATAGTCAAACAGTTCATTGAGCACCGCCCGCGTGGTTCGTCCGGTGTAAAGCACATCGTCAACCACAATCAGGTGGGCGCCATTCACATCAAACGGCAGCCGGGTGGGTTCGCTGCAGGCCAGGCCGCGCTGCGCAAAATCGTCACGGTGCATCGCGGAAGATAACGTGCCGACCTCTTCAAGCAGACCGAGGTCCTTTTGCAAACGCTGTGCCAGCCAGATGCCGCCCGAGGCGACCCCCACCAGCCGAGGCGGCTGGGTGTAAGAGGCCAACAGCAGGCGCATGCCGCGCAGCAAATCACTGTAAAGCGCTTCTGCGTCCAGGCTCAGGCTGCTCATGGAAGACTCCTTAAAAACTGCTCCAGAATAATGCAGGCAGATGCGGCGTCGGCATCCGCGGCTCCTTCGGCCAGTGCCTCGGTCGTGCTGTAGCGCTCATCCACCTCAAACACCTGCAAGCCATAGCGCCCGCGCAACTGGCGGGCAAATCTTTGCGCCCGCGCGGTATTGTCGTGGCTTGCGCCATCGGGGTGAAACGGAATGCCGACCACCAGCGCATCGGGTTGCCATTCCCTGATCCGGGCTTGAATCGCCGGGAAACGGGCCAGGCCTTCAGCGGCGATGCTCGCTTGTGGCGTGGCGGTGCGCGTCAGCGCATTGCCGACGGCAACGCCGGTGCGTTTGAGGCCGAAATCGAAAGCGAGAAAAGTGCGCAGCCCCGCGGCCGCTTGAGGCGGCACACCCACAAGGCTCATGCGTGGCCAGCCTCGGGCGACAGCATCCAACTCTGCAGGCCGAGCAGCAGGAGGGCCTTGTCGTAGCGCTGCTCCACCGGCGTGTCAAAGATCACGGTCATGTCAGCCGACACCGTCAGCCAGCTGTTTTCCGATATTTCAGATTCGAGTTGCCCTTCGCCCCAGGCGGAGTACCCCAGCGAGACAAACACCTTGCGCGGCCCGGCACCGGTGGACAGCGCTTCCAGCACGTCCTTGGAGGTGGTCATTTCCAGGCCTCCCGGGATCGCCATGGTCGAGGCGTACACCGATTCGCTGCCGGGCATCATGCATTCGTGGAGCACAAAGCCGCGTTCGGTTTGTACCGGGCCGCCCTGAAAAACCAGCGCCTGGGCGAGGTCGCTCCGGTGCAACGGCAACTCCACCTTGTCAAACAGGCTCTTGAGCGTGATGTCGCTCGGCTTGTTGATGACCAGTCCCAGGGCGCCGCGGTCGCTGTGCTCGCACATATACACCACGCTTTTGGAAAAAGTCCGGTCATCCAGCCCAGGCATGGCGATGAGAAAGTGGTGCGTCAGATTAAGCGCGGCGGGTTCCGGGTGCATGAAGTGATTTTACGCTGTACCGGGCTCACTTGCGGTTGAAAAATGCGCGCGCTGTGGCTGCCGGGCAGCGGCCGGCCGCGCCGCCCAAGCCTGGCTTCTTCGATCAACGCCCGCCGGGGAGGCGCAGCGATTCCTGAATTGGCCCGCCCTGGATTTTCAAGAATCACTCTGTCCGCGTTGAAAACTCCCGCCGGCAGCGCTCGGCGTCGCAGGGGTGGAGCCCGGAAAAACCTACCCGATGCGCATCGCGCCGCGCGACGAGGCGCGCGCACTGACACTGCAGCGCTATGCGGGAGTAAAAAAGCAGCCGCGCAATTTGCTACCATTAATGCAGCATACAATGCCCATTCCATGTGGGCTACATCGACATTTCTTATGCAACCGCGGCGACTTCCGACGCACAGTAATGACGCACCAGGCTCATCAACTCCTCTTCCGAATAAGGCTTGCCGAGGTAGTGGTCAACGCCCAATTCCAGGGCGTGCTCGTGGTGTTTCTCGGCAATCCGTGAGGTGATCATGATGATGGGCAGGTGCTTCAATCGTGCATCGGCCCGGATATTACGGGCCAGATCAAAGCCGTCCATGCGCGGCATTTCAATGTCTGACAACACCACTGCGGGAAGCTCTTCCTGCAAGCGTTCGAGCGCCTGAAGACCATCGGCCGCCATGGCCACACGGTAGCCCTCGCGTTGCAGCAGGCGCTGCGTCACGCGCCTGACCGTAATCGAATCATCCACCACCAGAATCAGTGGAATTTGCGGCCCGCCAGAGCCCGGCGCCGGTGCCTCCGCGGCGCCGCCGACGGACCCTTCGAGGACATGCGGCTCAGCCCGGTCCGCGCTCCAGCTACGCGCTTGCTGGCCATAAACCGAGGCCAGCGCGACCGGGTTGTAGATCAGTACCACGGCGCCTGAGGCCAGCACCGACATGCCAGCCAGGCCAGGCAATCGCGACAACTGCGGACCCAGATTCTTGACCACCACCTCCTGGTTGCCCAGCACTTCATCGACGTGCAATGCAATGCGCTGGGCAGCACTTCGGAAAACCACGACCTGGGTGTTCTTGCCCGGCACTTCGGCGCTCTGATTGGAGACCTGCAGCAACGCACCGGACCAGAAGAATGGCACGGCCTCGCCGGCAACGTCGAGCGTCCCGGCGTTGTAAGCCTGCTGCAGTTCCCGGGCTGGGGTACGCCGCACAACTTCCACGACGTTGGCGGGCACGCCCACCATCTGATTTCCTGCGCGAATCATGACCACGTGGGTCACGGCGGTAGTCAGCGGCAGCACCAGTTTAAAGTGCGTCCCCTTGCCTGATTCAGTTGACGTTTCAATCCGGCCGCCCAATGCATTGACTTCCGAGCGCACCACATCCATGCCAATGCCACGCCCGGCGAGCTCTGTCACCTCGGTGGCGGTGGTAAATCCGGGCAGGAAAATCAGATTGGCGGCTGCCTGATCATCCAGTGGCTGGTCATCCCTGACCAAGCCCAGGCTCATGGCCTTTTCGCGAATGCGACTCAGGTTCAGCCCCGCGCCATCGTCGCTGAACTCAACCGACACGTCATTGCCTTCCTGGCGCAGGTGAACCGTGATGAGGCCCACGGGCTCCTTGCCGCCGGCGGTGCGCTCCCGCGGGCTTTCAATGCCGTGGACCACGCAGTTTCGCAGCAGGTGTTCAAAAGCGGGGGTCATGCGGTCCAGCATGCCGCGGTCCATCTCGACCGTGCCGCCCAGCAAATCGAGCCGCACCTGCTTGCCGGTTTCCTTGGATGCTTGCCGCACCACCCGGTACAGGCGCTCGGAAATACCCTCGAACTCCACCATCCGGGTGCGCAGCAGATCGCGTTGCAATTCCCGGGTCTGCCGGGCCTGGGCAATCAGATCGTCCTCCGTGGCTTCCACCGTTCGCTGCAAGGTGCGCTGCACGGTCGCCACGTCATTCACCGACTCGGCCATCATGCGCGTCAGTTCCTGCACGCGGGTAAACCGGTCAAACTCGAGCGGATCAAAACCGGCCTGGTCTTCCTTGGCTTGAGCCAGCCGGGACTGCATCTGCGTTTCAGCCTGCAACTCGATATCGCGAAGTTGCTGGCGCAAGCGGTTCAAGTTACCGGTCATATCGCCAAGTGAGCCGCGCAGCAGACCGAGCTCGGCTTCCAGGCGCGAGCGCGTGATCATGACCTCGCCCGCCTGGTTGACCATGCGGTCAAGCAACTGGGAGCGCACGCGTATCGAAGCGGTCGCAGCCTGGCGCAGGGGCTGCATGATCATGGCTTGCGGTGGTGGAATCGCCAGCTTCCTGGAGCCTGTTCCGCTGGCAGTTGCCGCACTATCGAATGCCTGCGGAATGACCGGCGCTGGTGCTGCCTCCTGGACCGGGGCATCGGCCGCAAGATCAACGGCTGCGGGTGCGGCGACAAATGCGTCAGTGACTGCGGCATCAACCCGTCGCAAGCCTTCAAAAGCAGCTTGCATGGCATCAAAACGGGCCACCAGGGGTTCAAACTCCTGGCTCGCCGCGGAATCGGAACCCAGTTGCTCGATTTCCGATTCGATCCGGTGCGCCATTTCACCAAGTCGCATTGCGCCAGCCAGACGGGCGCTGCCTTTGAGGGTATGCAGTGCGCGCAATACTTCCATGCGCGCGCTCTGGTTGTCAGGCCGTGCAGACCACTGGCGCAACGCACCACCCAGCTGGGGCATAAGCTCGGCGCACTCCTCTTCGAAAATTGGAAACAGGTCAGGGTCAATCGCATCCACCGCATCGAAGTCTTCACTGCCTAGTGCACCCGCTCCTGCCAAAACGCTGGCAGCGGCGGCAAGCGGTGCAAGCGCCGCCAGCCGCACCGCCGCCGCGGCGACCGGTGCCGGCGCTGGTGCCGGGGCGGTTGAGGAAGGCTCGGGCACTTCTGCAAGCATGACCGTCACCGCTTCGGCGGAGGCGGCGAGTTTTGCATCGGCTTCATCGGCTTGCGGAAGTTCACCCGCAAAATCAAGATCGGTGTATTCGCTCGTTGGCGGCAGAACCGAGTCGGAGAACTCAAGCTGCTTCAGACGCTCAAGAACGCTGGCATCGGCCTCCTTGAGGAACCCGGCCGCAAACTGGTGCAGCAGTCGGCGTATATCGTCCGCCGCGTCAACAAACAACTGGCCATAGGTGGCAGCGCCGTTGCCCTGATGAGCCCTGGATTGCTGCAGGGCGTGCTCAAGCGCTCGCGCCATTTCAGACAAAGCAATGAAGCCGACAGTGGCAGAACTTCCCGCGAGGGAATGCGCAAGGGCGACGGTCGAGTCGCTAACGGGCCGATGGCGTTCCATGGCCCATTCAGCAACCTCGGTCACCAGGCGCCGCGACCATTCATCGGCCTCGTTCAGATAGACGTTGTAAAGAGGAATGCCGATGCGCAAGGTGCCAATGAACTTGATTTGCTCATCTTCATTGCCTTGAACCGCGGCAGCCTCAACAGCAGCAAATTCCGGCGCCAAAACCCCGGTGGCCGGCGCAACTTCCCCAGCTTTTGGCAGGGCAGGTTCATCCAGTTCGAGTAGCTCCACCGCAGGCGGAGATTCAACCTCGCCCACGGGTTCAAGATCACCGAACAGACTGTCGAAATCGATGCTGTCCATCTCCATTTCAGATGCCGTCAACAGCTCGGCAGGCGGCGCGACAGGTGTCGCCGCGGCTATTTCCATATCCGGAAAAACGTCAAATACCACTTCGGGCTCGACGCCCGCATTCGTCGGCAGTTCGGCCATTGCGGGCTCAAGATTCCCAATAGCCAGCGACAGGTCCGGCAACTCCAGGGGCACCGCAGCCGCAGCTTGCGCGACGTCCGGTGAAGGAACTGGCTCGCCGGCGCCGGCGCGCAGATCCACGGCGCTGTAACGCCCTTCGATGCGCATGGCATCCGCACTATTGCGGAAAGGAGACGCCGACCAGCGCATGTCACGATTCGCCGCAATATCGTCAACCCAGCTCGTGAACCCCGCCATTGACTCCGAGCACAGGGCCCTGAAGTCATCGCTGGCAGTTTTCTGATCTGCCAGCCAGGTGTTGAGCAGTTGCTCGAAGGCCCACGCGGCTTCCCCAAACTCACCGAGTCCGACCATGCGGGAACTGCCCTTGAGCGTATGAAAAGCACGCCTCAACACGGTCAGTTCGGTAACGCTGCCCGGCTCGCTTTCAAGTTCCGCAATGGCTTGCCGGGCATTGGCCACGACTTCACGTGCCTCTTCAAGGAAAATACCGCGCAGGTCATCTTCTTCAAAATCCGCCGAAGCCGTCTGAACTTGGGGTGCCTGCGCCGCCGTGGATGCCAGGCCCGCCAGGGCATGGCTTGCCGCGTCGGTATCGTTTTCGGAAACCGCCACGGCCACCTCACGGGCGGTTTGGGCAAGCACCGGCTGGTCGGCAAGCGCCGCACGGGTTGCCAACGCATTGAGCCGGTCGGGGAGACCCTCATCCGGTTTTCCGGTACGGGTGTCTTGCATCACCGAGATCACTTCCCGTGACAGCGAATCACCCTCCACAGTGGCCGATGGCGCCGCGCTGGGGGAGCTTTGCGCGCGGCCCATCAAGGGCTTGAGCTCGCCTTTTTCCTCGTCATAGACGAACAGCTTCTTCGCCAGCACAGGCTGGTAATTGAGCATGTCGATCAGGAAACTCAGCGCGCCCAGGTTGTTGCCCAGAGGCTCGAATGTCCCGGCGGCGCGCACTTCCTGCTTGTCAACTTCCATGCCCAGCATTTGCTCGACACTGTCGTTCATGCGTAATACAGCGCGGGCGGCCTGATCGAGGCCGAGCACTGACAATACACCCCGCATTTGTGAAAGTTGGCCCGGTACCCGCTGCAAGGCCGCCTTGTCCTGCGGATTGCGGAAAAACTGGTCCAGCGCATTTTCAATTTCACCCAGGGACACGCGCAACTCACCGACCACGCTGCCCATGGTCTGTTTGTCGCTGACCCGGCTGTACAACTCCTCCATCCAGCTTTCCAGCGGCTGGGGCTCTCCGCCCGCCCGCACGCCCTCCAGACGCCGCGCCAGATCGGCCGTTCGCGCAGCAAGTTGGGGATCGGTCGGGTCCAGATCAGCGAAGGCAGCTTCAAGATAGAGCACCGATGTTGCAACTTCCATCGCCAGCTCAATTCGCGGCGCATGACCAGTTCGCACCGTGGTCTCAATCGCATGGGTGAGTGCCAACGCAAGGGGTTCGCTTGCCGGATGGAGCTTGCGCAGGGAGTCGGCCACCAGGCTGAATTGATCGACCACCAGCTTGAACTTGTTGAGATCTCCCCCGGCAACGGAAGACCAGGTTTCCTTGGCAGAAGTGATCCGCTTGCGTGCCTGCGCCAGCAGCGCTGGATCAAAATGGCCAAACTGCACAAGCTCGTAATCCACCGGCTTGAACTGTGTCAGTCCGTAGCTTGAACGCACGGCTGACAGGGCGGGCGTTTCACTGGCCCGGGGAGAACGCGCCTGAGCGCAGAAAAAAAGCAGGTCCAGTGCGAGGCGTTCCGACAGCGCGCCATCCCCCTTGGCAAGTGATGCGTATTGCAACAGAATCCGGGACGCAGCGCGCCGGACATAAATATCGCAGTTCAGCAGGTCATGTGCGACGGCTTCAAAGAAAGCGGCCGCAATCTTCCAGAAAATCCGGGGCTGGCGATCAGCCTGTCTGGCCGCGAAACCAAGACTCAATTCATTGAGATCGCGGGCCGCCTGCGGAGCCTGGCCTTTCATGAACTGCAGCACCGAATGATCCATCATTGCGCGCGCACTGTCGTCGTAATTGCGTGGTGCCGCGTTCACGGGCAGCTCCGGCTCGAGCCAGCGCAACTCAAACGGCCACAAATCGGCAGGATGAATGCGGTCAGCGCGCACCAATTCCTGAATGTCGCGATATTGTGGAAACAGGGAAACGGCGGAAACCGGTTTATCCGCCAGCACGCCTTCAAGGTATTCGATCAGCGCAAAACTGGCTCGCTCAATTTTGCCAGCCGCATCCTGGCTGCATTGCTCAGGTTGCTGGACAAACTTTTGCACCGCCGCCTCCATGGCCCGGAGCACGAGTGCCGGCCCGGCCAGCCCCACCATTTCCAGCGCACCCACGGCCTGGTGCAGTTGCTGGCGCGCGATTCGCAAGTGGCTGGCGTCAAGCGCCGCCAGATCGGAGCCGCGTGCCGCTTCGGCTTCGCGCACAAAGCGCTTGAGCGCCTTCGCGGCAGCTTCGAGCGATTTGCGCAGTTCCGCAAGCACCCACGCCAGCGGACCCAGATCGTTCACCGCGAGGTCGAGTTCGGTGGCTGTTGAGTTGGGAACGTTGGATTGCATGGATGACGGGCCGGTTCAGGAATCGGAATTCTGGGGACGGGCATCAGGCGATCTTGAATCGGGCCACCGACTCGCGCAGTTCTTCGGCCATGTGCGAAAGGTCGCGCACCTGCTGCGCCGTGGATCGGGTGCCTTCTCCAGTCTGCTCCGTCACCGCGAAAATGTGCTGCATGTTGCCCGCTACCACGTTGGCCGACGCGGCTTCCCTGGAAGCGGCATTCGAAATCTGCTCAATCAGATCAGCCAGGCGCCGTGACACCTGGTCAATTTCGGTCAGCGCCGTGCCCGCGTTATCGGACAGCCTGGCTCCTTCAACCACACCCTGCGTGGAACGCTCCATGGCGGCCACGGCATCCTGGGTATCGGTCTGAATGGCCTTGACCAGCGCCGAAATCTGGCGCGTCGCATCCGCGGAGCGTTCAGCCAGTCGCTGCACCTCTTCGGCCACCACCGAGAAACCGCGACCGGCTTCACCGGCTGATGCCGCCTGAATGGCCGCGTTGAGCGCCAGCACGTTGGTCTGCTCGGTAATGTCGGAAATCAGCTCGGTAATTTCACCAATCTCCTGCGACGACTCGCCCAGCCGCTTGATTCGTTTGGACGTTTCCTGAATCTGGTCACGGATGAAGTTCATACCACCGATGGCGTTTTGCACCGCCTGCAAGCCCGACTCAGCCGATGTCAGCGACTGGCGCGCCACCTCGGAAGATTGCTGCGCCTGGGTGGATACCTCGTTAATTCGCGTTGCCATGTCAAGCACCGACTGGCCAGTTTCACGAATCTCGCGCAATTGCTCAGTCGAGGCCGCCAGCAGTTCCGTGGATGTGCCTTCCACCTGCGCCGTCGTTTGCGCAACCCGCGCAACCGTGCTTTGCACGTTACCCACCAGTTGCCGCAACTCTTCCACTGTGTAGTTCACCGAGTCGGCAATGGCGCCGGTGATGTCCTCGGTCACGGTCGCTTCCTGCGTCAAATCGCCTTCAGCCACGGTTTGCAGCTCATTCATCAAGCGCAAAATGGCGGCCTGGTTGGCGTCATTGACGCGTTTGGCATCCTGCTCCTGGCTCTTGGCTTCTTGCCGCTGTGTCTCGGCAACCGCCTGACGCTGCTGGCTGTCCTGCACCTGCAAACGGGCCAGCCCTCCGGCGGCGAGCAGCGCAAGCGCCGCAGCGACCAGCAAGGTCGCCAGTGCAGCGCCGCTCAAGCCGGACTGGGCAGACAGCTTGCTCTGCAAACCTTCCAGGCCACGGCGCAGAGGCTCACTGTCAACAATGATCAAGGCCTGTGCTTCACGGGCCGAGACCAGCCCCTGCAAGTTCCCCAAAATCGCACCCGCCTGAACACGCGTTTGCTCATAAAGCGCCATCAGGGCGTCAAGCCGCTCGCGCGTCTGGGGATCCTTGGAGCCGGTGAGGCGCAATTCGGGGCTGCCGTCCTGCAGGCCCTGGGCAATTTCCTTGAACGAGTTCAAATCTTTCCCCAGCAAGAACACCGCCTCGGGGCTCACGCCTTCCATGGTCATGAATTCGTTGGCGGACTTGCCAATCCGCTGGGTCAGCATCACCAGTTGGCCGGATGCTGAAATTTCCGCTGCGGCCGCATTTTGCTGGAGCTTGAGCGACGACACGGTTTCTGCAATTTCCAGCAAGTCGGAAGACTGGCGATTGATGGTGCGAAGCGCGTTGCCCACCTGCGTCAGAATACTCTGCTGTTCCATCACCGTCTTTGCGTTTTTCTCAGCCCGATCCACGAGCGGTGCGACCTTTTCCACATCGGCCTGCAGTTCATCGGTAACCGGAGCCAGGTTCAAAGTGGCGTCTCCCGCCTTCAGGCCGCGCACCGATTTCGCCATGACGTCCGCGCTTTCGCGCACATCGGGGAAGGCCTGCGCACTGCCCACCAATGCCTGCGATACGGATTTCGCGAGTCGCTGCGACTGCATCAGTGACTGGCCGGTTGCCTCCAGCTGCTGCGCCACCTTGCCCGCCTGATTCAACGCCACAAAGGTCACAATACCCAACACCGCCACCGACAGAACCAGCACCCCCACCAATAAGCGCTGATGCTGACCGATGGTTCGACGGCCCAGCACCGGAAGCTCCAGCAGATCCGGAGCTTCAGCCGTCAGTTCACTTTCAGCCGGAGCCACGCGGCTCGGGGCAAATGCGTCGTCCCCGGCATCAACCTGATGAACGTCCGCAGTGTTCGCGGGCGCTTCTTCCATGGCAACGGTGGCCAGAGGGTCGCCCGGTGTACCCACGGATCCCATGTCCATGCTGTCTTCAGGCTGGACGGGCTTTGGTTTGAATAGTTTCTGGATATTTTCAATAACAGACATGGTGAGCCTTCCGGAGAGAACAGGGCGACAGGTTGCGCTATGCGCCTATCGTCAAGAAATGAGCTTGCTGAGCCAGTAACTGGAGGTTGATCTCCTGCCAGGACGCCCCGTTGAGGTCAACGTACTGGTTGCCAAAAAAATCAGGCGCATCGGGCGCCTTTTCAGAAAAATCGTTGAAAGCCTCCTGATTGCGCAGCCCTGAAAGCTTGTCGATCAACAGGGCGCAGTTGACTTCAAGCGCGCTATTGAGCGAGACCAGCCTTGATTCTGAACGCGCGAGCTCATTTTTCTGCGTTGGGGCCTGACCGGTCACATAGCTGGCCAGGTCAACGACGCCAAACAGACCTCCGCGCAAATTGGCAACGCCAACGAACCAGGCCTGGGTATAAGGAACCGGCTGGGTGCCGGCCCACGGGAAAATCTCGCCTGACTGGCTCAGCGGAAACAGGTATTTCCCTTCGCCGGCCTCCACGGCCAGCCAGGACGCGGCAACGCCTTGCGTGCGCGCAATCTGCAGCCTGTCGGCCAGCCGGGTTTGCAGTTCTCTGAGGGTTTGTCTTTTCGCCATGCTCTGGATTGATGCGGTGCGTCAGCCAAGAGCTTTGATTTTGGCCAACAATTCATCGACATTCACAGGCTTGGTGATGTAGTCGCGAGCACCCTGGCGCATTCCCCACACCCGATCAGTTTCCTGGACTTTGCTGGTGCACATCATGATGGGGATGTCGGAGTAAAGCGGATCGCGCGCAATGGCGCGCGTCAGTTGAAAGCCGTTTTGTCCGGGCATGACCACATCCATGAGGATCAGCTCGGGCTTGTCTTCCGCCAGACGGCGAAAGGCATCCTCCGCATTCTCGGCGGTCTTGACCGTGAAACCGTTCTTGACCAGCAAATCAGTCAGAAACATCAACTCGGTCTTGGAGTCATCCACAACCAGTACCTTTTTTATTGCCATCACGCTACTCCTAATTTTGCGCTGCCCAATTCCCGAACGGTTTGCAGCAGCTGGTCTTTGGTAAAAGGTTTCGTCAGGTAGTCCTGCGAGCCCACCATGCGGCCCCGCGCCTTGTCAAACACCCCATCCTTGGACGACAGCATCACAATCGGCACAGCCGAAAATTTTGCATTGCGCTTGATGATCGCACAGGTTTGATAGCCATCGAGGCGCGGCATCAGGATGTCGCAGAAAATCAAATTGGGCTCGTAGTCATTCACCTTGGACAAGGCATCAAACCCGTCCTCGGCCAGCAAGACTTCATGCCCGCCCTGTTTGAGGAATATCTCGGCACTGCGCCTGATGGTATTGCTGTCATCAATGACCAATACCTTCAGTCCGGAACTGGGAATACTCACTGCCTTTGCTCCTCTTTTTACAGACCCCGGTTGTCAGGACACCGGGCTGGCGACATTGGGGTCAATGCCCAAACGCTTAGATCTGGACCATTTCAAAATCTTCCTTGCGCGCGCCGCACTCCGGACAGGTCCAGTTCATGGGTACTTGCGCCCACGGCGTCCCGGCGGCGACACCATGCTCGGGATCACCTGCGGCTTCATCGTACATCCACCCACAAATCAAACACATCCATATGGTCGCTTCGGTCACAGCTTAAATTGCCTTCGAATAGAATGCAACAATTGTATCGAGACGGCGTTGCTTATTCGCGTACAAGGCAAAATTACAGCCTATGGCAAACCCCAATACCACGGAACTCGATACCCGGCAACTGCAGGCAGAGGGCAGCGACGCGTCACCAGCGTGCGTCATGACATTCAACGCCAACGACCCGAGCGGTGCCGGCGGCTTGAGCGCCGACATCGCGGCCATCGAATCGGCCGGAGCCCACGCGCTGGCGGTCGTGACCGGCACCTACGTGCGCGATACAGCCGAGATCTTTCAACACTTTGCCTTTGACGAGGAAGCCGTCACTGACCAGGCACGCTACGCGCTCGAAGACATGCCGGTATCTGCCATCAAGGTGGGTTTTGTCGGCAGCCCGGAAAACATCAGCAGCATTGCCGAAATCGCATCCGATTATTCAGAGGTGCCGCTGATCGCCTACATGCCCAGCCTGTCCTGGTGGGATGAGAGCGAGATCGACAGCTACCTGGATGCCTTTCGCGAGCTGATGCTGCCGCAGACCACCGTGCTGGTTGGCAACCACAGCAGCCTGTGGCGCTGGCTGTTGCCAGACTGGCCCAGTGAGCGCAGCCCCTCGGCGCGCGACATTGCCAAAGCCGCTGCCGAGTCAGGTGTGCCCTACACGCTCGTCACCGGCATTGCCCTGCCCGATCAGTTCATCGAAAACGTGCTGGCAACGCCGCAAGCCGTGCTGTACAGCGAAAGATTCGAGCGCTTTGAGGCTGTTTTTGCGGGTGCCGGCGAGACGCTCTCTGCCGCGCTTTGCGCCTTGCTGGCCAACGGCCACGACCTGCAGGCGGCCACCGCTGAAGCGCTGACCTATCTCGACCACAGCCTGGAGGCCGGTTTTCACCCCGGCATGGGCTGCATCGTGCCCGATCGCCTGTTTTGGGCGCAGGCAGAGGATGACGATGAATCCGCTGATGCGCAAACCACCGACGATGCCGCCCTGACATCAAAACCAGATTTTGACCTGCCCCCCAATGGAACCATCAAACACTAAGCCCGCTCCCTCCCAAGGCGCTTCCCGCAACAACGCGCTGTTTGAGCGCGCCAAAAAGCTGATCCCCGGCGGCGTCAATTCGCCGGTTCGGGCCTTCAAGGCCGTGGGCGGCACGCCGCGCTTTGTACAGCGCGCCCAGGGCGCCTGTTTTTGGGACGCGGACGGCCAGCGCTACATCGACTACATCGGCTCCTGGGGGCCGATGATTCTGGGGCACGGCCACCCGGCGGTGCTTGAAGCGGTGCAAAAAGCCGTGCTCGAAGGTTTTTCGTACGGCGCGCCGACCGAGCGCGAGGTGGAATTGGCCGAAGAACTGGTGCGTCTGCTGCCATCGCTCGAAATGGTGCGGCTGGTCAGCTCGGGCACCGAAGCGGCCATGAGCGCGATCCGGCTGGCGCGCGGCGCGACCGGGCGCAGCAAAATCGTCAAGTTCGAAGGCTGCTACCACGGCCATTCCGACGCCCTGCTGGTCAAGGCGGGGTCTGGCCTGGCCACCTTTGGCACGCCCACCAGCGCCGGCGTACCCCCTGAAGTGGTGCAACACACGCTGGTGCTTGAATACAACCACATCGCGCAGCTTGAAGAAGCCTTTGCCCTGCATGGCCGCGAAGTCGCCTGCCTGATCATCGAGCCAATTTGTGGCAACATGAATTTTGTGCGCGGCAGCGTTCCTTTCATGAAACGCTGCCGCGAGCTTTGCACCCAGCACGGCGCGCTGCTGATATTCGACGAAGTCATGACTGGTTTCAGGGTGGCGCTCGGTGGCGCGCAAAGCATCTATGCCCAAAGCATCCCCGGCTTCAAGCCCGACATGACGGTCATGGGCAAGGTGATTGGCGGCGGCATGCCACTCGCCGCTTTTGGCGGAACCCGCGCGGTGATGGAGCAGCTCGCGCCTTTGGGGCCGGTTTATCAGGCCGGCACGCTATCGGGCAACCCGGTCGCCACCGCCTGTGGCCTGGCGACCCTGCGCGAAATCAGCCAGCCCGGTTTTTACGACGCGCTGGGCGCGCGCACGCGCAGCCTCGTGACGGGTCTGTCGCAAGCCGCCGCAAAAGCAGGCGTTCCTTTTTGCGGTGACAGCGAAGGCGGCATGTTCGGCTTTTTCATGCTGGATCAACTTCCGAAAAACTACAGCGCCGTGATGCGCACCGACAGCGCAGCGTTCAACCGGTTTTTTCATGCGATGCTGGACAGCGGCGTGTATTTCGCGCCCGCACTTTACGAAGCGGGTTTCGTGAGCGCAGCGCACTCCGCGGCGGATATTCAAGCCACGGTGGATGCCGCAACGAAGTTTTTTGCGGTCAGATAGGCCGGTGTTCAGGCCAGCGCCGAACCCGCGCGGCGCCTGAAAACACTATGAATTAGATAGCTACTAATGCCCGTCCCATAAGGGCTAGGCACTGTTTTTACTCATAAAAACCGCCAAATGGCTGGTGCTGCGGTCAATGCCGGAAATGCCGCACGCCGGTCAGCACCATGGCCACGCCGCGCTCGTTGGCGGCGGCAATCACTTCCTCATCGCGGATGCTGCCGTCTGGCTGGATTTCTTACTTGTGGAAAGTACTTTAAAAGGTACAATAATCCATGTCTTCAAGCAGAAAAATACCTGCATTTTTCTTCTCCTCCGCCAGCGGCGATGAGCCTGTGCGTGATTGGTTGAAGGCGCTTGATAAGCTTGACCGACGGAGCATTGGCGAAGACATTGCCTACGTTCAGTACAAATGGCCTATTGGTAAACCGCGCGTTGACCATTTGCGCGGGCCGATTTGGGAGGTACGCAGCAAAGTTGGCAACCGGATCGCTCGTGTCCTTTTTGCGGTCGAGCAGTCTCAGATGATTTTGCTGCACGGCTTTATCAAAAAGACGCAGCAAACCGACCCCGCCGATATTGATCTGGCAATCAAACGTTTAAAGGAATGGGAAAATGGCTAAGTCACCCACGGCAAATCCGCACAGAGGCAGCAATTTTGATGACTTCTTGAAAGAAGAAGGCATCTTCGAAGAGGTGCAGGCCCGTGCACTGAAACGCGCGCTGGCCGAGCAGCTCGATGATGCCATGCAAACCAGCAAACTAACCAAACTTCGCATGGCGCAACTCATGGCAACCAGCCGGTCGCAGCTTGACAGGGTGCTCGACCCCACCAATTTGTCCATCCAGCTCGACACCTTGATCAAGGCCGCCAACGCTGTCGGAAAAACGGTCGAAATAAGACTGAAACGTGAACCGAAACGAGCGCGGGTTCCGGCGGGAACAACTTGATGGGTCCTTGCCATGGCTGCGGTCAGCAAACGTGTGCGAAGCGCTGTTTGTAAGGTGGCCCCGCTGAGCGTTGAGGTTTCATGCTTGAGAGCAACAATTGAAATCTGTCCCGATTTTTCGGCTCTATGCCGTTCCGTGTGGAGCTTGACATCACAGGCATCGGTGGATTAGCGGGTAAGTGCTTGAGCTTGAGTTCGAAGTCGATGCACCGACGCGTGGTGTCGGTTCCACTTTTTTAACACTCCACGGGGCCTGCAAGCCCAGTGCGCTGGTGAACAGCGATTCAATACCAACACCCATTTTCAAGATTCCATCATTTGGATCAAACAACGCCCCGTGGATTTGTGGACAACTCATTGCCCCCCATTTCCCGCATTTCTTAACCGCTGGCCTGCTGCTGCAACGCCTCCTCCAAGCGCGCGATGCGCGCACCCAAGTCCTCAGCCTGGGGATTTCCCGGTGCCAGCTTGGGGTTGAGGTAGGGACTCGTTGTCCACCAGTCAATGCCCATTTCGCGTGCCTTGTCCACGGAGCAGATAAGAAGACGGATCTGAATCGTCAGCAACTCGATATCCACGATCTTGATCTTGATGTCGCCGGCGATCACCAGACCCTTGTCAAGGATGCGTTCCAGAACATCCGCCAAGGTCGAGGAGCTGGTTCCATGCGTGATGCTTCTTTGCTTGTTTTGCGGGGTGTTCACTTGCGGGGTATTCATGTGTTTTATCCTGTTGAGCGATCAGTTTTCAGCGTGCGATATCAGGCTAATGCCGTTGCTTAGAGCAATTTGCCGAGCGGGCCGAGATCCAGATTCAAATCTTTATCCGTCAGCCCGAACTCTTTTTTTAGCCAAATCATCTGCTTATCCAATTCGAGGAAGGTCAAACCCAGACGTTCGACCTCATCTTCTGTCAGAGAGCCGCCCTCGATCCGACGAATCGCCTGCTTCTCCAGAAGCTGTCGGACCAATTCCACCAGCGTCAAGACCAGTTGCCCCAAACCGTTCTTGACAGTTTCTGGATCCAGCGCAATGCGGGGCGACGAGCCTATTTTTTCTGCTTTTTTCTCGTCAGAAAAGAAAAATGACTCAGACGCGTTCATGCGCCCTCCTGCATCAACCTACTCTGCACAATCGCCGTTTCAACCGAGGTCAGGAGCAGGTTCAAATTCAAATAGATCAGATCGACACCGGCTACCGAGATCACAATTTCGCCCATGGCCACCACCCCCGTGTTGAGCACCCGGTCAAGGAGTTCACACAAGGAAGAGTTCTTCTCCTCGGGTAATGCCATCACGAACCTCTCGCATCCATGAGTCAGTCTTCCAGGTCCAGCAGCCGCTCGTACATACTGCGCGCCATGTGCTGGTTACCGGCACGCTCATAGCCTTCGGCCAGCGCCAACAACTCCGCCTTCGCTGCGTTTGCCTGAGGGGTCTCCGAATGTTCTTCCACAAGTGACCAGAACATCTCTGTCGCCTGCCGGTCGCTCCCCTCTTTGCGGTAGCGTTGAGCCATGGCGAGAAGCCGTTCGAGCATCGGCTGGCTCGCAGCAGCACTGGCAAAGCCTTCGGCCAACGCCGACAACTCCGCTCTGGCCGTGTCTGCCTGAGGGGTCTCCGAATGTTCAAAAACAAGCGACCAGAACAGCTCTTTAGCCCGCTGGATGTTCCCCTCTTTGCGGTGTCGTTGAGCTATGGCGAGAAGCTGTTCGAGCAGTTCCTGGCTCATAACAGAACTTATCTCGGTTTCCGTTGCGCTACCGACAGCGATGCGGGGTGCATCGGCAGTCTCAGATGCGATAACAACTGGAACTACCGTCGGCTCGTTCTCATCAAATTCCATTACATTCGTCATGACATCTCTCCATTATGTTTGTAGCGCCTTGTTTGAATCTGATGCCACATAGAGGGCGTGGCCAAGTACGCGCAGCCTCTCAAACCCTCGTGGCTCTTCCTGTCGAAATACCAGCGCCATGTGCCGACCGGCGCACGCCGCCTGGTACCGATCCAGCACCGGCTCCTGTGCGCGACGCAACACGGAACAAGTGGGGCAGGAAGAGGGTGGCGTGACCATGTTGACGAACAGGATCGGCACCGCCATTGCGAGCCGTTCACAGGCGGCAAGCAGATCAGCCGTCTCCGCATACGCCATCTCTGTCGGAATCGTCACGGCCACCAGCGCCGCCTGCCGGGCGTCGATCAGCATTCGCCGAAACACCTTCATCTTCTTGGAAAGATCAACCATCACCTGCGTGATCTTCGGCAACCAGAAAACCTGCCGGTACTTCAAGAACAGGCCAAAAAAAGTCTTGAGCCATTTCTCGATCAGCTCCGGCATTTCCAGGAAACGGATCAGGTGGCCGGTCGGTGCCGTGTCCAATACAAAGAGGTCATACCGGTTGCGGTCCATCAGGTCGACGATACGGGTGAGGGCCAACATTTCATCCAGGCCCGGTGGGGCTACGTCGAGCATCCGCTCCATGACCTCCCGGTCGAAGGCGAGGTCAATCCCGGATTGTCCGGTGGCACGATCAAAGACCCCGCTCAACTCAGCCGCATAGTCCTGCTTCAAGCCCTCATACTCCGCCTGGGCGTCCAACTCGATCACGCTCAGTCCGGGAGCCACCCGTGTTTCCTGTGGGCCAATCTCGCAGCCCAGACAGGCGCCAAGCGAATGCGCCGGGTCGATGGAAAAGAGCAGTATTTCCTTGGCACGCCATTCCTCCGCCAGACGCAGTGCCGAGGCGCAGGCCAGCGTCGTCTTGCCTACGCCGCCCTTTCCCGCGAACAAAAGGAGCTTCATCGTGGAAGCAGGCAGGGGAGCCGGATTGCTGACTGGTGAGTGCCGAATGATGGATGCCTTCAGTTCATCGCTCAGCCTTGCGCGTTCATCATGCCATCTGGCTTGCGCCAACGGCCGGGCCTGTTCCCATACGGTCAACAGCCGCTCTGTCCCCCGCATCTCTTCAAGGAACAGCGGAAGTCCCCAGAAAGCGTATCCTGAAAACACCCGTGTGAGCTCCTCGATCGCAACCGCCTGCCTCGATGTCCACTCAGCGCAGACCGGACAGCCGGGTTGCCGGGACAGCAAGCGGTTAACGACTACCTCCTGCACCGGGAGGCCAAGCCGTTCCAACTCGCCCAGCATGACCCGTGTCACATGGATGCTCAAGGCCTCGGCGAGCATGACCGGCACGAAACGGCACCGTTTGGGTGACCGCAGCAGCGTCCACAGGTTCTTCAGGTCGGCCACGGTCTCTTCCAGATAGAGGTCAACCGCATCCTCGCGATAAGCACCCCGATACAGCCGCGCCATATACCGATACTTGGCCAGCATCGCGCCCAGCGCATCTACCCACCGGTGCATGAGCGCCGGAAGTCCAAGGAGTCTGAGCGTATGCCCGGCCGGAGCCGTGTCCACCACGATGCAGGCATACTGCTGCGCCTTCACCCAATCCACGATCTCCAGCAAAGCCATCATCTCATCAAGGCCCGGTATGGACAGGTCCAGAAGCTGGGCGACATCGGCCTGGTCCAGAAAGGTGCCGCGCAAGGCAATGGTGCGAAGATGCTCCTCGTGCCGCGCCTTGAAGCGGGCCAGACACTCCTGTGGGTCAATCTCACGCAAGGCCAGATTCTCAAGCGGTGGAGTGCCGGCAAAACAATCGACAAGTGAATGGGCCGGGTCGGTCGATACCAGCAGGAAGGAGCTAGCCGGATGCTTGCGGGCCAAGTACAGGGCAGCGGCGGCGGCACAAGTGGTCTTGCCCACCCCACCTTTTCCGCCGAAGAGCAGCAGGCGTATCCCCTCTTCCTGCAAAAACCCCGGCACCACTGCTTCTTCCACGATCACCCCTTGTTTGCAACATTTAGTAATCGGAAATCAGTCGGCGGCGTCTCATCCTTTCCTTCCTCTTCTTCGTCCTCGTCCTCCTCGTCGTCATCCTCTTCGTCGTCATCCTCTTAGTGAGATTAACCCTCTTGCGCAAGCCCTTCGTCCCGATCCCGGATGGCGTCCAGCCGGTCGAGAAGCTGCGTCTCGGCAGCCTCAAACTCTTCTTCCGTGATCGCCCCCGTATCGAGTTTCATGTAGAGCTCGCTGAGCGACCGGGTCACGGCTTCGGCTTCCCCGGCCTGTTCCTTCTGAACGGTGTCGTTTATTTCCCTAAAAATCCACAGCAGAGGCGACAGCAATAGATTGTCGAGAATCAACATAGAAGGCCCTAGCCTGGCAAGGCGACACTGACAAAATGATGCGGCGCCCAAGGCCCGTTGAAATCAAAGGAAAAGTTGTTGTCAAATTGCTTGGCCGCTTCAAAAACGGCGTCCTCGAACGCCTTCTGGGCACCGCGCTCCACCAGGCAAGCCAGATGCATCACCTCTTTCTCTTCGCGCGACGGATTTTGTTTGATTTCCACGCAACGCGGACTGAGCACCTCGATGACGGTTTCGGCGTGCAGCTCGCGGTCCTGCGTCAACAGATGATCGAACAGGCGTCCCATTTCGATCTTGTCATTCTGTGATGGCCCATGCTGTTTTCCAGTCATGGCATCGCGCAAGTCGGCAAGATCAGAGTGGCGGTTCACCATGTACTCAAAAATATTCGGAACATCGAGGACGACACGCAATCCCAACTCGACTTTTCCGCGCACCAAGTCCAACTGCTCGGCAAAGGTAGTGCTGTTCTGCTTCAGGATATTGAGCAGCGCCTTGTTGCTTGCGGCAATGGTTCCAAACGCGACCGGCAGCACAGTAGCCTCTTCCATCAGTCGCTTGATGACAATGTTGTGCGCCGCCAGATTTTTTCGTTCGGGTCGAATGCGTTTTTCAGTAATGTCGCTGACCACGGCGGCAAGTGAGCCTTGGGAAATCACATAGACTGGCGCGCCGTTGATCCCTATATTCCCGTAGTCAGGATGATGTTCAAGCGCGTCAGCTATCGCGTACAGGTAATGGCCTGGTTCAGGCTTGGTTTCAATATTCATGTTCGCACTTCTCTATTTGTCCACCTGGAGGTCATGCTCCTGACGTCACGGCTTGTCCGGATGCGGCCGCGAGGGGCTAACACAAGCCCCGCAGGGAAAGGGTCTTGCCGGAGCTGACGCAAGGTCAATATCTCCCGGCGGAGCCGGTATATCAACCCACGACCGTCACGAGCCAAGACTGTCCGGAAGGCCGCGGCATTTAGAGAAGATGCCATGCACGAGGACGTTCGGATATTCATTGCATCACACTCCTTAATAGACGAGCAGAAAAACGGCTTCGGAACTACCAACTATTGGGCGTTGGCTATTTTCAATAGGACAACTGCCTACGTTTCAGCCGGTCGGTCGGCGCCGTATGGATCGGAAGCGGTGAGGCGGCCGGGAGCGACGGGTTTGTCTGGAACTCCCCGATCGGTCTATCCACAAACCGTTGCAGTCGCAGTTGCTTGGTCTCAATCTCAGTCATCCGCCCTCGAATTTCGACACAGCGCTGCTCTGATCGCAGCATTTCCTTTTTAAGTCGCTGTTTTTCCATTTCAAGCATGGACAACTCGAGAAGGGCGCCAGAGGAAGATCGGGTGCGGCGAACATCCACAATCCCGGCCATCGTTTTAATATGCTGCACTCCACGCTTTTCAGTTGCCACGGCTTTCCCCTTTTTCTGCCTCTGTCGCAAGACTCAAAGTGCGGCGGGTGGTCAACGCCGTTTTTTTCTCTCCTGCGACCGGAACGAGCGCGGCTGTGGGCGGGCAGCACCGCGTAATGATGTCATCGAGCCGTTCAAGACCCGCCACCTGCCCATCACGCGTTACCTTGAGACAATCGGCATTCAGCACGTCATGGCAGAGTTCCCGAAACGTCGAGTCGCCGGCTGCCACGACGCCCTTGCGATTTGCCACGATGCGCCCGAGCATGATGCAGGCCCGGATCGTGGGTCGCGCATTGTTGACGCCAAGTTCGCGGAACTCGCGAACGATGTCCACAATCGACTTGGATTGCCGCCACGGCAGGCCGGATTTGGCTTGGGTGATCGCCACTTCCGTCTCATAGTCGTGGTGTCCCACTTTGATCGTGATCATGCGATCCATCAGCGCGTCCTGGGTCTTGTGCACCCCTGCATACTCCTCCGGGTTGCTGGTGAAAATGGCGCTGAAGTTTGGGTGGACCTGGAGATAGCCATCGCCACTGCGCGCATCCGGGAGTTCCAGCAGTCGCTCCTCCAGAATGGACAGCAGCACGTTGTTGGCCTCGGGACGTGAGCGCGTAAACTCGTCATAGATGAGGGTGAAGCCGTATTTGCAAGCGGTGGTCAGTCGATTGTCGCCCCATTGCTTGGAAACGGTCTCCTCCTGTTTCAGCACCGAGTGAATGTAATTGTCGACCAACTTGGTGGAGCGATATCCGGTCTGACCCCCGATCAAGTCAGAACTCCCAAATTCGTCATCGCCATGGATCAAGATGACCTGGCGGCCAAGCTGGGCCGCCACGTGCATGGCCAAGGCAGTCTTGCCGGTCCCGGCAGGACCACTGAAATGAATCGGATAACCGGCCCCGATGTAGTCCAGCGCCCGCCCGGAGACGCCCTGGATGTATGGCGTCTCAACAAAGTTGGCTTTCTTTTCCAAGGTCAGCACTGTCAACTCTTCAGCTTCGCTCATCGCACCCACTCCTTATTCTGGTTAAAACTGATCGGGGCATGTCACGGGCAACGGCTGCTGCGAGAAGCCCTGTTCAACTTGCGCCTTACTTTTTCTTCGGCTTCAAGGCCTTGGCTTTGGGGCGCACCGTCTTGACGGGTGTGGCCTTTGCCTTGGCCTTTTTTGCGACAGGCTTGACTGGCTCGCCACGCGGGGACGTACTCGGCCATGGCTTGGCGACGCTTTGCGCTACCTTGGGCAGTGGCTTGACTGGCTCGCTGCGGGCGACTGCAATCAGCGCAGCGGGCTTAATGAGCACGCTGGGTTTAACCGGCAGGGGCGCGGTCCAATTGGAGCTGGGCAGACTTTTGGCAAACTGGCGCACCACGTATCCACGTGAGCCATGAAAACCTTGCATCAGTTCGGCCAGTGAATGGGAGCGGTCGCGTCGGCATTTGGCCAAGTCAGCCCATTGCACCTGGGCCATATGACGATGCGCTTTGGTAAACGAACGCATCAGTTCGGCGACCGCATGGGAACGATCTCGACGGTCTTTGGCCAAGCCCGCGCACTGCGCCTTCCCCATACGACGATGCGCCTTGAAAAAATCAGCGCGTTCTTTGGAAAATTCATTGAACAGCGAGGCCACTGAGGTCCCTACTGCTTGTTTTGACTCAACCAGACTCTGGAGCAACGCGTGGCGCATGATGCCACGGTCCTGGCGAAAGCCATTGCTCATCTCGTTGGCGTTGTCGAGTATTGCAAGCACTTCAGCAGATCGACTCACGCGATCGGCAACCAGCTCCGATTTAAGGCTCTTGACCATCGCCCTACGCTCGCGGCCAAAGGCACGTAGCATGTTGGCGGTCTGTAGCTTGATATCACCGACAACCCTCTCGCGCTCGCTCGCCGCGGACGCAATGCCCGGCACCAAGACTGCCATGTGTTTTCTAATGTTGCTCATTTCGATTCACTCCTCTTAGACTGGGCATTCTGCTGACTGCTTGCTGATTGGTTTCAATTCGTTTCGCGTTCCGGCTGCGCGAATCAAGCAATTGCTTTCCCTGCTGGGAGGGAACACCTCCCAGCAAAGAAAACAACATGCGCGGACCTTTACGCCGGTGCGGCTGCGCTGGACGTGAGGCCAATTGCCTCAGCGTACTTGAGGTAGGTCTCAACCGATGCGATCACGACACGTGCCTCGATCGACAGCAGTTCAATCCCGACCAGTGACACCTTGACCCAGGCATCAATGACGATCCCTTTGTCCAGGATACGGTCTACGACTTCAGCCAAACTCGATGAGTCTGTTGATTTCTGTACCTTTGCCATTTCAATCTCCTAACGTATTTCACCCCTGGTTAACACTTTTTGGACACGAAGTACGGGGCTAAGCCCTTCGTTGCATCACGTATAAGCATTGACCATGCCAAGCACGCGTCGTCAGAGTAAAACATCTCCTTGAGTTGATAAATAGCAAGTAAAGGAAAACGCCAGTAAAGAACAACGCGGGATTGCCAACGTATTGCGGTGATCACGATCAGATGAGAGGCGTAATGGTTAGGGAGAGGACACCATAGGTATGGCGCTTGATCCTGTGGATAAAACAGTATGGATCGCGTTCAGGATATCGTCATGGCGAAACGGCTTGGTGACAAAGGCTGCGATGAGGCCGGTGCGCAGGTTGTCCTGCACGATGCTGTCTTCCTTGTAGAAATAGCCGGAGACAAGAATTACCGGTGCAGTGCAGAATGTTTCTCTCCGAATCCGTCTGACGAGCTCCACCCCTTCGGTGTCTGACAGCTTGGCATCAACCAGGACGAGGCAGCACGCCGGACCAGACTCCTTGAGCCACCGCAATGCCGCAGCTCCGCTCTCCACTGTCACCACCGTGAACCCATGCTTGCGCAACAGCGTCTCCAACGCCCAGCAGACATCGGGTTCGTCGTCCACCGCCAGCACAGTTAGGCCTGTAAGCATCAGCGTTCAGCTGTCAATCGCTCTGCGGGGGGGGGATGCGGATGGTAAACGTGCTGCCCCGTCCCTCCACGCTGTCCACTTCAATGACACCGCCGTGCTGCTTCATGATCGTGTGACAGATGGACAGACCCAAGCCGGTACCTTTGCCGACCGGCTGGGTGGTAAAGAAGGGGTCGAACACCCTGCCCATGTTGGCGGGTGAAATTCCGCAGCCCGTATCGCCCACCTGCACCACCGCTTCGGCAGCCTCGCCCCGGACCGCAATCTTGATCTGACCGCCGGCGGGCATCGCCTGGTAGGCGTTCAGGATCAAATTCATGACCACCTGCTGCAGCAGGCTGGCGTTGCCAGAAGTCGGCACGAAGGGATCTGGATAGTCTTCAAAAATCTTGATCTTCTGAATCTTCGCCTGGGGCGTCAGCACGCTGACGATCTCCTGCACCAAGGTGACGAGGTTCATCGATTCCACTTGATCACTGGGCGCGGGCCGGGCGAAACGCAGCAGGTTCTCGATAATTCCCGATGAGCGCTGGATGCCGTCGATGATCTTGCGAACGCACTCTTGCTGGAACGCCGGATCGTGAGACGAGTCCAGCAGAAATTGCGCGGCGGAGAAACTGACCGACAGCGGATTGCGCAGCTCGTGCGCGATGCCCCCGGCCATCACCCCCAAGGCGGTGAGTTTTTCGCTCTGGAAGATATGTTGCTCGAAGGCCCGTCGCTCGGACAGGTCGCGTCCGACCGCGACCACGCCGCTCACCTTGTCGACATCGTCATGGATCGGGGAACAGGACCAATCGACCGGGACCAGCCCGCCGGAACGCACCAGCAGGCTCATCTCCTGGAGCGGCACTGCGCCGCCCTTGACCAGCCGCCCAATGATCGCTGTCATGGCATCCCGCTGAGTGGGATCGCACAGTTCGGCCAGCAGCCGTCCTCGCACCGCGTCAATCCGAAAGCCCGAGATACGCTCGGCGGCCGCGTTCCAACTGATGATGCGCCCCTCGGCGTCGGTGGAGACCACCAGATCGTTGGCGCTTTCGATCACGCTCGCCAAGTGGCGTTCAGCCATCCTGGCTTTCGCGCTCAACTGCACCTTCTCAGTGATGTCGTCCATCACGAGCATCGCGTGCTCCACCTCACTCCCCGCCTTGATCGGGATCACGGTGTAGTAATAGATGCGAATGGGGATGCCCGGCGCCCGGTAGGCCATTTGGGCGCCGGGCAGAGCCAAACCTGTATCGAAGACGCTGCGAATCTTCGCTTCCAGTTGCGTAAACTCCAGGATCGTATCGGAAAAAATCTCGCGGATGCGTATCCCGATCGTATTTTCCTCAGTCCGTCGCGCCTTCTCAATAAAGTTCCGATTCGCCGACACCACCTGCAAGGCAGGATCGATCAGGATCAGGGAAAACGGGATGTTCGCCAGAAGCATGTAGTAGAGCTTTTCGTACCAACCTTCCGAAGAAGTGGCCGTAGCAGGCCTTATGCCCATGCTCGATGAAAAGCCTAAGGGGCCTGTCTTTTTCATATCTCAGCTCCCGAGAGATTGGGGCAAAAATTGTAAGGTGGCCAGGGGCCGCGCAATTCGAGGGTCAAGCCGATAACCTTGCAGGCGTCCTGTTGGTCTGAGAGAGCGGCGCGGAACTCAGGCAGCGCCCCGGCAGTCAGCAAAAAGCTGCCATTGAAGACCATGCGTTCGGCGCGGCCAGTCACAGCGCTGGCATGCAGGCGCAATGCCGTGGAGTCAACCGCGTACGGGGCCAGCGCCTTTTGCAGATCATGGTTGACCCGCTCCACGCCGGCTTCCAGAGCCGCATCAATCTTGCTATCGAGTTGCTTCTGCTGCAAGTAACGTACTCCCGGCGAGGACGACAGCGCGGCCCGCCGGGACTGTACCCCGGTATCTTCAGCAGCGATGATCCTGCGTGCATCTTCTTCGACCAGATAGCCCTTGACGCTCCACTCGGTCTTGTCGTGTAGATAGTCCAATGCCTGCACCATGGTTTCCCGATGTCGGCCGAGAAATTCTGCGAGGCTACCGCGGGAACGAAAGATCGTACCGAATTTGACCGGCAGCACTGGCGACGCATCCATGACCTGTGCCACCACGGACTCATGCCGGGTGGCCCGCTCACCCAACCAGTCCAGAGTTTGAAGGTTTTGCTCTGAAAAATCAGCTATCACCACCTCCCCGACCACCGCCACGACGCCCGCCCCTTTGAGGGTCGTCACCGGATAGCGTGAGTCCACACCCTGTAGCCCCTGCGCAGCCAGCCCCGCCACGGCCGCAAGACATTCCGGCCGGGCCAGGCAATAGAGGTAGATGCCGAGGACTGCGGCATCATCACGAGGCAAATCGGTCATCGTCGGCTCTCGTTCAGCGCCGCCTCGAAATGCCGTGGCTCAATGCACAAGGGGGAGGGTGCCGAATGTTCTTCCTTCGCACCTCTCGTCTCCTCGATTCTCTCCCGAATGGCGTTCAAGGCCGCGTGCTGACAGATGGCGCTGAGGTCGGCGCCGGTCAGGCCGTCTGTACTAGCTGCGATGGTCTCCAGACGCACCTCTTTGGCCACAGGTTTGCCGCGCACCTGCACCCGCAGAATCGCCAGCCGTTCCTGCTCATCGGGAAGTGCAATCTCCACCACCACGTCGAAACGGCCCGGGCGCAGCAAGGCTGGGTCCACCATATCCGGCCGATTGGTGGCGGCCAAGACCAGCACCCCGGTCAGTTTCTCGACCCCGTCCAGCTCTGCCAGGAATTGGCCCACGACCCGCTCGCTGACACCCGCGTCTGACGCTCCGCTGCCGCGGCGCGGAACGAGTGCATCAATCTCGTCGAAAAACACCAGGCACGGGGCCGCTTGCTTGGCCTTGCGAAAGACCTCGCGGACGGCGCGCTCCGACTCGCCGATGTACTTCGACATCAGGGCCGGCCCCTTGACCGAGATAAAGTTAACTTGGGTCGCGCTGGCCGCCGCCTGGGCGAGCAGCGTCTTGCCGCAGCCGGGAGGCCCAGAGAGGAGAATCCCCTTCAGCGGCCTGACCCCAGCCGCGTCAAACAAATCACCATATTGCAGCGGCCATTCCAGCACCTCGCGCAGCAGGCGCTTCGGTTGCTCGAGCCCGCCCACATCCTCCCAAGTGGTGGTGGGGACCTCGACAAACACCTCGCGCAGGGCGGATGGCTCCACCTCGCACAGGGCGGCCAGGAAATCCTCCTTGCGCAGTTCGAGCTTCTGCAGCGATTCATACGGCAACGTGGCTTGGGCAAAGTCAATCTCCGGCAAAATCCGCCGCACGCAGATCATGGCCGCCTCGCGACAAAGCGCTTCCAGGTCGGCCCCCACGAAGCCATGCGTGATGTCGGCCAGCCGGGACAGATCCACGTCCTTGGCCAAGGGCATGCCGCGGCTATGAATCTCCAGGATCTCCAGGCGGCCGTGACGGTCCGGAATCGGAATGACGATCTCGCGGTCGAAGCGCCCCGGCCGACGCAGGGCCGGATCAATCGCGTTTGGAATATTGGTGGCAGCGATAACGATGACTTGCCCGCGCGCCTTGAGACCATCCATCAGACTGAGCAACTGGGCCACCACCCGCCGCTCGACCTGGTGTTCGCCGCCCAGTTCTTCCCGCTTCGGGGCGATCGAATCGATCTCGTCAATAAAAATAATGCTTGGCGCCTGTTTCGTCGCCTCGTCGAAGAGCTTGCGCAAATAGCCTTCGGACTCACCGTAAAACTTTTGCATGATCTCGGGCCCACTGATCGAGAAGAAGTGCACGTTGGTTTCATGCGCAACGGCACGCGCAATCAGGGTTTTGCCGCAGCCGGGCGGGCCGTACAGCAGGATCCCTTTGGGCGCATCAATGCCGAGCCGGGTGAATACCTCGGGATAGCGCAAGGGCAACTCGATAATCTCACGCACGCGCTGGACCTCGCGCCTTAGCCCGCCGACGTCCTCGTAGGAGAAGGTCGGTCGGTCGACCGCCTGCGTCCTGGCCTCGGTGCGCGCAAGCGCGACCGTCAGCAGCGTGGTCGGTGCAATCAGGACCGCCCCTTTGGGTGTCGTTTCCTGCACCAGAAAGTCGATCGAGCGGCTTCCAAACAGGGTACCGCGTATCCGATCGCCTTCCAGCACCGGCAGGCCGTCCAGCCGGGTGCCGATGTACTGAAGATCACGATCAGAAAAACTCGCCGTGGTGGCCGACAGGGCGATCCGTTCAGCCGACTGGGCGAGCACTTTTTGCACTGTCACGAACTCGTCCAACGCCACCCCCGCATTGCCCCGCGAAAGCCCATCCAGTTGAACCCTGGTCTCGCCCCGATCATCCTTGTAGGCCGGCATGACCTTGCAGACCGTGCGGCGCTTGCCGACAATCTCCACGATGTCGCCGATCTCGACCCCCAGCGCCTTGATATCGGCCGGATCCATCCGCGCCAGCGCGCGGCCCACATCCTTGCCCAGCCCCTCGGTCACTTTCAGGCGCAAGGTCCCCTCTGCCAGTTTTTTCACTCTTAGTCCTTCGTGTTTTCTTTGCTGAGCCGAATCTCGAGGATGCCGTTGCGACAGGTAAAACTCATCTGGTCCGATGAAAAGCTGGCCGGCAGCAGCAGCTCTTTGAGGTATTTGCTATCACCTTTCTCGGCAGCAAAAATCAGGATGTCGTCTTGCAGTTCAAGCCGCACATCTTCTTGCTCGATCCCCGGCACCTCGGCGATGATCAGCAAGTGATCCGGCTCATCAAACACATCAACCATCGGCTCGCGAATCTGGTGCACCTCGACCAGCTTACCCTCTTCGTCTCTGCGAATATTCCCGAACGGCTCAACCTTGACGCCCCCTTTCTCACCTACGGCGGACTTGACCGAGAAACCGTAAACCCCCTTGAGTCGTTTGTCCGAGCCCACGTTGAAGCCGCCGGTCTTGGTCACCACGCCGCCCGCCTGTTCGGCTTGGTCCGCCAGTTTTCCCAACTGCTCGATCAGGCTGCCGAGTCCCGCGAAAAGCCCGCCGCTGCCGGATGGCTCAGGCTTCGGCTTACTGAACAGCGCCCCCAGCCTGTGCTCGATTTCCTCGATGCGATGTTTCCCCTCGGCAAATTCTTCTGTGCGTTTTTTGTCAGTCATGTTGTTTGCTCCTAAGTAAATGGTGGCGCGCTGCACTTCAGCGTTCCGCAGTTTTGAATAAATCCCTCATGAACGGGGTCGAGGAAATCTCATACGCTTTCAGTTTGCTATGAATCGTCTTGTAATCAATGTGGAGCAGTCGGGCGGCGTGTGCCTTGTTGCCTTGGGTCAGTTCCAAAGCCTGCAGGAGAAGCGCCCGCTCCACTTGAACGGTCACCTGTCCAATCAACTCCTTCAGTGGAAGGCTGCCCACAGACGCCAACAGTGCCGAAGGGTTACACAGCGGACACGCGCGAAAAGCGCCGTCCCGCTCCGCCTGGCCGGGCCCGAGAGATGCCGACGGACTGCGGCGTGCATCGAGTACTCCGAGGTTTTCGGGCGCGATCATTCCCTCGGGGGCATCGCACAGCAACACCGCCCGCCGCAACTGGTTGCGCAATTCGCGCGCGTTGCCGGGCCAGTCATAACGCTGGATTAGCCCCCAGGCAGAGTCTGATAGGCCGCCCACCTGCTTACCCAACTCCTTGTTCGTCTGGGTCAGGAACCGATTAACCAGAAACACAATGTCTTCTTTTCGCTCTCGCAATGCCGGTAGGCAGATCGTGTATTCCGCAAGCCTGTGATACAGATCCGGGCGAAATGTCTTCTGATCCACCATGACCAAAATATCCGCATTGGTCGCCGTCACCACCCGGAAATTGACATCCCGCTCGTTTGTGCTTCCGATCCGGTGAATCCGCCGCGTCTCAAGAACCCTGAGCAGCTTGCCCTGCATCGCCAGCGGCAGGTTGCCTATTTCATCCAGAAAAATGGTGCCGCCGTCAGCCAACTCGAAAGCCCCCGCTTTGGCCTGATGCGCTCCGGTGAAAGACCCTTTTTCGTGCCCGAACAGCTCACTCTCAATCAGCGACTCCGCAATGGCACCGCAGTCCACAGCCACGAACGGCTTGGCGGCCCGTTGGCTGTGGACATGGATCGCCTGCGATACCAGCTCCTTCCCAGTCCCGGACTCGCCTGTCACCAGAACCGAGAAATTCGTCATCGCCACGCGCTCCACCTCACTCTGGATGCGCTGAATGGTTGCGCTGTTTCCCATGGTATTTAAAAGGGAATCGGCTTGTCGCAGTGGTTTGAGAATTTGCCGAACCTGGCGTTTCAATGAATTGCTCTCGAGGGCGCTGCGCACGGTGAGGACGACATCCTCATTTTTGAAGGGCTTGGCCACATAATCCCAGGCACCGGCACGGACAGCTCGAGCGGCATCATGGGCCTTGCCGTTCGCGGTGACCATAATCACAGGCACCGTTTTATCGTTCGCCTTGACCCGTGCAAGCACCTCGAAGCCATCCATGTCCGGCAGACCGACATCCAGGAGCACCAGGTCAGGCGCCTCTTGCCGGATGCAAGCCAGCGCTTCCTCCCCGCTCGCCGCCATCACCGGCACGAACCCGGCCTGCCGAATGAGATTGGACAGCACCCAGCGGGCCTCCTCCAGGTCATCCACAATGAGCACCTTGGCCGGAACGGAGGGCATGGGGTCCATGGGGGCCTCCCCTTGGTGTCGTTCCGCAGTCAGCATTTTGCCTTTCCCTGCCTTTCCTTGAGCGAGGGGAGTAGGTGCCTCGTCAAAATGTCCATATCCAGAAGCAGCTCCACCGAATGGGCCATGCCCACAAACAGCAGCCCGATCTCACCGGCCGGGAGCGTGGCGTTGATCCGCCCTGCGATGAACCGATCCCGCTCCGCAAGGAGTCTCCGGCTTTGCTCCTGCTGCTGGTTCTCATGGCCCTGCTTCCCGCCGCTTAACGCGCCTTGGTGGAACTGATACTCCTGAAGAAGCAGAGGTGGGTCTTCGGTACCCATCAATTGGGCACCTTGCGCCATGAGTTCGACGAGAAACTGATGATTCTGGCTGCCTTGGGCGGCAACTTCCTTGACGATGTCCTCTTCCTTCCCGCACAAGGGCAAGCCGTCCTGATACAGGCGCACCCTCGCATAGGGTAGTTCCAGTGCCGCTATCATTTGGCGAATCCCGCTCCAGACATCGTCAATCGACTTGAGATGCTCGGTCCACTTCTCATGGCCGTAGCGGGTGACGTACGCCTGCTTGGTCTGTTCAAGCAGCGAGCCCATATCCTGTTCGGTATGAATAATCGGAATCACAATGAGGATGCGCATAAGTCAGGCTGGGCTACGAAATGTGACCGATGCGGCAGACGTCAGTATCCTTGTTGCGCAAGATTTTTTCCGTAACGCAATAGCTATGCATGGGTGCCAACGTGACGGGCCACTGGGTTTTGTGTTTGGCAATCCAGGCGTACTTCACGGGCCTTCCTGACGATGTTCGCTTGCAGTCGTTAAACGATGACTATAGTCGGTGGGCTAGAGTCATTTGTCAACTGATATTTAGCGCATGCCGCGCGCTCGTAATATCACTTTGGTGACCACCTTTGGTCGAATTCTTCGGCAGGTCCGCGTGGAAGCCGATTTGACGCAAGAACAACTGGCCTTCGAAGCCGACATTGACAGGACCTATGTTGGCATGCTGGAATCTGGCAAGAGGCAACCTTCGCTGAGTGTGATCTTTGCCCTTGCCAAGGCACTCCGTGTTACGCCTGAACTGCTTATTCGCAAGACGAATGTGCTGTATTCGTCGGATTAAGCATCGCAAAAACCGGAGCCTCAACATACTTCTGAAAAGTTGCATTTTCAGAAGTGAGATCATGTTGGCGAGGTTTCCACTGGTCGGTCATGAGAATGTCGTGGTTACCCCGGTCGAAGAACTTCTCCAGGTCCACGTCCACCACGACTCGCCGCCCAGACTGCACATACGACTGTGCGGCCAAAACCGCATCATGCGCACGCCGCCCGGGCCGAAAGCCGTATCCCACCCGAGTCAGCGCAGTGATCGGTTATAGAGGCGACAAAGGAGACGAGCGAGCCGAAATCGTCATTGAATCAAAATATCGTATTGCGACGCAGAAAGAATTGTTTGAGACGTTTTTGCAAGGTCGTTCCTACGCACTTCGGCTTCAAGCAACGTTGGCGGTACTTGCCGCTTTGGAAGGGGTTTGGTTGCTGAGCCGAACGGACGATTTCAGGCTGGAAAGCGCGTTGCATTGGAGTTGGGAAAAAGTGGTGCAACCCGAACATTTTTCTGTTCTCGAGAAAACTATTGGCAACAGGATGTTGGCAACTGCTCGCTGATTGGCTGCAAGAACAGGATTAAAACCGGGAAATTGGCAATCGGATCCCAGTTTTTCCCAATCATTTTATTGCTACTAAAATAATAGCATCTTACACATACCACACAATGGCCAGCGCCTGATCTCTCATAAAAAAACAACTCGTGGCCGCTTTTTTTGATTCAGAGCCAATGGCTCGCTGGCGTCAACCTCAATGCCTGAAATGCCGCACGCCGGTCAGCACCATGGCCACGCCGCGCTCGTTGGCGGCGGCAATCACTTCATCGTCGCGGATGCTGCCGCCCGGCTGGATCACGCAGGCCGCGCCCGCATCGACCACCACGTCGAGGCCGTCGCGGAACGGGAAAAAGGCGTCACTCGCCACCGCCGAGCCTTGCAGGCTCAGTCCCGCATTGGCCGCCTTGATGGCGGCAATGCGCGCCGAATCGACCCGGCTCATCTGGCCCGCGCCGACGCCCAGCGTCATGCCGCCGCCGCAAAACACGATGGCGTTGGACTTGACGTATTTGGCGACTTTCCAGGCAAACAGCAGGTCCTGCAACTGGGCCGGCGTGGGCTGCAATTTGCTGACCACTTTCAGGTCGGCCAGCAGCAGTTCGTGGTTGTCAGCGGTTTGCATCAGGAGGCCCGAGCCAACGCGTTTGACATCGATCAGATTGCGGCCTTGTTGCCAGGCGGTCTTGCCACCCGGCGGCAAATCAATCTGCAAGAGCCGCACGTTGACCTTGCCTTTCATGACTTCCAGCGCCCCGGGCGTGAAGCTGGGCGCCATCAGCACTTCGACAAACTGCTTTGAAATTTGCAGCGCTGCGCGCTCGTCCAGCGGGCAGTTCAGGGCGATGATTCCGCCAAATGCCGAGGTCGGGTCGGTCTTGAAGGCTTTGCTGTAGGCCTCCAGCGCATCGGCCCCGGTCGCCACGCCGCAAGGGTTGGCATGTTTCAGGATGACGCAGGCCGCGCCGTCTTTCTGCGCATCAAAACTCTTGACGCATTCCCACGCGGCATCCGCATCCGCAATGTTGTTGTACGACAGCTCTTTGCCCTGCAACTGCCGGGCCGTAACCAGCGAGCCCGGCGCCGGGTACAGGTCGCGGTACCAAGCGGCCTGCTGATGCGAGTTTTCGCCGTAGCGCAGGTCTTGCAGCTTGATGAAGCGGCCATTGGCCTGGCCCGAAAACAGCGCGTGGCTGCCGTCAGGCTGAATGCTGGAGAGATAGTCGCTGATCGCGCCGTCATACTGGCTGATGCGGTTGAACGCGGCCACTGACAGGGCGAATTTGGTCGCGTCGGTCAGCTTGCCGCCCGCCTTGAGTTCGGCGAGCACGCCCGCGTATTGCGACGCATCGGTCAGCACGCCCACGTCTTTCCAGTTCTTCGCGCCCGAGCGCACCATGGCTGGGCCGCCAATGTCGATGTTTTCAATCGCGTCTTCGAGTGTGCAGCCGGGCTTGGCCACCGTGGCTTCAAACGGGTAAAGATTGACGACCAGCAAATCAATGGTCTGGATGCCGTGGGTTTTCAGCGCCGCCATGTGCCCGGGCACGTCGCGCCGGGCCAGCAGGCCACCATGCACCTTGGGGTGCAGGGTCTTGACGCGGCCATCGAGCATTTCGGGAAAGCCGGTGAGCTCGGCCACTTCGGTCACGGGCAGGCCAGCGCCCGCCAGCAGTTTGGCCGTGCCGCCGGTGGAAAGCAGCTTGATTCCCAGCGCATGCAGGGCTTGCGCAAACTCGAGGATGCCGGTCTTGTCGGAAACGGAAATCAATGCATTCATGGGTGCCCTTTTTTGAGAAATACAACGCCGGCGAGGCCGGGCTGCGAGGGATTACTTGATGAGCTTGTGCTCGACCAGTTTCTTGCGCAGCGTGTTGCGGTTCAGACCCAGCCATTCGGCGGCGCGCGACTGGTTTTGTTCGGCATGTTCCATGACCACTTCGAGCAGCGGCCTTTCAACCACCCTGACCATCATGTCGTACAGTCCGCCGGGGTCGGTGCCGCGCAAGTCCTTAAAGTAGCCTTCCAGGCTGCTGCGCACGCACTCTTCAATATGTTTCTTGCTCATGCGGCTGCTTTCTCCGGATCTTCATACCTGCTTGTTCGCGATGAAAAAACCGCGCGCTCACCGCCCGAACTTGCGCCAATACCGGTCCCGGTATTCGCTGGAATCCGGTCCATCCGGGCGCCCAGATCATCAAAAAAATCAGCGACGGCGTTCAGTTGCGCCGCGCAGTCGTCCAGGGCGTTCATCCGCGCCCGAAACGCTTCGCCACCCGGCAAGGTTTTGACATACCAGCCGATGTGCTTGCGCGCCGTGCGCGTGCCGGTCAATTCCCCGTACAAAGTGTAGTGGTCCTGAAGATGATCGAGCAGCAGGCGTTTGACTTCAGCCACCAGCGGCGCGGCCAGGTGCGTGCCGGTCGCGAGGAAATGCGCCACTTCCCGGAATATCCACGGCCGCCCCTGGGCCGCACGGCCAATCATCACGGCATCGGCGCCGGTGCAGGCCAGCACATCGCGGACTTTTTCGGGGCTGTCAATGTCACCGTTGGCCACCACCGGAATTCGCAGTGCGGCTTTCACCGCGGCAATCGTGTCGTATTCGGCAATGCCTTTATAACCCTGTTCGCGCGTGCGGCCGTGCACGGTGAGCATCTGCACGCCAGCGCTTTGCGCCGCACGCGCAATCGCCAGGGCATTCTTGTGGTCCTGGGACCAGCCGGTGCGCATCTTGAGCGTGACGGGAACGTTGCGCGGCGCGCAGGCCGCCACCACCGCTTCAATAATCCTCAGCGCCAGCGTTTCATCCTGCATCAGTGCTGAGCCGGCCCACTTGTTGCAGACCTTCTTGGCCGGGCAACCCATGTTGATGTCGATGATTTGCGCGCCGCGATCGATGTTGTAGGCCGCGGCTTCTCCCATCATGCGCGCATCGGTGCCGGCAATCTGCACCGCGATGGGTGCTGCTTCGCCTTCATGATTGGCGCGGCGCGAGGTTTTCAGGGTGTCCCACAAGTCGCGGCGCGACGTCACCATCTCGCTGACTGCATAGCCCGCCCCCAGCTTTTTGCACAGTGTGCGAAACGGCCGGTCGGTGACACCAGCCATGGGCGCGACAAACAGCGGGTTTGTCAAAGCGTAGGGGCCGATGTTCATGGGAAATGGGGGGGTTCTGGCTGCTGAAAAACGAGAAGCCATTGTAGCGGCCGAAAATTTCAGCAGTCGAAATCCGGGCCCGAACTTGCAGAGGTCTTTCGGGGAGAACCGGACTGCCGTGCTGCCTATACTTGGTCACTCATGGAAGCCTGGATCCACCACCTGATAGAACTGCTGGCTTTGCCACAATTTGGCCTGAGCACGGTATTTGTCATCTCCTTCATCTCCGCAACGCTGCTGCCGCTGGGCTCCGAGCCGGTGGTGTTCGGCCTGGTCAAGCTCAACCCTGAGCTGTTCTGGCCCGCGGTGCTGGTTGCCACCGCCGGCAACACGCTGGGCGGCGCGCTGGACTGGTGGATGGGTTACGGCGCGCACAGGGTGGTGGACAAGTATGCGCATTCGTCAAACCATGGCCACGCCATCCGCTGGCTGGAACAACTCGGCCCCAAAGCCTGCCTGCTGGCCTGGCTGCCGCTGGTGGGAGACCCCCTGTGCGCCGTGGCGGGCTGGCTCAAGCTGCCGTTCTGGCCCTGCCTGGCTTACATGGCTGCTGGCAAGTTCGCGCGCTATTTTTTTATGACGGGCAGCCTGATCTGGGCGTTTCCGGGCATTTTGGGAAGTTAAAACCGCTCGTGCGGCAGAAGGAAACGCCACTGGCCGGGCTGCAGGCCACTCATGGAAACACGGCCAATGCGCAGGCGCTTCATGGCCAGCACGTCAAGGCCCACGCTTTCACACATGTACGCAATTTGTCCGGGTGCTTCACCCTTGAGCGCAAAGCGCAGCCGCGCCTCGCTTTGCCAGCTCACCTTGGCCGGAGGCAGCAACTTGCCATTGAAGGTGAAACCGTGGTCAACGCGGTTCAGACGCTCCAGGCCGCCGGGTTTGATGCTGCCACTCACCTCGACCAGCACCTCATGCTCGAGCACCGCGGCATCTTCGCGCAGCTTGCGCGCCACGCGCCAGTCCTGGGTAAACACCAGCAGGCCGCTCGCCGCCGCGGCCAGCGGCGTGGCCAGTTCCGAAGCTGAAAAATGCTTTTTAAGCGGGCGGATGTCCGAGCGGTCGTCGGGCGCCCGACTGGCTATTGACAGCAACTGGGCGGCGGCAGAGCTCTCGTATCCCGCGGGCTTGTGCAGCAACAGCGTCACTGGCGCAAGCGCCAGCAAACTGGCCTCGGGGGACAGCTCAATGGTCTGGTTCAGCACCCGGAATTGAGGTTCCTCAACCACCACGCCATCCACGCGGACCCAGCCGCCTTCGATGTACTGCTCGGCCTCGCGGCGTGAACACGGCAGCATTTGCGCAAGGCGTTTGGCGAGGCGTACCGCTTCGGTCATGGCAACGTGTGTCCTGGTGAATCCGGCGAAAACAAAAGAACCAGTTGCTACTAATTTAGTAGCTTACTACGCCCGTATCTATTGGGCTAGAGCCATAAAACGCTTAAACATCAGGCTTGCGCCGCACTTTGCCCGGCGCCACCCGCCCCTGCCCGCTCAGGCGCTGAACAGGAAGTTCATCACATCGCCATCCCTGACGACATATTCCTTGCCTTCGGCGCGCATCTTGCCAGCGTCCTTGGCTCCCTGCTCGCCCTTGAAGGTGATGAAGTCTTCATAAGCGATGGTCTGGGCGCGGATGTAGCCCTTTTCAAAATCGGTGTGAATCACCCCCGCGGCCTGCGGTCCGGTGTCGCCCACATGAATGGTCCAGGCACGCACTTCTTTCACGCCGGCGGTGAAGTAGGTTTGCAGCCCCAGCAGCATATAGGCGGCGCGAATCAGGCGGTTCAGGCCCGGCTCGGTCTGGCCCAGCTCTTCGAGAAACATCTGGCGGTCTTCATCACTCATTTCCGCCATTTCGGCTTCCAGCTTGGCGCTGATGGCGACCACCGGCGCGTTCTGCGCGGCAGCAAAAGCCTGCAGACGGTCCAGGAAGGGGTTGTTCTCAAATCCGTCTTCAGCCACATTCGCGACAAACATGGCGGGCTTGGCGGTGATCAGGAAAAACTGCTGCAGCAGCGGCAGCTCTTCCTTGCTGAAATCGAGCGAGCGCACCGGTTTGGCTTGGTTGAGCGCGGCCTGGCACTTTTCCAGAATGGCGACCAGCTTGATGGATTCCTTGTCGCCTGAACGCGCCGACTTGGTAACCCGGTGCAGGGCTTTTTCAACCGCCGCCAGATCGGCCAGGCAGAGCTCGGTCTGAATCACTTCGATGTCGTCGATTGGATCGACCTTGCCGGCGACGTGGATCACGTTGTCGTCTTCAAAGCAGCGCACCACGTTGATGATGGCATCGGTCTCGCGGATATGCGCCAGAAACTTGTTGCCCAGCCCTTCCCCGGTGCTGGCGCCCGCCACCAAGCCGGCAATATCGACAAATTCGACAATCGCACGCTGGACCTTTTGCGGCTTGACGATGGCCGACAGGGCATCCAGACGCGGATCGGGCACCTCGACAATGCCCACATTGGGCTCAATGGTGCAAAAAGGATAATTTTCCGCCGCGATGCCCGCTTTGGTCAACGCGTTAAACAGGGTGGATTTTCCGACGTTAGGCAAGCCTACGATGCCGCACTTCAAACTCATGACAAACCTTCAAAAACAGGGGTAGAAGTGTATTCGATGCGGCTTTCGGCTCGATCGTGGCCAGGCAACGATCAGTCAAATTTGTAGCTGGCCTGCACCACCTGACCCACCTTGAGCAGGTGGTCGAAGCCGCGCAAGATGATCGCGTTCATGCCAAAAGTCACCGCCCCATTGACGCGGGCGTCCTGCCGGTAACTTTGCAGCATGTCGCTGACCTCAGGGCTGCTGATGGCTGTGGCCGGATCAATATTTGGAATCGGGCAGCGCGTGCAGGGCTTGACCGGCTTGAGCTGCACCACGCCCTGCGCCGTGGCGATCTGCAACACGTCCAGCCGGTCTTCATCGTGGGGCAACAAGGCGCAGCCGTCGCTTGCATCGGCCGGATTGCCGAGCACGATGTTCGGCCGAAAACGCGCCATGCTCACCGGGGCAGTGCCCGCGGCCACCAGCTTTGCATTGAGCTGATCGAGCGAGGCCTGGCTGAGGATTAGCAGGCTATAGCCATCGTTGAACTGGTTGAGCGCTTCAAGGCCTGCCGTCCACTTCAGATCTGAGATTCTTTTGTGCTCCGGGTCAAAGCGCACCAGCCGCGCCGGGATTTCCAAAAAATCGCTGAACCACTGAGCCGCGAGGTCCCCCATGTCGTAAGCGGGCACCTCGTCGTCCCAGACGCGCACGCGCAGCGGCGCTTCAACCGCATCGAGCGCGATGTGCAGCGCCAGCATGCCGGGCGCGCGCAAGACCATCTCGGATTGCTTGAACTGCGGCTGGATCAGCGCCATGCGCTGCAGCGCGCGCTGCGTGAGGAATTGACCTTGCGCGTCCACCACCATCCAGGCGCGGTCAAATTCCAGCCCGGTCTCGATCAGCAGAGCCTCGCTCACCTGCACCCCGGCGCAGGACTTGACCGGATAGACGTACAGGCGCGAGATGACGGCGCTCACATCGGCCGGCGCATCGCTTGGGATTGGGCTGGATAAGTCGTTCACTTTGGGTCAAGTCCTTGTCTGGCTGGGGCCATTGCCGGGGTTGGCGTTGGTCCCAAAGCCCAATTTTGCACTGTCTCCTAAAATGGGGAATGTCCAAGCCCTTTGATGTCTGTATTCGCGGCGACGGTGTGGTGGGCCGCGCACTGGCCTTGCTGCTGGCGCGCGAGCGCCTGCGCGTGGCCCTGGTTAGCCAAGAGCGCGCAGCGCAAGCGCATCCCGATGTAAGGGCCTACGCCTTCAATAGCGCTTCCCGCAAAATGCTCGAATCATTGCGGGCCTGGCCCGAAGCGCCTTTTGTGACCCCGGTGCAGGAAATGCGGATCTGGGGCGACGATGGCGGCAAAATCGACTTTTCGGCGCCGGACGTGGAGCAGGAGGCGCTGGCCTGGATTGTTGATGTTCCGGCGCTGGAGCAGCAATTGATGGCGGCGGTTCGCTTCCAGCCGAACATCGACACCGTGGCGCTGCCCACCGCCGCCGCGCTCAGCGTGATCTGCGAAGGCCGCCAAAGCGCCAGCCGCGATGAATTTGGCGCGCACTGGAGCGTCAAACCCTATCCGCAAAAAGCCGTCGCTGCCCGGCTTGAATTGAGCCAGCCCCACGGCGGCGTCGCCCGCCAATGGTTTGCCCGTGGCGAAATCCTGGCGCTTTTGCCTTTATCGGGGCCGGCCGGGAACTCCGTGGCGCTGGTCTGGTCTGTCTCTCTTGAGCGCGCCAGTGTGCTGGAAAAACTGACGCCGGAAGAGTTTTGTGCAGCGCTGCGAGCCACCTGTGGCGAGGAAGTGGACGTTTTGCGATTGACCAGCGAGCGGGCCAGCTGGCCGCTGGCGCTGTCTGGCGCCGGGCATTGGGTCGGGCCCGGCTGGGCGTTGGCCGGCGATGCGGCGCATACCGTGCATCCGCTGTCCGGGCAGGGGCTCAACCTGGGGCTGGCCGACGCGGCTTGCCTGGCCGGGGTTATTGCGCAGCGGGAATACTGGCGCGAACTGGGCGATGAAAAGCTGCTGCGCCGCTACGAAAGAGCGCGCAAGGCAGATGTGGCCGCGATGGGCGCGGTGACCGATGGGCTGCACAATCTGTTTGCGCAAACCGGCGGACCATGGCCGGCTTTGCGCAATTGGGGCATGAACGGCGTTGCGCGCAGCAGCCTGCTCAAGCGATGGCTGGCGCGCCAGGCGGCAGGATATTGATATGTTGAAGAACCAGGAACAACCATGAGATTACTGAAAACATTTGCCGTGCTGTGCCTGATGGCAGGCAGCATCGGCGCGGCGTTTGCGCAGGAAGCGGCGATCCGGAAAAACCTCGCTGAAAGACTTCCCATTTTCTCGAAAATCGACGAAGTGAGCGCCACGCCGATGAACGGCCTGTATGAAGTCCGTGTCAACGGCAGCGACATTTTTTACACCGATGCCGAAGGCAACTTTCTGCTCCAGGGCCAGTTGCTGGACACGCGGGGCAAGCGCAACCTGACCGAGGAGCGGATCACAAAACTCAGCGCCATCGACTTTGAGGCCTTGCCTTTCAAGGATGCATTTACCGTGGTACGCGGCAATGGAAAGCGCCGGCTGGCGGTGTTTGAAGACCCGAACTGCACCTATTGCAAGCGCCTGGAACGTGACCTGGACAAGGTCAACGACGTAACGATTTACCTTTTTCTTTATCCCATCCTGGGCCAGGACTCGATCGATAAATCCATCAACATCTGGTGCGCCAGGGACAAGGGCAAGGCCTGGGTCAACTGGATGATTCGCGAACAGCCCGCTGCCAAGGCAAGCTGCAACAGCGCAGCGCTTGAGCGCAATGTGGCCTTCGGCAAGCAGCACAAAATTACCGGCACACCCACGATGTTTTTTGCCGATGGATCACGCGTTCCAGGTGCCATTGGCGCCCAGGAAATCGAAAAAATGCTGACCTCCGCCAAAGCCAGGTAGCGATTCGGAACGATGCCCAGCACAACAAAAGTTCCGGTTAACTTCGCCGTTCAGTCCTTGCAAAACACACCCGCCCCCATTCACTACCGCATCGAGATCGGCGACGTGCACGCCCATCTGTTTCGCGTCACGCTCACCATTGCGCGGCCTGACGCGCTGCAGCGGGTCTCGTTGCCGGTGTGGATACCGGGCAGCTATCTGGTTCGCGAGTTTTCCAAAAACCTGCAGGGCTTGCAGGCGCACCAAGGCGCCCGTACACCGGTTCCGGTTGAGCAACTGGACAAATGCAGTTGGCGAATCGACTGCTCAGCGGCCAAATCGCTGGTGCTGAGCTACCAGGTGATGGCCCATGACAACTCCGTGCGCAGCGCCTGGCTCGATGCCGAGCGCGGCTTTTTCAACGGCACCAGCCTGTGTCTGCAGGTTCAAGGCCAGGAGAACGCGCCGCATTCAATCGAATTGCCAGCGCCAAAAAACGTCGGCGGATGGTCGGTCGCCACCAGTTTGACGGCCCGGAAAATCAACCAGCACGGCTTTGGCACGTATGTGGCGACCCGCTACGACGAACTGGTTGATTGCCCGGTGGAAATGGGCGCGTTCTGGAGCGGCAGCTTTCGCGCTCGCGGTGTGCCGCACCGGTTTGTGGTGGCCGGCGCCGCCGCCACTTTCGACGGCGACCGGCTGCTGGCCGATGTGCGGAAGATTTGCGAGACTGAAATCCGCTTCTGGCATGGCGACAAGAAGCCGCCCTACAAGAATTTCCTGTTCATGCTCAACGCGGTGGACGAGGGTTATGGCGGGCTGGAGCACCGCAATTGCACCGCGCTGATCTGCCAGCGCAAGGACCTGCCGCGCCTGGGTGAATCCAAAACCCCGGAAGGCTACGGCAGGCTGCGCGGCCTGATCAGTCACGAGTATTTCCACGTCTGGAGCGTCAAGCGTTTGCGTCCGGCGGAATTTGAAAGCTACCGCTACGAATGCGAAAACTACACCGAACTGCTGTGGTTCTTCGAGGGCTTCACCAGCTACTATGATGACTTGCTGCTGCGCCGCGCCGGGCTGCTGGACAACGCGGGCTATCTGAAGCTGCTCAACAAAACCATCAACCAGGTCATGCAGACACCGGGGCGGCTGGTGCAGTCGGTGGCCGAGGCCAGCTTTGATGCCTGGGTCAAATACTACCGGCCCGATGAAAACACGCCCAACGCCACCGTGAGCTACTACACCAAGGGCGCGCTGGTGGCGCTGTGTTTTGACCTGACGCTGCGCAGCGAGGGCCGCGCGCGCGGTCAAATCCGAACCGCAACACTTGACGACGTGATGCGTTCGCTCTGGCTGCGCTGCAAAGCCGGCCCCCTGCGCGAGGCGGATGTGGCCGCGATGCTCCAGGCCGCGGGCCAGCGCTCGCTTGAGCCCGAGCTGGCCCAATGGGTCCACGGCACGGGAGAGCTTCCGCTCAAAGCCCTGCTTGAGCAGCACGGCGTTGCGGTGCTGCCGGAGCCGGCCCAACTGGCGCACCGGCTGGGCCTGCGCGTCAGCGAGAGCCCGGGCAGCGTGCTGGTCAAGACCGTGCTGCGCGGCGGTGCTGCGGAGCGCGCCGGTTTTGCACCCGGCGACGAATGGCTCGGGCTGGAGCCTGCCGCCCGGGCACGGGCGACGGCGGCCAGGCCAGCTGGCGGCTGGCGCATGAGCCGGCTCGACGACTTCCAGCTCTATGCGGGCGAGGCCCACAAAGTGATGGCGCTGGTGTCACGCGACAAACGCCTGCTGCGGCTTGAATTGACCGTGCCCCCCGACCTCACGACATGGCGTCTGGCGGTGCAGGACGCGGCTCTGGTTGACGCGTGGCTGGCACCGCAAAACTCAATTCGTCCCTCAACCCATTCAAAAGGACTCCCATGACCTACGAAATGATCGTGACCCGCACCGAAGGCCCGGACACCCGCAAAGTGGCCGTTATAACGCTGAACCGGCCCAAGCAGCTCAATGCGCTCAATGACGCGCTGATGGATGAACTGGGCAGCGCGCTCAAGGCCTTTGATGCCGATGACAGCGTCGGCTGCATCATCCTCACCGGCAGCGAAAAAGCCTTTGCCGCCGGCGCCGACATTGGCGCCATGGCGCACTACGGCTTTGCCGATGTGTACAACAGCAACTTCATTACCCGCAATTGGGAGCAGATCCGCGGCATCCGCAAACCGGTGATTGCCGCGGTCAGCGGTTTTGCACTGGGCGGCGGCTGCGAGCTGGCCATGATGTGCGACTTCATCGTTGCCGCGGACAACGCAAGATTTGGCCAGCCGGAAATCAAGCTGGGCATTATTCCCGGCGCCGGTGGCACGCAGCGCCTGCCGCGCGCCGTCGGTAAGGCCAAGGCCATGGACATGGCGCTGACCGGCCGCATGATGGATGCCGCCGAGGCAGAGCGCGCGGGCCTGGTCAGCCGCGTCGTTCCGCTGGACAAGCTGATGGACGAAGCGCTGGGCGCGGCCCTCCTGATTTGCAGCTACAGCCAGCCCAGCCTCATGGCGGCCAAGGAATCCGTCAATCGGGCCTTCGAGAGCGGGCTGAGCGATGGCGTGATGTTCGAACGCCGCCTGTTTCATGCGCTGTTTGCGACCAGCGACCAGAAGGAAGGCATGGACGCGTTCGTCAACAAACGCAAGCCCGCGTTCAGGAATCGCTGAGAAAAGCCGCGGCGAATCGCTATAATACCGGCCTTGCGGTGATATAGCTCAGTTGGTTAGAGCGCAGCATTCATAATGCTGATGTCGGTGGTTCAAGTCCACCTATCACCACCACCAATATCTTGTGAGCCTCAGGGGTGGACGCCTCTGGGGCTTTGTTCTTTCACAGCCTCTGGACACATACCATGAACCGCTGCGCACCTCGCCCGCTGGCCACCCTTATCCTCCTGGCAGCAACCAGCCTCTTTTTGAGCCTGCCCGCGGCCGCCCAAACCGGCGAGGTCAAGCCCAAGGTCAGAACATTTCCCCAAAAAGCGCTGCGCGGCGAAATGGTGGTGCTAAGCCCGCAAGAGATTTCCATGAATGGCAAACCCGACCGGCTCTCGGTGGGCGCGCGCATCCACAGCAGCCAGAACCGCCTGGTGCGCCCGAGCGCGCTGGTCAACCAGAAACTGACGGTGAACTACCTGCGCGGAAACACCGGCCAGGTGCACCAGGTGTGGATCCTCAACAGCGAAGAAGCCCTGCAAAAGCGGGCCGGCGACAGCGCCACTATTTTCAACTTTACCAGCGGATCTTCCGCCGCGCCTGCCGACAACGCGCAAATGCCAACCGGCCAGTAGCCCGCCAACAACCGTGCGTTGCTGTTTTTCTTCAAAAGAAAACCTGCTTCTGCCCTTGCAGAACGGGCGTAGTAAGCTATTAATTTAGTAGCGATTCATGAGTAAAAAAGTCTTCATCAAAACCTTCGGCTGCCAGATGAACGAATACGACTCGGACAAGATGTCCGACGTGCTGCGTGCTGCCGAGGGTTACGAGCCGACGCAGAACCTGGACGAAGCCGACCTGATCCTGTTCAACACCTGCTCGGTGCGCGAAAAAGCCCAGGAAAAAGTTTTCAGCGACCTGGGCCGCGTCAAGCACCTGAAAGAAAAAGGCGTGCTGATCGGCGTCGGCGGCTGCGTCGCCAGCCAGGAAGGAGCGGCCATCATCGAGCGCGCGCCTTATGTCGATGTGGTGTTTGGGCCGCAGACGCTGCACCGCCTGCCGGAACTGCTCGAACGACGCGCGCGTCTGGGCCAACCACAAGTGGACATCAGCTTTCCGGAAATTGAAAAGTTCGACCACCTGCCACCGGCTCGAGTCGAAGGCGCCAGCGCCTTTGTCAGCGTCATGGAAGGCTGCTCCAAATACTGCAGTTACTGCGTGGTGCCCTACACGCGCGGCGAAGAAGTCTCGCGGCCTTTTGACGACGTGCTGGTCGAGGTGGCCGGGCTGGCCGACCAGGGCGTCAAGGAAGTCACGCTGCTGGGGCAAAACGTCAACGCCTATCGCGGCCCCATGGGTGGCACCACCGAAATCGCCGACTTTGCGACCCTGCTCGAATACGTCTCCGACATCCCGGGCATTGAACGCATCCGCTATGTCACCAGCCACCCCAACGAATTCACGCAAAGCCTGATCGATGCCTACGGCAAACTGCCCAAGCTGGTGAGCCATTTGCACTTGCCGGTGCAGCACGGCTCGGACCGTATTTTGATGGCGATGAAGCGCGGCTACACCGCGATGGAATACAAAAGCACCGTTCGAAAGCTGCGCGCCATCCGGCCGGATCTGGCCATGAGCAGCGATTTCATCGTGGGCTTTCCCGGCGAAACCGAAGACGACTTCCAGAAAATGATGAAACTCGTTGACGACGTGGGTTATGACACTTCATTCAGCTTTATCTTCAGCCCGCGGCCCGGCACGCCCGCCGCCAATCTGGTGGACGACACGCCACACAGCGTCAAACTGGGGCGCCTGCAGCGGCTGCAAGCCGCGCTTGACGCCAGCGTGCGCGCCATCAGCGCCAGCCGCCTGGGCACGCTGCAGCGCATTCTGGTTGAAGGCGCGTCGCGCAAGGATCCGGCAGAACTAATGGGCCGCACCGAATGCAATCGCGTGGTCCATTTCAAGAGCCAGCCGCGATTGATTGGCCAGATGATTGACGTGACCATCACCGAAGCCTCGCAGCGCTCTTTGCGCGGGCAAGTGTTGCTCCAGGAAGACGCAGCGCAGCCGGCCTGATCGCCGGGATGCTATTAATACAATAGCTGCTTGACAGCGTTCCATAAGGGTTGGAGCCTTGTTTGGCTGTTAAAGAAGGGCCTTTTCAGAACTTGGGCATGCCCTTCATTCCGCCCATGCGCTTCATCATCTTCATCATGCCGCTGCCCTTCATCTTTTTCATCATGCCCTGCATTTGCTCAAACTCCTTGAGCAGCCGGTTGACTTCCTGAACCTGCACGCCTGAGCCGGCCGCAATGCGGCGCTTGCGGGTGGCCTTGATGAGCTCGGGCTTGCGGCGCTCCAGCGGCGTCATGCTCTGGATGATGCCTTCCTTGCGCTTGATGTCTTTTTCGGCCCGGTTCATATCGACCTGACCGGCCTTGGCCGCCATTTGCGTCGGCAATTTATCGAGCAGGCTGGACAGGCCGCCCATGCTTTTCATTTGCTGCAACTGGCTCAAGAAATCACCCAGGTCAAAACCGTCGCCCGACCTGATCTTGGCCGCGAGCTTTTGCGCCGCAGCCACATCAACGCCGGCGGCCACCTGCTCGACCAGCGCAACAATGTCGCCCATGCCCAGGATGCGCCCCGCATGCCGCTCGGCGTCAAACACTTCCAGGCCGTCGAGTTTTTCGCTGGTGCCCGAGAACTTGATCGGTGCGCCGGTAATTTGCCGCACACTCAGCGCGGCGCCACCGCGTGAGTCGCCGTCGGTCTTGGTCAAAATGATGCCGGTCAGCGGCAACGCATCCTTGAAGGCTTTGGCCGTGTTGACCGCGTCCTGGCCCTGCATGGCATCGACCACAAACAGCGTTTCGACCGGATTGAGCACGGCGTGCAGTTCCCTGATCTCCTTCATCAGCGCTTCGTCAATAGCCAGGCGGCCGGCGGTGTCCACCAGTAGCACGTCAAAAAAATGCTTGCGCGCGTAGTCAAGGGCAGCGCGGGCAATATCAACAGGTTTTTGATCCGGCGCGCTCGGAAACCACTCGGCGCCGGCCTGCTGCGTGACCACCTTGAGCTGCTCAATCGCCGCCGGCCGATAGACGTCGCCCGACACCGTCAGCACTTTCTTCCTGCGTTTTTCGATCAGGTGCTTGGCCAGCTTGGCGGTGGTGGTGGTTTTGCCCGCGCCTTGCAAGCCTGCCATCAGGATCACCGCGGGCGGCTGCGCCGCCAGGTTGATGTCGCTGACGCCTTCGCCCATGGTCGCTGCCAGTTCGCGGTTCACAATACCGACCAGCGCCTGGCCGGGCGAGAGTGAGCCCATCACTTCCTGTCCCATCGCCTTTTCTTTCACACGGGCAATGAAGTCGCGCACCACCGGCAGCGCCACGTCGGCTTCAAGCAGCGCCATGCGCACCTCGCGCAGCATGTCCTGCACATTCGATTCGGTGATGCGGGCCTGACCGCGCATTTCCTTGACGAGACGGGATAACTTGTCGGTAAGGGCTGAAGCCATCAGTGATGTCCGGTAAGGGGGAAAAGGCAAGGGCGGGAGAGGCCAGGCGGGCAAAAAGGTCATTAAAGCCCCGACCAGGCGCTAAACTCTGCCCATGATTTTAGCTTCGAGTGCCTGGTGGGGTGTTGCCGCAGCGGCAGGCGCCGCCGCCGCCTATGCCGTGCTGGCGCTGGCCTCGCGCCACTTGCCTCCTGTCGGCCTGCGCGGCCTCGTACTGGCGGCCTGGCTGCTGCATGCGCTGGCCCTGACCGCAGGACTGCTGGGCCAGCCACCCCGTTTTGGTTTTGCACCCGCGCTGTCCATGACGGTCTGGCTGATGCTGACCGTTTACGCCGTTGAAAGCCGCCTGTTTCCTCAGTTGCAGGCGCATTGGGCGCTGGCCGGACTGGGAAGCGCCGCTGTCATCGTGTCGCTTGTCTTTCCTGGCACCAGCTACCCCGTAATAGCGTCGCCCTGGCTGCCACTGCACTGGGCTTTGGGCATTGCCTCCTACGGGCTATTTGCCGCCGCGGTGGTGCATGGCTGGTTGATGAACCGCTCTGAACGCGCCATCCGCCTGGCCGCGCAAACCGATCCCGGCGTGCCGCTGCTGACCCTGGAGCGCCTCACATTCCGCTTTGTGCAGGCCGGGTTTGTGCTGCTGTCTGCAACCCTGCTGGTGGGCTGGCTGTTTGCCGAAACACTTTATGGGCCGGGGCTGGCCTGGAAGTGGAACCATAAAACAGTGTTCTCGGTGCTGGCGTGGTTCATCTTCGCCGGTTTGCTGGCCGGGCGCGCCCGACTCGGCTGGCGTGGCCGAAAAGCCATTCGGGTGCTGTACCTGGGATCAGGCCTGTTGCTGCTCGGCTATGCCGGTTCGAGTTTTGTCCTTGAAGTCATCCTGAGGCGCGTATGAAATACGTCCTGATCTCGGTCATCGTACTAATTGTTTTATGGCTCTGGCACCGCACTCGCGAGGCCGATAGAAAAGACGCCCAAAGCGCCCGCCCCCGACCTGCCGCCACGAAGTCGGAGGTCACTGAAATGGTGGCCTGCGCTGTCTGCCAGGTCCATCTGCCCCGGTCCGAGGCGCTGATTGGCCACAAAGGAGTCTATTGCAGTGATGCGCACCGCCGCCAGGCTGGAGACTAGTACAGTGTTGCACGCCATCTGGAACATAAAAACGCGTCTTTTGCGCCATGGCGGCGTTGCAAATCCGCGCG
>CAYJMW010000018.1:0-22478 GCA_964371235.1 uncultured Polaromonas sp.
TCACTCATAGCCGAAGGTCTTGACGCGCGCCTCGTCGTCAGCCCAGCCCGAGCGGACCTTGACCCAGATCTCCAGGAACACTTTGCCGCCGGTCAGCGCTTCGAGTTCGTGCCGCGCTTCAGTGCCGATACGCTTGAGCTTTTCGCCCTTCTCTCCAATGATCATGCCCTTGTGACCGTCGCGTTCAACCACGATGGTGGCGGCAATCCGGCGCAGGTTTCCCTCTTCCTCGTACTGGTCAATCAACACAGTTGAAGTGTAGGGCAGCTCGTCACCAGTGAGGCGAAACAGCTTTTCCCGAATAATCTCGGCGGCCATGAAACGGTCGCTGCGGTCAGTCAGCTCGTCGGCGCCATACATCCAGGGCTGCAGCGGAAGGTATTTCTCGCAAATTCCGAACAGGCGCTCAACGTCTTTGGCGTTATTTGCCGACATCGGCACAAACTCGGCAAAGTTGTGCCGCTCCTGCATGGCCCGGAGCCAGGGCGCGATTTCCGCGCGCCGATGAATCAGGTCAAACTTGTTCGCAAGCAAAATGGCGGGCGTTTTTTCAGGCAGCAGGGACAGCACCTTGGCATCGGCCAGATTGAACTGGCCGGCTTCCACAACAAAAATAATCAGGTCCACGTCGTTCACGGCACCCACCACCGTGCGGTTCAGCGAACGGTTCAGGGCGTTGCCATGCCGGGTCTGAAAGCCTGGCGTATCGACAAACACAAACTGTGTTGCGCCGACCGTGCGCATGCCTGTGATGCGGTGACGCGTGGTCTGCGCCTTGCGCGACGTGATGCTGATTTTTTGGCCGACCAGCGCGTTGAGCAAGGTGGACTTGCCCACATTGGGCTTGCCGACGATGGCAATCAGGCCGCATCGCTGATCACCTGGGGCTGGAACGTCGGCCACTGGGGGGGCGTTGCGTGAAGGTACGGCGGCTCCGCGCGACTGCGTTGCCTGGGCCAGCATGGCACTGATCTCATCGGCACCCTGCCCGCGCCCATCGGGGCGCGCCGGCGGCATGTATGCCTCAGCTGGCTCTGCCATTTTGATGGGCTTGCCCGGCTCTTTTTTACCTGTGCTCATAGTCTGTGTTGATCATGTTGGGTGAGAGCGTCTGTCGCACTGGGTCAGGAATCCAGTGTTTTGACAAACATCAGCATTGCGGCTGCGGCGGCCTGCTCACCGGCCCGGCGCGAACCACCAATGCCGCGTTCGGCCCGGCCGTATTCGGTGATTTCGCATTCCACATCAAAAGTCTGCTGGTGCGCGGCACCCATGGTGCCCACTACCCGGTAAATGGGAAGCTTCATTTTGCGCCCTTGCAACCACTCCTGCAATTGAGTCTTTGGATCTTTGCCAATGGCCTGCATGTGGGGGTTGATTTCCACGTCCTTGAACAGGCGGCGCACCAGAGCGGCGGCCGTGTCGAAGCCGGCATCCAGATAAACCGCGCCAATCACGGCTTCCAGGGCATCGGCCAGGATGGACGGGCGCTTGTGCCCTCCCGACCTGGCTTCGCCTTCACCCAGCCGCAGCATTCCCGGCAAACCCAACACCACAGCGAGCTGGTGCAGGGTGTCCTGCTTGACAAGGTTGGCGCGCACACGCGACAAATCGCCTTCCGGCAATTCGCTGAGTTGCTCATACAGCAGCCCCGCCACCGCCAGATTGAGCACGGAATCTCCCAAAAACTCAATCCGCTCGTTGTGATTGGCCGAAAAACTGCGATGGGTCAGCGCGAGCGCCAGCAGTTTCGGATTGGAAAACTCATGCTGCAGGCGCTCTTGCAGCGCCAGCAGGTCCGAACTTGAAGCAGCACTGGCTCGCACTTACCTGGATCGGCCGTTGTACTTGAGCAGCAGATAGGCCGGGCCGAACATGTGAATCTCCCGGTTGTAAGCAAACGACACCACGGTCTTGTCGCCCTCTTTGGTGATTTCCAGGTCCTTGCTGGCAATCGACGTGATGTCATCAATCGTCGCGGCATTGTTGAAAATGGTCCTTATTTCAATGACCGTACTGCCCTCCGCGGCAGCCTTATTGGCCGCCTTGGTGATCGCCTGCAGTTCAACGAGCGTCGGAACCACCTGGGCGGTCAGGATGGCAACGGACGCTACAACAATGCCGACAAACAGCAGGCCAATGAAGGAAATGCCGCGTTGCTCATGTTTCATTTTTTCTCCTGCTCTAACTGAAAAGTGAAAGCTTCCAGGGTCAAAAAGCCGACCCCGGGCAGCCAACCCAAGGTGAAATCAGTCGAAAGAACCAATGCGCTTGAGGTTGCCGAAATTCATCCAGACGAAAAAGGCCTTGCCCACGATGTTTTTCTCTGGCACAAAGCCCCAGTAACGCGAATCCAGTGAGTTGTCCCGGTTGTCGCCCATCATGAAGTAGTGCCCCTCAGGCACCTTGCAAATCACACCCTCGCTACTGTAGCGGCAATTTTGCCTGAACTGGAAGTCGCTGGCACCTTGAATGAACGCCGGGCGGTCGTCGTCGTTGAGCAGGCGATGATTCCTGCCACCGAGCGCCTCCTCAAACTGCTTGGCGTAGCGCATCGAATCCTCATCGAAAAAATCCGGCAAGGGGGCCTTGGAAACCGGTTTGCCATTGATCGTGAGACTCTTGTTGAGATAAGCCACCTCATCGCCGGGTACGCCCACAACGCGCTTGATGTAGTCCAGGCTCGGCTTGGGCGGATAGCGGAACACCATCACATCGCCACGCTCGGGATTGTGATTGTCAAACACCTTGGTGTTGATAACGGGCAGGCGCACGCCATAGTGGAATTTGTTGACCAGAATCAGATCATTGATGAGCAGGGTCGGGATCATGGAGCCCGACGGAATCTTGAAAGGCTCGAACAGGAATGAACGCAGCAAAAAAACCACTACGATCACCGGGAATAAACCGGCGGTCCAGTCCAGCCACCACGGCTGCATGATGAGTCTGGATTTGGCCTCGCTGGTGTTGTCGTCAACCTGATTGATGCCCATTTTGGCCAACTCCGCCCGGCGCTTGAGGGTACTTTCTTCAAGTGCTGCGACCGCATGGCGACGTTGCGGCAAAAAGTAAAACCGCTCAGCCAGCCAGTAAACGCCCGTGACGATCGTTGCCAGGAACAGCAGCAACGCAAAGTTACCCTCGACGGCACCAAAATACCAGGCAACCCCATAGCCGAAAAATGCCGCCAGCACCGCCGCTGTAACTGAACTCATTGCTCCAAGCATTATTCTTCAACCTGCAATATGGCCAGAAAGGCCTCTTGGGGCACTTCCACCGAACCGATTTGTTTCATTCGTTTTTTACCCGCTTTTTGTTTTTCAAGTAGCTTGCGTTTGCGCGAGACGTCGCCACCGTAGCATTTGGCAATCACGTTTTTTCGCAGGGCCTTGATTGTCTCACGGGCAATAATGTTGGCCCCAATGGCCGCCTGAATTGCAACGTCAAATTGCTGCCTGGAAATGATCTCGCGCATTTTGGCCACCACGGCCCGTCCGCGAAAAGCCGACTGGCTGCGGTGAACGATGATGGACAGTGCGTCCACTTTCTCGCCATTGAGCAAGATGTCGACCTTCACCACGTCCGACGCGCGAAACTCCTTGAACGCGTAGTCCATCGAAGCGTAGCCACGCGATACGGATTTAAGCTTGTCAAAGAAATCAAGAACGATCTCGCCCAATGGCATCTCATAGGTGAGCATGACCTGCTTGCCGTGGTAGGCCATGTTCTGCTGAACACCGCGCTTGAGGTTGGCCAGCGTCATGACGGCTCCCACATAGTCTTGCGGCATGTACAGATGCACCGTCACTATCGGTTCCCGAATCTCACTGACTCTTCCGGCATCCGGAATTTTCGACGGGTTTTCAACCCTGATGATCTCACCGTCGGCCTTGAGCACTTCGTACACCACACTGGGCGCGGTGGTAATCAGGTCCTGATCAAACTCCCGCTCCAGCCGTTGCTGGACAATCTCCATGTGAAGCAGGCCCAGAAAGCCGCAGCGAAAACCGAAACCGAGAGCCTCGCTCACCTCGGGCTCATAGTGCAGCGACGCATCGTTGAGCTTGAGCTTTTCCAGCGCATCGCGCAGGGAGTCGTACTCGCTGGCCTCGGTTGGGTACAGTCCGGCAAAAACCTGCGGCTGGATTTCCTTGAAGCCAGGAAGTGGCTCGGTTGCCGTAAAGGCTGCACCACCCGTGCCCGGCTTGACCATGGTCAGGGTATCCCCGACGCGCGCCGCCTGGAGTTCCTTGATCCCTGCGATGACAAAGCCTACCTCGCCGGCCTCGAGTGATTGGCGCGGTTCGGCATGCGGGGTAAATACACCCAACTGATCGGCGTTATACGTTGCCTCGCTGGCCATCAGTTTGATTCGGTCTCCCTTGGCGAGGCGTCCGTCCACGACCCGCACCAGCATGACCACGCCAACATAGGCGTCATACCAGCTGTCAACAATCATCGCGCGCAGCGGTCCGTCGGGATTGCCCCGGGGCGGCGGTATCCGGGCGATCACCGCCTCAAGAATCTCATCGATCCCCATGCCGGTCTTGGCGCTGCAGGGAATCGCGTCGCCCGCGTCGATGCCAATCACTTCTTCTATTTCCTGCTTCGCATTGTCCGGGTCAGCCTGCGGCAAATCCATCTTATTGAGCACCGGCACCACCTCAACGCCGAGTTCAAGCGCGGTGTAGCAGTTGGCCACGGTCTGCGCTTCCACACCCTGGCTCGCATCAACGACGAGCAAGGCGCCTTCGCAGGCGGACAGCGAGCGGCTCACTTCGTAAGAAAAGTCAACATGGCCCGGTGTGTCTATCAAGTTCAGGTTGTAAACCTGACCATCGCGCGCCTTGTAATTGAGCGCAGCGGTCTGCGCCTTGATGGTTATCCCACGCTCTTTTTCAAGATCCATCGAATCGAGCACCTGCTCACTCATCTGTCGATCCTGCAGGCCACCACAGCGCTGAATGATGCGATCAGCGAGTGTGGATTTGCCATGATCAATGTGCGCAATGATTGAGAAATTTCTGATGTGATTCATCAACGAGAACGCCTAAGTGCTTGTTTGTATTGCGAAGAGATTGCAGCTCATCCGCAAGGGGCCATAAAAAAGGGCGCGTCAATTAGTGACGCGCCCTGAACCAACAATCTATGGCAACTGCGATAGTTGGAACTTCATTGTAGGCAAAAAGCCAGCAGCGAATAGCCCCAATATGGTCATATTTTTCTCGTTGCAAGCCGGCAACAGAATACTTATCAACAACTTGTTCACAATTTTATATTCTTGCTTATGGACAACTTGTGGGTGATCTGTGGATCACTCAGAAATCCGTTGGATTCAAGTTGAATTCCAAAACTATGTCGTTCTTATATATCTGAAACATACAAAAAAACTTGTCCTATTCTAACCAAATCCGTCAGTCTGCCCATTTTTGTGAGTGGGCACTCACAATCCCATAAGCAGTTCTTAATCAAAATATATATTTTTCGGCGGGTTCAAAAATGGTATCCGGTCTAGAAAAAACCCAGTTTCCCATAAGGAAAAGGGGCTCCCGGAGGACTTGCGGCGTACCGCCACCGATCCGGGAAACCGCCCCTTTAGAAGCGAACAATCAGCGGGCCGGCCGAATCAGTGCGTACTGCGCCCACTCACCGCGCCGGAACAACACGTTGACGGCCTTGGATTTGTCAATTTTTGCCAGCGTCGCTTCGAACTCCTTGACGCTCCTGATTTCGGAGTTTGCGATGGCAACGATCACATCGTTTTCACGAAGCCCGGCACTGGCGGCCGCTCCTTCAGCGCTGTCAACTCTCACGCCGCTCTTGATCTTGAGCTCTTTCTTTTGCGCGTCAGACAAGTCGCTAACCGCCAAGCCCAACGCTTGCGCCGGACCCCCCACCGGGGCCTTTGGTTCTGCTCCCGCAGCAACGCGAACTGGTTTTTCCGGCTCCAGTTCGGCAATGATGACCGGCAGATCTTTGGTGGCCCCGCGCCGGAACACGGTGACCACAGCTTTGGTGCCAGGCTTCACATTGCCGACCATGCGCGGAAGGTCGCTGGCTTTATCAATGGCCTTGCCATCAAACTTGATGATGATGTCACCGGCCTCGATGCCGGCTTTTTCCGCAGGCGCACCGTTTTCAACACCTCTTACCAGCGCCCCATGGGGGGATCTTCCCAAACCGATTGACTCGGCCACTTCCTTGGACACCCGGTCAATCTGCACACCGATGCGCCCGCGCGTGACCTTGCCACTGCTGCGCAACTGGTCTGACACGCGTGTCGCCTCATCGATGGGAATGGAAAAGGAAATTCCCTGAGAGCCGCCAGAGCGCGAATAGATTTGACTATTGATGCCGACGACCTCTCCGCGCATGTTGATCAGGGGCCCGCCCGAGTTGCCGGGATTGATGGCCACATCGGTCTGGATAAAGGGCAGATAGTCGCCGGTATCGCGCTGCTTGGCGCTCACAATTCCCGCCGTCACGCTATTTTCAAGGCCGAACGGCGAGCCGATTGCCATCACCCACTCGCCAACTTTCAGCCGATTGATGTCGCCGATTTTCACCGCTGGCAATCCGGTCGCTTCAATTTTTACCACCGCAACGTCACTGCGCTTGTCTGCCCCTATGATCTTGGCCTTGAATTCACGCTTGTCCGTCAGTGTGACGAGTACTTCATCAGCGCCCGCGACCACATGGGCGTTAGTCATGACAAAACCATCCGCCGTGAGGATAAACCCGGAAGCCACGCCACGCGGCTGCTCTTCATCCGGCTGAGGCTGGTTGCGGTCAGGCCGTGGGGCGCGAGGGACGTTGGGCGGCACTGGTATGCCAAACCGCCGAAAGAACTCGAGCATCTGCTCATCAACGCTACCGGCAGCCGAGGCCTTGACTTTCTCAATCGTGCGGATATTGACCACCGAGGGCCCCACCTGCTCCACCAGATCGGTGAAATCGGGCAGCGCACGGATCTGCGCCCACACCGGTTTGACAGGCAGCAGGGCGGTGGCCGTAACGACTGCCAGCAGACCCGCGCTCAGCCAAGACCGCAGTGTTTTCCAGTTCAATTCAAGCATCTTCATCCTTGTCATAAATGTTGCTAATCAGGTGAGTGATTCGTTGTCAAAAAACTTGGGTGTTAATGGTGGCAGAGGCAGAAGATCCAATCCAATCCAATCCACCCCACAGCACACTCCCGTGACGGTTTCCTGCGGAGCAGCCGCTCATGGCTGTTTGCGTTCCAGCCGACCCGCGAAGAGTTGCAAGGTTGCCATCGGAACTTCGCCCATCACGGTTATCCAGTGTGTATTGAGCTGCTTGGTCATTGTCTGAGTGGCGCCCAGCGAGAGACTGGATTCCTCGCCATGGCGCTGCCGGTCAAAGGGCTCCACAAAAATGGAGACTGAGGCAAGTCCGTCGGAAAAAATCCACTGCATCGGATCGTTGCCGACCGTCTCTGCAGCGGGACTGGTCGGACGCTTGTAGCACCTCACGGGCTCGAATCCGGCCACAGGTGCCTTCAATATCCAGCCTTCGGCGCTTGCATTGGTCTTCACCAGGACAGGCTTTTCAACACGGTAGCCCTTTACGTTGCCCATCATCTGCATCAGTTTGTTCATCTTGACCGGGGCATCAAGCTGTAACTCAGAAAACGCGGCCTGCTCAAGAATCTTGCCGTCAGTGTCCAGCGTCTGCAGCTTCACCACCAGAGCGGTTCTCTGTTCGGTCCAGACACGGTAGCCAAAACGCAAATTGTCCCTGGGAACAAGTTCAATGATGCTGGCCTCAACGCCAGCAACCCGCTCAACACCACTGTGCCGGAGCTGGTAAAAGTCGGCAATGTGGCTATTGGTGGGCTGCAGCACCTTCTTGAAAATGCCAAGTGACTCCCGCGTTTCGCTGCGAGCAAGCTTCTGGTCCGGCATGAAAATCACAACTTGCTCATTGTGCCGAAAAATGGATCGCGGCGAACCTGTGAGCGTCTCAATGCGTTCCATCTGCTGGTTGCCTTCGCAGACATTCCAGATCTTTGCGCTTGAGAGGGTTCCTCCGGTCGAAACGACAAAAGTTCCAATATAGGCGCGTTTTCGGGAAGCCTCGTGCATTCGCATCAACCAGTCATCGATGCTCGCGGATTCGCCCGTGGTAGCCGCCGCGCTCGGAAGGGCAGGGATCCTGACCGGCAGAGACACTTGAGCGGCTACATAATTCATAGCTAGCAACGCCCAACCTGTAACGGTTAAATTGCGAAAAATCCTGTAATACATGGATTCGCGAGGGATTCGCTGTAACCTAAGACTCACTCAGCGTCTCACAGTCTGCGATGCTTCAAAAGTAGCGCGCCGCAAAAAGCCTGAGGGTTCCTGCAAGACAGATGTGCCAGCCAACTGCTTGTGCGCGGCCAGGAGTTCCTCAAGCCTGGCATCGCGCACCACTGGGCCTTGTGGTGAAGGCATGAGCACTTGACGCGGTTCGGATGACTGCTGCGCAAGTTGCGCTGGCGATTCGGGTGTCTGCAGGCCCGATGCATTCCACGCAATCGCGGAAACAGCAGCCAGTGAGGCCAGGCCAGCCACCAGCTTCCAGCGAAACATTCCCTGATTGGATGCCGTGCTGCGGTGGTGGTTCAAGTCACTGACCCCCGACTCCAGGCCCAAAGATCGGGGCATGACCCTGACCAGGGGTTCTTGCGCAAGGCGCTGATTGAGCCGGCTCACAAACGCCATATCGGTAGCGTGCACGACGGGCGCAGGAGACCGCATGACTTCACCAATCAGGTGATAAGTGTTCCAGCTGGTCAATGCGGATTGCGCAGATTGCTCTTCGACACAAGTCTTGAGGGCGGTGGCAAAATCCTCGCCCCCTAATTGACCATCGGCCAGGGCAGACAGGAGTTCTTTGGTTTGGATGGACGATTTCATGACGTTGATGGGCAATGGCCCACCGAATTTTGGATAATTGAAAAACTTCTTTGACTCACTTAATGCTGCTTCACGGATAACTCTTGGATGCCAGTTTCTTACCAGCGTTTGCCTGACTGGTTTTCCAGCATGGGCCTGACCTTCTCCGAAATCGCTTCGCGTGCCCTGAAAATACGGGACCTCACAGTCCCAATGGGGCAATTCATGGCTTCCGATATCTCTTCATAGCTCAGCCCTTCAATTTCGCGCAAGGTAATGGCTTGGCGAAGCTCTTGCGGAAGAGACTCCAAAGCCGCATTCACCATTTCCGCTATTTCCTTGCCAGCCAACACGGCATCGGGTGTTTCCGAACTGATTAGTTCGTTTTCCAGCGGGGAAGTTTCATCGTCATCCCCGGATTTGAAGGAATTTTCTGAAACAGTGGGGTTCCGCTTGAGGTCCATCAGGGCCTTTTTGGCGGTATTGACCGCAATTCGGTACAGCCAGGTATAGAACTGAGCCTCGCCTCTGAACTGCGCCAAAGCCCGGTAGGCTCGAATAAAGGTCTCCTGGGCAATGTCTTCCACCAGATCCACGTCGCGGACCATGCGCCCGATCAGGCGTTGAATACGCCGCTGGTATTTGATAACCAGAAGTTCAAACGCCTTTTGATCTCCCGCGATCGTGCGCTCCACCAGCATGGCATCGCTGTCCGTAGCCGTCCCGGCTTGCAACGGGGAAACGTCGGCGCTCATGGCTTGATTCGCGGAAGATCAACAGGGTTCATGGAGTCCGATACTGCCACAGTCAGCACCGGCACTTCCCGCAGCAAGGCAGTGTGGTGCGATACTGCAGGTGACTTGCGTGGTGAATAAACCGCCCGGCGCAGGTCCAGCCAGCGCTCTGCAGCTGCTTTTCGCTCCACCCACAACCACAACCTGGCGTGGGCCTGGTTCTGGAGCCGGAGCAGCATCATGTGCTGGAAATCGGCAATCAGCGAAAGTTCGTATTCGGCTATTCCGGTCTGGTAACTCACACTCTCCCAGCGCCAGACTTTCCCATCCCAGATCAGTTGGCCCGTAGCGGCGTTATTCCAGCCGGCACGCACCGCCAGGCCAGCGCCCAGTGCGACTGCAAATGCAAAAATCATCCACCCATCGATTCGCCGGGTGACATAAGAGGAAAGCAGCACCATCAATAAACCGGAAAGCCATAGCACCAGCAATAGCCATCCAAGAAAGCGAGAGCGCCCCAATGGGAAGACGACCGGCGGGGCATGGTGTGTGGTCAAGGCAGTCGGCCGTGCGATGCGCGCTCGAAAGGGCGAATTCAAGCGGCGTCAAACTCGCTTGAATACCAGCGTGCCGTTGGTTCCACCGAATCCAAAATTATTCTTGACGGCAATCTCGATCCGGGCATCACGCGCCGTGTTGGCGCAGTAATCCAGATCGCACTCCGGGTCTTGATTGAAAATATTGATCGTTGGGGGGATTTTCTGATGTCGCAATGCGAGCACGGTAAACACCGACTCAATGCCACCGGCGCCGCCCAGCAAGTGACCCGTCATGGACTTGGTCGAGCTGACCACCAGATTGCTGGCATGACTGCCGAATGCCGCCTTGATGGCCTTTGTTTCACTCAGGTCGCCCAACTGCGTGGACGTGCCATGGGCATTGAGGTACTGAACCTGATCCGCATTGATGCCAGCATTGTTCAACGCCATGACCATGGAACGACGGGGACCGTCGATGTCAGGCGCGGTAATGTGATGCGCGTCAGCACTCATGCCAAACCCGATAACTTCGGCGTAAATTTTGGCGCCCCGCGCTTTTGCATGCTCGTATTCTTCCAGGACCACAACCCCACTGCCTTCACCCAGCACGAACCCGTCTCGGTCCTTGTCCCAGGGGCGCGACGCAGTTTTCGGATCTTCGTTGCGGGTCGAGAGTGCGCGGGCCGCTGCAAAGCCGCCAACACCCAACGGCGAGACGGTCGCTTCAGATCCACCAGCAACCATGACGTCGCAGTCCCCATACTCAATCATGCGCGCCGATAGGCCGATGGCATGCAGTCCTGTGGTGCAAGCCGTCACAACCGCAATGCTGGGGCCCTTGAAGCCGAATTTGATCGACACATGCCCGGAAATCATGTTGATGATTGACGCAGGAACAAAAAACGGGGAAATCCGGCGCGGGCCGCGACTCACCAGTTCGGAATGCATCTGCTCAATCAGCGGCAACCCACCAATACCCGAACCAATATTGCAACCAATGCGCGTGGCCAGGTCGTCATTGAGCGCTTCGCCCGTAGGCAGGCCACTGTCAACCACGGCCTGGCACGCCGCAGCCAGCCCGAGGTGAATGAAGCGGTCCATATGCCGGGCTTCCTTTTCTGGAATGTATTCGGCAATATCGAAACCCTTGACCTCACCGGCAAATTGACAGGCAAGATTGCTTGCATCAAATCGCGTAATCCGGTCAATCCCGGGCGTTCCGGCCAACAAGTTGGCCCAGGAGTCGGCCACGGTATTGCCTACCGGGCTGACACAACCCAGACCTGTCACGACGACACGACGACGACTCATTCAGTAGTCCTGAAAAGAACCTGAAAAGACCGCAAACGATTTTTCAGGTTTGGTGTGGGCAAAGGCAAAAGCGGGAAAAGCCGAAAAGGCTTTGAGACTCAGGCTTTTTGATGAGCGTTCGCGTAGTCAACGGCGTTTTGGACGGTGGTGATTTTCTCGGCATCTTCGTCGGGAATCTCGATGCCAAACTCGTCTTCCAGAGCCATCACCAGTTCTACGGTGTCAAGCGAGTCAGCGCCCAAATCAGCCACAAAAGCCTTTTCACTGGTGACTTGACTTTCTTCCACGCCAAGTTGCTCGGCAATGATTTTCTTAACACGTGCTTCGATATCGCTCATAGTTCCCTCTGAGGGTTGTAAATTAATCCGTGATTTTACCGCGTTAGAGTCGTTTCCCTAAGGGCCGGGCCGGACGGATAAAACCGGCGTCGATTTTTTGCGTTTTACCACCTCAGTCAATCACGTCACGAAACGGACAAGGCGGCCTGCTGTAAATCCTACATATACATGCCGCCATTGACATGAATTTCCTGGCCTGTGATGTAAGCGGCTTGTGGACTGGCGACAAAAGCCACGGCGTGCGCGATATCCTGGGGTTTGCCAAGATGGCCCAATGGAATTTGGCTCAGAAGCGTTTTTTGCTGCTCTTCGGGCAAGCCCGCAGTCATGTCAGTCTCAATAAAGCCGGGTGCCACGCAATTGACCGTGATATTGCGTGCGCCCAACTCGCGCGCCAGCGAGCGCGTCATGCCGGCCACACCAGCCTTGGCTGCTGCGTAATTGGACTGGCCCGCATTGCCTGACGCACCCACCACCGAGGTGATGTTTATGATGCGACCATAACGCTGCTTCATCATGGTGCGCATCACCGCGCGGCTCATGCGAAACACCGCTTTAAGATTGGTGTCGATTACCGCATCCCAGTCATCATCCTTCAGACGCATCGCCAGCATGTCGCGTGTAATGCCGGCATTGTTCACAAGAACCTGCAAACCGCCATGTTCCTTGACAATGCCATCTATCAGCAATTCGGCGGCTGCCGCATCATTCACATTCAGTTTCCTGCCTGCACAGCCCGTAAACGCGCCGAGGACCTGGCTGATTTTTTCAGCCCCCCCATCACTTGTCGCCGTGCCAATCACCTTCAGGCCTTTTTGGGCCAGTTCGAGCGCGATGGCGGCACCGATGCCGCGTGACGCACCGGTGACAAGGGCGACCTGACCTTCAAACTTGACTTCGCTCATGCCAGCATCTCCTTCACTTCAGCCAGTGAGGCTGGATCGAACAGGGGCGCACCCGTCAATTCCGGATCAATCCTCTTGACCAGGCCGGCCAGCACCTTGCCAGGCCCGCATTCGACAACGATGGCCACTCCCCGCGCCTTGACAGCCTGAACGCATTCAACCCAGCGTACCGGTCCAAACGCCTGCTCGTAAAGCGCAGACCGAATGCGATCGGCATCCGTCTCGATAGCTACCCGGATATTGTTGATAACGGGGATTTTAGGGGCTGCAAAATGAGTGTCAGCCAGTTTTTCCTTGAGCTTCTCGGCCGCCGGTTTCATCAAGCTGGAATGAAAGGGTGCTGACACAGGCAAAAGCAGGGCGCGTTTGGCACCGTTGGCCTTGAGCACCTGACAGGCTTTGTCCACCGCAGTCTTGCTTCCCGCAATGACCGTCTGCATGGGGTCATTAAAATTAACAGCTTCAACCACTTCAGCCGTACCGGGTCCGAACGTTCGCACTGCCTCAGCGCACCCAAAAATGACCTTTGCCGCTTCCATCCCGAGGATTGCTGCCATCGCGCCAACCCCCACAGGAACAGCGTCCTGCATGGCCTGCGCGCGAAAGCGCACCAGTGGCGCAGCTTGCGCCAGAGTGAGCACGCCAGAAGCAACCAGCGCTGAATACTCACCCAGGGAATGACCGGCCATCACGACCGGCGTAGCGTCCGTTTCAGCCGTCCAGACCCGATAGGCCGCAACGCCCGCGACCAACATCACTGGCTGGGTGTTGGTCGTCAAGGCCAGCGCTTCTTTGGGGCCCTCCCTGATTAACCGGCCGACATCCTGACCAAGCGCATCAGAGGCTTCCACCAGCGTTTGCCTGACGACCGGGTGGTCGCCCCATGCATCCAGCATGCCGACCGACTGCGAGCCCTGCCCAGGAAAAACGAAAGCGAACGATTTCAAATCCCGACTCCTTTTGTCACACGCTTGAAGCTCCGAAGCGGCTCATCGCTGAACTTGAGACAACACGCAAACGGCATGTCACGCCTTGGTCTGATTGAACCGCGTCAGGAGTCTCGCTGATCTGGTCAGTCGAACCGGTGAACTCATCTCAGTAGTTGAGGAGCACCGCGCCCCACGTGAAGCCTCCGCCGACGGCTTCCAGCATGAGGGTATCGCCTTCTTTCACCTTGCCGCTGCGCACCGACACATCAAGCGCCAGTGGGATTGATGCCGCTGAAGTGTTGCCATGCTGGTCAACCGTGACAATCATCTTCTCCATTGGCATCTTCAACTTTCTGGTCGTGCTCTGCATGATGCGGATATTGGCCTGATGCGGAATCATCCAGTCGATGTCCGCTTCAGTCAAATTTGCCTTGGCCAGCGCCGCGCGGGCCGTGCCTTCGAGCATGCCAACGGCCAGCTTGAACACAGCCGGCCCATCCATTCTCAGGAGAGGGCTACCCAATGCCTGACCGCCAGATACGTGCCCTGGAACACACAAAATGCCGACATGCGCCCCATCGGCGTGCAAGTCGCTGGCGAGGATGCCGGGTGTGGCAGAGGCCTCTAACACCACGGCACCCGCGCCATCGCCAAACAGAACGCAGGTCGTCCGGTCTGAAAAGTCCAGAATGCGTGAAAACACTTCCGCCCCGATCACCAGCGCTTTGCTCGCCAGACCCGATTTGATCATGGCATCGGCAACGGTCAGCGCATAGATAAATCCACAGCAAACCGCCTGGACATCAAAGGCAGGGCAACCTGCAATTCCAAGCTTGTTCTGCACAATGCACGCCACGGATGGAAACACCATGTCAGGCGTGGACGTAGCAACAATGATCAGATCAATATCTGAGGCCTGCACACCCGCAGCCTGCATCGCGCTTCGGGCAGCCTGGGTTGCGAGGTCGCTGCTGGAAACGTCGGGCGCGGCGAAGTGGCGCGCCCGAATCCCGGTGCGCTCCACAATCCATTCGTCAGAGGTTTCAACGCCTTTGGTTGCAAGTTCGGCAACCAGTTGGGCATTGGTCAATCGGTTTGGCGGCAAGTAGCTGCCGGTGCCGGTAATGCGAGAATAACGAGTCATGGATGAATGTGCTGGTTGGTTAATGTGCCGGTGTTGAAACCGGCGAGTCAACTGCCATGGAGGAGAGCACGGGCGCCACATCGGCTAACGGTGCCACGTGCGCCGCAACCAGCAAAGGCGCAGCATGGGCTATGCGTTCGCGAACTCTCTCAAGTAAATTGTTCCGAGCCGCATCATAAGCCCGAATCAACGCCCTTTCAAAAGCAAAGGCGTCAGCCGAACCATGACTCTTGAACACCAGGCCACGCAGACCCAGCAATGCGGCGCCATTGTAGCGTCGGTGATCAACACGCTTCTTGAGCGCAGATAAGATCGGATAGGCGATGATGGCCGCAATTTTTGTGAAAATATTGCGCGAAAATTCTCGCCTTAGGAACTCGCTGATCATTGAAGCCAGGCCTTCACTGGTCTTCAGCGCCACATTACCAACAAAGCCGTCACAAACCACAATATCAACAGTCCCCTTGAAAATGTCATTGCCTTCAACATTTCCATAAAAATTGAGATCACCGGAATTGGAAGCTGATCGCAGTAGTTCACCGGCTTTTTTTATGACTTCATTGCCCTTAATGGCCTCTTCTCCTATATTGAGCAATCCGACCGACGGGTTGTTGTCACCACTGAGCACCGACACCAGCGCGGAGCCAATCACCGCGAACTGCAGCAGATGCTCTGCCGAGCAGTCCACATTGGCGCCCATATCGAGGACTGTGGTCGCTGTGCCCATCACATTCGGGATTTGCCCGGCAATGGCCGGCCTGTCTATGCCATTCATGGTCTTGAGCACATAACGGGCAATAGCCATCAGGGCCGCAGTATTCCCGGCCGAGACGGCTGCCTGGGCAGCACCGTCCTTGACCTGGTTGATTGCCACCCGCATGGATGAATCCTTCTTGCGACGCAGCGCAATTTCCAGCGGATCATCCATGGTAACGACCTCGCTGGCAGCAACAATCTGGCAGCGGGTACTTGATTGCAACCGGGCATGCAGCGGGTGCGCCGCCAAAACACGCGGCTGGCCCACCAGAACCAGGGCGGCATCCGGGTGAGAATCCAGAAATGCCAGACTTGCGGGGAGGGTGACAGCGGGGCCAAAGTCCCCGCCCATGGCATCCACAGCGATCCTGATCATGAGTCGATCGGTGCAGTAAAGGATTTTTGTTGCGGCAAAAGAAAGGCCCGCAGTATGAGTGCGGGCCGACCCTCAAAACGTGAAATTACGCTTCAGCTTTGGTTTTCAGCACCTTGCGGCCACGGTAAAAACCGGTCGGGCTGATGTGGTGACGCAAATGAGTCTCGCCAGTGGTTGATTCCACAGCGATGCCGGGCACGGTCAGTGCGTTGTGCGACCGGTGCATGCCGCGTTTGGAAGGTGACTTTTTGTTCTGCTGGACGGCCATAATCCGCTCCTGAGGAAGTTTGGGGTTGGTAAATTGCGCACCAATCTTTTTCAACTGCGCGAACAGGCCGTATGGGCCTTTATCACTACATTGATGCGCGAAATCGTTGATTATAGCTCGATAAGGGGCCACTTTTATGGCCTCTTATTCATCGGCCATGGAGCAATGACAGCCACAACCGCTTCATCGTCGCGAAATTTATCCAAAATCGCTACTTGTTCTTGTTGAGCTGCGCCAACGCAGCAAACGGATTCGGCCGCCCGGCTGATTCGCCAAGCCCGCCAGTGTTGCCGGTGAGCGGCGTGGGGACGATCGGGCAGGAGTCGTGCATGGGTACCGGTGGCAATGCCATCAACAGCTCATCTTCCAGCAAGGCAAGCAAGTCAAACTGCGGCTCCATGACCAACAGGTCTTCTTCTGACTGGTCGTCTTCAGCCATGGCTATATCCTCAGTGGCCACAAAGCGGTACCACTGATCGACGCGCAGCGGCGTGAGAACAGCCCCCAGGCAACGCTGGCAGGTCAGGGGAACCGACATATTGGCCTCAAGGTGCAGCCACACTTCATCATCAAACCCGGGGCGCGGCCGGTACTCGGCTCTGGCCTCCCACTGAATGGATAAATCGGACCGTGGCGCTTGCGTTTCCTTTGCAAGGCGCTTCATGTTTTGTAACAAAGTACTTGCAACGAGCGGCACCGCTTGCCGGGCGAGGGCCTGAATATTGAGCCGATGGGCCTGAGGTTGGCTGGACATCTGTGCAGTGTAAGAGAATCAGGGCATGAACTCTGAAAACTCGCGGGTTGCCGCATTACCCAAAAGCCGTCCGCTGGTTCTGGGCTCAACCTCGCCCTACCGCCGCGAACTGCTGCAGCGCCTGCAAATTCCGTTTGACGTTGCCGCGCCCGACGTAGATGAAACCCCAATGCCCGACGAAACTCCTCGCGGTCTTGCCCAGCGTCTGGCTCTGCTCAAGGCGCGGGCGGTTGCAAGCATATTTCCCCATGCAGTTGTCATTGGCGCCGACCAGGTGGCCGACCTGAATGGTCTGTCGCTGGGCAAACCGGGCAACCATGAAAATGCAGTCGCGCAATTGCGGCAGATGCGCGGGCAAACCGTGGTATTTCAAACCGCTGTAGCCGTGGTGTGCCTGGAAAGCGGTTTTGAGGAAGCCGGGCTGGCAGCAGTTCGGGTGAAGTTTCGCAATCTGACGGACGCAGAGATTGAGAACTACTTGCACGCCGAGCGGCCCTACGACTGTGCAGGCAGTGCCAAGAGCGAAGGTTTGGGCGTTGCACTGCTGGAGTCGATTGAAAATGATGACCCCACCGCCCTGGTCGGGCTGCCACTGATTCGTACCTGCAAAATGATTCAGGCTGCTGGTGTCGCCCTGCTGGGAAAGCAAACCTGTTCATGAACAGCGCAACCAAAGGCAAGCTCTATCTGGTGCCGGCACCGCTTGATTTCGGCTGCGACAGGCAAGCGCCCCTCCAAGATGTCATGCCCTGGGGCACGCTGCTGGTCGCAGCCCGTCTGTCATGCTGGATTTGCGAGAACGCCAAGAGCACGCGCGCCTATTTGAAGCGCGTCAATGAGCTTGAGCCCCTGACCCACGCGCTGCAGTCGCTACAAATAAAGGAGCTGCCGCGCGAAATTCATAAAAAGGGTGACCACACAGGGAACTTCGATGCGCGTCCGCTCCTGATGGCCGCCATGGAAGGGCGCGACATTGGCCTGGTCAGCGAAGCCGGCATGCCCGCGATTGCGGACCCGGGCTCGTCGGTGGTGCGTGCAGCCCATGACCTCGGGCTTGAGGTCATACCACTCACCGGCCCAATGTCGCTGATGCTGGCGCTGGCTGCAAGCGGCCTCAACGGCCAGAACTTCGCGTTTGTCGGCTACCTGCCGCAGGAAGCCGGCCCTCGCGCCCAGCGCATCCGGGAACTGGAGTCGCTGGCCTTGAAAACTGGCCAGACCCAGCTTTTCATTGAAACGCCGTACCGCAATGCCGCACTGCTGCAGGCGCTGCTAAAAACGCTGCAGGGCACCACCCGACTGGCGCTGAGCTGTGGGCTGACGATGGACCAGGGCTGGTCGCGGAGCGCGAAAGTCAACGCCTGGAATCAGGACAAGCCCGGGGTAACGCTGGATTTGCCCGCGGTTTTTTGTATAGGCCGTTGAAAGACACTCAGCCTGAATTAAGCCAGCGACCAATTGAAGTGACTTTTCCCTCCGGGCGGGTGGCCCAAGCGCACATAAAAAAACCGCGCCGTAGCGCGGTTTTCTTGAAATCCGGGAGGATTACTTGTTGGCGCGGGTACCAACGACTTCGATTTCCACGCGACGGTTTTTCGCACGGCCTTCAGAAGTTTTATTGTCAGCAACAGGCTGTTTCTCGCCTTTGCCTTCAGTGTAAACGCGGTTTTTCTCAATACCTTTGGAAACCAGATAAGCCTTCACGGCTTCAGAGCGGCGAACCGACAGCTTCTGGTTATAGGCATCGGTACCGACGGAATCGGTGTGACCCACGGCAATAATGACTTCCAGATTGATGCCCTTGATCTTGCCGACCAGGTCATCCAGCTTGGCTTTGCCCGCTGGCTTGATGACGGACTTGTCAAAGTCAAAGAACGCATCAGCAGCGTAAGTAACCTTGGTTGCAGCAACGGGAGCCGGAGCCGGGGCAGGTGCCGGAGCAGGTGCTGGCGCAGCCGCGGGGGCAGGTGCAGGTGCAGGGGCAGGGGCAGCTACCGGAACAATCGCGCCATCACAACCAGGAGCAGCAGTTGCCGGAGTCCAGGATGCATCGCGCCAGCACAGTTCGTTGGTTCCGTTTTTCCAGACAATCTCACCAGTGCCGTTTTTCCAGTTGTCAATAGTTTGTGCACCAGCGGCGGTAACAAGCGCTGCGGAAGCAAACAACATTGCTACTTTGTTGAGTTTCTTCATGGTTCTCCTCTAGAGAAAAGCCGCAGACTTGCTGCGATTGATTGGTAATTTACACGCCGTGAGTGACCATCACTCAAAACGTTACATTCATTGTGCCACAGCTACCCGAAGCTTCAAGCACGCTATCGACTTCGTCTTACAGAGAGTGAAGAATCTTCCGCGTTTGTTGCCGCCTTGCCACAAAGTACCCCTCCGATCTCAAGCCTTAAAATGGAAAACTTTCCTCAAGAATCCTGAAAAATTCCAACCAGGCCCCGCATGACCCAGTTCGCAAAAGAAACCCTGCCCATCAGTCTTGAAGAGGAAATGCGCCGGAGCTACCTTGACTACGCCATGAGCGTCATCGTCGGTCGCGCGCTGCCTGATGCGCGTGATGGTCTCAAGCCGGTGCACCGGCGCGTGCTGTTCGCCATGCACGAGCTGAACAACGACTGGAACCGGCCATTCAAGAAGTCTGCCCGTATCGTCGGCGACGTGATCGGCAAGTACCATCCACACGGCGACAGCGCGGTCTATGAAACCATTGTTCGCATGGCGCAGGATTTTTCGCTGCGCCACATGCTGGTCGATGGACAAGGCAACTTTGGCTCCGTCGATGGGGACAACGCCGCCGCCATGCGCTATACGGAAATCCGCCTGTCCAAGATTGCCCATGAGTTGCTGGCTGACCTCGACAAGGAAACCGTCGATTTCGGACCAAACTACGATGGCAGCGAGCAGGAGCCGCTGGTCATGCCGACCCGGCTACCCAACCTGCTGGTCAACGGCTCCAGTGGCATCGCCGTGGGCATGGCCACCAACATCCCGCCACACAACCTGAATGAAGCGGTTGATGCGTGCCTGCATCTGCTGAATAACCCCGACGCCTCAATCGACGAATTGATGGAGATCATTCCCGCGCCGGACTTTCCCACGGGGGGCGTTATTTACGGCATCAACGGCGTCAAGGACGGCTACCGCACGGGGCGCGGCAAGGTGGTGATGCGCGCCAAATGCCATTTTGAGGATATCGACAAAGGCCAGCGCCAGTCCATCATCGTCGATGAGCTCCCCTATCAGGTCAACAAAAAGACGCTCCAGGAGCGCATGGCCGAACTGGTTCATGAGAAAAAAATCGAAGGCATCAGCCACATTCAGGACGAGAGCGACAAATCCGGCATGCGCCTGGTCGTCGAACTCAAGCGCGGCGAAGTGCCTGAAGTGGTGCTGAACAACTTGTACAAACAGACCCAGTTGCAAGACACCTTCGGCATCAACATGGTGGCGCTGATTGATGGCCAGCCCAAACTGTGCAACCTGAAAGACCTGATCGCGGTTTTCCTGTCGCATCGCCGCGAAGTGGTGACACGCCGCACCGTATTCACGCTGCGCAAGGCTCGCGAACGCGGCCATGTACTGGAAGGCCTGGCCGTCGCCCTGGCCAACATTGACGACTTCATTGCCATCATCCGCAATGCGCCGACCCCGCCGGTAGCGAAAGCCGAGCTGATGCTGCGCCCATGGGACAGCAGCCTGGTGCGGGAAATGCTTACCCGCACCCGGGCCGATGGCGCGGTGGTCAACGCCGACGATTACCGACCCGATGGACTTGAGAAAGCCCTGGGCATGGGAAGCGACGGCCTGTACCGCCTGTCGGAAACCCAGGCTCAGGAAATTCTGCAGATGCGCCTGCAACGCCTGACCGGTCTGGAGCAAGACAAGATCGTTGCGGAATACAAGGAAGTCATGGCCGAAATTGATGACCTGCTCGACATCCTGGCGCGCCCGGAGCGGGTCTCGATCATCATTGCCGAAGAGCTCACCGTCATCAAGCAGGAATTTGGCCAGACCAAGCTCGGCGCGCGGCGCAGCCAGATTGAACACAGTTCCTTTGATCTCAGCACGGAAGACTTGATTACACCCACCGACATGGTGGTCACGCTCTCGCACACTGGCTACATCAAAAGCCAGCCGCTGTCTGAATACCGGGCGCAAAAACGCGGCGGCCGCGGCAAACAGGCTACCGCCACCAAGGAAGACGACTGGGTTGACCAGCTCTTTATTGCCAACACGCACGACTACATCCTGTGCTTTTCCGACCGGGGCCGACTTTACTGGCTCAAGGTGTGGGAAGTGCCTGCGAGCTCGCGGGGTTCCCGTGGCCGACCCATCGTCAACATGTTCCCCTTGCAGGAGGGTGAGAAAATCACGGTGGTTCTTCCCCTGACGGGCGACAAGCGCAGCTTTCCGGCGAATCACTATGTCTTCATGTCCACGTCCATGGGCACGGTCAAGAAGACGGCGCTGGACGAATTCAACAACCCCCGCAAAGGCGGCATCATTGCCGTTGACCTGGATGACGGCGACTTTCTTGTCGGTGCCGCGCTGACTGACGGCAAACACGATGTGATGCTGTTCAGTGACGGGGGCAAGGCCGTGCGTTTTGACGAGAATGATGTTCGTCCCATGGGCCGCAACGCCCGGGGTGTGCGCGGCATGATGCTTGAAGACGGCCAAAGTGTCATTGCCATGCTGGTGGCCGAAGACGAGCAGCAAAGTGTGCTGACAGCCACCCGCAATGGCTATGGCAAACGAACCTCGATCACGGAATACACACGCCACGGCCGCGGCACCAAGGGCATGATCGCCATCCAGCAAAGCGAGCGCAACGGCAAGGTCGTGGCCGCCACGCTGGTTCACGCTGACGATGAAATCATGCTCATCACCGACACCGGCGTATTGGTTCGCACCCGTGTCAGTGAAATCCGCGAACTGGGCAGGGCTACCCAGGGCGTTACGCTTATTGGTCTTGACGACGGTTCACAATTGAGCGGCCTGCAGCGCATTGTCGAAAACGATGCCGCGCTGGACGAGGACAGTGCCTTGAGCGACAGTGAAAACGAGGCAGGCAAGGATGCCTCCAACCCGGAAGCCGATTCATGAAAAAACTGATGCTCACGTTGGCAATGGCAGGCCTTGCCAGCCTTGTCTGGTCCCCTGCAACACATGGGCAAACGCCCGATCCCAAGATCGAATGGGCGAAGAAAGTCGTCGCCCTTCAACAAGGCCCGGAACTAGACCGCCTGGTTACTCAAATCGCAGGCGGAACAGCTCAGGAACTGATCAACAAATGGGCGCCAAAACTGGAGACCAGCGTGCCCAAAGCCAAGCAGCAAAAGGCATCCGTGGATCTCGATGCAGAGCTGAAAAGGTATTCCAGCGATGCCCGTCAATTGATTGACAAGCAGGCCAGCAAAGTCAGCGCCGATGTGCTTGTGCCCGCTTATGTGGAGCGTTTCACGCTGGAAGAGCTCAAACAGATTGCTTCTTTTTTCGAATCGCCCGCCATCAA
>CAYJMW010000018.1:22578-57878 GCA_964371235.1 uncultured Polaromonas sp.
TCACGCTGGAAGAGCTCAAACAGATTGCTTCTTTTTTCGAATCGCCCGCCATCAAAAAATACCAGAGCACTGCCCCGGAGCTGGGAAATGTTTTTGTACAGAAACTCCTGGAAGCCTCGCGCGCCGATGTTGACGCGCGCGCCAGGCAGTTCGATGCCGCAGCGCTAAAAATTATCGGCACCACCCCCGCGGCATCCCGGCCAGCCAGGAAATGACCCGGCCTTACAACTTTTCGGCCGGCCCCGCCAGTTTGTCCGAAGAAGTTTTGCAGCAGGCTGCCGCTGAAATGCTGGACTGGGGTGGCAGCGGCATGAACGTCGTGAAAACGAGCCACCGGGGCAAGGAATTCGCTTCCATCTACGAGCATGCGCAAGCTGATTCTCGTGAACTGATGGCTGTCCCAAAGCGCATCAGGAAACTGTTCATGCAAAGCGTCGGGCTCGCGGAAAGCCCCACCGTCCCGCTGCAACTCAAGGGCGACAAATCGGTGTGCGGCATGCGCGCCAGCATTTTCAGCGCCGTGCCACTGGCCGGTGCGCCGGCGCTGGTTGACTCCCTGCAGGAATTTGAACAAAGGCAAGCCTGACATGACCAGCAATCTCGCCAATTTACGCGTTCAGATTGACGCTTTGGACAAGGAATTGCTTGCTCTTCTAAACCGCCGTGCCCAGGTTGCCGAGCAGGTCGGCGAAATCAAAAAACGCGAAGGAACGCCTTTTTTCCGACCGGACCGGGTCGCGCAGGTGATTGAGAAAATACAGCAAGCCAACGAGGGCCCGCTCAGGAACGAGCATGTTGCTGCGGTTTGGCGCGAAATCATGTCCGCTTGCCTGGCGCTTGAATCGCCGGTGCGTGTGGCCTACCTTGGCCCGGCCGGCACCTTCAGCGAAGAGGCGGCCCTGCAATTTTTTGGCGCCAGCATTGAACATGTTCCCTGCATCAGCATTGACGAGGTGTTTCGTGCGACCGCCGCTGGAAGCGCCAGTTATGGCGTGGTACCCGTTGAAAACTCCACCGAAGGCGTGGTATCGCGTTCGCTCGACCTGTTTTTGAATTCGCCATTGCACATTGTTGGTGAAATCAGCCTGATGGTGCGGCACAACCTGTTGCGCCTGTCCGAGTCACTCGAGAATATTCAAGCCATTTATGCCCACCCGCAGGCGCTGGCGCAGTGCCAGGGATGGCTGAGCACCCATCTGTCCAATGTTGAGCGCCGTGCGGCTTCGAGCAACGCCGAGGGCGCCCGCCTGGCCGCTGGCAATCCGGCCTGGGCTGCCATCGCCAGTGATCGCGCGGCAACTCAATTCGGGCTGCACACAGTGGCTCATGCGATTCAGGATGACGCCTTCAACCGCACCCGTTTTGCAGTGGTGTGCCTGCCGCAAACGCTTCCCTCCCCGCCCGCTTCAGGGAAAGACTGCATCAGCCTGGTCGTGTCCGTGCCCAACCGTCCGGGTGCCGTGCATGACATTCTCGTGCCATTGAAAACCCATGGCGTTTCCATGACGCGATTTGAATCACGCCCGGCGCGCTCAGGCGAATGGGACTATTATTTTTATATCGACCTGCAGGGCCATCCGTCACAGCACCACGTCAAAGCTGCGCTCGCCGATTTACAGCGGCTTTGCGCGTTTTACAAAGTGCTGGGAACCTACCCGGTCAACGATTGATGCGGCAAAGCAGGAATAGCCACCACATGCAGCGAACAACACAAACTCTGGTACCCCCCTCATGTTTGAACAACTAGGCCTCATCGGCTGTGGCCTGATGGGCGGCTCCTTTGCGCTGGCGCTCAAACGCGCCGGCCTGGTCAAACGCGTTGTCGGCTACAGCAAATCCCCCTCCACCACCGAGCGCGCCCGCCAGATGGGCGTGATTGACGTGGCAGCACCGTCTGCCCTGCTGGCCGTCTCGGGGGCCGACATCGTGCTGCTGGCGGTGCCCGTCTCGGCCACTGAAGCAACCTTCAAGGCAATCCGCCACCTGGTGAGCGCTGACACGCTGATCATGGACGTCGGTTCCACCAAGCGCGACGTGGTGGACGCGGCGCGGCGCGTGCTGCGTGAGCATGTCGGTGCTTTTGTGCCCTGCCACCCCATCACCGGCAAGGAGCTGTCAGGTGTCGAGCACGCCGACGCCGACCTCTATTCCGGCAAGCAGGTCATCGTGACGCCGATTGAGCGAACCTTCACCGTCCAGTTGCAAAACGCAATTGATGTCTGGACTGCACTGGGCTGTCACGTTGTCAAGATGTCGCCGCAGGCTCACGATGCAGCCTATGCGGCGGTGAGCCACCTGCCCCACCTGATTGCGTTTGCCCTGATCAACGGCATTACGGGCCAGGAGCATGGCAAAGACTACATGGCGCTGGCCGGACCCGGTTTTCGCGACTTCACGCGGATTGCAGCGAGCGACCCGAAAATGTGGCGCGACATCCTGATTGCCAACCGCGAAGAACTGCTTGAGCAGTCCGGAATTTTCCAGAACATGCTCAAGTCGCTTGAGCAGCTGATTTCCAGCGGCAGTGGCGATGTGCTGGAAGTCCTGCTTGAGCAGGCCAGCGAGACGCGCGCGAACTGGCGCATGTCTTCGCAGAAATCACACAAATAAGCCAGGTTCCATGTTCGGTATTGAATACCTGGATATTCCGCCACTGGCCAGGGCGGCAGGCACGGTTCGTCTGCCTGGCTCCAAGAGCATCTCTAACCGGGTATTGCTGCTGGCGGCCCTTAGCCACGGTCAGACCACGGTGCATGACCTGCTGGCCTCCGACGACACCGCCGTGATGCTGACGGCGCTGACGCAGCTCGGTTGCAGCGTGAAACAGCACGGTGACACCGCAGTGATCGGCGGATTGGGCGGCCGGCCCGTCAAGACCCGGAAAAAACTCTTCGTGGGTAACGCCGGTACAGCCATGCGGCCATTGACGGCAGCGCTCGCGCTAATGGGCGGGGAGTTTGAACTTTCAGGCGTGCAACGCATGCACGAAAGGCCCATTGGCGATCTGGTTGATGCGCTCAGGCAACTCGGTTGTTCCATTGAATACCTCGGAACTGAAGGTTTCCCGCCATTGCGACTGCAGCCCGGCCTGGGGCCACTGAAACTGGACCAGCCTATCCGCGTCCGTGGAGACGTATCAAGTCAGTTTCTGACGGCTCTGCTGATGGCCTTGCCGCTGGTGGCCAGCCGCGACATCCACATTGACGTGGTCGGCGAGCTGATTTCCCGGCCGTACATCGAAATCACGCTCAAGCTGCTCAAGCGCTTTGGCATCCATGTCGAGCACGCCGGATGGCAACGCTTCACCATCCCGGCGGGCAGCCAATACCTGTCACCGGGTGAGATCCATGTTGAAGGGGATGCCTCATCAGCTAGCTATTTCATAGCGCTAGGCGCAATAGCTGAAAGGGCTAGCGACAAAAATGGCATAGAGATTCTGGGCGTGGGAGAGGATTCAATCCAGGGCGACATTCGTTTTGTGGAGGCTGCCCGCATGATGGGCGCGCAGATCGACAGCACAGCCAATTCGCTGCGCGTCACGCGCGGTCAGCCCGGCAACGGGTGGCCGCTCAGGGCGATTGATCTGGACTGCAACCACATGCCCGATGCCGCGATGACCCTGGCCGTGATGGCGCTTTACGCCGATGGCACGACCACGCTGCGCAACATCGCAAGCTGGCGCGTCAAGGAAACCGACCGCATTGCCGCGATGGCCTGCGAATTGCGAAAACTCGGTGCCACGGTTGAAGAAGGCGCTGATTTCATCAGGGTCACCCCGCCCATGCAAAGGCAAGCGTGGAAAGCCGCTGCCATTCAAACCTATGACGATCATCGTGTCGCCATGTGTTTTTCACTGGCAGCATTCAACCCGGCGCAACTCCCCATCAGGATTCTCGATCCCAAATGCGTCGCCAAGACCTTTCCGGACTATTTCGAAGCGCTGTTTGCGGTTGCACAGGCCGATGCGGCCAACATTCCCGTGATTTGTATTGACGGCCCGACAGCGTCCGGCAAGGGCACCCTGGCCGCGCTGGTGGCCCGGCGGCTCGGCTATCACTGCCTTGACTCCGGCGCGCTCTACCGCTTGAGCGCGTATGCCGCCACACGCGCTGGCGTGGCGCTGGACGATGGCGCCGGTGTCGCACGGATCGCGCGCACATTGCCAGTGCGCTTTCGGGACGATCGGGTTTTCCTTGGGGCAAAAGATGTGTCGGATGCCATCCGCACCGAGGGTGCAGGCATGGCCGCCTCCAAAGTGTCAGCCCATCCCCAGGTTCGCACCGCGCTGGTCGCCCTGCAGCGCGGTTTCAGGCAGTTGCCCGGCCTGGTGGCAGACGGTCGCGACATGGGTAGCGTCATTTTCCCCGACGCCGCGCTCAAGATCTACCTCACCGCCAGCACCCGGCAGCGAGCCGAACGCCGGCATAAGCAATTGATTTCAAAGGGAAATCAGGCTATAATGAGTGACATTCAGCAAGATTTGGAGGCGCGCGATGCCAGCGACATGTCGCGGCGATCAGCCCCTTTGAAGCCTGCTGATGATGCCAGGCTACTGGACAATTCCGAACAGTCGATTGAAAAATCGGTCGATCAGGTGATTGACTGGTGGCAGGGCACCCGGCCCTTCTGACCCGCACCGCGCACGCAGCGCCTGAGTCAGCAGGAATACTCACCCAACCCGCGGTCTTGTCTCTCATTTGACCGCATCAACCCTCACCAAACCGCCGCAAGCAGCTATAAAAACAATAGCAATTCCGCTATTGGAACCCTGTTCTGTGGATTAGGAAAATCATGTCTGAATCTTTTGCCGACCTGTTTAACGAATCGCTGCAACGCTCTGAAATGCGTACCGGTGAAGTCATCACCGCCGAAGTCGTTCGTATCGACCACAATCACGTGGTCGTCAACGCCGGACTCAAATCCGAGGCTTATATTCCCCTCGAAGAATTCAAAAACGACCAGGGCGAGCTTGAAGTCCAGGTCGGCGACTTTGTCTCCGTGGCCATCGACTCCGTCGAAAACGGCTACGGCGACACCATGCTCAGCCGCGACAAGGCCAAGCGCCTGGCATCCTGGATGAGCCTGGAAAAAGCCCTGGAATCGGGCGAATTCGTCACCGGCCAGACCAGCGGCAAGGTCAAGGGCGGCCTGACCGTTCTGGTCAATGGCATCCGCGCTTTCCTGCCCGGCTCGCTGATCGACACCCGCCCCGTCAAGGACTTGTCTCCGTACGAGAACAAGACCATGGAATTCAAGGTCATCAAGCTCGACCGCAAGCGCAACAACGTGGTGCTCTCGCGCCGCGCCGTGGTCGAAGCCAGCATGGGCGAAGAACGCGCCAAACTGATGGAAACCCTGAAAGAAGGCTCTGCCGTCAAGGGCATCGTCAAGAACATCACCGAATACGGCGCCTTCGTTGATTTGGGTGGCATCGATGGCCTGCTGCACATCACCGACATGGCATGGCGCCGTGTCCGTCACCCCAGCGAAGTGGTCACGGCAGGCCAGGAAATCATTGCCAAGATTCTCAAGTTCGATACCGAGAAGAACCGTGTATCGCTGGGCCTCAAACAAATGGGCGACGACCCCTGGATGGGCGTGAACCGCCGCTACCCGCAAGGCACCCGCCTGTTCGGCAAGATTACCAATATTGCCGACTACGGCGCGTTTGTCGAACTCGAGCCCGGCATCGAAGGTCTGGTGCACGTGTCTGAAATGGACTGGACCAACAAGAATGTCGCTCCCAGCAAGCTCGTTGCACTCGGTGACGAAGTCGAAGTCATGGTCCTGGAGATCGACGAAGACAAACGCCGCATCAGCCTGGGCATGAAACAGTGCAAGGCCAATCCATGGCAAGAATTTGCGGTGGAAACCAAGCGCGGCGACCGCGTCAAGGGGCCCATCAAGTCAATCACCGACTTCGGTGTCTTTGTTGGCCTGGCAGCCGGCATCGACGGCTTGGTGCACCTGTCCGACCTGTCATGGAACGAGCCCGGCGAAGCCGCTGTTCGCAACTACAAAAAGGGCCAGGAAGTCGAAGCCATCGTGCTGGCGGTTGACGTGGACCGCGAGCGTATTTCGCTGGGCATCAAGCAGCTCGATTCCGACCCGTTCACCACTTTTGTCACCATCAACGACAAAGGCGCAATTGTCACCGGCAAGGTCAAGACGGTTGACGCCAAGGGCGCCGAGATTGACCTGGGCGACGACATCGTGGGCTACCTGCGCGCCAGCGAAATCAGCCGTGACCGCGTTGAAGACGCGCGTAACGTCCTGAAGGAAGGCGACGAAGTATCTGCCGTTGTGGTGAACGTGGATCGCAAGACCCGCAACATCCAGCTGTCGGTTAAAGCCAAGGACAACGCCGACCAGCAGGAAGCCATGGCAACGCTCAGCCAGCAGTCGTCGCGCGAGAATGCAGGCACGACCAGCCTGGGTGCCTTGCTGCGTGCCAAGCTGGATAACAACGAAGACAAATAGCATTGCGGGGCAGCGCGTGCGGGTAGCGACGCTGCCCGCACGCACTGTCCCCAGCAAGCCGGCCCAATTCACCCATGACCCGAAGCGATCTTGTCGAAGAACTGGCAGCGCGATTCAGCCAGCTGACTCACCGCGACGCCGAATATGCCGTCAAGGCCATTCTTGACGCCATGAGCGACGCGCTGGTGCGCGGCCACCGGATCGAAATCAGGGGCTTTGGCAGTTTTTCCATCAACCGGCGCCCGCCCCGCACAGGGCGGAACCCCCGATCCGGCGAGAGCGTGGACATCCCTGAAAAACGGGTGCCTCATTTCAAACCAGGCAAGGCGCTGCGCGAAGCGGTCGATGCGCGAACCCAGGAATTGCTGGCGGCAACGCAAAGCAAGTAGGCGAAGCCCGGCAGGTGTTCCCTCGATGGGCTGGCTACAATCGCCAAGCCACTAGGAGAATTGCCAAGTGAAATACCTGATGTGGCTGCTCAAGGCAGCCATTTTTTTTACCCTGTTTGCATTTGCACTGAATAACCAGCAGGCCGTTGCCGTGCATTTTTTCTTTGGAACCCTGTGGCAGGCGCCTTTGGTTCTGGTGGTTCTGGCCGCCTTCGCCTGCGGCCTGGCACTGGGTATTTTCGTCATGATGCCGCGCTGGTGGAAAACCCGCGGGGCGGCACAACACCAGCCTTCCGGTTTTTCGCCCCTCGCGAGCTCAACCAGCCAGATTGACAACTCCGCGCCGCCTCGCCATGGACTTTGACTTCACCTGGGTTTTGCTCGGGTTTCCGGTCGCATTTACGCTCGGCTGGCTGGCCTCGAGACTGGACCTCAGACAACTGCGCATCGAGAACCGTCAGGCGCCCAAGGCGTATTTCAAGGGCCTGAACTTTCTGCTCAACGAGCAGCAGGATCAGGCCATCGATGCCTTTATAGAAGCTGTTCAGAACGACCCCGACACCTCCGAGCTTCATTTTGCACTGGGTAACCTGTTTCGGCGACGCGGCGAGTACGAACGCGCCGTCAGGGTGCATGAGCACCTGATGCAGCGCGGCGACCTGACGCAACCCGAACGCGACCGCGCGCAACACGCGCTGGCGCTCGATTTCCTCAAGGCCGGTCTGCTTGACCGCGCCGAGACTGCGCTGCGCAAACTCGAAGGCACCCCGTTTGAAGAAGAAGCCCGGCTTGCGCTGCTCTCGATTTATGAACGTTCCCGCGACTGGACCAGCGCGACAGAAATTGCGGTCAGGCTCGGCAGTTCCAGCCATGGCAGTTTCAGCACCCGGCAGGCGCACTACTTGAGTGAGCAGGCCAGCGCCAGTGCAGCCGCCGGCGATACCAGCGCGGCCCTGAAGACGCTGATGGATGCGGTAACCATGGCACCCGCCTCAGCGCGGCCACTGATTGACCTGGCCAAGCTGCAAAACCAGCTGGGTCAACCGCAGCAAGCGCTGCAAACCCTGCTCAAGCTGGAAAAGGTTGCGCCGCAGGGCTTGCCGCTAGCCGCCAGCCTGCTTGCCAACCTTGCCCAAAGCAGTGGCCAGCAGCCTGCCGCTCTGGCGATCCTGAAAACCAGCTACACACAAATACCCTCGATTGACGTGGTTGAGGCCATTGTCAAGCTCGAAGAAAACCCGGCATTGGCGAGGCAGTGGTACATGCTTCACCTCGAACGCCAACCTTCGCTCGTAGCAGCCAGCAAATGGCTTGGCAGCGAACAACCGGAAAATACTCACCACCATGCGCTGGTGCAGCGCGCGCTGGATCAGGCCACCAAGCCCCTGATGCGCTACCGCTGCGCGGCCTGCGGCTTTGAGGCCACCCAGCATTTCTGGCACTGCCCGGGCTGCCAGGCCTGGGACAGCTACCCGACACGCCGCATTGAAGAACTCTGAACCCGTGACATTTCCCATGAAACTGCAACCGACTCCGGAAAAACTGTCCTCGGCCCGCGTTCTGGTGGTCGGCGACACCATGCTTGACCGCTACTGGTACGGCGCGGTGGACCGCATCTCCCCTGAGGCGCCGGTCCCCGTGGTTCGCGTCACGCGAACGGAAGAGCGCATGGGCGCCGCAGCCAACGTCGCCTACAACATCGTCATGCTCGGCGCCCAGGCGTCGTTGCTGAGCGTGGTGGGCGATGATGAAGCCAGCCACCAGTTGCAGGCACTGGTGGCACAAACCGGCATCACGCCCTACTTTGGCCGCGACGCGCAGCTCAAAACCACCGTCAAGCTGCGCGTGATTGGCCGCCAGCAGCAGCTGCTGCGCCTTGATTTTGAAAACACCCCCGAAACCGAGGTTCTGGCCTCCCAGTCCGCCACCTTTGAAGAACTGTGCCCGCAGCACAACGCCGTGCTGTTCTCCGACTACGGCAAGGGTGGCCTGGCGCATATCGTGCTGATGATTGCCATGGCACGCGCCGCCGCAAAGGTGGTGCTGGTTGATCCAAAGGGCTCGGACTACGCACGCTACAAGAACGCCAGCGTCATCACCCCCAACCGCAGCGAACTCGAGCATGTGGTTGGCCGCTGGCGCGATGAAGCTGATCTGCGCGACAAAGCGCACAACCTGCGCACCGCGCTAAATCTGGATGCCCTGCTGCTGACCCGCAGCGACGAAGGCATGACGCTGTTTGATACCCAGGGCGAGCTGCACGTCGCGGCGGTGAACCGGGAGGTGTTCGACGTGACCGGCGCCGGCGATACCGTGATTGCCACACTTGCAGCCATGCTCGCTGCCGGGTTAAGCCTGCGAGAGGCAGTGCCCATTGCCAACCGGGCCGGCGGCATCGTGGTCGGGAAGTTCGGCACCGCCGCCGTCACCTACCGCGAGCTGTTCGCTGCCAATTAAGCCCTTCAGCGCACTGAAATCCCCAGGAATTCCCCATGAAAATTGTAGTCACCGGCGCAGCCGGCTTTGTCGGCAGCAATCTGGTCAAAGGGCTCAACGCCCGCGGCATTGACAACATCATCGCCGTCGATGATCTGACCGACGGCGACAAAATCCGCAACCTGGCCGACCTGCAAATTGCCGACTACGTCGATGTCGATGACTTTTACGACCTGTTTGCCGAAGGCGCTTTTGGCCAGGTCGAGGCGGTGTTCCATGAAGGCGCCTGCAGCGACACCATGGAGTCCGACGGCAAATACATGATGGACAACAACTACACCTTGTCCTGCGAGCTGTACCAGTCGTGCCAGCGCCAAGGCACCCGCCTGCTGTACGCGTCGTCAGCGGCCACTTACGGCGGCTCTGCCACCTTCCGTGAATCACCCGAGTTCGAAAAGCCGCTCAACGTTTATGGCTACTCCAAGCTGCTTTTTGACCAGCGGCTGCGGCGCGACCTTGGCCGCCAATTCGAAAAGGCGCAGGCGCAGGTGGCCGGGTTCCGGTACTTCAACGTCTATGGCCCGCGCGAGCAGCACAAGGGCCGCATGGCGAGCGTGGCGTTTCACCAGTTCAGCCAGTTCCAGGCCGAGGGCAAGGTCAGACTGTTCGGCGAATACGGCGGCTACGGACCCGGCGGCCAGATGCGCGACTTCGTCTTCATTGACGATGTCGTGGCAGTGAACCTCTGGTTTCTGGACCATCCCGAGAAATCAGGAATTTTCAATCTCGGCACCGGCCGGGCGCAACCGTTCAACGACGTGGCCATGGCCGTCATCAACACCTTGCGCCATGGGCAGAATGCCGTGTCTTTGAGCCTGGAGGAAGCCGTGCATGGCGGCATGATTGACTACATCACCTTTCCTGCCGCGCTGGTTGGCAAGTACCAGAGCTATACGCAGGCCGACCTGGGCGCCCTGCGCGCGTCAGGCTGCCAGCATGGATTTTCCGATGTGCAGACCGGTGTCGCGGCTTACATGAACGCGCTGATCAAGGCCGATCAGCCGGGGCCCTGAGCGGCCGGGCTAGCTGTTCCACCCATCACGATGTTCAGGCACCGCTTGAGCAGCGCCGGCCGTCAAGGAGCGATCTGGGTCCGGCGCAGGAAAACCATGGTACCGGGCATTGAGGTAGCGCAAGACAGGCAGGCATGAGCAGGAAAAATATCTTCGGGTCAGGCTGTGCCCCCTGTTCCGCGTGAGGGCCTGCGCCCCGGCTTCTGGCGCCCTGCCAGCTGACAGGCACGCCGATAGGCCTGCAGGCATTTCTGGGCCTGCCCCAGCACGCTGCCGGGCGCATAGTCGCCGGCTGCATCCGCCACGCCAAAAGGCATGCCGGTGAGCAATTCCATGCCATCGCTGACATGCTCCGCGGTGTAGATATGGAACAGCCCGCTGGCCACGGCCGCGATGACCCTGGGCTCCAGCATCAGGTGCCGGCGGTTTCGGCAGGGAATCACCACCCCCTGATTGCCGTCCAGTCCGGCCGTTTCGCAGACGCGAAAGTAGCCCTCTATTTTTTCGTTGATCCCGCCCACCGGCAGCATTTCACCATGCTGGTTGACTGCACCGGTCACGGCAATCCCCTGCTTGAGGGGCAGACCCGACAGCGACGACAGCAGTACATAGAACTCGGCACAGGATGCCGAGTCGCCCTCAACGCCCTGGTATTCCTGTTCGAACACAATCGATGCGTCGAGCGCGAGCGGTGCAATATGGGCAAACAGCGCGGACAGGTAGCTGTGAAAAATCAGCACGCCCTTGTCATGAATCGGCCCGGACATCTCGACCTCGCGCTCAATGTTGAGCAGGCCTTCATCGCCGGCAAAAGTGCGGGCCGTGACACGCGCCGGAAAACCAAAACGGTAGTCTCCGAGGTCAATCAGGGTCAGGCCATTGAGCTGGCCGACTTTCCCGCCATGCACCGCGATCAGCCTTTCGCCGTCAGCAAAGGATTCCTGCAGGCGCTGCTCCGGATAGTCGTGGCGCAGCGTGCGGGCGCGAAGCGCCGCCTCAACATCGGGCACTTCGACCTGTGCGCCGGCGCGCGCCTGGCACAGCGCCGCACTTTCCATCACCAGAGCCTCGGTGTGGGCGAAGATGGCGCTCTGACGCGACTGGTCATCAACTTCGCGGTGTGAGTTTTCCAGCAGGCGCGCCACGGCCGCTGCGGAAAAATGAGCCAGCCCCATTCTGCGGCAGGTGTGGGCCACAAAAACGGAGGAGGCGCGGCGGGTCTCGGCGTTCGACAAAAAACTTTCCGCAAAGTCCACCTTCACCCGAAAGCGCCGCGCAAACTCCGGGTCGCCCTCCTGCACCGCATAATATTGTTCGATGGAGCCGATCAGGATGATCTTGACATGGACATCCACAGCCTCGGGCTCCAGCGAAACGGCTGTGATCAGGGAAAGCGTCATGCCCGGCTCTTCGATCTGCAGCCTGCCGCTGCGCAGAAAACGCCGCAGCTTCTCCCACACCAGTTCGTCAGCCAGCAAGTCGCGTAAATGCAGCATCAGGAAACCGCCATGGGCCTTGAGCAGGCTGCCAGCGCGTATGCGCGAAAAATCAGTCACCAGCACATCGTTTTCAGACTGGTATTCGATGCTGCCAAACAGTGAACGGAACAGCGGATTTTCATCAACAATCACCGGCGCGCCGTTCAAACCGTGGTTGTCCACCACCAGGTTGACGCGATAGCGCGACAGCACGGCATTCAGGGCCTCCTGCCGGAGCTCGTCTTCGGCGTCAGCGACCTCGAACAGCGCCAGATTTTCGAGCACATCATGCATGACCTGCTCCAGATACGCGCCGAGCTTGACCGAGTCCTTGATCTGCTTTTTCAGTTCATTGCGGATCTCCTGCAGCGCATGTTCCAGCAGCGGCTTGACCACCTGGCGCCGCAGGGCGGCCAGGCCTTCGTTCATCACCCGCTCCATCGGCCGGATCTTCTCGAGGAACCGGTTGATCTCACCACGCAGTTCCTGCTCTGCCCTGTCGATTTCAGCCCGGCGCTCCCTGGGCAAGGCCAGCGCCTGGTTTTCGGTCAATGCGCGGCCTTTTTCATCCCTCAGGGTGAACACCAGGTGACCCTCGGACTCCCGGGAAAGGGTGAAACTGCGGGCTTCCGCAAAGGCATCCAGGTCGGCATGGGCCTTGGCTTCCTCTGCCTTGTAGGTCTTTTCAATGCGCTCGCTTTCCGCCTTGAAATCCTGCCCGGCCAGACACTGCGGGATTTCCGTTTGCAGGGATTTCGTCATCTGCGTCATCAGTTGACGCAACAGGCGCCCCTGTCCGGCAGGCATGCGCAAAGCGCGCGGCCGTTCAGGCGCATCGAAATTGTGCAGGTAGCATAAATCAGGCGGCACCGCGCGGCTGGCGGCAACCGTCTGCATCGCCTGGCGCAGCAGCGAAGAACGCCCGCTGCCGACATCCCCCAGCACAAACAGGTTGTAGTCGGGTTGATCCATTCCCAGGCCAAAGCGGGTAGCCATTTCCGCGCGCTCCTGCCCTATCCAGGGCAAGGGCTGCTGCAGCAACTCGGACGTATCGGAGAAACCGAGTGCAGCGGGAGCTATGGTGACGCTGAGATCGTCGGGATTCAGGTGTGCGATTGGCATATTTTTAACTCACAGGCAAAAAAATCCGTGGCCTGCCGACAGGCCGTGGCGCAGTACTAGCCGCGCTGCTCGAACTCCCGGTCCCTGGCCCCGATCACCCCTGCGGCCAATTCGGCCAGTTCGCGCGTCAGCAGCTCCAGAATGTCCTCCATGGTGACGATGCCAGTCAGCCGGCCCGCCTCATCCACGATCACCAGGCGGCGCAGCCGATGCGCCCGCATCAGCGCCACCGCATCCATCGCATCCATCTCAGGATTCGCCAGGACAAGCGCGACGGACATGATGTCCCCGGCGGTAAAAACCTCGGGGTTCAGCCCTTCGGCCATCAGCGCGAGCACCAGATCCCGATCGGTCAGGATGCCGACCGGTCGTCTCTTTTCCATGGCATCGACAACGACGAGTGCGCCGACGTGGTGCTTGCGCATGAGTTGGGCCACGGCAAACGCCGATGTCTCGGGCTCGACCACGGCCACCACGGCGGTTGCAAAGTCTTTCAGGCAAGTAGGCATACCCATTCTCCTTGGTGACAATCTCGCAGCATATGCCCTTCCTTGCCCTGCCTCGTTGATCAAGCGCAAACACCGGAGCCGGTCAACCAACGGCTGTGACTGCCGTTATTATGAGGGGCATCCTTATTCACAAGGATGGCTCATGTCCCTTATTCAATCCAATAGCTGAGGAGTTTTCTCATGTTCAAGAAATTGCTGGCGTTCTTCGCCGCCATGTCCATCGTCGCAGCGTTTGCGGCAGTTGATGTCAACAAAGCCACGGAAGCCGAACTCGACGGCATCAAGGGTATCGGCCCGGTCACCACCAAGCTGATCATTACCGAGCGCAAAAAGGGCGAGTTCAAAAACTGGGACGACTTCGTCACACGCGTCAAAGGTGTCGGTGACAAGAATGCCGCCAAGTTCTCCGCGGAAGGCCTGACGGTCGGCGGTGCGAGCTACCAGGGCCCGGCCGCCCCGGCAGCCAAAGCCAAAGCCGATGCCAAGAAAACTGACAAACCCGTCACCGAAAAAGCCAAAGATGCCGCCATAGCCACCAAGGACGCCGTCAAAGGCGCTGCCATAGCCACCAAGGACGCTGTCAAGGGAGCGGCCATAAGCACCAAGGACGCTGCGAAGGAAGTCGCAAAAGAGGTCAAGACCGCAGTGACCGCCAAAACCGACAGCAAGGCAAAGGCCAGCGCAGCCAAACCTGCTGCCAGCGCCGCCAAGAAATAACCTGGCCCTTGACTCACAAGAAACCCGCCCCCTGTGGCGGGTTTTTTTGCAAGCATTTTTTGTCGTTTGCCCCTATGGGTAAGGCAATCTCAGCTATTATATTTATAGCGTACTCAGCCTTGACATGACTTTCGGTAACGCGCTGCGAAATCACCTCAACCGCGTTTCCAGTCGTGATACCGGCGCACCCATTGAAGTACGCGCACCGGCTGATGCGCGCGCTTCCATTGCCCGGCCGCGTACTTGTTGGCTTCAGCCAGCGTGGGATAGGTGTGAATGGTCGAGAGAATCTTGCCCAGCCCGAGTCCGTGCCGCATCGCCAGCACATATTCGGCCAGCAGGTCGCCGGCATGCGAGCCGACAATGGTCACGCCCAGAATCGTGTCCCTGCCCGGAACGGTGAGGACTTTCACGAAACCGTGGGCTTCGCTGTCGGCGATGGCACGGTCCAGGTCGTCAAGGCCGTATTTGGTGACCTCGTAAGCAATGCCCTTTTCTTTCGCCTCCTGCTCGTTCAGGCCCACGCGTGCCACTTCCGGGTCGATAAACGTCGCCCAGGGAATCACCGAATAATCGGCCTTGAACAGCCTGAAGTCGCCAAATAGCGCATTGACGGCGGCGTACCAGGCCTGGTGCGCTGCGACATGCGTGAACTGGTACGGCCCGGCCACGTCGCCCGCCGCATAAATGTTGGGATAAATGGTTTGCAGATACTCGTTGGTTTCCACCGTTTTCTGCGTCGGGATGCCGAGCTCTTCCAGCCCATAACCCGACAGGCGCGCGACGCGGCCCACGGCGCAGATGAGCTGGTCGAATTCAATGCGCTTTTCGCTGCCCTGATGCTCCACCACCAGGGTCTTCGCTCCGCCATATTTCTCGCAGCGCAGCGCCTTGTGGCTGGTGAGCACGCTCACGCCATCGGCTGCCAGCGCGCCCTGCGCCAGCGCCGAGACTTCCTCGTCCTCGCGGATCATGATGCGCGGCGCCATTTCCACTTGCGTCACCTGGGCCCCCAGCCGGGCAAAGCTCTGAGCCAGCTCACAGCCGATCGGCCCGCCACCCAGCACAACCAGCCGTTCCGGAACCGCGTCGAGCCTGGAAAATTCGTCCCACAGCGTATCGCTGGTGACGTAACCCGTCTCTTGTAGCCCCGGCAGCGGTGGCACGAACGGCTGCGCGCCCGCTGCAATCACAATGCTGCGCGTGGTGAGCGTCTGCGTGCCGCCCTCGTTGAGCGCAATCTCCACCGTCCATGGGTTGACGATGCGCGCGTGGCCCTGAAGAACTTCGACGCCCAGACTGGTGTAGCGTTCCACGCTGTCATGCGGTTCCACGGCGCGGATCACGGCCTGCACCCGCTGCATCACAGCCTTGAAACTGAACACCGGTCTGCTGTCTGTCAAGCCGTAGTTGGCCCCGTGTTGCATCTGGTGCGCGAGCTTGGCGCTCTTGATCAGCGCCTTGGACGGAACGCAACCGTAGTTCAGGCAGTCGCCGCCCATCTTATGGGCCTCCACCAGGGTCACGCCGGCCTTGACCGCGGCGGCGATGTAGGCTGAAACCAGCCCCCCCGCGCCCGCGCCAATCACAATCAGGTTGCGGTCAAAGTGCGCCGGTCGCACTGCCTGCCAGCGCGCATAGACCTTGCGGCGCTTGAAGAAATCCAGCACTTTTTTAATGGTCAGCGGCAGCAGCCCGAGCAGAACGAACGAGCCAATCAGCCCCGGCGACAGCACCGATTTGAGCGAGTCGATTTTTGCGATCTGGGTGCCCGCATTCACATAGGCCACGGTGCCGGCAAACATGCCGAGCTGGCTGACCCAGAAAAAGGTCCAGGTCTTCATGCGCGTCAGGCCCATCAGCAGGTTGAGTGCGAAAAACGGCACTGCGGGAATCAGGCGCAGCGTAAACAGGTAGAACGAGCCTTCCTTTTCGATGCCCCTGTTGACCTCGGCCAGTCGTCGTCCAAATCGCTCCTGCACCGCGCCCTGCAACAGGTAGCGTGCCGCCAGCATGGCCAGCGTCGCGCCCAGCGTTGAGGCAAAAGAGACCACCAGCGTGCCCCAGACCAGGCCAAAAATGGCACCCGCCGCCAGCGTCATGATGGCCGCGCCCGGCAGCGACAGCGCTGTGATGGCCACATACGTCGCAAAGAAAACCAGCATCACCATCACCGGCCGCTGACTAAAGAGCTCGGCGAAAGAAGCCTGGCTTTCCTTGATGAACGTCAGGCTGAAGTAGCGGCCCAGATCGAGGGCGAAGAAAGCGCCAATGCCCGCAAGCAGCAGCACGGCGATGATCAGTTTGCGTGAATTCACAAGTATCCTCTTCTGGTTATTCTTGGGAATAAGTCAGGCCACGGCTGAAATCCTTACAAATCAAGCGCATTCACACTGTAAGAAAATGCCAGCGTCAACGACCAACAATCCATAGGGGCTTAACGCAGTGTCAACGCCGCTTGCGGCAAAACCCGAACAAAATCAATCCCTGACAGAATCTGGCTGGATCCGGGTTTGCGTTCAGTCTAACTTCAACAAGGAATCAACAAGCATGAGCCAGGCACTGGTGGGCATCATCGGAGGCAGCGGCCTCTACCAGATGGATGCGCTGCAAGGCGCGCAAGAGCATGTGATGAGCACGCCCTTTGGCGCGCCGTCCGATGTACTGGTGACCGGTCGCGTGTTTGGCGTGCCGGTGGCGTTTTTGGCCCGCCACGCGCGCGGCCACCGCCTGCTGCCCAGTGAGGTGCCTTATCGCGCCAACATCCACGCCATGAAGCAGCTCGGCGTGCGTTACCTGCTCTCGGTGTCGGCCGTGGGCTCATTGCGCGAAGATTTCAAACCGATGGACATGGTGCTGCCGGACCAGTTTATTGACCTCACCAAAAGCCGGGAAAGCAGCTTTTTCGGCCAGGGGGCCGTGGCCCATGTGTCGATGGCGCAACTGGTGTGCCCGGCCGCTGCCGGGGTGATGGCACGGGCCGTGCGCAACGTGCTCGCAGCCAGGGACGGCGGTGCTGAGGGCGTGACACTGCACGAAGGCGGTACCTACGTCTGCATTGAAGGCCCGCAGTTTTCCAGCGTGGCCGAATCCAACTGGTACCGCGGCATCGGCGCGGGCGTGATCGGCATGACCAACATGCCCGAGGCAAAACTCGCGCATGAAGCGCAGATCGCCTACACCACGCTGGCCATGGTGACCGACTACGACTGCTGGCACCCGCGCGAAGCGAATGTCAATGCCAACATGGCGCTCGCCAATCTGCTGAAAAATGCCGGCCGCGCGCAGCAAGTGGTAGCCGAGGCCATTCGCCTGCTGGGCACCGAACAACCCGTGAGCGATGCGCACAGCGCGCTCAAAAACGCGCTGGTGACCCAGCCAGACACCATGGCGCCCGAGGTGCTCGCGCGGCTGGCCGTTCTCCTGACCTGATTCTCAAGACCAAGCAATCCTTATGCACGACACCCTGCCCCTGCTGGAGGAAACCCGCTTCCCGGCCATTCGCCGCGCCCGCCTGGACACCTTGCAGGTCAACCTGGGCTACAAGTGCAACCAGAGCTGTGTGCATTGCCATGTGAACGCCGGGCCGAACCGCACCGAGATGATGGACGACGCCACGCTGGCACTTATCCCCCAGGTGCTGGCTACGCGCGGGCTGGCCACCCTTGACCTGACCGGCGGTGCGCCCGAGTTGCACCAGGGTTTTCGTGAGTTGGTGCGCGCGGCGCGGGCGCAGGGCGTGCGCGTGATTGATCGCTGCAACCTCACGATATTGTTTGAACCCGGCCAGGACGGACTGGCGGAGTTTCTGGCCGGGCAGCGGGTCGAAGTGGTCGCGTCCATGCCCTGCTACTCGGCAGCCAATGTCGATAAGCAGCGCGGCGACGGCGTGTTTGACCTGAGCATTGCGGCGTTGCAGCAGCTCAACGCCCTGGGTTACGGCCAAGAAGGCTCGGGGCTAATCCTGAATCTGGTCTATAACCCGCAAGGTGCATTGCTGCCGCCCAACCAGCAAACGCTGCAGGCCGATTACAAACGTGAGCTGTTCCAGCATTTCGGCATCGTCTTTAACGACCTCTTTGCGCTGACCAACATGCCGATCCAACGCTTTGGCTCGACGCTGGTGTCCAAGGGCACATTTGACAGCTACATGGATTTGCTCAAAAGCAGTTTTCAGGCGCAAAACCTGCCCGGTGTGATGTGCCGCAACACCGTCAGCGTGGACTGGCAGGGCTGGCTGTCTGACTGCGATTTCAACCAGCAGCTCGGCCTGCCGCTAGGCACCTCCGGCCTGCGCCGCCATCTGCGCGATCTGCTCAAGAACAGCCTGGATGAGCAGCCCATCCGCGTGGCCGGCCACTGCTTTGGCTGCACCGCCGGCCAAGGCAGCAGTTGCGGCGGCGCGCTGGAGCACTGAACGCACCATGACAACACCGAGTCTGACCATCGTCATGCCCGTGCTGAACGAAGCGGCGGGCCTGGCCGCGGCGCTGCAGGCGCTGGAACCGCTGCGTGCACGTGGCGCGCAAATCATTGTTATCGATGGTGATAGCGCCGATAACAGCGCAGCGCGCGCGCAGGCGGGCGGCGTGCAGGTCATCAACACAACGCGCGGGCGGGCGCTGCAAATGAACGCAGGTGCGCAGCAAGCCAGCGGCGAGGTGCTGCTGTTTCTGCACGCCGACACGCGGCTTCCGTTCAATGCCGATGCCCTGATTGAGCAGGCACTCGCTGCCGGCCCCAAGGTCTGGGGCCGCTTTGACGTGCGCATTGCGGGAAAGCCACGGCTTTTGCGCGTGATTGCGGCGTTCATGAACGCGCGCTCGCGCTGGTCCGGCATCGCCACCGGCGACCAGGCCATGTTCATGACGCGCGCGGCTTTTCACAAGGTCGGCGGCTTTCCGGCCCAGCCACTGATGGAAGACATCGAGATGTCCGCGCGTTTGCTCAAGCTGTCGCGCCCGGCCTGTTTGCGCGCGCGGGTCATCACCTCGGGCCGGCGCTGGGAAACTCGCGGTGTGTGGACTACCCTTGTGCTGATGTGGCGGCTGCGCCTGGCCTATTGGCGCGGTGCGGCTCCTGAGCGGCTGGCACAACTGTATCAATGAAGGCAGGGCACATGACCATGAATCGACCCCGGATGGTACTCTTTGCCAAGGCCCCGCAAGCGGGTCTTGTCAAGACCCGGCTGATCCCGGCGCTGGGCGCCCAAGGCGCGGCCGCGCTGGCGCGCCACATGCTCAGCCACACGCTGCAGCAGGCGCTCGCCGCCCGGATTGGCCCGGTTGAGCTGTGCATGAGCCCGGCGCCGCAAGACCCGGCCTGGCACGGCATCGACGTGCCCGATGCCGTGCTGCGCACCGCGCAGGGCGAAGGCGACCTGGGCCAGCGCATGGCCAGAGCCGTGCAGCGCGTGACCACGCAGCATCAGCAACCGGTGCTGCTCATGGGAACCGACTGCCCGGCGCTGACGGCCGCGCGGCTCACCGAGGCGGCCCGCCAGCTTGCAAGCCATGACGCAGTACTGGTTCCCGTCACCGACGGCGGCTATGTGCTGATCGGTCTGAAGGCACCCTGCCCCGAGGTTTTCTCGCAAATGTGCTGGAGCACGTCCACCGTGGCCGCCGAAACCTTGCACCGCATGGCAGCGCTCGCCCTGCGCGTGTGGCAGGACTTGCCGCTGCACGACATCGACGAGCCCGCTGACCTGGCGCAACTGCCCGACGGCTTTTGCTTCCCGCAATTTCTTAAAGAAAAGAGACCTCTGGCCCTTACAAAACGGGCGTAGTAAGCTATTATTTTTGTAGCATCTTAATTTTTTAATAGACCTCATGCCCACTCAAACCACCACCCACGGTCTCGTGCAGGACTACTACGGCCACCAGTTGCAAGGCACGGCTGATCTCAAAACCAGCGCCTGCTGCGACGCGAGCGCCATGCCCGAATGGCTCAAGCCGTTGCTCGCGCGAATTCACCCCGAGGTGCTGGCGCGTTACTACGGCTGCGGCCTGGTCCGCCCGCCGCTGCTTGAAGGCTGCCGCGTGCTCGATCTGGGCTGCGGTTCGGGCCGCGACGTTTATGCGCTGGCGCAACTGGTCGGCGCCAAGGGCGAGGTGGTCGGCGTGGACATGACCGACGAGCAGCTCGCCGTGGCCAAAGCCCACCAGGCCCATCAAGCGGAGGTGTTCGGCTACAGCAATACGAAGTTCTTGCACGGCTACATCGAGCGGCTCGACGAATTGGGGCTTGAGCCCGCCAGCTTTGACGTGATCGTCTCCAACTGCGTCGTCAACCTCTCGCCTGATAAAGACGCCGTGCTGGCCGGGGTGCAGCGCCTGCTCAAGCCCGGCGGCGAGTTTTATTTTTCCGACGTGTATGCCGACCGCCGCGTTCCCGTGGCCGTGCGCAACGACCCGGTGCTTTATGGCGAATGCCTGGGCGGCGCGCTCTACTGGAAAGATTTTGAACGCCTGTCCCAGCGCCACGGCTTTGCCGATCCGCGCCTGCTGGAGGACCGGCCGCTGGACATCACCGACCCGCAACTGGCCGCGCGCACCGGCAACCTGCGCTTTTTCTCGGCTACTTATCGCCTGTTCAAGCTCGCTGCGCTCGAATCAGCCTGCGAAGACTTCGGCCAGGCCGTCATCTACAAAGGCAGCATCCCCGAACACCCGGGCCGCTTTGTGCTCGACAAGCACCACGACATGCAGGCGGGCAAGGTGTTTCCGGTCTGCGGCAACACCTGGCACATGCTGCACGGCACACGCTTTGCGCCGCACTTCAGCTTCATCGGCAACTTCGACACCCATTACGGCATTTTTGAAGGCTGCGGCAGCAGTTTGCCGTTTGATGGGCCGCAGGGCAGCGCGTCCGGCAACTGCGGGCCAGGTGCCTGCTGCTGATTTTTTATCCGGAAAACACCATGGAATACCTGCTGATTGCGGTCGCACTGTTTCTGGCCTTCGGCAACGGCGCGAATGACAACTTCAAGGGCTTCGCCACCGTCTGGGGATCAGAGTCGCTCGGTTACCGTCAGGCCCTGCTGCTGGCCACCCTCGCAGCGCTTGCCGGCAGCTTGCTGTCGCTGTTTCTTGCCAGCGGCCTGGTGCAGCAATTTTCCGGCAAGGGCCTGCTGCCGCAGGACATTGTCAGCACCCCGCGATTCATCCTGAGCGTCGGCATCGGCGCGGCCCTGACGGTCATCATCGCGACCCGGGTCGGATTGCCAATTTCAACGACACACGCCTTGATCGGCGGCCTCATCGGCGCCGGATGGGCGGCCAGCCCCGGCGAGGTCCAGTTCGCCAAACTGGGCAATACTTTTTTGCTGCCCTTGCTGTTCAGCCCCGTGGCGGCGGCACTGCTGGGGCTTGTCGCCTACCGTTTGCTGCGTCTGCGGCCCATCGCGAAGAACTGCGCTTGCGTGATGCCGCCGCAACCAGGCCTTGCAATAGCCGGTGGCGCAATGTTGCGTCTGACCGCGCCACAGCTGCTTATCGCCACCGACGCAGCATGTGACAAGCTGGAACCACCCACCGCGCGCTTTTCCATCGCCCGCGTGCAGGGCCGGCTGCATATCCTGTCGGCTGGCCTGATCTGCTTTGCGCGCGCCGTGAACGACACGCCCAAACTCGCTGCGCTCCTGGTCGCGGCGCATTTGCTGCAGGCCCAGGTGTCGATCGCGCTGATCGCGGGCATGATGGCGCTTGGTGGCCTTGTGTTTGCGCGACGAGTGGCCGAAACCATGAGCCGGCGCGTGACCCGCATCGACCCGACACAAGGGCTGTCCGCCAACCTGATCACGGCCACGCTGGTGCTGGGCGCCAGCCAATTTGGTTTGCCGGTCTCCACCACCCACGTGTCGGTGGGCGCCATCATCGGCGTCGGCGCGGGCGCCGATACGCTCAACTGGAGCGCGTTGCGAAACGTCCTGCTGTCGTGGGTCGCAACCCTGCCGATGGCCGCGGGCATCGCCTGGCTTGCGCTGAACCTATTCTGATTTGCTACCGAATGTGTAGCACCTTGCGCCCATTTTGATGGGTGATCTTGCCCCGCGCAGGTCAGTCTTGGCGTTTGCTCATTTCGTAATCTCCAATGCCTGAATTTGACCATCAGCTTTGGAGTACGTTTTTCGGGGACAGGATCACAAGAATCAGTGGGAAGAGCTGGGCACGCCCGTGGTCGGCGGCAGCGCGGCAAGCTTTGCCGAGCTGATCCGCGTCGATGCCTTGCGGCTGGGCAAGCTGGTGCGCGATGCCGGCGTGACGCTGGAGTGAGAGCGAACCTCGGGAAATACAGCGCCGCCCTCAAGGCCATGGCGCCGCTGGTAGGTGAAGGGGTGCTGACCCGGTTCCCGCTAGCAAGGCTCGTGACTGCGGATGACGTCGCCCGAAGGGCCGTGTTCCTCGTCTCCGATGCCGCCACGTTCGTCACGGGCCAAACGGTCGCCGTCGTTCGTGGAGTGCAAGGCGTTGCCGGTGCTGATCAAGCCCTTGATCCGACCGTCCGTCAATTGACGCCGGGCAACCAGGTGGCGAGCTTCGGAAACAGCAACAGGAGCCCGACGGCGACGAGTTGCAGGATCAAGAACTGGACCATGCCAGCATAGATCTGCTTCAAGCTCCACTGCGGCACTACGCCCTTCAGGAAATACGCCGACAACGCCACTGGCGGTGAGAGCCAGGCGGTCTGCAGCGTGACCGCGACGAGCGTGCAGAACCAGATCAGGTCGATGTTGGCGGCCTGTACGATCGGCAACACCACTGGCACAACGATCAGCACGATCGGCACCCATTCGAGCGGCCAGCATCTCCATCTTCAGGCGCCCGTTGGACATCTTGTCGCAGCGGTCGCCGAAGCGCTTCACCAGATCAAAATAGATGCTCGATGTCGACACCGCCGTCTGAATCTTCATGCACGTGGCGGTCTGCGCCATGGCCGCGCCCGTCGTCGTGTCAGTCTTGTCGTCTGTCCAGTCATTTCATGTCTCCTGTTTTCACCATTAACACCGGCGGCCCGGTAGGCCCCCACCATTGCATTTCAACAATGCTTGAAGTCCTCACGAATCATGTGGGCCGCCTTCTCGGCCATCATCACAGCCGGCGCGTTCGTGTTGCCAGACACCAGTGTTGGCATCACCGAACAATCCACCACCCGCAAGCCGGCAACGCCGTTCACGCGTAGCCGGGTGTCGACCACCGCGAGCGAATCGATGCCCATACGGCAGGTGCCGGTGGGATGAAAGATCGTGGCGCCGTTGTTTCGGCAGAACTCGAGCAAGTCGGCATCACTCGTCTCGAACCGGCCGGGCTTGACTTCGCGCAGCACGTAGGGGCGCATCGCGTCCGACGCCGCGATCGCGCGCGCGGCTTTCACGCCGGCCACGGCAGTACGCCGGTCCAAATCGGTTGACAGGTAGTTCGGCTGCATCTCAGGTGGTTCGAACGGATCGGTCGAGCGAATGCGGATGTGCCCGCGCGACTCGGGCCGCAACTGGCAGATCGACATTGTGAAGCCGGAGTATGGGTGTACCTTGCCGCCGGCCATGTCGGCCGAGAGCGTGGCAACGTGGAACTGAATATCGGGCGTCCTCGCTTCGTCGGGCAACGCGCGCATGAAGCAGCCGCCCTGGTTGATGCCCACCGCCAGCGGCCCGCTACGAAACAGCAGCCATTGCAGCCCAAGCTTCATTTGCCCGAACCACGAGTTGAGCTGGTCGTTAGTGGTGATCGGCCGCGTGCACTCGTAGCTCAACCGGATCTGCAGATGGTCTTGCAGATTCTCGCCGACACCGGGCGCGTCGACGACGACCGGGATGCCATGCTTTTCCAGCAACGCGCGCGGGCCGATGCCCGAGAGCTGCAGAAGCTGCGGCGACTGGATCGAGCCGGCCGAAAGCAGCACTTCGGCGTTGCAGCGCGCGCTCTTCATCGCCCCGCCTTGGCGAAAGCGCACGCCGACGGCGCGTCGGCCGTCCATGATCAGCCTCGCAACGAAGGCTCCGGTCTCGATCCGCAGGTTCGCGCGCTGCTTCGCCGGGGCGAGGTAGGCCTTCGCGGTGCTGCAACGCCAACCCTTCCAGGTGTTGAGCTGGAAGTAGCCGGCCCCTTCCTGGCTCACGCCGTTGAAGTCCTCAGTGCGCGGCACGCCGACCTCTGCGGCACCCTCAATAAAGGCCTCGATCAATTCGTGCTTGGCGCCGATGTCGGAGACGCGCAGCGGACCGGTTCCGCCGTGATACAGGCTTGCGCCGCGCTGGTTGCCTTCGGACCGGATGAAGTACGGCAGCACGTCATCGTAGCCCCAACCGGCGTTGCCGAGCGCCGCCCAGTGATCGTAGTCTTGGCGCTGGCCGCGAATGTAGATCAGGCCGTTGATCGAACTCGAGCCGCCCAGCGTCTTGCCGCGCGGCCAGTAGATGCGCCGGCCGTTCATGTTGGGGTCGGGGTCCGTATGGAAGCACCAGTTGTAGGTGTCACTCCACATCGTCTTGCCATAACCAATCGGCAGGTGGATCCACAGCGAGCGGTCGGGCGGCCCGGCTTCAAGCAGCAGCACGCGTGTCGCGGGGTCTTCGCTCAGACGGCTGGCGAGCACGCAGCCGGCGGAGCCTGCGCCGATGACAATGTAGTCGAACTCTTGGATCATGGCGCTTGCTGTTCTCGTAGTGAAGTGCAAATCAATCTCAGTGCGCCATTTTCTCTCCCCTTAGGGGGGAAGGCATCCATAGCATCTTCGTATTCATTGCTTACCGTCAAGCGCCGTGAGGCGAACTACTTCAAGGGTCTCTTGGTTTTGACCATGGCATGGAGCGTGGTCAGCAGCTTGCGCATGCAGGCCACCAAGGTGACCTTGGGCAACTTGCGGGCGGCGGTCCCACGCTGGCAGGGGTTGCCACAGCCGATGGCGTGCACGTTCTTCTCGACTTGCCCCTTCTCCCAGCCAGAGGCCGGGTTACAGAACTCGGCCTCGAACTGATCCGTTTGGTAAGAGCGTGGGGCGGCATCACCGTGACGCACTTCGTTGCGTGCGCGAGCGGCTGGGCGGTGCAGGGACAGCTGGGCGTGGCGCCGGCGGGCCAAGCTTGGCAGCCACTGTAGCGCCGGGCGCCATCGTCGAAGCGATCGTCGCAGCGGCACGCTGCAGCGAAGCGACGAAGCCCATGCAACTCTTGATACTGGCACGCGAGGATGGCGCATGCATCGCAACGGCTGCGAAGATTGCTCCACCAGGGCCGAGCACCGGCACCGCGATTGCGACCGAATCGTCGAATAGCTCGCAGTCGTGGGTCCCGACGCCGGTTTTGCGCACCTTCGCCAGTTCGGCCTGCAGAGGCTCGAAGCTCGTGACCGTCTTCGATGTGAACTGCTGGTAGGGCTCGTCACCCAGAAGGCGGCGCGCTTCGGCGGCGCTCATCTGGCTCAGAAAAATCTTGCCGCTGGCGGTGCAGTGCAGCGGTACGCGCGTGCCGGCTTCCAGGTGCAGGCGCAGCGGGTGACTGGTCTCGACGCGGTCGAGGTACAGGACCTGATTGTTTTCGAGCAGCGTGAGGTTGCAGCTTTCCCCGATTTCGGCCACGGCGTCTTCTAACGCGCGGTGCCATTGAACGCGCAGCGTGTCGCTGCGCCAGAGATTGACCGCGAACGTGGTCAGGCGTGGGCCGACTGTGTAGCGCTTGGTGCTGGGTTCGCGACGCAGCAGGCTAGCGTCTTTCAACAGGTTCAGAATGCGGTATACCGTGGGCTTCGGCAGCTTCAATGCCGAAGTGAACTCATCGAGCGACATCGGTCCCGGTGCCACTACGACTTGCTCGAGTACCGCGAAGGCGCGCAATGCAATCGATTCAGTGGTCTTCGGTTCAGGCTGCTTTGGCATGGCACATTATCTATTTTACAAGGCGCCGAGACGCTGAGGCGCTAAAGTTTTCAATTGGTAGGGGGCTTATGCCATCAGGACGCCGACCGACACCAGCAACATGAACACCACGGTGAACTGTCGAAAGCGTTGATCCGAGAAACGCGAGAACAGTCGAGATCCTGCCCACACACCACCCACAAACGGTATTGTCAGCTCTGCCGCGACCCGGATCGTTGGCGAGTCGAGCAGGCCCGTGAAGCCCAACATAACCAGGCCGGCCGCAGAGATGACCACGACGTAGAGCGTCAGGTTGGCTCGTGTCACGGCAACAAGGTCCGGGCCGGACAGCAGGTAAAGGATCACCGGCGGTGCGCCTATGCTGGTGGCGCCCAGCATGGTGCCGCTCAACGCGCCGAGCGCCAGTGACGCCGGCAGGCGCTGCACACCCTGGTACCGACGCCCGGACAGCAGCGCCAAGGAGAACACGATAACAGTCAGCGCGATGAGCCGACGTAGTGTCAGTGGATCGGCGCCAATCAGAAGATAGCCACCTAGGGGTACCGCCATCACCGCAGCAGCGCTGATCGGCGCGATCACACTCCAACGTGCCAGCGCCACCGCAGTTGGAAGCATCGACGCGGCAGCGAAGGTTTCGAGCAGCAGCGTCACCGGCACCGCCACCTTCGGGCCCATCAGCAGTGCGAGTAGCGGTGTCATCACCATCGCTGCACCAAAGCCCGTGGTACCGCGTACCAATCCGCCCACAAACGCAATCACCAGACCCCAGATCAGCACATGGTCCACAACGACCCCTTTGACGGGTTAGACATCGGCGGGAACGTCTTCCGCGACCTCTTCGTTGATCAAATCGCGCAGGCTATGACGCAGCGCGATGAACTCGGGCTCATCCTCATTGCGCGGCCGCGGCAACTCGACGATCATATCGGCCTTCACGCGCCCCGGTCGACTGGACAACACGACGATGCGGTCGGACAGCAGAATGCTCTCCTCGATGCTGTGTGTCACCAGCACCATGGTCTTGCGTGACTCAACGTCGGCTTCAGCCAAGAGCCGGCCCATTTCCTGCTGCATCAACGCCCGGTTCTGCGCATCGAGCGCCGCAAACGGCTCGTCCATCAACAGCACTTCCGGATCGACCGAGAGCGCACGCGCGATCGATACGCGCTGCTTCATCCCTCCGGAAAGCTGGTGCGGGAAACGTTTCTCGAAACCTTCGAGGCCGACCAACCGGATCTGGCTCGCGATCACCGCCTTTCGCTCATCGGACGGTATTTTCTTCATTTCCAGGCCGAACGAGATGTTCTCCTCGACCGTCATCCACGGGAACAGCGCGTAGTCCTGGAACACCATTGCACGGGTCCACATCGGCCGACCAACGGTCTTGCCGTTGACTCTCATGGAACCGGCGGTAGGCTTTTCAAAACCGGCCAGCATGTTCAGCAAGGTGGTCTTGCCGCAACCGCTGTGCCCAATGATCGAGCAGAACTCGCCGTCAGCGATCTCGAAGCTCACGTCATCAAGCGCCATCACCGGTGCGTCCTTCGCACTGTGCCCTGGGTAGATCTTGGTGACGTTTTGGATGCTGACTGCACTCATCACAAACTCCTCGGTTATTGCTGCATGGAGCGAGACCATGGCAACGCACGGCGGCTCACTTCACGGATCAGCAGATCGAGCACCAACCCGACCAGGCCGATCGTGATCATGCCGACGATGACGATGTCGGTGCGCAGCAAGGTACGCGCGTCGTTGATCAGGAAGCCCAAACCCGAACTTGCTCCGACGAGTTCGGCCGCTACCAGCGCCATCCACCCGACGCCTAGGCCAATGCGAATCCCGGTGATGATCTGTGGCAATGCGGCGCGCAGTACCACGCGGCGGAGCACTGCGCCCTCGCCGCCACCCAGGCATCGCGCGGCCCGGATCAGGTTGGGCTCGACGCTCTTCACGCCGGTGATCGTGTTCAGCAGGATCGGGAAGAAAATTCCCAGAAAGATGATGAACTGGTTCTGTGTATCGCCGATACCGAACCACATAATCGACAACGGTATCCAGGCCAGCGGTGGAATTGGGCGCATCATCTCCACAAGCGGGTCAAGTTGGTCGTTAACGACTCTCCACCAGCCCATCGCGACACCGAGCGGTATCGCCGCCAGCGCCCACACGAACGCGGTTAATTCGCGTCGCAACGAGTCCATCAGGTGGCGGATCAATTCCCCCGAAGCGATCAGTTCCCACGCCGCCGCTAGGACGGCTGTGGGGGCTGGTAGCAGCACACGTGTAGTCTCGTCGAGAACAAACATGCTGACGTATTGCCACGCCGCCACGAGCGCGGCTGGCACGGCCAAACGGGCAAAGCGCGCCAAGGGCAGCATCACCACAGGGCGTGCCTCGGTTGCGGCGCGCGACGGCACTGTAGTCGTCCCGCGATCCATGGGCGCGCTCGCTCGTGTCGGTGTGTCAACCTGATTCATGTAAATACCTTATCCAATGCATCTGGGTCTCGATGGTTTCGCGACGGCGGCCATGGCACAGCCGGCCACCGTCGCGCGGCAATCACGGCTGATGCACGCGGCCACCGAAAGTCCAGGGCTTGACCAGGTCGCCTGACTCCGGAAAGGGCTGGGCTGACGTCGTGTTGAGTGCGTTCATGTAAGGTGGGTAGGGCGGCTGGTTCGGCTTGCCCTTCCAGCCCGCAGGCAGGAAGGGTGGACTCTTCAGTATCGCCCAGCCGAGCTTGCCGAAAGTGTTGCGCATAAAGCGCTCGTCGACCGCGCCGACAAAGTCGGCAGCCGTCAGCGGCCGGGTAATGCGCTTGAATTCATACAGCCACTTGAAGATTGGTTCGTTCACTTGGCCGTAGAATTCGCCGTGCGGGAAGATGTTCGTGGGCTTGTACAGGTTGTTGTAGGCGCGGACCTGCTGCAGAAGAATTTCCTTCGAGTAGTTCTTCAGGTTCGGGTCTTCGGCCATCAGCGCGACAGCCTTCTCGGGGTTCAGCCGCGTCCAGAGCGTGGCCTCGGCGAACGCGTCGGAGAAGGCCTGAGCCACGTCGGGCACGTTCTCGATCAGCTCGCTGCGCAGGTAGAACTGGCCCTCGTAGATGTTGTAGGGAAAGATGCTGTCGATGATGCGTCCGTTCTTGAGCTCCTCGGCCATCATTGTCGGTGTCGGGTCCCAGGCCACGATACCCGAAATGCCGCGCGGCATGGCCATCTGCTCGCCAGGCGGTATGTTCTTCATGATCACATCTTTGCCGATCTTGATGCCGTTGATCTGCGCGCTCATCTGGAAGTAGAACTCGGCCGACGACCCGGTTACCAGTCCGATAGTCGCCGGCGGGTTCGACCCCTTCAGATCCTTGATCGACTTCAGCGGCGAGTCCTTCGGCACGACCAGAGCGTGCAACAGATTCGGGCTCTGGATCGCGATCGCCTTGACCGGTATGCGGCGATCCACCAATGTCGTGAATGGAAAGTTGCCGCCGTTACCGGCTTGGTAGCGCCCCGAGATCAGCACCTCGTTGATCGCCGGGCCGGATGGGAACGCGGTCCATTCGGCCTCGACGCCGCGCTGCCTCATCAGGCCCATCCGGTCCATCACGATGTTCACGGTGTTCTGGCCTGACCAAGGTGCCTGGAAGGCGACCTTCAGTGGCCACCAACCCTTTTCCTTGAGCCACCTGACGGACTTATCAGAAACCTTCTCGTAGGGCGTCGGCCAGCCCCATTCGGTGGCGCCTGCCTGAGCCGTGGCTAGGCCAGGCACCGCCAGGGCTGTAGCCGCCGCTACGGTTGCGATCAGGTGTCGCCGTATAAATGAAAAACCTCTGTTTGCTTTCATGATTGTCTCCTGTTGTGGTTGAAAAGTTCGGCCCATTCGGGCTCTTGTAGTTATAGAGGTGACGTTCCGCGGCGCGCTCCTGCATTTAAGCCGATAGCGATATTTCGGTACCGAAAAGCTTGATGCGCGCGTGTCGCACATCGCGCCGCGACTCGACATAGCGGACGAGTTCGAGCAGCGGTGTCGTGCTGAAACGGTATGGCGCAGGCGCTGTCTTCAGGGGTTCGAGCAGGCTGCGGTCGTAGAACGCGGCCAGCAGCAGATCCTCATCGGACGTTGAAGCGCCGAGTTCCTTGCGCAGCCTGGGCAGCGCCAGCCCGAGCTTCGCGCCCGCGCGTTCCGACGAAATGTCTTCCGCGCGAATCTTCGCCTTCTCCAGAAACTCCGCCGATGGCGACGCCGCGAGCCGGCCGTAGAAGCCCATCGCGTATTTGCGTACCTCGTCAGGAATCGTCTTGTAGCGCTCGCCCTGCACGACGTTAAGTACCGACTGCGTGACGATGTATTGCGCAAAGGGGCTGACCAGAATCGGATAACCGAGGTCCTTGCGCACACGAGTGGCCTCTTCAAGGATCTCCGTCATCCGGTGTTCCATGCGCATCACCGCAAGCTGCGAGCGGAGGTTGGAAATCATGCCGCCGGGCACCTGGTGCTCATAGAGCGCGGGGTCGCAGACTGCGATCTGGCCGCGTGGCTTGTCTTCGCGTTCGGCCAGACAGGCGAAATAGCCACTCACGTCGGCAAGTGCTTCGCGGTTGATACCGGTCGAAAAGCCGAGTGCACGGGCGCGGTCGTCGATATCTTCGGTGGCTGGCAGCGAGGCGCCGTTGGCCAGCGGCTCGGACGCCGTGTAGCCGTAGCGGAAGCCGTGGCGCATCGCAACCTCGTGCACGAGCGGTGCCAAGCCCGACTGACAGTGTGTGTGCAGCTGGAGCGGGATGCCACCGACAACACTGGCAACGGCGGGAAACAGGGTCTCGGCACGCTCGGGGGTCAATAGGCCGGTTGGGTCCTTGATGGAGATGAAGTCTGCCTGCAGCGCCACCAGCTCGCGTGCGCGTTCGACGTAGTAGGCATCGGTGTGCACCGGCGACAAGGTGTACACCATCATCGCGTTGACCTGCATGCCGCATTCGTGTGCTGAGCGCACCGATGATTCAATGTTACGCATGTCGTTCAGTGCGTCGTACACGGTCAGCACCTTGAGCCCGCGCCGGGCGAGCACCTTCGAGTTCAATTCGACCAGGTCATCGGCGAAGAGTTCGAAGGTGTAGAGACTCTGACCGCGCGTTAGTCCGTCGCACGGTGTGCGCAGGCGCTCGCACAAAAGACCGACGCGCTCCCACGGGTTCTCGTGCAGGTAGCGCACCTGCACGTCGAACACCGCGCCGCCGAGAATATTGATGTAGGCGTAGCCGACCTTGTCGATCGTCGCGAGTATCGGCGTCATCATCGGCGTGGACATGCGCGTCGACCATAGACACTGGTGGCCGTCTCGCAGCGAGACGTCGATCAGGCTGTAGTTCTTGTCGGCGTCGTCCTTAGGCTGGGTTGGGTTCATCGTGTGGATTCCTGAATGAAATGTTCAACGAAGCGGGTATGCACCGCGCCGCGCCTGAAAGTGTCGCTGGCGAGCAGGCTTGCCAAGAAGGACGCAGTGGTCTTGACGCCCTCGACGCGCAACTCCGACAGTGCGCGTTGCATGCGGGCGAGGGCCTCTTCGCGATCACGCCCCCAGGTGATGAGCTTGGCGATCAACGAGTCGTAGTTCGGCGGCACGACGTAGCCAGCATAGACATGCGAGTCGACGCGAACGCCCGGCCCGCCGGGCAAGCGGACTTCGCCCAAGGTGCCCGGGCAAGGCGCGAAGCCGCGCTCGGGATCTTCGGCGTTGATCCGGCATTCGATCGAGTGGCCATGCAGTCGCACATCCTCCTGTCGCAACGACAAGCGTTCCCCCTGCGCAATTCGGATCTGTTCCTTGACGATGTCGATGCCGGTGACACACTCGGTGACCGGGTGCTCGACTTGGACCCGCGTGTTCATCTCCATGAAGTAGAAGAGATCGTTCGCCGGATCGAGAATGCACTCGATCGTGCCGGCGCTTCGATAGCCCACATGCCGGCACAGGCGTACTGCGGCCTCGCCCATCGCCGATCGCATCGCTGGCGACAGGCCCGGCGACGGGCTCTCCTCGACCAGCTTCTGGTTGCGCCGCTGTGATGAGCAGTCGCGTTCGCCCAGATGCAGCACGGTCTCGCCATCGGAGAGGATCTGGATCTCGACGTGGCGGATTCCGGTGAGGTACTTCTCCACGTACATCGCGCCGTCGCCGAAGGCCGCCTTGGCTTCGCGCACCGCAGCCTCGAGATGCGCCGCGAGGTCCTGTTCACGTTCGACGATGCGCATGCCGCGGCCGCCGCCGCCGGCCACCGCCTTGAGGATCACCGGGTAGCCCAGTTGCGCGGCGACCTGCAACGCCGCTTTGGCCGACGCAACCGTGCCGCTCGACCCCGGCGTCACCGGAACGCCCGCCGCCGTGGCCATGGCCCGCGCCGAGGCCTTATCACCCATCGTGGCGATGACGTCGCTCGGCGGGCCGATGAAGATGATACGTTCCCGCTCGCATAGGCGCGCGAATGCGGCGTTCTCCGACAGGAAACCGTAACCCGGATGAATCGCATCGGCCCGCAAGGCCTTGGCCGCCTCGACGACGTAGTCGGCGCGCAGGTAGCTGTCCGCAGAGCGCGCCGGCCCGATGCAGACCGCGTGATCTGCGAGTTGCACGGCCATCGAATTCCGGTCGGCTTCGGAATAGACTTGCACGACCTCGATGCCAAGTTCGCGGCAGGCGCGCTGGATGCGCACCGCAATCTCGCCGCGGTTGGCGATGAGAACCCGTCGGATCTGGCCCGGTTTGTTCGTCAAGGTCGGCTCCTCAGCGCGTCGAGATGACAAACAGCGCTTGTCCGTATTCGATCGCCTCGCCGTCAGCGACGAGGACCTCGGTCACGACACCGTGACAATCGGCGTTGATCGAGTTCATCAGCTTCATAACCTCGATGATGCAGATCTGGTCACTCGGAACGACGCTCTGGCCGACTTTCACGAAGGGCGTGGCTCCCGGCTCGGCGGCGTGGTACACGGTACCCACCATCGGTGACTTGATCACAGTCATGCCATCGTGAGACGCGGGGCGCGGCTTCTTGGACGGATCGTTCGAGGCCGGCGCCGGGCCGGCTTGGGCAAGCGTTGCGGAGGAAGCGCCATCCACCTGCGGCTGAGCTGGCGCAGCCGCAGTCACCGGGGCCGGGAAATTTATCGGGGTTGCCGTCGGGCTCGTGCCGCCGCGCCGAAGCTCGATCTCGATATCGCCCGAACGGAGCCTCAACTCACTGAAATTCGAGGAAGACTTGACGAGTTCGACGAGCTGCAGCACGTCCTGAAAATCGATCGGTCGGTTGCTCACTTGGTCTTCCTTTTCATGCTGTTTTGGTGCGTCGTGCTGCGATTAACATTTCGTTCAACGAAACTGTATGAACGTTTAATGGAATTGTTGCACATTTTAAACCGGTACGCAATAATGAAATTACCTGGTCCCTGAAACTATCTGTTCCGGTCACCGAAATTCCGTTGGGCGCGCCAGGAGATGCCCGTCTCGCAAACTTACTTAGGAGAAAACATGAGCAAACCCGTCATCATCACCGTCGCCATCACCGGTGCGCTACCCCGCAAGAAGGACACGCCGGCGGTGCCTGTCACGCCTTCCGAGCAGATCGAATCGACGCATGAGGCGTTCGAGGCCGGTGCATCGCTGGTGCATATTCATGTGCGCAGCGCAGACGAGAGCCCGAGTTCCGATCCGGAGCTGTTTGCGCAGGTTCAGGCGGGAGTGCGCAAATACTGCCCGGGCATGATCATCCAGTTCTCGACCGGCGGCCGTGGCCGCGATCAAGCAGCGCGTGCATCGATGCTGTATTTGCGTCCGGACATGGCGTCGCTGGCGACGGGTTCGGTGAACTTTCCCACGAACATCTATGAGAACCCGCCGGATTTCGTGGAGGGTCTGGCGCGTTCAATGCTGGAGTACGACATCAAGCCGGAGATTGAAGTCTTCGATCTGGCAATGCTCTACAACGCTGCGAACCTGGTGAAGAAGGGCCTGCTGAAGGGGCCGCTGCATGTGCAGTTCGTGCTGGGCATTGCCAACGCGATGCCGGCCCGCCGCAGCATCTTCGATTTCCTCCGGTCGGAGCTCGCGCAGGTGATGCCCGACGCGACTTGGGTGGCTGCCGGCACCGCTCGGCATCAATGGGAGGTCAACCAGTGGTGTCTTGAGGCCGGCGGCCATGTGCGTACTGGCCTGGAAGATAACGTCAAGTTCGACCAGTCGCGCCTGGCGGCGAGCAACGCTGAACTGGTCAAGAAAGTGGCCGATGCCTGCGAGAGCTACGGTCGTCGCGTCGCGACGCCAGCTGAAGCGCGACAGTTGCTCGGCCTTCCGATGGCCGCGAGTTTTTAAGGCTCGGCCGCCCGTGGGCAAGCAAGTTTCGCAGCGGCAAGGGCCGAAGACGAAGGTGGTGATGGCAGATAAGCTTCGCCCGGTGCAGAAGCGTGCCGGCAAGGCGTCTGCCAGGCACCAAGTCGAACGATGAATGGCCCTTGGGTGACGGCACACAGGCCCGAGTGCCGGTGCGCTTCAGCGCGGACGGCGCCTGAGATCCGCCCGCCAATCGGCTGACGCGAACATGAACGAACGAGGTCATTAACGATGGAGGAACATACCCTGACGCTCGCCGTGGGTGAGCATGTGCCGCTGCATTGCACCGTCAGCGGCAAGCTCTTTCTGGCGCTGATGCCGCCAGAGCAGCGCGAGGCACTAATCTCACAACTCAGCTTGAAGCACATGACCGACAACACGATCACATCGGTGCCGGCGCTACGCGACGAATGCAATGCCATCGCGGCTGCAGGACATTCGGTCGACCGCGAGGAATTCATCGCGGGGCTGATCGCGATTGCGGTGCCAGTACGCGACAAGGCCGGCAGCATTCGCGCGGCATTGGCCGTACATGCGCCTGTTGCCCGTCTGTCGCTTAAACAGGCCGTGGCTTGGATTCCCGCACTCAATGCAGCCGCGAAGCGCTTATGCAAGCTCCTGTGACTCGGAATTTGTCGATTGAACCGTGCTTATCCGGTTAACTCCCAACCAGCACGCCCGCACGCTACGGGTAGCGTTAGAGTAACGAAACGCCACCCACTGGTAGCGTGTGTGGGGCTTAACCGGATAAGCATGGATTGAACATCCCTGAAGCAGGACGAAACCGTTGTCGCCAAGAAACAGGCCGGACGCCTTGCGGCGCCCGGCCCTTGCTA
>CAYJMW010000019.1:0-57366 GCA_964371235.1 uncultured Polaromonas sp.
GCGAACTGAAACAAAAATTCAACCTGTTTGGTATTTGTTGGGTCATATGTTGGGTACAAATGAAAAACGGGCCGCGAAGGCCCGTATTCATTGATTTCCTGGCGGAGAGGGAGTCCCCATACAGACCGTTCAGAGAAGTTCAAACAAATTCTAAAAACATATGTAAGCCTATGAATTAAAACAATATAGTATTTTATTTAGTTCAGCCAGATTCAGACCGATTCATCCCTGACCTTGGTTTTTGTGGGTACATTTGCGGGTACATGAAAGAGTTCCGCCATGCCTAAGCTCGCCTTCGCAACTGACCGGCAACTGCGCACTGCCAAACCCCGCGCAAGCGACTACCGCATCGGCTGCGGCGGCCAGTTATACCTGCGCATCACACCCACAGGTTTCAAGTATTGGCAAATCCGCTACTACAAGGCCAACGGCAAGGAAAGTCTGCATCAGTTCGCCAACTACCCACAGACCAGCCTCCTTCAAGCCAGAGCGCAACTGCTCGTCCTGCTGCCCGTTTTGCTAGCCGGTCAGACCCCACCAGCTGTTGCCGCGCGCCAAGCCGAGCGCGCCGCCATGAGCTTTGACCAATGCGCTGCCAGCTACATTGAAGCCAAACGCCCGGAATGGAAAAACGCCAAGCATGCCCAGCAGTGGACCAACACGCTGGCGCAGCATGCAAGCCCTGTGTTTGGCAATTTGCCAGTCACCTCGGTCAGGCGTGACGACGTCTTGCGTTGCCTGGAGCCAATCTGGCTGACACACAACGAAACCGCCTCCCGGTTGCGTGGGCGAATTGAATCCGTCCTTGACTGGGCCAAGGCCAAAGGTTTTCGCGAGGGAGACAATCCAGCCATTTGGCGCGGCGGACTGCAAAACCTGCTGTCCGCACCCGGCAAGACGCAAAAAGTGGTCAACCACCCGTCATTGCCGTACGCGGAGTTGCCCGCGTTTTTCCAGCAACTAAAAACCACAAACGGCGAAAGTGCCGCAGCCTTGATGTTTCTGATCCTCACCGCGACCCGTACCAGCGAAGTTCTCGGCGCAACATGGGATGAGATACAGGCCGGCAAGCAGGCCATCTGGACCATCCCCGAAGAGCGCATGAAAGCGGCTCGCGAACACCGGATTCCTCTTTCGTGCCCAGCGCTAGACCTGCTCAAGCGCCGTCCCCGGGTCGGCCCCTACGTTTTCAGCACCGCCGTCTTGGGAAACAGCGCCATGTCCAACATGTGCATGGCCATGCTGCTGCGGCGCGCCAGGATGACGCACATCACCGTGCATGGATTCAGGTCAACTTTCCGGGATTGGGCGGGCGAGCAAACATCGTATCCGGGCGAGGTTTGCGAGCATGCGTTGGCGCATCAGCTTCCCGACAAAGTCGAAGCCGCTTACTTCCGATCGGACCTGCTGGATCGGCGGCGCGACCTGATGCAGGACTGGGCGGTTTTCTGTGAGTCGGGCGACCAGTTGTCATCCTCCCACAGTTAGCACCGGGAAAATCGCATCCAGGCTCGCGATGAACCTCACCGCTGGTATCCAAAATATTGAGATGGAGACAGGATGAAATATCTCACAATGAGATATACTTGGATCCATGCGGGTGATCTCCAACAAAGCCTTGACCCGGTTCGCGGCTCTTCATGGCGAAGCCGATGCCCCGCTCCAGGCTTGGCGCAAGATCGTCGAAACCGGAAGGTTCTCCAACCATGCAGACCTGAAGTTGACTTTCAATGCGACAGACAAGGTTGGCGAGTTCTACGTTTTTGACATCGGCGGCAACAAGTATCGAGTGATCTCATCGATTCATTTCAACCGCCAGATGCTGTTCATTCGACATGTTTTCACGCACAAGGAGTACGACAAATGGAAGCCGTGATTGATCGTCAAGCTGCGCATGACCTGGCCGGACACTTCCAGGCCATGTTGAAGCATGTTCCGCTTCGTCCCATCCGTAGTGAATCCGACTATGATGCGGCGATCGCATCGCTAAACGGTTTGCTTGATGCCGGCGCCGCTGATGAGGCGCACCCTCTGGCTGACCTGGCCGCGACGCTCGGTGAGCTGATTGGCGACTACGACGATGCGCACTACCCTGGCAAGGACGTCGCTCCAGGCGAAATGCTTCGATTTCTCATGGACCAGCATGGACTCAAGCAAACGGATCTTGCCGAAGAACTTGGCTCGCAAGGTGTCGTCTCGGAGGTTCTGAACGGCAAACGTGAACTGAACCTGCGCCAGATGCGTGCGCTGGCGGGCCGGTTTTCTGTTCCTGTGGCGGCTTTCGTTGATCAGGTCAGCTTTCCTTTCAGGAAATGATCATGAATAGTAACAATCTGCCGCATGTGTTTATGCGCGGGACAGGGTAGAGGCGGCTGATCTCCACCAATCAGACCTGCTTGTTAATGGCTGTCTGGAAGCGCGCTTTTTCTGGCAAATGCGCCTTGCACAATATTTTCAATCTCCCGCGCTGCTGCTTTGAAATCACGCCGCCGCCGAGTCCGCGGGAACGATGACACAATGGTGCGTCCATAGACCATTGAAACGTACCTGCCTCGGCAAGGGCCGTGACCCAGGAACTGCGAACAAAGCTCAAGGGCCTCGGCCCGGCTCACGCCCGCGTCGCGCATTTCCGTAAGCTTGTCCACCGCATACCGGTACCTCAGCGAATGCGGCGAATACCGCCCGGTTAGCCCACACTTTCTGGCCAATGTCTGCATTTTCTGGCGCGCCGACTTCAGCCCCTTGCTGTGACCCTCAACCAAAAAAGGATGAAATTGCAAGTAGCGCATCGCCTCCGCAACGGTCTCGAGCGACTCTTTCAAATATTTGGCAATCGAAACCGTGTGCCGAGGGTTGCCAGTTTTCGTGCCATCAATTACAGGCAACTGCGGCAGCACGCATCCGTCGGGGCTGGCTAGGTCGCTGCCGGCAAGCCGAACTAGGTAGGCCAATTCCATAGCGTACTTGTGAAGCTCTTTCGAGCTCATCAAAGATTCTTGTGCCCTATGCCCAAAATATCTTTCAATCTTGAGCATGATGGCATAGCCGAACTCACCGTCTGCCTTGGCAATTTCAACAGCCCGGAAGAACACCTCATCGGTGACTGGCAGCTTGGTACCCAGCCGGGATTTCGATGGCAGTCCCAGGTTTTCAGCGGTGATGCCCAACCCGTCCGGGTCGCTCTTGAGGGCCGACATGGCCCGCCTGAGCGAGCCAAGCAGATTGTGCAGCGACGCTGTGCTAAGCGGCTTTCGGCCAAATCGGGCGTGGAAGTCGGCGGCGAATTGCGCTATAAACGGTTGCCCGTATGCCGGCAAGCCGCGATACGTCAAATACGCTTTGACCAGCTCAAGCGTCGCCTGCCTGATCGAGATGAGGGGCGTGCCGTTTTGACAGCACCACTCGATAAAGCCAAGGCATGCGCGACGTCGCTGGACCTGCGTGCTCCTGGCGCCGGCGAGATGGTGGTTGGCCGCAGCAATACTGCGCTTGGCTTGGCTTTTGAGGCTCATTTAAGGCTCCGTTAAAAATGACAAGGAAGGAACACACAACATCTCGCCGGCAAATCTTGGGCGAGCAGGGGCCGCCCGCTGGCAATAAATCAACGCACCGCGGGCGAGAGTGCGTGGATTGCGTCGGACGTGAAATTCAGGGATGGACGGATACGACACCGGAGACGAAAGGTGTTGAGGTTGCAAGCCCGAGGAGGGGCACATCCGCTTGTCGTTTCAATGAGGTGGCTGCGAGGAAATATCCTTGACTGTCCTGATGTACAAGTGCTTATTTGTTAAGCAACTTAAGATTCTGTCATTTATGAAATTTGTGGCTGGCGGGAACGCAAGCTATTGATTTCAATATCGTTTACGCTCGTTTTACTGAGCAAAAAATTGTGCGTCACTCTTGTTGGCCCCTAAGGGACCGTCATGGGTTGCGTTCAAATTACGCCGAGTCCAAGGGAGGTTGCAGGCCAGCAAGCCTGAAGGGCAGGTGGCATGGGATCGTTCAAGTGCAAAGCTCGGGAGCTTCAGGCCGGAAGATGTGGTGCGACGCCAGGGGCGTGCGTTGTGACGTGACGGGGAGTCACGGTTTGAAGATCAGGATGGACAAGTTTTTGCAAAGGCAAGGACTTGCCAGGTGTCGATCAGTTTTGCAGGTCTGGCAGCTGACGCTGCTTCGCAGCAACTTCCGGGAAGCTGTTTTTTTCCATCGGCGAGTTGCCTCGCCTCAGTAAGATTGTTTTTCCGCTTTCCGCGGTGGAACGAAAAATCATGGAACTTGCCTCAATGCCGAGGAAACCTCCATGCACTTTCGTAGACGTGCATGAACCTGGATCGGCCAGGGCCGCCAGCGCATTTTTACTTGCGGCTGGCAGGCGGCGCCAAGCGCGCTTGCAGCAGCAGGCGCTCGTATTTTTCAATACTGTCAGCGTCCGGCTCTGGCAAACCGTGCAGCTTGGCTGCGCATGCAAGCACCTGCCCGAGATCAAACCAGCTTTGTTGTGCGTGTCGTGACAGGACGCGCAACTGACCGGTTTTTTGGAGCGCGAAACTTGCGGTTCGCGCGATGCCTGCGATAGCACGCAATTCCGCGCGCGAGACGACGAAGTTCATTTGAACCTCCTAACATTTTCAATCACTTCAGGAGTGTGCGGCGCGAATGCACGTGCGAAACGGAGCTGTAAGGTTTTCAGCCGATGAACCGTTAAGTTCATAACTATCAAAACCGTGGTAATGCGCGCCATGCGCCGACGAAATCGGCGCAATGAGCAATCGGGGATTTATAAACGCCTGCGGCGCCTCGCAACGACCCGACTCTATGGTTGAAACGAGCGCTTACGCGGCGCCGCTATTTGGTCGTGATCCGACGATTCGTCGGCTGATCGAGACCTATTGCCGTAAAGGCTCATTTGAAACACCGTTGAGGTGCTTGCCTCCCGAAATGGTTCGAGATTTCCGGTCGATAAACTGCCTACTAAGAGGCGCTATTGACCTGGAATTATGCTTATGCCACATTGCGTGACGTAAATATGATACCGCAGATTTAGTCGCTTTGGTGGAATTTTTAATCGTTTTGGGGTGCAAAGTCTCCGCGTCCTGTTTTGAACGGATCTGAACTGAGCATGCAGGCACCCGCACACCAGGTTTACGATTATTCGGTGGCACGGATATCACCCAAGCCGTGCGAGGCGCACCCGTGCGTCAGCCGACACTCCACGCCCAAGGCTACGGCTACGCGCGTACCGCCGCAATCCTTTTGTCGTCAATACTCGCAAGCAATGGCTTGACAAGCTTGTCGACGTCGTCGGTGATCAAGGCAAGCTCCGTCTGCGTGATGAGGCCGCTGGTCCTGGCAAGGTAGGGCGGTATTAGAGCCTTGTCCAGCTTGGTGAACGTCTGGCGCAGCTGCGTGCATTCAGGAGAAAGTTCAACAATATCGTTGAACTGCCTTGTGGCCAGGGTGTTGTGCAGACAACGCCACTGCGCGTAATCCTGTGCCAGCGCTTCGATGCCGGCCAGGAAATCGTGCTGCGCGCCGGCCAGCCGATCCATGCGTTTTGCGTCGTCGCGTTTGTCGAAGATTTTGACCGACAGGAAATAAAAGTTCCTTCGAAATAGACGGTAGGCATAGGCAGTGAAGAACGAAGCAGCAGCCGTGCTGGTCATCCTGCCGGGCACGTCTGCAATTTGCTCAATCCTGTCTAAAACCGGCAATTTTTCGAGGGTCACATCGCCCGGCGTCAGGCTCTTCTCACGCATCGACTCATCCAAGCTAGTTCCCCCTAAATCATTTGCTATTGCAGGTGCTCGCTGGATTCTAAGGCGGGCTTGTGAAACCCAAGGCTCGTGCGATGCGGGATTCAGCCAAGTCCTGACATTTCGTCGGACGGCTTAACCGGAGTTTTTTATGGTCATGCTTGTTTCAATCCCCTCAGTCTCCCCAGCCGTCCCGGTGCGAACGCCAGTGTCTTTGCCGCGGCCCCGCCGCCTGCTGCGCAATGTTTTGTCGTTGGTCACCAAAAACTGTGACGCCACCGTCCTCAGCTCTTTCCCTATCCGGACATGTCCGGCCTGCCTGATCCAGACAGGGGAATCTTTCTCAACAGTGAACTGACCGAGGTCGGCGAGGCGCTACTGCGCCAGGCGCGCGAATTGTCGGTGCGGGTTGAAATCGACGCCCGGTTTTGTGGGGAGCTGCCCTGCGCCTTGACGCCAGAGTCGCTTCAAGACCCGCTGGATGAAGCTGCTTTGGCTGGCCGCGATGCCAAGCGCAGGCTTGCGCTGACGAACACGCAGCTCGCGCTGCTGGGTGATGTGGCGGCTTTGGCGTTCGACGCCTTGCTGCTGGCCGCGCCTACGGATAGCTGGCCCGGCAGGTCGATGCCTTCGCTAAAGGATTGCAGGCCAAAGATGATGCTGCGCTCGCCGGCGATGACGCGCCGGCTGTGCTCCTTGAGCAGTTCGGTGCGTGAGCGCAGGCCCTGCACCTGGCTCAGCAGGTCCCCGGGCAGGGCCGCGTGGCAAGCCTGCATCTGACGCCTGGACGTGAACAGCACCAGTTGCCCATGGTGGTGCTCACGCAGCAGTTCAGGCAGTTTTTCGCAGAGCTCGTCGGAGAAGCCCGGACTTTTGGGCGAGTGTTTCATGGGGGCGATGCGCAGTTCGCCCTGGCTGGCGTAGTCGAAGGGCGAGGCCACGACCAGGGCACGGCGTTCCGGGAAGCGGTTCATGCCGCTCAGGCGGTCAAAGTAGTCAAAGCTGCCGCAGGCCGTCAGCGTGGCCGAGGTGCAGACGGCGGCGCTGACCTTGTTCCACAGGTTTCTGGACAAGACCTGGGCTGCAGTCATGGGGCTGGCGCACAGCCAGGCGTCTGGCGCCGCGCCCCCCGCGTCCTCGGCCCATTCCAGCCACTTGGCCCACGGCACCTTGTCATGAATGGCCCAGGCGCTGAACAGCTTCTCCAGGGTGTCCAGTCGTGACAGGTACACTCCCAGCTCGACGCCGGCACGGCTTTGCTCCTCGCGCTCGCTCGGCGATCGGGATTCGTCGGGCTCCATCAACGCAGCCGCGATGCCGGAGACCACCGAGCCGATGGCGCGCAGGAGGCTGGCGAGCTGTTCGCACTCGGGAATCAAGGCTTCGGGGATCTGGCCGTGGGGGAAGCGGTAACAGGCTTTGTCGGCGCTGACGAGCTGGGCCCCGGTCCAGTAGTTTTCAAAAATCGCCAGCTTGTCGGTGCATCCGGTGATGAGCTGGGCAAAGGCCACCGGGTCCGGGCGGGTGGAGGCCGGCAGCACGCGGCCATGGCGCAGGGCCACGGTGCGCAGACTGGTGAGCAGCTTGACGCTGGTGCCCAGGCGCGCGCGGTAGCAGAACTGGTCGGCCGCAATGCCGGGCAGGTGGTGGGCCTCGTCAAACACGAACAGGGTGTTGCCCGGATCGATCAAAGTGCTGTCGGTTTGCAGGGTGGCCAGGACCAGGGCATGGTTGGCGACCTGCAGGGTGGCGCTGGCGGCTTGGCGGCGGGCCTTGAAGAAGGCGCAGCTTCTGAAATGTTCACATTGCCCGCCATTGCAGGCATGGGCATTGGCCGCTACCCGGCGCCAGTCTTCGGGCTCGGGTGGCTGGGCCAGGCTGTCGATGTCGCCGTCCCAGGCACCGGAATACAGCTTTTTGGCGCTGCTCTTGAACCAGCGCATGGCTTCGGCGCGGTCACGAGGGATGCCCTTTACTTGCCAACGGGCGTCGGCAAAGGCATCCTGGAATTCACCCGTCAGCAGGCTGTCCTGCGCCACGTCGTTGATCATGCCTTCCAGGCCGCTTTCGCAGACATAACGGGCACGGCCCTTGAGGATGTCGTAACGCAAGTCAGGAATTATCTCGGCCAGCCGCGGCAGGTCTTTGTGGAACAGCTGCTCCTGCAAAGCCACCGTGGCGGTGGAGACGATGACGGTCTTTTTGAGCAGGTCGGACGCCACGATGGCTGCGAGGCAGTAGGCCACCGTCTTGCCGGTGCCGGTGCCCGCTTCGAGTTGCGCCAGGTTGTTGCCTGAGCGGTCCTCGTCGTCGGGGGCCTTGGCCGAGAAGAAGGTCAGCAGGCACGCCTGCATCATCTGGTACTGACCGGGACGCGCGATGAAGCCGGGCCAGGAGGCGGCGACCTCGCCGTAAAGAAGTTCCAGGCGGATGCGGGCCGTCTCCAGCGGATCGGGATCGATGCCCTGCTCAGATGCATGCGCTGGCACGACTGCAGCAGACTCGTCAGAGGGGATCGCTGGAGGTGCGGGTTCAGGCGCGGGCGCGGTGGTGGACAAACTCATCTGGCTGATTATTGCTGACCAGCCGGTTGACCGCAGGAACCAGGCGGCCGAAGAGGGCTGCCGTCGTATCCGGCCAGGCCGGCGTTCCGGCCGCGCGACCTGCATATCGGAGACGTTCGCCGGAACACCAGGTTTCCGATCAGGACTTGACCGACGGGCCAGATCGCTCGCTTGTGAAGGCTCGGTCCGGTGATACGGTGAATGTTCAAGAAAGGAAATTTTCATGAGCATCGGAAACCGTTATCGCCAGAGCTACTGCGATCTGTACCCCCAGACCCGCCGCCGCAACCGCAGCTTCTGGTCGGCTGTTCTCGGTGTCTCGATTTTCATCATTGTTTCCGGCCTTGTCCTCCTCGTTCAATCCTGATGAAAGATTCAAACAATGCGAAACATCGTTCTTACCGATCACACCGCGGATCAGATCGCAGCGGCTCAAGAAGCGCGGCAGGCGAACCACTCCCGAGAACGCGCCGCCTATCTGGTGAAAGTTGCACCGATGAAGGCCCGAAGTGCAGCGATCAACGCGCAGGCGCGTCAAGCCTGGGTAAGCTATCGTTATGTGACGTGGCTTTTTCTCAAGACAGTCGTCGGTTTGCATGACTTCTTTTGCATGCTTTTTGGTCCAGCCATTCCCATTCCTGCACCAGCCGGACAGAGTGAAGCCGTCTGGAGCGCTGGCAGTCGCGGTGAGCAGCTTGTCAAAGACAGATTGGTGGCGCTTTCCGATGATTTCGTGCTGATCTCTGGTTACAAGAACCAAAAAGGCGAAATCGATCAGGTTCTGGTGGGGCCCTACGGCGTGATCTGCATCGAGGTCAAATACCTGAATGGCCGGATATCCTGCATTGGCGATGCCTGGTGGCGCGACAAGTACGACCAGTATGGCAACCTAGTCGAAAGCCATGTGCCGATCCGGGACAAGGGCGGACGCGGCCCGAGCGCCCAGGTCAATGCGTCGGCTGACCAACTGCAGCAGTTCCTGCGGCAACGCTCGGGCCTCCAGCGGGTCTATCGGGCGGTGGTGTTTTCTCACGAATCAACCGTGCTGGCGGGCATCAAGGCGCCCACGGTGGATGTGGTGACCGACCTGAAGGGCTTCGCAATCGGGCAACTGATCAGGGAACTGGCGCAGAACACCGCTGCGATCAATGTTGCCGAGATCGTCTCGCTGATTCGCCGGGATCATGCGTTCCATGAGCAGAAGACGGCCCGGTTTCGCGCTGCAAACGGTGCCCGCGCCTGAGCTGCTGGCACAAGATTTTTCCTCTTGATGGGTTGCGGTCTCGTGCCGCTGGCGCCCACGCCCACACCGAAAACTCCGTCCCCTTGTGAAACAGTCACCCCGTGAGATTCTGAATCAGCCAGCCAAAGCCGCATATCGCAGCCGCTGGTTCATTTGGAGCATTTATGACTTTTCCCTCAACCCCCCACGCATCTTCCAGCGATACGATCATCTAGGACGTTCAATCTTTGCCTGAAACCCTTAATCCAGGCGCAGCCTCAAAGACCCGGCCCGGCAAGCAATTGCCGCCGGTCATGAAGGCAGCGCTCAAGAAGGTGTTGCGCTATTGCGAAGGTGGCGTTGCCCGGCCCTACCCTTCGATCAAGCTCAAGAAACGGGAGAATCCATATTCGGGCTTCTACCTTGATTCAGGGCTGACCCCCGAATTCGAGGTTCGGATGCGCCAGGCCATTGAACTGCAACTCCGCCTGGAAACCGACACCTGGGGCCTGGGCGTCGACAAGAACTGGCCCATCCTGGCTCAATTGAGGTCCAGACGGGAAGATCTGACCCTTGAACGCGCTGACCTTCAGCAGCGCCTGGAGCTGGCCCGCTCGTCGCTTCAAACCGTGGTCGATATGAGCCAGGCCGTCTTTCAATCGCTGTTGCAGGCGCCACCCGATGATCTGGACACCACCCCGATGGGCCGGGAATGCCGGGAAATGCTTCAGTCGGGCGGCGTCCGGGTTCCAGCCGCAACCAGCCCGGGCGATCTTTACCAAGCCTTGTCCATCCGCTTGCTGCAACTGGAGAGTGAGCTGATCGAACTCACGGTCAATCACCTGCGAGCGGAGCTTCATCTCGGGCGTTTGCGCCTTTATGAGGCGGCCGGTCAATTCCTGGTGGACCAGGCCAAAGCCATTCGGGCGGAGGTGGATGATGAAAACGGCGCAACGCCGTTGGATCATTTCACTTATCTGCGCCTGAGCCAATGCATGGAGCAGCCGTTCGATACGCGTTGGCCGGAGCTTCATGGGGCAACGCATGAGGGCTGTGAGAACCCCAAACTGGCAAGCCACCCGGAACCGGGCATCAGGACCAGCGCCAGCAGCGGCCTGGTCCGTGGCAGCCAATAGCCTCGGGACTCAAGCGCCAAGTCCATTGGAGCAGGTTGTAGCATCGGATATGGCGTATAGAATCATCCCAGGAAAACCAGCAATTGGCAGCGCAAGCTGCCAGCCGCCTGACTGGTTTTTCTTCATTGTTTTCGTCACGGCTCTGTTTGGACGCCATTGGTGCGTCCGCAGTTTCCCTGGAGAAATCAATGTACATCAAAACCAGATTCGCGGCCGTTTGTGTCGCTCCCGAGGCACTCGCCTCTTCACCCCGCTCATCAGCTTCACAGCCGCCCCGGACTCAACCGGCAACAGGCCCGGCGCGTATTCTCTGGGCGGACCGGGCCCTGGTGATTCCGGCCGGACGTGTGACGGGTGTGCGACATCGCAACGGCATCGTTGAAGTGGCGTTGATCCCCGCCGGCAGCACTGAAATCCGCTGGATGCTGGCGGACCGCGTGCTCAACAAGCGGCAGATTGAACACTGGCTCGACACTTCGGCTTTTCGGCAAGGTTGACCCTGCGGATGGCGGGATGGCAGGGAGGTTTCAAGCCCATGCCGCCGCGCGGAGGGCTTGGATGCTGGCCTTGCAGCGAACATCGCGCATTTGTGGAGTCCATGCGGATCGCGCTGGCCGCGGACGGGGGCGCGTCCGTGTGAAGAGTAATGTTGGACGATGATTGCTGAATCATGGCTTGGTCATCGCGTAAATTCATACGTGATCTCAGTTGCGTCTCCACACCAGTATGGCCACGGCCCCTCCGGCAGTTCCCACGCCACTTCACCCGCCAGCGGAATACGCATGCCGCCTCGGACTTCGTAGCCCCAATAGTCCTCGAACAGTCCAGCCTCTGGTGTCATTGCGTCATCCGTGCTTCGCGTTGCCACGCGGCCGTTGCAAGCCAATCTCGTGCCAGCTCAGACCCAGTAGTGAAAAACTCTCACTCTCTCAGCCCTCTGCGCCCTGAACCGGAATCGTCGACCTCAGTTCGCGTATCCGGTTGTCGGCATCCACAAAGACCAGCTTGGGCTTGACGCTGTCAAGATCGGTCTCTGCCACCAGTCCGAACGCGGCAATGATCACCAGATCGCCGACTGCGGCGCGACGCGCGGCCGAGCCGTTGAGGGAGATGATCCCGCTTGCGCGTTCGCCGCGGATGACATAGGTGATGAAGCGTTCGCCATTGGCAATATTCCAGATGTGGATTTGCTCGTTCTCGCGCAGATCGGCAGCATCCAACAGATCCTCGTCGATCGCGCAGGAGCCCTCGTAATGCAGTTCGCATGCCGTCACTGTGGCGCGGTGGATCTTGGACTTGAGGAGGGTACGGTACATGGTTTCACTTTCAAGGAAATTCAGCGGGCCATCAGCCCCAGGATATCAAACAGGCGTCGGTCGCTGGCCCAGTCGGAGTTGCCGGTAATGAGCAACTTGTCACCCTGGAAATCGAATTTGTCCAGCCGCAGCGCGTCAAGCGCCTTGTGGTCTGATGTGCTGGGTGGCCTCGTCTTCGACCCGCTGCCAGATCTCGACCGCCATCGGGTTCTTGCTCTCTTCCAGGATATGCCCCACCAGCCCGATGGCGCGCGCCAGCACGCCGATGCCGCGCACGATCTTCCAGGGCAGCCCGAGTTCGCAACTGATGGCGCCGATGGCGCCGGTCGCGTTGACCGGCAGCATCTTGCCGGCCACACGCTCGGCCTCGGCGCAGATCAGTTGTTCGAGCCGGATGTAGTCGCCGGAAAAGCCGTTGTCCTTGGCGATCTGGAACAGGCGCGGGGCGCGCGGATCGACCGGCTTGTGCAGCGGATGGCCGAGCCCGGGGATGATCTGGCCGCGCGCACGAAAGGCTGCCACGGTGTCGCAGGCGATGCGTTGGAGATCGGCGCCTTGAGTACCCGGCGGCAGTGCCTCATACAGCATCTTGGCGGTGCCTTCGGTGCTGCCAACGAACACGCTGCCCAGGCCGCACAATCCGGCCGCCACCGCCGCCTGCAGCGATTCGGGTGCACCGGCGTAGGTCAGTCGCGCGACCAGCGCACTGGGCGTGATGCCGTGCTCGACCAGCGTCACCGCAATGGCGTTGAACACGTTCGATTCCTGCGGTGTCGGCATGCGCCCGACGATCTGCAGGTAGGCCATATCACCCAGGTTGAGATGGCCGAGAATCTCGTCGGGCAGGCTCTTGCCATGCACTTCGATGCGGTCAGGCGTGCTCCAGGCAATGTCGGAGCGGATGGGTTTGTTTTTACGGGTCATGGGGCTGTCCAGTCGGGTTATTGAAAATCAGGCTTCCAGGCCAGCGCTGCGCAGCACGGCGCGCGCGCGCTGGACCACCGGCAGGTCGACCATCTGGCCGTCCACGGCCACGGCGGCGGCGCCGGCCGCTGCAAAGGCTGCGCAGACGCGGCGCGCCCAGTCAAGCCGCTCGGGGGTCGGCGTGAACACCGCCTGAACGCCGGCCACCTGTTTCGGGTGAACGCACAGCTTGGCGCCGAAGCCGAGCCGGCGCGCGCGCTCGGTGTCGACCTGCAAGCGGTGCAGGTCGTCGATCGCGGTGCTGACGCCGTCAACCGGCGCCGCCAGCGCGGCCAGCCGCGAGGCCAGCACCATTTGGGAGCGGAAAGCCAGCAGCTCAGTCTCCGCGCCATCGGGCGCACAGTCGATGCCCAGATCGAGCGCCAGATCGACGCTGCCAAAAGCCAGGCGAATCACGCCCGGCACGCGCGCAATGCTGTGGATTTCCTGAAGACCGCGCGCCGACTCGATGATCGGCAACACATCCTTGTAGGTGGTCTCGACCACGGTGCAGACGGCATCGATGCCCTCGGCCTTGGGCAGCATCACGGCGGCCACACCAGGATGGCGACACAACTTGAGATCGTCTTCAAACCAGGGCGTGCCGGCAGCATTGATGCGCACCACCAGCGGCGCCGACTCATCAAGCGCTCGCGCCAACGCGTCGCGTGCGCGCGCCTTTGCCTCCGGGGCAACCGCGTCTTCCAGGTCGACGATCACCGCGTCGGCACCGCTGGCGCGCGCCTTGGCAAAACGCTCAGGCCGGTCGGCGGGCACAAAAAGATAGGCGCGCGGCAGACTACGGGGGCTGGTTGCCATGTTCATGCCCCCAGCCAGCGGTCCATTCGCGGTGACTGTGCGACCGCCCAGATGCGCGCGATCAGCGCCTCCATCTCGGCAGGCGTCGCCCCCTTGCCGTAGGCGGCCAGGCGCTGCGCCTTGTCTTCGAGCTCGGCGCGGGTCAGGGTGTTGCCGGGGTCGCCCTTGGGTTCATCAACGCGCGCACTCAGGGTGCGGCCATCGCGCGTCGTCACCGTCACCTTGCCGATCCAGCGCTGCGGGTAGGCTTGATCGACCTCGGCGTCGAGCTGCATCGTCACGCGGTCGCGCAAGGCGGCCACGCGCGGCGCGAGGTAATGCGCTTCAAATTCATTCAGCCCGGCAAAGCCGTATTCGGCGGCCAGCGCCAGCACCGTGCCCATGGAGAACTTGGCCTGGTGCACGGTGGCGGGCACGGTGACGCGGCCCAGCACGTCGATGGCGCCCTGGTGCACATGGGTGATCACCGCGGCAATATCGTCGGCCTTGAGCCCATGCGTCTGCATCAGCGCCAGCAGCGCATCGGCGCTGGGGTGGGTGTGGCGGCACGAGGCGTGGTATTTGAACGAGGTTTCCGCCGTGGCCCAGCGCTGGCCCAGGCGGTCGGTCAGGCGCGCCGGATCGGCGTCGCTCGACATGCCCGCGGCCATGCCCTGCGCACCTTCCAGAATCTGGCGCGCGCCGGTCAGCCCCTCGCGCGCCAGGTAGGCGGAAGCCAGGCCGCTGGACGCCGCATGCGCGGTGTGCAGTTGCTTGGAGTCGGCGGCGTCGCGCAAAAACTCCCACAGCCCGGCGGCTTGTGTGCCGGCGCTGCCGAAGGCATGCAGCATGGTGGCGGCGTCCAGTTTCAGCAAGCGCCCGACGGCGGCAGCGGCGGCCAGTGTGCCCGCCGTGGCCGTGGTGTGGAAAATGCGGTAGTGCGAACGGCCCAGGAATTCGCCGACGCGAATGCCGACCTCGTAACCGGCCACCACGGCGGCCAGGAATTCGCGGCCGCTGGCCCCGATTTCTTGCGCCACCGCCAGCGCGGCCGGAAACACCACCGCCGCCGGGTGGAACACCGAGCCGTTGTGCACGTCATCCTGTTCGGCAAAGTGCGAGGCCGCGGCGTTGACCATGGCCGCGAAATGCGGCGAAGTCATGCAGCGCGAGATCAGCACCTCGGCGCGGCCCGAGTCCGGCCCCATGCTGCGGGCATAGGCTTCGATGGCCTCGACCGGCCGCGCGCCCTTGCCCGCCAGCGCGGAGGCGTACCAATCGAGGAACAGGTCTTCGGTGCAGCGCAGCACCGGCGCCGGAATCGTGTCGAATTGCAGGCCGGCGGCAAAGGCGGCCAGCGTCGCGCTCGGGTTTGTATCCAGGGTCATGGTATTGGTCTCGCGGTCAGATGGCTTGGTCCGCACGCAGCCGGGCGATGTCAGTCGCGCCGTAGCCGAGTTCGGTCAGGATGGCTTCGGTGTGCTGGCCCAGCGCCGGCACCGGCCCCATGGGCGGCGGCTCGCTGCCATTGAGGTGGTGCGGCGGATACAGCGCGGGCAGCGGGCCGCCGGGCGAACCGATCTCGGTCCAGCGCCCGCGCGCCGCCAGTTGCGGGTGCTGCCACAGGTCGGCCATCTCGTTGAGCTGGCCGTTGGCGATTTGCGCCGCGTCGAGTCGCTCCACCAGTTGCGCCGAAGTCAAGGTGGCGCACACGCCTTCGATGAGGCCTTGCAGCTTCTCGCGCTGGGCCAGCCGGTTGGCGTTGCCCAGGTACTGCGCGGTCAAGTCGGGCAACTGCAGCACCTGGTTGCAGAAGGTGGCCCATTCGCGGTCGTGCTGCACCGCCAGCACCACCTGCTTGCCGTCGCCGCAGGTGAACGGACCGTAGGGGTAAATCGCCGCGTGCGAGGCGCCCGCGCGCGGCGGCGGCGGCTGGCCGTCCAGCGTGTAGTAGAGCGGGAAGCCCATCCATTCGGACATGGCTTCGAGCATGGAGATTTCGAGCCGCTGGCCACGACCGGTACGCCCGCGCTCAAGCAACGCGGCCAGCACGCCGCTGTAGGCGTACATACCGGCGGCGATGTCGGCAATCGACAGCCCGGCCTTGGACGGCTGCTCCGGCGTGCCGGTCACCGACAAAAAACCGGCTTCGCTCTGGATCAGCAGATCGTAGGCTTTTTTCTCGGTGTAGGGGCCACCGTCGCCGTAGCCCGAGATGTCGCACACCACGATGCCCGGATTGACCGGCGCCAGGCTGGCGTGATCCAGCCCCATGCGCGCGCTAGCGCCGGGCGCCAGGTTCTGCACCAGCACATCGGCCCGCTCGACCAGCTGTTGCAGCACGGCGCGTGCGGCCGGGTGCTTGAGGTCGAGCGTCAGGCTTTCCTTGGAGCGGTTGCACCAGACGAAGTGCGACGCCAGGCCGTGGGCCTGGCTATCGTAGGCACGGGCGAAGTCGCCCTCGCCCGGTCGCTCGACCTTGATGACGCGCGCGCCCAGGTCGGCCAGTTGGCGGGTGCAGAACGGCGCGGCAATCGCATGCTCCAGCGTGACGACCAGCATTCCTTCCAATGGACGCATGGCAATTTCTTTCAGAATGAGCGTGGCAGCCCGAGCACGTGCTCGGCCACGTAGCTCAGGATCAGGTTGGTGGAGATCGGCGCCACCTGGTACAGCCGGGTCTCGCGGAACTTGCGCTCGATATCGTATTCGCAGGCAAAGCCGAAGCCGCCATGGGTCTGAATAGCGGTGTTGGCCGCCTCCCAGGAGGCTTTGGCGGCCAGGTACTTGGCCATGTTGGCCTCGGCGCCACACGGCTGGTGGGCGTCGAACAGCTCGCAGGCGCGCCAGCGCATCAGGTCGGCGGCCTCGGTCTCGATGTGGGCTTCGGCCAGCGGAAACTGCACGCCCTGGTTCTGCCCAATCGGGCGGTCAAACACGCGCCGATCACGGGCGTAGCGGGTGCTGCGATCAATGAACCAGCGGGCATCTCCAATGCACTCGGCGGCAATCAGGGTGCGCTCGGCGTTCAGGCCGTCCAGGATGTACCTGAAACCTTTACCCTCCTCGCCGATCAGGTTTTCGGCCGGGATTTCGAGGTTGTCGAAAAACAGCTCGTTGGTCTCGTGGTTGACCATGTTGCGGATCGGGTTCACCGTCATGCCCTGGCCAATGGCCTGGTGCAGGTCAACGATGAAGATCGACATGCCGTCGGACTTGCGCGTCACATCCTTGAGCGGGGTGGTGCGTGCCAGCAGAATCATCAGGTCAGAGTGCTGGATGCGCGAGATCCAGACCTTCTGGCCGTTCACCACGTAGCGGTCGCCCTGCTTGACCGCGGTGGTCTTGATCTTGGTGGTGTCGGTGCCGGTGGTCGGCTCGGTCACGCCCATCGACTGCAGGCGCAGATCGCCGCTGGCGATTTTGGGCAGGTAGCGGCGCTTTTGCTCGTCAGAGCCATGGCGCAGCAAGGTGCCCATGTTGTACATCTGGCCGTGGCAGGCACCGGCGTTGCCGCCGCAGCGGTTGACCTCTTCCATCACCACCGAGGCCTCACTCAAACCCAGGCCGGCGCCGCCGTACTCCTGCGGAATCATCACCGCCAGCCAGCCGGCCCGGGTCAGCGCGTCAACACACGCCTCGGGATAAGCACGGGTGTCATCGATCTTGCGAAAGTACTCGTCAGGGAAGCGTTTGAAAAGATCGCGCAGCGCGGCGCGCAACTCGGGATAGCGTTCTTGGTTCGTCATTTTCAGTCTCTCAAGGTTCCCCGCCAGGCAGAGCAGGACAGAAAGGGCCGCTCAGCGGAACTTGCTGAAGTCGGGCTTGCGTTTTTCAAGAAAGGCGCTGGCGCCTTCCTGTTGCTCGCCGGTGTTGAAGTAGTTGGGCGCCACTTCCTGGATCAGGTCGCTCATGTCTTTGCCCATGATCGGCGCCATGTGGTGGTAGAACGAACGCTTGACAATCTTCAGGCAGGTCGGCGACAGCGACAGCAATTCATCGCAATACTTCTGCACCTCCTCGTCGAGCTTGGCCATCGGCACCACCGAGTTCGCCAGACCCCAGTCAAACGCCTGCTTCGCGCTGTAGCGGCGGCACAGCATCCACAGCTCGCGCGCCCGCTTGTGGCCGAGCACGTTGGCCGAGTGAGAAACAATGTAGCCACCGGCTGGTGAGCCCACGCGTGGACCGTTCTGGCCGAAGATCGCGTGCTCGGCGGCGATGGTGAAATCGCAGAAGTAGGCAATGTGGTGACCGGCGCCAATGGCATAGCCGTTGACACGCGCGATCACTGGTTTCGGGCATTCGGCGATTTGCCGGTTGAAGTTGAACTCCAGGTCCTGCAGGCCGCTCTTGCCGCCCTCGCCTTTCTCCCAGTTGACATCACCGCCGACGCAGAAAGCGCGCTCGCCGGTGCCGGTGAGCACGATCACGCCCACTTTGGGGTCGGCGGCCGCTGCAGCGAGCAGTCTCTCCATCTCCTTGATGTTGTCGCCCGTGAAGGCATTGAGCGTCTTGGGACGGTTGAGGGTGATAGTGGCAACGTAGCTCTTGACGTCGTAAATGACTTCCTGATCGCTCATGGTGTTTCCTTGTGAATGAAAAAACGCGGGGTTGAAAAAATCAGCTGGCGCGCGCGGCGCGGGCGCGCGCAAATTCAAGATACCAGTCCAGGCTGGCCGGGTTGGCCAACGCATCACGATTGACCACTTTGTCGATCACTTGACCAAGCAGCAGCTTCTTGATGGGCAGTTCGAGCTTCTTGCCTGTCAACGTGCGCGGCACCTCGGCCACGGCGAACACCTCATCGGGCACATGGCGGGGCGACACTGCGCTGCGAATGGCGCTCTTGATACGGTCCACCAGCGGCTGGTCCAACGCCACGCCCGGACGCAGCACGACGAACATCGGCATGTAGCTCTCACGGCCAAGGTATTCGAGATCAACCACCAGGCTGTCGAGCACTTCCGGCAGAGCCTCGACCACGCTGTAGATGTCGCTCGTGCCCATGCGCACACCGTGGCGGTTGATGGTCGTGTCGCTGCGGCCATAGATGATCGCGCCGCCGCGTGGGGTGATGCGAATCCAGTCACCATGCCTCCACACACCGGGATACATGTCGAAATAACTGCCCTGATAGCGCTTGTTGCCGGGGTCATTCCAGAAATAAAGCGGCATGGACGGCATGGGCGCGGTGCATACCAATTCTCCCACCTCGTCAATGAGCGGCTGGCCCTGCTCGTTGAAGGCCTCGACACGCGCCCCGAGGCAGCGCCCCTGCATTTCGCCGATGACGACTGGCAAGGTTGGCACCCCGCCGACGAAGGCACCTGCAAAATCGGTGCCTCCGGAGATCGGGTTGATCCAGACATCCCGCCCGACATGCTCGGCTATCCAGCGGTAGCTTTCAGGGGCCAGCGGCGAGCCGGTTGAGCCAACGGCGCGCAGCGGCCCGAGCGCGCCCACCTCGCGTGGTTCGACGCCCGTTTTCTGGCAAGCGGCATAAAACGCCGCTCCGGCACCCAGAAACGTCAAGCCAAGTTCCCCCGCGAAACGCCACAACGTGGTGTAGTCGGGCCACGCAGGATTGCCGTCATACAAGCAGCAGGTGGCCCCCACTAGCAAACCGCCCACTTGACAGTTCCACATGATCCAGCCGGTGGTGGAAAACCAATGGAACCTGTCCTCCGGGCGGAGGTCGTTGTGCAAGCGTATCAGCTTGACTTGCTCCAGGACAATGCCACCATGGCCATGCACGATGGGCTTGGGCAAGCCCGTGGTGCCCGATGAATACACGACCCACAGCGGGTGATCGAAAGGCAGTGATTCGATGCGAAGTTCAGCGGGACCCTTCACCACCTCGCTCCAGAGCACGCCACCGCGCAGCTCGGATGCGCTGGCGCTGCGGTCTAGGTAGGGCAAGAAAACACAGCACTCGACGCTGGGCAGACCGTCGAGCAGCATGGCTACGGTGTCACGCCGGTCATAGGAGCGGCCGCCCCAGCGGTAACCATCGACCGCGATCAACATCTTGGGATCAATCTGCCGGAAACGGTCCAGCACCGTGGGCGCGCCCATGTCGGGCGAGCACACCGACCAAATTGCCCCCACAGAGACAGTTGCCAGAAAAGCCACCATGGTCTGAGGAATATTGGGCAGGTAAGCGACCACCCGGTCACCTGGCTCAACACCCGCCGCACGCAGCCACTGGGCCAGCGCCGCCACCTCGCCCTGCAGCGTACGCCATGAAATTTCTGCCTGCTCACCCGCTTCATTGCGGAAAACAATCGCCGGCCTGGCGTCCGTGGCGTGCCGAAATACCTGCCGTGCGTAGTTGGTGCGCGCGCCCACAAACCATTGCGCGCCCGGCATCTTGGGATCAGCCAGAACCTGACCATTCCAGCCATCCAGCGGCAGGTCAAAATACTCCACAATGGCGCGCCAAAAACTCTCCAGGTCGTCAACAGACCATTGCCACAACGCAGCGTAGCTTGCAAAACGCAGGCCTTTTTCTCGTTCCAGCCATTGCTGAAAACGGGTCAACTCGGCACCCGCGACACGATCCGCTCGGGGCACCCACAAGATTTCAGGTGTGTCGATTTCGCTCATTTTTTCGTTCTCGCTGCGGATTCGATGGCCGTTTCGCGCAGGCGAATCACGCCAGCGCGAGCTAATTGCTCAATTTCTTGCGCGCCATAGCCCAGCGCTGTCAGAACCTCGCCGGTGTGCTGCCCCAACGCGGGAGGTGGCAACATCGCCTCGATCTTGCGCATGCCCGCCGTCGGCTGAGCCGGAAAGGGAATCAGTGGCAAGCCTGGTAACTCCGGATGCTGGACAAAGTGCTGGGCCAGCACCGGATCAGCCATCGCCTCAGTGACGGTGTTCACCGGGCCGCAGGGTATGTCAGCGGCTTCAAATGCGCGCACCCAGTCGGCGGCGGGTCGGGCAAGAAACAGGGCCTTCAGTTCGGCCAACAGTGCCTGCCGGTTGGCAACGCGCGCGGCATTGCGCTGGTAACGCGCATCCGTGAGCCACTCGATCCGTTCAACAACGGCGCAAAAACGCTTGAATGCCCCTTCATTCACCACCGACACGCTGAACCACTCTCCATCGGAGCCGCAAAAGTGACGGCTTGGCACGGCTATCGGCAGATTGACCGCTCGCACGGGCTCGCGCTGCTCCACCGCCAATTCACCAAACTTGCTGGCCATGAAATTGAAGATCGTGTCCACCAGCGACAACTCCACGCGCTGCCCTTGGCCGGTCTGCTGCCAGTGCATCACTGCGGTCAACACACCCAAGGCCCCGCACATGCCCGAGGCCACGTCGATGATCGGCAGGCCGATGCGCACCGGAGGCTCTCCTTCTTCTCCGCTGGCAAAAAAGGCCCCCGCCATTCCCTGCACCACACTGTCCACGGATGGCCTGAGCCGGTACTCGCCCTGTTCCCCGAAAGCGCTGACCATGTAGTAGATGATCGCCGGATTGATCGCCCGCACGTCTTCGTAACCCAATCGATGCTTTTGTGCAAAATCGGGGCGGAAGTTGTGAATCAGTACCTGCGACTGGGCGATCAGGCGCTCGAGTATTTCCTGCCCCTGCGGCGTGCGCAGGTCCAGGGCGACGGACTCCTTGCCCCGGTTGCAAGTCATGAAAGTGATGCTGGAGTCGCCATAGAACGGCGGGCCAAAATGCCTCCCCTCCTCACCACTCAAGGCTTCAACCTTGATGACACGCGCCCCCAGATCGGCCAGCACCATGGCTGCGTAAGGCCCGGCAATCAGACGGGACAGATCGAGGACGGTGACGCCGCTCAGAACACCTTGCACAGCGCTGCTCCTCCGTGTCACTTTTTGGTGAGGGAGCGGTTCCGGAAGGCTGCGATCCCGGCCCGGTGTTCATGCGTGTCTTCGAGCACGGCCATGTGTGAGGACGCCATGTCCAGGTGCGTGGCGAGCGCCATGGTCTGGCTTTGATAGACGGCCCGACGAAAGAATCGCACCGCCTGCTGCGGCTTGGCTGCAATCGTGCACGCCAGCTCATAAGTGGCCGTCAGCAATTCCGCATCAGGAACCACGCGGTTGACCATCCCAATGCGCTCCGCTTCTTCAGCACCCACCACACGTCCGGTCCAGAACAGTTCGAGCGCGCGTGCGGTGCCGATCAGTCGTGGCAAAAACCAGGCACCGGCGTCACCGGCGATCAGCCCGATGTTGATGTAGCTCTCGGCCAAGGTAGCCGAACTGGCCATCAGACGGATATCGCACATCAGCGCCATGTCGCAGCCCGCGCCGCGCGCCGCACCATTGACCGCGGCAATGACCGGTTTTTCCATCCGCTCCAGCGTCAGCGCGATGCGATGCACATGCCGATAAAGAAAGTCCTTGCGCCCCATGCTGTCAAGTTCGCTGAACTTGGCCATCTCGTCGAAGTCGCCACCGGCACAAAACGCACGCCCGGCGCCGGTGACGACAACGACCTTGACGCGCTCATCGGCCTCGGCCTGCTCCAGCGCCGCACGCCAGGCGTCGACCATTTCGAGATCGAAAGCGTTGAGCTGGTCTGGCCGGTTGAGGGTCAGGGTCGCGATGCCGTCGGCATCCACCGTGAGCAAAATAGGGGGTTCGACGGACATGGGGAGCCTTTCTGACAGTGAGATGAACGATGGACAAGGACGACTGTCCACGCCTACCGGAAACCGACTGGTTTCGATAAACGCCACGTGGCAATATTAACAGAACGGTTGTTAGTTAGAAACAAGCTCTCGTTTCTCCGACATTCGGTAGCCCATCGCACCTCCCGTTTCAATAGGCCTGTTGAAGCGCTGCACAGGGACTTGCTGGAGCAGCAAACCATGTCTCGCCAGAATCAGAAACTGCGCTATTCCGTCGATGTGCCAAGGCCGCTTCACCGAGGTGAAAGCAAGCAGTAAACGGCGAACCCTCAGGCATTAGAAGCGTTCGCGACTTCAAACAGAACGGAGCCCGAATTCGGCCCGTTCAATCACGGCTCACTCCCACTTCCAGTCCTTGTACATATCGCGCAGCTTGGTGTTAAGGAACTTGCCGGTCGATGTACGCAGGATTTCATTTTCCTGCCGCTCAGGAAACGCCGAGAGCGTCCGCCGCTTTTTCCGCATCGGCCATGAGGTCACCCAAGTGTTGGACGACTTGAGCCCTCATGATCTCGGCAAATTCCTGGCTCCTCGATTTGATGCGGAACATAGGACCCGCCACTAGCACCGCGAAATGGCGATGCGGCAACCCGAGTGGGAGCGCGACGCCACCCAAATCTTCAGTGTATTCCGCGTTGCCCTCAAAAAACCCGCGTTGCAGCGATCGCTGGATTTCCTTCTCCACCGCAGCGACGCTCATCAGCGTGGTTGACGTGTATCGCTCGAACGTCGCTCGTCGCAGCACGTTCGCCCGATCGGCGGCCGACAACTGTGAGAGCAGTGCCCTGCCGGTGGCGGTGACATGCAGCGGCACGAGTTTGCCGGGGCTCGCGGTATAGCGGATCGCATGCCGCGATTCGACGGCATCGATGAACATCGCGTAATTGCTGCTCGTCGCCGCCAGCACGGCCGTCTCGCCGGTCTGATCGGCCAGCGATCGCAGCAGGTTGCGGAACTGCTCAGGGATGGGCTCGGCGCGCTCGATCTGCTGCAGCATCACGAGCCAGAGCGGCGAAGGGTAGTAGCCGGCGCGTGCGCGCGGTTCGTAGAGATAGCCGCGGTTCGCCAGCGTGCCCAGCAGGTTGAAGGTGCTGGAGCGCGGCCAGTCGAAATGCTTGGCGATCTCGGCCATCGTGGCCGGGCGCTTGTGTTTGGCGAAAAACTCGATCAACTCGACGACGTTGGCAGCTTGTTTGACATTCACGTTGATTTTCGGATTGGTTGCAGTGGACAGGATATAAAGCTCATTTTGTCACAGGGCCTCGTAACGATTGCAGCGGAGCCGACCCCGCAGCCTTGATGATGCGAAGCGGCGTGTACGCGATCACGACCTCGGCGCGCTGGTTGACGACTTTGTTGCGTGACATGCCCCAGATCAGGCGTGCGTCATCCGGCATGGCGGTCGCCCTTGTCTTTCGGCGCCGTAACGTCGAGGGCGTTCGAGGTCCAGAACGGCGATGCCGCGATGGCCACGCACACCATCGACAGCACAAAGCTCGCGCGGTAGCCGCCCGTCAGGTCGTGCAACACGCCGGACAGCAGCGCGCCCAGTCCGGAGCCGATCGACATGCAAGCATAGATTGTTCCGTAGATCGTGGCCAGACCGGGATTCGGAAACAGGCGCGCGCTGAGACTCGCGATGATCGGGCCGCGGGCGCCCTGGAAGATGCCGAAGAGTACGATGTAGGCGCCCAGCAGCCAGTGCGTCGAGTGATAAGACATCGCAAAGAGCAGGGCAGCGCCGAGGAAAGTGCCTGCGAAGCTCACCATCGCCGCGGGCTTGTGGCCAAAGCGGTCCGCCAGCCATCCGGCAGCGGAGACGCCGACCACCGACAGCATCGCCGCGGTGCCGAAGGCTGTCGCCGCCTTCAGCGGCGCGAATCCGATGTCGATCAGGTAGGCCACCGACTGCACGATGATGAGGTACATCGCAACGGCCGTGAAAAACATGACCTGCACCAGCATCCAGAACGGGCGATGGCGCATGGCTTCGCGAAGTGGCGTGGTTGCCAATGCCTGCAGGGCCGGTGCCTTCTGCCTTAAAAGCCCGCTTGGGTGACCGGCGCGGATGGTTCCCCACGGCAACAGGAGCGCGAAGGGTACTAGCAACAGCAACGCGCCGCCGATGAGTCGGTAGGCATCGCGCCAGCCGTATTCATTGATGAGAGCCTGCGCCAGCGGCACCATGAGCAATGAGCCACAACCGAAGCCCGCATAGGCCAGGCCCATAGCCGTGCTCAGCCGCCCGTGGAACCAGCGGCTGATGAGGGCGGACGCCGGCACCATGCCCATCGCCGAAACGCCGAGCCCGCCCAGCACGCTGATGCAAAGGTAGAACTGCCACAACTGCTGGAGCTGGCCGGCGAGGAAATGGCCTGCGCCCAGGAGGACCAGTCCACTGCCGTACAGGACGCGCGGCCCGAAGCGTTCGAACACTATGCCGACAAGCGGCGAGGCCAACCCGCCCACCACCATGAGCGCCGAGTACACGCTGGTCATCTGCGAACGGTGCCATCCGAATTCGGATCCAAGCGGCAGCAGGAACACCAGGTAGGTGTCGCTGACGCCCCGCCCCGCGAGGTTGAAAAGGAAGCAGAGCAAGAGCACCAACACAGGCATCGCCAACGGGGACGATGTGGACATGGATGCGGACGTGATATTTTTGTTCACGTATTAAGTGTACATGCATGTGAACACAATCAGAGGCCCGCCGGTCGTGATTTCAGTTGATACTCCGTTGGCAAATATCCCCTAAAGAGGCAGTTTAAATGTTGCTAGGGTTTTTACTTATGGATAAAGTATTCATACTCATGAATACTTTACCGATAGAAAGTGGAGATTGTTCCTGTCGAGCAACGCATCCATCATCATTAAGCAGAGAGATTGAGGTCATTACATGGGTCCACTGCACGGCATCAAGATCATCGACATGACTTCGGTGCTGATGGGGCCCTTCGCGACGCTGTCGCTGGGCGACATGGGCGCGGACATCATCAAGATCGAGGCGCCGCAAGGCGACCTGGTGCGCGAGATCGGCCCGGGTCGGCACGCCGACATGGGTCCGATCTTCCTTAATGCCAATCGCAGCAAGCGCAGCATCGCGCTCGACCTGAAGAAGCCTGCCGGGCTGAACGTGCTCCACCGCTTGCTGGCCGACGCGGACGTGCTCGTCTACAACGTGCGGCCCAATGCCATGGCCCGGCTCGGACTCGACTACGAAACGGTGGCCGCCATCAACCCGCGCATCGTCTATGCAGGTCTGTTCGGCTTCGGTCAGGATGGACCCTATGCCGCGCGTCCCGCATACGACGACCTGATGCAGGGCGGTGCGGCGCTGTCGCACCTGATCGCGCGCTCCGGCGACGGCACGCCGCGCTACGTGCCAACGGCGATGGCCGACCGCATCGTCGGCCTGACCGCCGTGGGCGGCATCCTCGCGAGCCTGATGGCCCGCGAGCGTACCGGGCGCGGACAGCGGCTGGACGTGCCGATGTTCGAAACGATGGTGGGCTTCGTGCTTGGCGACCACCTGGGCGGACTGACCTACGACCCGCCGCTGGACGGCGGCGGCTATGCGCGCCAGCTCTCGCCGGAGCGGCGCCCGTACCGCACGCGCGATGGTTATGTCTGCGCCGTGGTCTACAACGACAAGCAATGGGAGCGGTTCCTACGCGCGGTGGGCCGCGAATCCCTGCTTGCCACCGATCCCCGCTTCTCCAACTTCGCCGCGCGCTCACGCAACATCGACGCGGTGTATGGCGAACTCGCCCGCATGTTCGAGGAGCGGACCACCGCCGAATGGATGAAGCTGCTTGAGGAGAGCGACGTGCCGATGATGCCGATGCACGACCTGCACAGCGTGCTCGAGGACCCGCACCTGCAGGCTACGGGCTTCTTCTCGATCACCGATCACCCGAGCGAGGGACGAATCCGCCAGATGCGCATGCCGATGACCTGGTCCGACAGCCAGCCCGGGCCGGCGCGCCATGCGCCCCGGCTCGGCGAACACAGTGTCGAAGTGCTGCAACAGGTCGGATTCAGCGACGCAGAGATCGAGAAGCTCATCGAGCAAGGGACGGTGCTCGTGTGCAGCGAGCGCTCTCCAGCCACCCCATCGAAAGGAACCATATGAACTTTGCGTTAACCGAGCAGCAGGAAAGTATTCGAGAGGCGATTGCGAAGATCTGCGGCCGCTTCAACGACCAGTACTGGTTTGACCGCGACCACGACGGACGCTTCCCCGAGGAGCTCTACCAGGCGCTCGCGGGCGACGGCTGGCTCGGCATGTGCATCGGCGAGCAGTACGGCGGCGCGGGGCTCGGCGTGACGGAGGCGGCGCTGATGATGCAGACCATCGCGCAGTCGGGCGGCGGCATGTCGGCGGCATCGTCCGTGCACATCAACCTCTTCGGGCTCAACCCGGTGGCGGTGTTCGGCAATGAAGAGCAGCGCCTGCGCATGCTGCCGCCGGTGGCGCGCGGCGAGGTCAAGAGTTGCTTCGGCGTGACCGAGCCGAACACCGGCCTGAACACCACGCAGCTCAAAACGCGCGCCGTGCGCAAAGGCGACCGCTACGTCGTCAACGGGCAGAAGGTCTGGATCTCGACGGCGCAGGTGGCGCACAAGATCCTGCTGCTCGCCCGCACAACGCCGCTCGAGGAGGTGAGCAAGCCGACGCACGGCCTGAGCCTCTTCTACACGAACTTCGACCGCAGCCGCATCACCGTGCACGAGATCGAGAAGATGGGCCGCAAGTGCGTGGACTCGAACGAGCTGTTCTTCGAGGACTTCGAGATTCCGGTCGAGGACCGCATCGGCGAGGAAGGCCGCGGTTTCGAATACATCCTGCACGGCATGAATCCCGAACGCGTCCTGATCGCCGCCGAGGCGGTGGGCATCGGGCGGCTCGCGCTGTCGCGCGCGGTCGACTACGCCAAGCAGCGCGAGGTGTTCAACCGGCCGATCGGCAAGAACCAGGCGATCCAGCACCCGCTGGCGCAGAACTGGATGGAGCTCGAGGCGGCGAACCTGATGGTCATGCAGGCGGCCTGGCAGTACGACAACGACATGAACTGCGGGGCGGCAGCCAATGCAGCCAAGTACCTCGCCGGGGAGGCCGGCTTTAACGCATGCCAGCAGGCTGTCATGGTCCACGGCGGCTTCGGCTATGCCAAGGAATACCACGTCGAGCGCTATCTGCGCGAGGTGATGATTCCGCGCATCGCGCCAATCAGCCCGCAACTGGTGCTGTGCTACATCGCCGAGAAGGTGCTTGGCCTTCCGAAGTCCTACTGACGCCCCGGCCGCCGACAACATGAGCACTTCTCCTGGCATGAACGCCGGCCCGCTGGCCGGACTGAAGGTGGTGGAATTCGCCGGCATCGGCCCTGGGCCGATGTGCGGCATGCTGCTCGCCGACCTGGGTGCGCAGGTGCTGCGCATCGACCGCCTGGAGCCGAGCGGCCTTGGGATCGCGCGGCCCGCACGCTTCGATCTGCTGCAGCGCGGCAAGCGGTCACTGCGCATCGACCTGAAGCGCGACGCGGGCGTCGCCCTGGCCCGCGAGCTGATCGCCCGGGCCGATGCTTTGATTGAGGGCTTCCGTCCCGGGACCATGGAACGCATGGGTCTCGGCCCCGACGTGTGCATCGGCCTGAACCCGCGGCTCGTCTACGGTCGTGTCACCGGCTTCGGGCAGACCGGCCCGCTGGCGCGAAGCGCCGGGCACGACCTCAACTACGTGGCTCTCGCCGGTGCGCTGCATGCCATCGGTCGCGAAGGCGCCGCCCCGACGCCGCCGCTGAACCTGCTGGGCGACTACGCGGGCGGCGCGATGCTGCTCGCCTTCGGGATCATGAGCGCGCTGTGGAGCGCGCGCGAAAGCGGGCGCGGGCAGATCGTCGATGCTGCGATGATCGACGGGGTGGCGTCCCTGATGACCAGCCTGTACGGCCTTCTCGCCGCCGGGCTGCAAAACGGGCCGCGGGGCACGAACCTGCTCGACTCGGGTGCGCCGCACTACGACGTGTACCGCTGCGCCGACGGTGAGTATGTGTCGGTGGCGCCGCTGGAAACAAAGTTTCGAGAGGTTTTCGTCGCGCGTCTGGGGCTTTCCCCGGGTGACCTGCCCGACGTCCAGGATCCCGGACGGTGGCCCGAAGCCAGGCGGAAGTTGGCCGAACTTTTCGCGGGTCGCACCCGTGCACAGTGGTGCGAACTGCTTGAAGGCAGCGATGCCTGTTTCGCGCCGGTGCTTGCACCGCTGGAGGCGCCGAATCACCCTCATCACCGCGCACGCCAGACCTTCATCGAGATCGACGGCATTGCGCAACCCGCGCCGGCCCCCCGATTCAGCGTGACACCGCCGCGTCTCCCCGAGCCGCCGTATCCGCCAGGCGAAGGTGGCATCGAGTGGGCCGCGCAGTGGGGTATTCCCGAAGAGGTGCTGTTCCGCGGTGTCGCACCCGACGACGGTACGACATCTAACTGAGAAAGATTTACATGACCGGACTGCAGTCATTTTCGGCGGGACATCTGTTTGATCATGTTTGCCGCAGTGCGGATGCCCAAGAGGGACCGCAAGCATTTCGAGCGAAACGAAAACCACAATGGAAAGGCCGATGACCGCCATGCTTGCCAACACCAAAACGCCGCCCGACGACCCCCGCCGGCCCGCTGGAGCCTACCTGATGCTGCGGCGGGTGATCGACGTGCTCGATGGAGCACTGACCAGCATAGGCTGTCTGATGCTGTTTCTGCTGATGCTCGTTGTGGTGTTCGATGTGTCGCTGCGCTATCTCTTCAATTCGCCGCTGATCTGGTCCTACGAGGTGATCTCCAACTACCTGATGCCGGGCCTTTTCTTCCTCGCCGTATCGGACACGCTCAAGGCGCATGCCCATGTCAGCGTCGACATCGTCCACAACTACATCTCCACGAAGACGCGCTATTTGTTCCAGGCAATCTGCAGCGTGATCGCCGCGCCCGTGTTTTTCTACATCATGGTCGTCTCAACGCAGCGCACCTTCGAGGAATTCCAGTCGGGAGCGGTGTCCACGAGCGGACTGGAATTGCCCAGTTGGACCATTAGCGCATTGCTGCCGCTCGGCTTCGGCCTGCTGGCGATCCGCCTGACGCTCGATGCGGGCGGTTATGTCTGGACGCTGGCGTCAGGCCGGGAAATTGTACCGCTGCCACCGATGTCGGGCACGGAAGAAGAGGTGACACCATGATCGCATCCGGGATCGTCTTCCTCTTGTTCCTGCTGCTCGCACTGGGCATGCCAGTGGCTTTTTCTCTCGCCACCGCGGGCACCCTCGGGCTCTATCTGATCGGCGGGCTGGAGGCGCTGGCGGGCGTCGTCGCGACGACGCCGCTGGCGACTGCAGGTACCTATGAGCTGATCTCCGTGCCCATGTTCATCCTAATGGCCGAGTTCGTGATCCTGAGCGGCGTGGCCGACAACTTGTTCAAGGCCGCAGCCACCTGGGTCGGCCGCGTGCCGGGCGGCCTCGCCATGGCGACGGCGCTTGCCGGTGCGGGCTTCGGCGCGATTTCGGGCTCAAGCACCGCCTCGGCCGCGACGCTGTCGTCGACCACTATGCCGATGATGCTGAAGCAAGGCTACGACCCGAAGCTCGCCGGCGGGGTGGTGGCGATTTCGGGAACACTCGCGATGCTGATTCCTCCAAGCATCGCGCTCGTCCTCTACGGAATCATCGCCGACGTGAATATCGGCCAGTTACTGGTCGGCGGCGTGATCCCGGGCATTCTCGTCACGCTCACGATCATTGCCACCGTGTGGGTGCTGGTCAAGCTCGACCCCGCCGCGGCGCCGCTCGGCAGCGCGTATTCGATGCGCGAGAAATTCGCTTCGCTGAAGGTCGTCGGCCCGATGCTGGCATTGTTCATGTCGGTCACCGGCGTGATCTACACCGGCATCGCGACGCCGACCGAAGCGTCCGGCCTCGGCGCCTTCGGCGCGTTCCTGATCGCGCTTCGGGAGCGCAAGGTCAACAGGGCCTCGCTGATGAAGGCGCTGACCCATGCCGCCCATGCGAGCTGCATGATCATCATGATCATCGTGTGCGCGAAGATCTTCGGGTATTTCTTCACCCTCACGCAGGCGACGCAGAGCATCGTCCAGTGGGTCGGCGCGCTCGACGTGTCGCGCTGGGTGGTAATGGCTTTCATCCTCTTCGGCTTTCTGGTCCTCGGCTGCGTGATGGACCAGGTCGCGATCCTGATCCTGACAGTCCCGATCGTCCTACCGCTGGTCAAGGCACTCGGATTTGATCCGGTGTGGTTCGGCGTCATCGTCATCGTCGTGGCCGAGGTCGGCCTCGTCACGCCGCCCGTCGGTCTGAACGTCTTCGTCGTCTCGCGCTACGCGAAGCGGCCACTGCAGGAAATCTTCGCCGGTGTGTGGCCCCACGTCGTCAGCCACCTGCTGCTGCTGATCGTGCTCGTCGCGTTCCCCTCCATCATTCTTTGGCTTCCTTCCCAGATGGCGCCCTGACCGACTAGGTCTAACGCCGATTTTCCGTCCCACGTCCCACCATGAAAGGCTTCCACATGACTCGAATCGTCAACAGGGCAATCCAGACGCTCGCCCTCGTCTCCGTCTGCACTGCGGGACCCGCCTTGGCGCAGACGCCGATCAAGCTCAAGATCGCCGACTCGTTCCCGGTCGGCCACTACCTGCCAAAGTACATCATCTACCCGATGATGGAGCGGCTGAAGGAGAACCCGGCAGCCAAGGGCATCGAGTTTGAGTACTACCCGGCTGAGCAGTTGGGCAAGGCGAAGGACTTGCTGGCGCTCACGCAGTCTGGCCTGGTCGACATCGCGTACGTTGCACCGGGCTTCGTGTCCGACAAGATGCCTCTGTCCGTCGTGGCCGAGCTACCGCTGGACTTTACCGGCTCGTGCCAGGGCACCCTCGCCTACTGGAACCTCGCGAAGCCGGGCGGGCTGATCGCGAAGAAGGAGTTTGAGACCAACGGCGTGCGCTTGCTGTTCACGATCGTGCTGCCGCCTTACCAGATCGTCACGCGCAAGCCCTTCGCCACGCTGAAGGATGTCGAGGGCATGAAAATCCGCGCATCAGGCTCGGCCAAGGAACTGGTGCTGAAGAAAATCAAGGCCACGCCCGTGTTGATGCCGACGCCCGACGTTTACGAGTCGCTGTCGCGCGGCACGATCGACGGCGTGCTATTCCCGTTCAACAGCCTCGCGCCGTACAACATACACAAGCTGTCGAAGACCTCCACGGTCGGCGAGAACTTCGGCACCTTCATCGCCAACTACGTGATCAGCGAGAAGCGCTGGCAGACTCTGCCCCCGGCGATCCAGGCCCAGCTGTCGGCGATGGGGGATGACATCGTGCGCAGCGCGTGCGCGCAGGTCGAAAAGGATGAAGCCGGCGACATAGAGAAGGTCAAGCAGGCCGGCGTCAATCTCATCACCTTGTCGACGGCCGACAAAGCGGTGGTAGCCAACGCGATGAGCGAAGTCGCCAAGGAGTGGGCCGAGGGCCTGGACAAGCGCGGACGCCCCGGCACCGAGGTGCTGAACGCGTTCAAGGCCGGCCTCAAGTGACGGCGGCGCGCCGGGCAGTCGTATGATCGATGCACTTTCCCTCGTATCCGTGCCGCACGCGGCCGAGGCGCTTCGCGCTGAGGTGCGCGCCTTCCTCGACGACACGCTACGCGACATGCCGCCCGAGCGGCGTGCGCAGTCCTGGCTCGGGTTCGACGCGGACTTCAGCAAGGCGCTGGGCCAGCGCGGCTGGATCGGGCTCGCGCTGCCGCACGAGTACGGCGGCGGCGGACGGGACGCGTTCGCCCGCTTCGTCCTGGTCGAGGAGATTCTCTCGCGCGGCGCACCGGTGTCGGCGCACTGGATCGCGGAGCGCCAGAGCGCGCCCGTGATCCTGCGTTACGGCACCGAGGAACAGAAGCGGTTCTACGTGCCGCGCGTGTGCAGCGGCGACCTGTTCTTCTGCATCGGGATGAGCGAGCCGCAGTCGGGCTCCGACCTCGCGAGCATCAAGACGCGGGCAACGCCTACGCCGGGGGGCTGGCGCCTGAAAGGCCAGAAGGTCTGGACCACGAACGCGCACCGATCGCATTTCATGATCGCGCTGGTGCGAACGTCCGGCACGGCGGAAGACCGCCATGACGGGCTCTCGCAGTTCGTCATCGATCTCACGCTGCCCGGCATCACGGTGCGTCCGATCGAGGACCTCACCGGCGGCAAGCACTTCAGCGAAGTGTTCTTCGACGACGTCGAGCTGCCGCACGACGCGCTGGTCGGTCAGGAAGGTTCGGGCTGGAAACAGGTGACGGCCGAACTCGCCTACGAGCGAAGCGGCCCCGAGCGCATCTACTCCAGCATCGTGCTCTTCGACACATGGCTTCATCACCTGCGCCGCGAGCGGGCCGACGATGAGGCCTCCATCGTGCTCGCGGGGCGCATCGTCGGCCACCTGGCAACGTTGCGGTCGATGTCGGCAGCGGTTACGGCGAAGGTAAACGCGGGCGAGAGTCCGATGGTGGAAGCGTCGCTCGTCAAGGACCTTGGCACGGAGCTTGAGCAGTTTATTCCGCTCGCGATCGGCGACGCCATCGCGAGCGCGTCCGAACGCGATGCGCCGGCCGATTTGCTGCGGACGCTGGCCTACGTGACGCAGATCTCGCCGACCTATTCGCTTCGCGGCGGCACACGGGAAATTTTGCGCAGCCTCATCGCGCGCGGATTGGGACTTCGATGAACGAATTGTTGTCACATGCATTTGAGCACCTGCTGGCCGATTGCTCCACGCCCAAGGCGATCCGGCAGGTGGAGCGCGGCGGGTCCACGGCCGAATTGTGGACGCGCATCGACGCGTCGGGCTACCTGGACGCGCTGGTGGCGGAGCAGGCCGGCGGAGCGGGGCTATCGCTCGCCGACGCGTTCCCGCTGTTCGTGGCCGAAGGACGCCATGCGCTGCCGGTGCCGCTGGCGCACACGATGGTCGTGCGCGCCGTGCTGGCGCATGCGGGCATCGAGGCGCCGGCCGGAGCGATCGCGATTGCGTCGCAGGCTCGCGTCGATGCGGGGGGCGCGGTGACCGCGCTCGCGACACCGTACGGCAAGCTCGCGGACTGGGTTGTCGCCGCCATGCCCGACGGCTGGCTGCTGCTGCCCACCGCGAAGGCCGATGTGCGAGACACCGGCATTCACGGCAGCCTGCGCGCTGACCTGCATTGGCCGGCGCAGGCGCGCGCGGGACACGCGCTTCACGCGACCGTCGCGTGGCGCGAGGCGGGTGCGGCGATCGCCGCGGCGCAGCTCGCCGGCGCCATGCAGCGGGCGCTCGAAATGACGGTCGCCTATGCCAACGACCGGGTGCAATTCGGCCGTCCGATCGGCAAGTTCCAGGCGATCCAGCACCAGATCAGCGTGATGGCCGAGCATGTCGTGGCCGCGCACATGGCCGCCGAAATAGGCTGCAGCGGGCCGGGGCCGCTGCCGCACGGCCTGCGTGCGGCGCTCGCGAAGGCGCGCGCCAGCGAGGCTGCGACGCTGGCAACGTCGACATCGCATGCCGTTCACGGCGCGATCGGCGTCACGGCGGAGATGGATTTGCAGCTTTATACCCGCCGCATCCACGAATGGCGCGCCGACTTCGGCTCGGAGCGTCACTGGAACCGTGTACTGGGCCAGGCACTCATCGCCTCGCCCGCCGCGTCGGCGCTCGAATTCCTGCGCGCCGACCTCATCCCAACCACCAAGGAACCCGCGCCATGAGTACTTTTTTGTTATACGAGCAATCGGGGGCTGTCGTCACGCTCACGATGAATGCGCCCGAGTCGCGCAATGCGCTCACCGGCAATAACGCGCCGCAGGAATTCGTCGACGCCTGTGCGCGCATTTCAGATGATGCATCGGTGCGCGCTGTGGTGCTCACAGGCGCCGGCCCGGTGTTCTCCTCCGGCGGCAACCTGAAGCACATGAAGGAGCTGTTCGACGAGACGCCAAGTGCGATCCGCAACTGGTACCGCCAAGGCATCCAACGTCTGTCGACCGCGCTCTATAACCTCGAGGTGCCAACCATCGCTGCTGTCAACGGTGCCGCTATCGGTGCGGGATGCGACCTCACCTGCATGTGCGACATCCGAATCGCGGCGAACACCGCATCCTTCGCCGAAAGTTTCGTGCGCGTCGGTCTTATTCCGGGCGACGGGGGTGCCTGGCTGCTGCCGCGGGTGGTCGGCATGTCGAAGGCCATGGAAATGTCGTTCACCGGCGATTCGCTGTCGGCCACCGAAGCGCTCGCATGCGGCCTCGTGTCGAAGGTCGTGCCGGACGACCGGTTGATGGACGAGGCCCGCGCGCTCGCTGGGCGGATCGCCAAAAACCCCGGCACGGGCCTGCGCATGACGAAGCGGCTGTTGCGCGAAGGGCAGCACGTCCGGCTCGAATCGCTGCTCGAAATGTCGGCCGGCTTCCAGGCCATCGCGCACAAGACGCCACACCACGTCGAGGCGGTGAACGCCTTCATCGAGAAACGCACGCCCAACTTCCCTGATCGCTGACCAGACCAGGACGCGTCAGCGTCCATAGAGCTCGTGCGCCTGGCGTTCGAGCGCTTCGCGGTGCTGAGGCGCCGCGAGGCGGATCATGGCCTTGACGCGGTGGCGCAAGGGCATCCCGCGCAGACGCACGGCACCATGTTCGGTGGCCACCACATCGACGTCGCTACGCGCGGTCGTCACGGGGCCGCTCAGCCGCGCAACAATCTTCGGCAGCGTGCCGCCCTTCGCAGCGCTCGGCAGCGCGATGATCGATGCGCCACCCGGCGAGCGGCCCGCAGCGCGCACGAAATCCACTTGGCCGCCGACCGCGCCGATGTAGTCGCCGCTCACGCTCTCGGCGTTGACCTGGCCGGTCAGATCGACCTCAAGCGCGGAGTTGATCGACACGTAGCGCGAGAGGCGCGACAGCACCGCACCAGCATGCGTGTAACTGATCGAGCAGACCCGAACGGCCGGATTGCGATGGACGAAGCGGTAGAGCCGGTCATCGGTTCCGAACAGCACACCAGTCACGCTGACGCCGACGTCCATTTCCTTGAACGCATTGGTGACGGCGCCGCATTCGACCAGGTCGACGAGCGAATCACCGACCATGCCCGAGTGCACGCCGAGGTCGCGGCGGTTCGAGAGCATCGCGATGACGGCCTCGGGAATCGAACCATAACCGACCTGCAGCGTCGCGCGGTCGGGGATGTAGGCATCGACGTGGGCGGCGATGCGGCGCTCGAGGTCGCCGATCGGCGCGGCCGGCAACTGGATTGGCGCGCGACGTGTCTCGACCAGCACGTCGATGTCGCCGGCGACCAGCGCCCCGTCGCACAGCGATTGCGGCACGAGGTGGTTCATCTCGGCGATCACCACGCGCGCCTTGTCGACGGCGGCGCGCGTGTAGTCAGCCGCGAGCCCCAGGCTGTAGCGGCCCTGCTCGTCGGGCGGACTGACCTGCACCAGCGCGACGTCGCACCCGATTTCGCCGCCGGCGATGAACTCGTTCATTTGCGAAACGTGGCACGTCATGACGTCGAGCATGCCCGCCTTGACGAGGCGGCGGTTCGTGCCCACACCCCCGAGACCGCGGAGCTCGATGCCGTCGCACTGCGCGGGATCGAAAGTGTCGGAGAACATCACGCCCAGAAAAGCGCGCACGCCACCGAGCTCGCGTCGCTGGCGCACCAGCGCCTCGGTGAGGGTTAGCGGCTCGGCCGTGCCTTGTCCCATCACGATGGCATCGCCGGGGCGGATGAATTCGCGCAGGTCGAGCTGCGCCGGGTGAATGCGGATCATGCCGAGGCTCCCGCGTCCAGACGCTCGGCGAGCGCAACGATGCGCTGTGCGCGCTTGAGTAAGGGGCCATCGATCATCTTGCCTTCGAAGTCGATCGTGCCAATGCCCTTCGCCGTGGCGTCGGCATAGCGCACGATAAGCCGGCGCGCGTAGTCCACGTCGCTTGTGCTCGGACGGAACACGCGGTTTGCCACATCAAGCTGCCGCGGCAGCAGGCATATCTTGCCGTCGTAGCCCATGCTGCGCCCGGTCTGCGCATCCTGCTCGAAGTGGTTGTCGTCGCGAATCTCCACCACTGCCTGGTCAATGGCAACGATGCGCGCCGCCTTGGCATGCAGCAGCACCTGTGACCTGGCGTACAGCACTTCCATCGATTCTTTCGTGCGGCGGGCGCCAAGCTCACTGGCGAGGTCTTCCGCGCCAAAGTACACCGCAGCCAGTTGCGGATGCGCGCGGCACAGCGCGGCGGCATTCGCCACGCCGTGAATCGACTCCAGCCCGCCGACGATGAAGCGCGGTTCGCGCCGCGGCCTGTCGCGCTCGATGCGTCGCAGCCAGTGCAGCGCTGGGTAGAGTTGCTCAATGGTCTCGAGCTTCGGGATCACGATGCCGTCGGCGTCGGTTTGCCACGCGGCGACGAGATCGTCGAGGTAGTGGTCAGATTCCGGTTCGTTGACGCGGATCGTCAGCGTACCAGGAAGCTCGCTGCGGCGCAGATCGGAAACCAGCGCATGAAGACCCGAACGCGCGGCCGCCTTTTCAGCAGGTGGCGTGCCGTCCTCAAGATCGATGACATAACAGTCTGCGCGAAAGCGCGGGAACTTTGCGACCAGGTCGGCGCGGTTCGCCGGCGCGAAGAAAAGGCTTCGAATGGTGTGCATGGGGGGCTTTTCCCCGGTTCAGTTGAGGAGTTCGTCGAGCCGTTCCTTGGACTCGATCAATTCGAGCAGCATCTCGTGCACGACGTTGCGCACCGAGGTCTCGCCGGTCATATCACCGACGATCTGCCCGACCGGGTAAGTGAGGAACTCCTTCGCCCGCACGCGTTCTACTCTGGTGCGGCCCTGGCCCCACCAGAGTAGCGCCTGCAGCGGCGCGGGCAGCGTGTCGGGTGCACCTGGCTTTTCCCACGCATCGGTGAACGTGCTGCGCAGCGTTCGGCACGGCTTGCCGGTAACCGAGCGGGTCAACACCGCGTCGTCGGACTGCGCCTCGAACATCTTCTGCTTGATCTCGGGCGTGACCTCGCTCTCGACCGTCTTCAGCCACACCGATCCGCACCAGACGCCTTCGCATCCCAGGGCCAGCGCTGCGGCGAGTTGCCGGCCGCGACCGACGCCACCGGCGCCGAGCACCGGCATTGGCGCGACGGCGTCCACCACGCGCGGCCACAGCACCATCGAGGTGGTGGTGCCTGTGTGGCCGCCGGCTTCAGTGCCGACGGCGATCACGAAGTCGCAGCCGACCTCCTTGTGACGCAGTGCATGCTTCGGCGCACCCGCCATGGCGGCCACCTTGATGCCGCGAGCATGAGCGCGTTCCACCAACTCCTTCGATGGCGAGCCGAGCGCGTTCACGATCAGCTTGATCGGGTGTTCGATCGCGATGTCGATCATGCGGGCGCTCTCTTCCGGCGTGAACGTGAACTCGTTGACCATCGCCTTCATGATCTGCTCAGCATCGGCTGCCGGCAAAGGCGGGATACCGGCGTTGTCGAGCATATTCTTGACAAAATCGCGTTGCGCCTGTGGAAACAACCGCTCGGGGTCGAACTTGCGGTCGCCCAGCGCTTCGAAGCTGGCCGGATTGAGGATATCGATGCCATAGGGCTTGCCGTCGATATGCTCATCGATCCACTTCAGCTCTTCATGCACCCGTTCCGCACTCATGCGGGCCATACCCAGCACCCCCAGTCCTCCAGCCTTCGAGACCTCGACGACGACGTCGCGGCAATGAGAAAAAGCGAAAATTGGGACCTCGATCCCAAACATCTCGCAGAGGCGGTTTTTCATCTTGTCTCCTTATGGGGGGGTGCCGTCACCAGGAAGCCTCGGCGCGGTGCCAGCCATTCGATGTGTTGTTCAGCGAGCCATGCCGCAGGCACCGTTTGTACGCCAACGAACAACATTTTTTCCTGCACGAGCAGGTAGCTTATGCTGTTGGCCGTCGGGCCGGGTAGAGCGCGCAGCGTGATGCCGGGTACGGCCCCATTGTGCTGCTGAGGGCCTCGCACTTGCGCGCCGGTGCGGGCCTGCAGTTGTGCCGCACTGTCGATCTGTTCGGCCTCGCCCTCGGTGAGGAAAATCCAGCGGATCGGGCCCGGGGCAACTGCGATGACGGCGTCGAGATGGCCTTCGTCCTGGGGCCCGGGGTCGATCACTGCCCATTCGTTGTTGCCGATGTCGATCAGGTAGCTGTGGCTGCCCGACCGACCGGCGCTGAGTCGAAACACGCCATGTGACAAGCGCACCGGCACGCCGAGTCGTATCTCGCACCATGCATCGCCCCGGCCTTCGGGGTCGAGTCGGCCTACCTCAGCCCATGCCGGGTGATTTGGAAGGACTGGGTAGGGGCCGGCAAAGGTGGTTGCCAGACGCGGCAGCACGCACGTAACCTGCCGCGGTGAACGAGCCCAATTTAATAAGGCACTTGTGTTCGCAAAAGTTCCGAGCTGCTCGATCATCGCCCGCGTCGGTGCCATCAGTCGACGGGTGTTCTCAGCCGACAAAGCCATCAAGGGGGTTAGCCAAACTTGTTCGACAGTCTCGAAATCATCATGCATAGACGACTGACCATCGGGCAGAATGGCCAGGAAGAATCGGGTGTCGAAGCGTTTGGTACGCCCCTTTGGCGTTAACCAATGGCCGATGTAGAACAAGCGATCCGCTGAGAGACCTAGAGCGAAGTCACGGCAGAAATCGATAAATTCATAATCACCGCTGTTTAGTCGACCGCGCAATGCGGACAGTCGCTCCCCGAATTTGCTATGGAGGTTAACGACCTGACCGCCTTCGTCTACCGCGAACAGCAAGCCCGCTTCTTCGAAGCACTCCCGTATTGCAGCTACGTAGTAATCCAGCCCGCCAGCTTCAACGCCGAGGCGAGCACTGGCTTGGACGTCGTCAAGGCCGATGCAAACTTCGTGGCTGCGATGATCTGCCGAGTCGATCAGACCTCCAGGGAAGACCCAAGCTCCGCTGTTGTGGTCGCCCTTGTCGGCACGGCGCAGCAGCAATACCTCCGGTCCGCTCGACGCATCGCGCACCACAACGAGGGTCGCCGCAACCCGTGGATCGATGCTGTCGGCCTTCATGACTCTTATTTATTGTTCACATACATGGATGAATAGTCTCTGATGGTGATCTTTGTGTCAAGTCAGGGAAAACCCTTGTACGGTTACCTTGCATACCGGCAAGCAAATCGGTTCAGTCGCATTAACAGACCGGCCACGAGGGTGTCGCGTTAGCCACTGATGATCGTGATTCTGGCGGGGGCGAACGCCAGTCCCTCAGACTGGACGGATTTTCCCTGCCAACCCGTAAAATTGGTCGGCAAAGGCATCTCGGTGCAGCCCTTCAACTTGAGCTGACCTTTGCGAATCATGTGTATCAACTCGATGCCGGACAATACACGTTTGGCTGATTGAAATGATTTGAAGTTGAGCATCGGATTGGTGACGCGTTTGACTGCACGATGGTCTTGCTCAACGATGTTGTTGAGGTACTTCACTTGGCGAACGATAATCCGAGCTATCACCGCTGGCATTGATCTCCTCAATAGCCGCCTTGTTGGCGCCGCTCTTGTCCATCGAGATTTTTTCAGGAACCTCGTTTGCCTGCATGGTCATGTCAAAGAAGCGCATGGCTGCTGCCTTGTCGCGCTCGGCTGTCAAGAGAAAATCAACGGTCTTGCCCTGCTTGTCCATGGCGCGGTAGAGATATTTCCAGATGCCTTTGACCTTGATGTAAGCCTCATCCGCACCAACTGGTGAACGAGAAAGGCGAGTAGATCAAGACTCGCCTTGGGGTGACCTTGCGCCGTTGGCTGGCGTCACAAGGCAATCGAGTCGACCGGATGGTGTATTTGGCCGGTGGGGCTTGCCCAACCCGGTATCACGGTGCGCAGAACTGCGGGTTCGATGACGACGCCAAGGTGGAGGGTTTGGGTTGAGGCGGTTGAAAAGCCCATTCGCCATACGACACCCCGCTACAGAGCAGCCACCAATTCCGGCACGGCGGTAAACAAGTCAGCCACCAGGCCATAGTCGGCGACCTGGAAGATCGGCGCTTCGGCATCCTTATTGATGGCGACGATCACCTTGCTGTCCTTCATGCCGGCCAGGTGCTGGATGGCGCCCGAGATGCCAACCGCCACGTACAACTGGGGCGCCACGATCTTGCCGGTCTGGCCGACCTGGTAGTCGTTGGGCGCGTAGCCAGCGTCGACGGCGGCGCGCGAGGCGCCGATCGCCGCTCCGAGCTTGTCGGCCAGCGGCTCCAGCACGGCGTGAAACTTGTCGGCCGCGCCCAGTCCGCGTCCGCCTGACACGATGACCGAGGCGGCGGCGAGTTCCGGACGCTCCAGCTTCACCACCTCACGCCCGACCAGGGTGCTCAAGCCGAGATCGGCGCCCGCGTCCAGCGTCTCGACCACTGCCGCGCCGCCTGCACCGACCGGGTCGAAGGCGGTGGTGCGAATGCTCAGCACCTTGATGGCATCCTTGGATTGCACGCGGGCCAGCGCGTTGCCGGCATAGAACGGGCGCAGGAAGGTGTCGGGCGATTCGATCACGATCACGTCCGACACCTGGGAGGCGTCCAGCAAGGCCGCCACGCGCGGCAGCACGTTTTTGCCAAAGGCCGTGGCCGGCGCCAGCACATGGGTGTAGCCAGCATCGGCGCGCACGCGTGACTGCACCAGTGCTGCCAGGTTCTCGGCCAGATGGGCCTCGTAGTGCGCCGCGTCAACGTGCAGCACCTTGCTCACGCCCGCAACCGCCGCCGCAGTCTGGGCAACGGCAGCGCAGTTGCGGCCCGCCACCAGCACATGAATATCGCCGCCGATGCGCGTGGCTGCGGCAATCGTGTTCAGCGTTGCCGCCTTGAGTACGGCGTTGTCGTGTTCCGCAATGATCAGGGTTGTCATCAGATCACCTTCGCTTCTTCTTTGAGTCGTTTGACGAGTTCGGCCGTGTCGGCCACCTTGATGCCGGCCTTGCGCGACGCCGGCTCGCTGACGTGCAGGGTCACGGTGCGCGGCGCGATGTCGATGCCGAGCTCGGTCGCCCTGATTACTTCCATCGGCTTTTTCTTGGCCTTCATGATGTTGGGCAGCGTGATGAAGCGCGGCTCGTTCAGGCGCAGGTCGGTCGTGATCACGGCCGGCAGCTTCATGGCCAGGGTTTCCAGGCCACCGTCGATCTCGCGCGTGATGGTGGCGGTGTCGCCGCTGATCTGCACCTTGGAGGCGAAGCTGGCCTGGACCCAGCCCATCAGCGCGCCGAACATCTGGCCGGTCTGGCCAGCGTCGTCATCGATCGCCTGCTTGCCGAAGATGGCGAACTGCACGCCTTCTTTGGTGGCCACGTGCTGCATCAGTTTGGCCACCGCCAGCGGTTCGAGCCCGGCGTCGGCTTCGACCAGCACGGCGCGATCGGCGCCGATGGCCATCGCACTGCGCAGCGTCTCCTGGCAAGCGCTTGGGCCGCAGGACACGACGATCACTTCCGAAGCGACACCGGCCTCCCTGAGGCGCACCGCCTCTTCGCAGGCAATCTCGTCGAACGGGTTCATGGACAACTTCTGGTTCGCGAGATCGACTCCCGAACCATCGGACTTGACGCGGACCTTGACGTTGTAGTCCAGCACCCGCTTGACGGCGACCAATATCTTCACTTTATCTCCATGTGATTAAAAAATAGACAATTCAAGAACGGCCAGAACGAAGCCCAAATCCGGCCCGTTCAATCACGGCTCACTCCCGATGCGGCCACACGAGGAAACAGCATCTTGTACATGCGCTGCGCCAGCGCGTCGACGTCCAGGCGCCCGCCTGGCCGGTACCACTGCGCCGTCCAGTTGAGGGCACCAAGCACAGTCTGGCGCACCAGCACGGCATCGGTATCGACCAGGCCCAGCGCCGCAGCCTCGTTGATCGGCGCCATCCACAAGGCCTCGTAGGTGTCGCACAATGTCATCACCCGGGTCTGGGCGGTCGGCGAAAGACTGCGCCACTCGTAGAGCAGCACGGTCATCGCATCGAGCCGCGGACCCAGCAAGGCCTTCAGGTGGCTGCGCACCATCGACAGTAGTCGCTCGGGCAAGCGAGTCTCGCCGACCAGCCCGTCGCGCACCGACTGCATGATGTCGCGAACGCCCTCCTCCATGATCGCCACCAGCAGTTCCTCCTTGGTGGCGAAGTGATAGAAAAGCGAGCCCGAAGTCATGCCCAAGGCCTGGGCAATCTCGCGCACCGAGGTGCGCTCGTAACCCCGGTGCCGGAACTGGCTCGCCGCAGTCGCGAGGATCGCATCCCTGCGCGGGAGTGGGTTGTTTCGCTCCTTTGTCATGCCATATACTATATCATCTAACAAGCGTTTGGTTGATAGTCTTATCCATCGCGTGTGGGGCGCTTTCGGCGCCTTTGCGCGTGGACGATCCACTCTTCGCAGCCGTCGGCCATGCCAGCGTCAATCAGCCTTCAAGGACAGACATATGCTCACGCGCACCATCTTCGGTGAAGAACACGAACTCTTCCGGGACCAGGCCCGCCGCTTTCTGGAAGAGGAAGTCATTCCGCATCACGCCGGCTGGGAAACCGATGGCATCGTGCCACGCGCCGTCTGGCGCAAGGCCTACAGCGAAGGCCTGTGGAACAAACGCGTGATAGCCAAACGCCTGATCGAGGCCGAGCGCGATGCCAAACTCGCCCTGATCAAACCGACCATCGACTTTGCCGACCTGGCGGGCTGCGACATCGCGGTCGAAGCCGTGTTTGAAGACCGCGCCATCAAGGCCGACGTGACCCGCAAGGCCGAGGCGGTGATCGCCCCCAGCGCGATCTTCGCCTCCAACACCGGCACCCTGCCGATCAGCGGGCTGGCCGAAGCCTCGGCGCGTCCGGCCAACTTCATCGGCTTGCACTTCTTCTCGCCGGTGGACAAGATGCCGCTGGTGGAAATCATCCGCGGTCAGGCCACCAGCGACGGGTGCCTGGCCCGTGCCATGGATTTCGTCAAGGCGATCCGCAAGACGCCCATCGTCGTCAACGACAGCCGCGGCTTCCACCCCGGCCGTGTGTTCTCGACCTATGTCGGCGAAAGCCTGGCGCTACTGGCCGAAGGCGTGAAGCCGGCCCTGATCGACAAGGCCGGGCGCATGACCGGCATGCCGGTGGGGCCACTGGCGCTGGCCGACGAGGTATCGCTCGAACTGATGGCGCGCATTCGCAAGCAGACTGCCGCCGACCTCGGCACGGCCTACCAGCGCAGTGCCATCGACGATGTCTGTGACCGCATGGTGGACCAACTCGGCCGGCTGGGCAAGAAAGCCGGCAAGGGCTTCTACGACTACCCGCATGACGGTCAGAAGCAGCTCTGGGCGGGCCTAGCGCAGGAGTTCCCGCTGGCGGCCACGCAACCCACAGTCGAGGAGGTCACGCAGCGCCTGATGTTCATCCAATCGATCGAAACCGCACACTGCCTCGAAGAAAAAGTGCTGCTGGCGCCCATCGATGCCGATGTCGGCGCAATCCTGAGCTGGGGCTTCCCGGCCTACCTGGGGGGCCCGATCGGTCAGATCCACAGCCTGGGGGCGGCCGCCTTTGTCACGGCCTGCGAGGCACTGGCCGAGCGGCATGGGGCGCGCTTCGCACCGCCGCCACTGCTGTGCCGCATGGCCGATCGTGGCGAGCGTTTTTACGACCTGTAACCACGCCCGTTACCCCATTCGTTCACTGCAACCTTTCAGCAAGAACCGCCCATGCCCGTCATTCAAAGTCAAGTCAATCCGCAGTCAGAAAGCTTCCAGCGCGAGCGCGAGCAGATGCTCGCCTTGATCGACAGTTTCCGCACATTGGAAGATCGTGTGCGCAACACGTCGAACAGCCAGGAGGCCAAGTTCCGCGCCCGCAAACAGTTGCTGCCGCGCGAGCGCATCGCGCTGCTGCTCGACCGCGGCTCGCCGTGGCTGGAGTTCTCCACCCTGGCCGGCTTCAGGATGCACGACGACGACGGCGAAAAGAACGTGATGGGCGGCGGGATCATCTGCGGCATCGGCACGGTCTCTGGTATCCGCTGCATGGTGATCGCGTCGGACAGCGCCATCAAGGGCGGCACCATCACGCCGATGGGCCTGCGCAAGAGCCTGCGCGCCGAAGCCATCGCGCTCGAAAACAAACTGCCGGTGGTGCGACTGGTCGAATCGGGCGGCGCCAACCTGATGCATGTCGGCGAGGTGTTCATCGAAGGCGGCCGCGGCTTCGCCAACCAGGCGCGGCTATCGGCCAGGGGCATTCCGCAGGTCTGCGTGATGCACGGCCACTCAACCGCCGGCGGCGCCTACTTGCCGGGCATGTCCGACTATGTGATCATGGTGCGCGGCCGCGCCAAGGCCTTCCTGGCCGGCCCGCCCTTGCTCAAGGCCGCCACCGGTGAGATCGCCACCGACGAAGAGCTGGGCGGTGCCGAGATGCACTGCACGGTGTCGGGCGTGGCCGAGTACCTGGCCGAGGACGATGCCGATGGCATCCGCATCGCACGCGACATCCTGGCGCGGCTGCCGTGGAACGACCGCTTGCCGATGCGAGCGGTGAAGACCTGGAAAGAACCGCGTTATCCGGTCGAGCAACTCGCCGGCGTCGTGCCTACCGACTTCCGCCAGCCCTACGACATGCGCGAAGTGCTGGCGCGGCTGATCGACGACTCCGACTTCCTCGAATTCAAGTCGCTGTACGGCGCCAGTACCGTGTGCGGCCATGGCGCCATCGAGGGACACCCGTGCGGCTTCATCGGCAACAACGGGCCGATCGATCCGCAAGGCGCCACCAAAGCGACCCAGTTCATCCAGTTGTGCTGCCAGTCGGGCACCCCCATCGTCTATCTACAGAACACCACCGGCTTCATGGTTGGCAAGGACGTCGAACAGGTCGGCATGATCAAGCACGGCGCCAAAATGATTCAGGCCGTGGTCAATGCCACCGTGCCGCAAATCACCGTGATGACCGGCGCCTCCTTCGGTGCCGGCAATTACGGCATGTGCGGCCGCGCCTACGATCCGCGCTTCCTGTTCGCCTGGCCCAACGCGCGGGTGGCGGTGATGGGCGGCGAACAAGCCGCCACCGTGATGCGCATCGTGACCGAAGAAAAATTTGCCCGCACCGGCAAGGAGCCGCCGGACGAAACCATGGCCACCATGAAGAACGAGATTCTGGCACGTTTTGACCTCGAATCGCATTCACTGTTTGCCACCGCGCGCTTGTGGGACGATGGCATCATCGACCCACGCGACACCCGCCGCGCGCTTGCCATCACCCTGGCGGTGTGTCGGGAAGCCGGGTTGCGGCCCCTGCTTTCGAACACTTTTGGCGTGGCACGGATGTGAGAACCCTGATGAACTTCACCAAAATACTGATTGCCAACCGCGGTGAAATTGCCTGCCGGATCATCCGCACAGCCCAGGCGCTGGGCTACCGCACGGTAGCCGTCTACAGCGAAGCCGATGCCCAGGCGCTGCATGTTGCTGCAGCCGACGAGGCGGTGTGCATCGGCCCGGCGCCGGTGCGCGAAAGCTACCTCAACTTCGCGGCGCTGCTGGCTGCGGCGCGCAGCACCGGTGCCGACGCGGTGCACCCCGGCTACGGCTTCCTGTCGGAGAACGACAGTTTTGCACAGGCTTGCCTCGATGCCGGGCTGGTGTTCATCGGCCCGGACCCGCAGGCCATCCTGCAAATGGGCAACAAGGCCGGCGCCAAGCGTTTGATGCTGGCGGCGGGCGTGCCCTGCGTGCCGGGCTACCAAGGCACCGACCAATCTGATGCCACACTACTCGCACAGGCGCTCGACATCGGTTTCCCGATCATGGTCAAAGCTGCGGCGGGCGGCGGCGGACGCGGCATGCGGCTGGTCGAGCAACCGCAGGACCTGGCGGTCGCACTGGTCAGTGCCCGTTCGGAAGCGGGCAATGCCTTCGGCAGCGAAGAACTGATTCTCGAACGCGCGGTGATTGAACCGCGCCACATCGAAATCCAGGTCTTCGGCGACCGGCACGGCAACCTCATCCACCTCGGCGAGCGCGACTGCTCGATCCAGCGCCGGCACCAGAAGGTGTTCGAGGAAGCGCCCTCCCCGGCGGTCACACCCGAGCTGCGCGCGCAAATGGGCGCGGCGGCGGTGGCGGCAGCGCGCACCGTGAACTACGTCGGCGCCGGCACGGTCGAGTTTCTGCTCGACCGCGAAGGGCGTTTTTACTTTCTCGAGATGAACACACGGTTGCAGGTCGAACACCCGGTGACCGAGTGCATCACCGGGCTGGATCTGGTGGCCTGGCAGATCGCCGTGGCCCGTGGCGAGCCCTTGCCGCTGACGCAGGAGCAGGTGCAATTGAAGGGGCACGCGATCGAAGCGCGCCTGTGCGCCGAAGACCCGTATGCCGGCTTCCTGCCGCAAAGTGGCGATGTTGCGCTCTGGCGCCCGCCCACGGGCGAGGGCGTGCGCGTTGATCATGGACTGACATCAGGTCAGACCGTCAGCCCACACTACGACCCCATGATCGCCAAGATCATTGCGCACGGCGCGACCCGCGACGAGGCCCGACGACGCCTGATCGGTGCGCTGCAACGCACCCGCCTGCTCGGCCTACCCCACAACCGTGCCTTCCTCGAAGCCGTGGCCGGCCACCCGGCCTTCGCCGCTGGCGAAACGACCACTGCCTTCATCGCCCAGCACTTCGACAGTGCGGCGCTGGTGCGGCCCCAACCCGACTCGTTGGCGTTGGCGCTGGCCAGCACGCTGTGGTTCGAAGCCAGCGCCACGCCGGTCGCAGCCGCGCCCTGGCGCTCCAGCGGACCGGCACGCTGGCCGATGCTGATCGGCGAGGGAGAACACCGCCATGCCGTGCACATCACGGTCACAGGAACCCACAGCTACACGCTCGAAGTGGGCGCGGCGCTGCACCACATCACCCTCAGCGGGCGCGAAGGCGAGTGCCTGCACCTGATCGCCGATGGCGTGCAGCAACACGCGGCGGCGGTGTTTGCCGGCGACGTGTTGCACCTGGAACTGGGCGACCTGAGCGCCAGCTTTGAAGACCTGACCTATGCCCCACCGGCCGCGGCTGCAGGAAGCGCGGAGTCACGGGTTCTCGCACCCATGAATGGACGGGTGCTGGCAGTTGACGTCCAAAGTGGCGACACGGTCACCAAGGGGCAACGCATGGCGGTGCTCGAAGCCATGAAGATGGAGCATCAACTGCTGGCCCGTCGCGATGGCGTGGTGGACCAGGTTGCGGTGCGCGCTGGCGACCAGGTTGCCACGCGCGCATTGTTGGTGTCACTGATCGAGCAGCCTGATTGAGGCGCACGTCGCCCTGCACGCACGACACACGCCACACCCACGAGGAGTAAAACCCATGCCTGCCGAAACCCTGCCTGCCAAGAGCCCCTTCTATACGCCCGAGCACCTGGCGTTCCGCGACGCGATGCGCCGCTTCGTCGCCAGGGAAATCAGCCCGCATGTGGACGCCTGGGACGAAGCCGAGTCCTTTCCTGTCGAGTTGTATCGCAAAGCGGCCGAAATCGGCCTGTTGGGCCTGGGTTTTCCCGAACGCCATGGCGGCAACGACGGCGACCTGTTCATGACCATCATCGCCGCGCAGGAACTTGCGCGTTGCGGTGCTGGCGGTGTCCTGGCGAGTCTGCTGTCGCACACCATCGGCTGTCCACCCATCGTCAACGTGGGAAGCGAAGCGCTGAAGCAGCGCGTATTGCCGCCGGTACTGCGGGGCGAGAAGATCAGCGCGCTCGGCATCACCGAACCCTCCGGCGGTTCGGACGTGGCCAACCTCAAGACCACGGCGCGCAGGGATGGCGACCACTACGTCGTCAACGGCTCGAAGATGTTCATCACCTCCGGCATGCGCGCCGACTTCTACACCGTGGCGGTGCGCACTGGCGGGCAGGGGCCAGGCGGCGTGTCGCTGCTGCTGATCGAGAAAGGCACGCCCGGCTTCACGCAAACGTCGCTGAAAAAAATGGGCTGGTGGTGCTCCGACACCGCTGCCCTGTATTTCGACAACTGCCGTGTGCCGGTGGAGAACCTGGTCGGGCAGGAGAACCAGGGCTTCAAAGCCATCATGAAAAACTTCAACCGCGAGCGCATCTTCCTCGCCGCCGGTGCCAACGGTTTTGCCCATGTCTGCCTGGACGAAGCGCTGGCCTGGTCGCGTGAGCGCGAGATGTTCGGCGGCAAGCTGATCGACCAGCAGGTCACCCGCCACAAACTCGCCGACATGGCCATGCGCGTCGAGGCGACGCAGGCCATGCTGGAATTGCTGGCCTGGCGCGTCGAACAGGGCGACACACCGGTAGGCGAAATCTGCCTGCTGAAGAACCAGGCCACTCAAACCATGGCCTATTGCGCCAGCGAGGCGGTGCAACTGCACGGCGGCGCCGGCTTCATGCGCGGTGTCAAGGTGGAGCGCATTTACCGCGAAGTCAAGGTCAACGCCATCGGTGGCGGCGCCGAAGAGGTGATGCGCGACCTGGCGGCACGCCAGCTAGGGTTTTACGCCTAGTCCGTATTGGCATATGAACCGCTCTCAATCCCCTGCGAAAACTGTGTCGAGCTCGGCACTGCCTGAAACCATGCGCCTGGCCTTGGCGAACGCGCCAGCGCCTGACTGCGCGCACGGCTTCCCCCGTGCCTGGTGGCGCCACCTCGGCGCCAACGGCCTGCTCGGCGTGGGCTTCGACCGCGATGGCGGGCCGCCCGTCGCGGACGCCGTGCGGGTCAGCTCGCTGGCCGGCATCGTCGCCCGGGAATCCGCCAGCCTGGGCCTCGGCATGGCGTGGATGATGCAGCAAATGCTGGGGCGCTTCGTGCTGACGCCGAATCTGCGTAGCGACCGGCATCGTGCCCTTTTGGCATCCATGACGCGGGGCGACGCGCTGCTGGCACTCGCGATCTCCGAGCCCGGCGCAGGCGCGCACCCCAAACACCTGAGCTGCCGGGCGGTGCAGGACGGCGACAACTGGCTTCTTGACGGCCACAAGGCCTACGTCAGTAACGGCCCGGCGGCGGACGCCATCATCGTGCTGGCCGTCGGCGGCGAGCACGAGGGACGCAAGCGCTTCGATGCGTTCGTCGTTGAGGCCAACACACCGGGCCTGACCCGCGAACTGGACGACAGAGTACGCGGACTGGCGCCGCTCGGCCATTGCGGCCTGCGCCTTGTCGGCTGCCGGGTGCCGGAAAGCCAGCGCCTGGGCGAGCCGGGACAGGCTTTCGACACCATCGCACGACCGCTGCGCGCGATCGAAGACGCGCTGCTGCTGGGGGCTATGCTCGGCGCCATGCAAGCCGAACTGGACGCGCTGGCGCGCTGGTTTCAAAGCGCCGCCCGGACCCCTGCTTTGACCCGGGACCTGGGTGGCTTGCAGCTCGAGCTCGACGCCCTCTCGCCCGTGGCCCGTCATGCCGCCCAGCACCTGGACCAGCACGGGCCGAACGAGGCGCTGGCGGCTTTCAATCTGGGCGCGCGCCGCCTGTTTGATCGCTGGCAAGGCGCCTGTGAATCCTTTGCCGCGGCCCTGGACGACCATGAACCGGCCCTGCTCACCCTGACGCGCGACCTGCGCCTGGTGCAGGGCATAGCCCGCGGCATCGCCGAATCCCGACAACTTCAAGCCGGTGAAACCCTGCTGAGCTCCAAAAAAACCCATGAAAACACTACACCAACCCCACTTTGATTCCATCGACGGCCTGGCGCAGCGCCTGGCTGCGGTCGACTACATTGCCAGCCGCGAAATCGCCACCACCGTCTATCTGGGCTTCAACCTGGAAAAGCCGATCCTGGTCGAAGGCCCGGCCGGCGTCGGCAAAACCGAACTGGCCAAGGGCATGGCCGAGATCCTCGACGTGCCCCTGATCCGCATGCAGTGCTACGAAGGCCTGGACGAATCGAAGGCCTTGTACGAGTGGAAATATGGCAAACAATTGCTGTACACGCAACTGCTCAAGGACAAGCTGGGCGAGATGATGCAAGGCGCGGTGGGACTGGCGGCCTCGATCGAGCGGCTGCACGCGCACGACGACCTGTTCTTCTCCGAGCACTTTCTCGAGCCGCGCCCGCTCTACCAGGCCTTGCACCAGGAGCGCGGTTGCGTGCTGCTGATCGACGAGGTCGACAAGTCCGACCCCGAGTTCGAGGCGTTCCTGCTCGAAGTGCTGTCAGACTTTCAGGTCTCGGTGCCCGAACTCGGCACCATCAAGGCCAAGGTCAAGCCCATCGTCTTCCTCACCAGCAACAACACGCGCGAGATGAGCGACGCGCTCAAGCGCCGCTGCCTGCATTTGCACATTCCATTCCCCGAGGCGAAGCTGGAGCGGCGCATTCTGGAGCGCCGCGTTCCAGGCCTGTCGGCAACACTGAACCGCGAGCTGGTCGCCTTCATCCAGGCGGTGCGCCAGATGGACCTGAAAAAGCAGCCATCGATCAGCGAGACCATCGACTGGGCCAAAACGCTGCTGCTGCTGCACGCCGAACATTTAAGCCTGGACCTGGTGCGCGACACGCTCAACGTCTTCCTCAAGTTTGAGCAGGACATTGCCTCGGCCAACGAGCAACTGCCGGCCCTGCTGCAACAAGCGCGCAAGGATGCGGAGATTCCCCGTGCAAGCCACGCTTGAAGACTTTTTCAAGGCGCTGCGCGGCAGCGACCTCGAGATCAGCCTGAACGCCCAGATCGATGCGGCGCGCGCCGTGGAGCTGGTCGGCTGGAGCGACCGCACCCTGCTGAAAAGCGCGCTGGGCACGACACTGGCAAAAACCACCACGGATCGCGCCCTTTACGACGATGCCTTTGATCGCTTCTTCCGTTTCAATTCCTTCGAAAAAATGGCCGCGCAAGGCAGTCCGGCCAAGCCCGCCTCGAAGCCCGATGCAAACCCCGGTTCAGACGCAATCGCAGCGCAATACCCACCGGACCAAGCCCAAGATGACCAGACTGCAACCGGTTCCGGCGGGCCTGGCGGCTGCCAGGGCAGTGGCGGCCAAGCCCTGTCGCAGTTGCTGCTGGCGGGTGACTCGGCGGCACTGGCCAAGCGCATGCAGGAAGCCGCGCGCGAGGTCGGCCTGACCGACATCTGGTTCTTCACCCAAAAAGGCTACTACACCCAGAAAATCCAGCAAGCCATGGGCCTGGAGTTGCTGGACCGCGAAATCTCCGACGCCAAACGCCAGACCCTGGCCCCCGAGCGTGCCAAAGACCTTGAACTGGCACGCAAGAAATTGTTCGAGGAGGTGCGCAATTTTGTCGAACGCAAGCTCGCGCTCTTCGGCACGGCGCCCACGCGCCAATTGCACGACGACTTCCTGCAATCGCAAAAGCTCTCGAACATCGAAAAACGCGATTTCGCGCGCATGCACGTCATCGTCAGCAAAATCGCCAAACGGCTGGCCGAGCGCCACTCGCGGCGCAAGAAAAAGCGGGTGCGCGGCCAGCTCGACTTCCGCAAGACCCTGCGCAAGAACGCGGCCTACGACGGCGTGATGTTCGAGACCTTCTGGCGCTCCAAGGTGGTGGACCGGCCGCGCGTGGTGGCCATCTGCGACGTCAGCGGCTCGGTGCGCCAGTACGCGCGCTTTCTGCTGCTGTTCCTGCACAGCCTGGGCGAGCAGGTGAGCGACCTGCGCAGCTTTGCCTTCACCAACCACCTGGTCGAGGTGAGCGACACCTTCGAGTCGCTGCCAGTCGAGCAAGCCGTGGACAAAGTGATGCAGGCGGTGGGCGGCAGCGGCACCGACTACGGCCAGACCCTGCTCGACATCGAAGCGCAATTGCTGGACGACATTGATCGCCGCACCACCGTGCTGATCCTGGGCGACGCGCGCAACAACCGCGGCCAAGCCCAGGCGCAAGTCATGCAACTGCTGTACCAGCGCGCGCGCCGGGTCATCTGGCTCAACCCCGAGCCCGTCTCGTTCTGGGGCCTCGGCGACTCGGAGATGAAGCGCTACGCGCCCTATTGCCACATCGCGCGCGAATGCAACTCCCTCGCGCACCTGGAAAGCACGCTGGACGCGCTGCTGCGCAGCCACTCGGCCAGCGCCTAAACGGATAAAGTCCTCAAATACCTCATCATGGTCCGCCCAATACTGCAACTCCACCCCCCGTATACCGCCCCCACGGCGCGCCCGGCCGCCACCCTGCTGCTGCTGCGCGATGCGCCCGGCGGCGCCGAGGTACTGATGACGCGGCGCTCCCCGACGGCGAGCTACCTGCCCGGCGCCTTCGTGTTTCCGGGCGGCCGCGTCGACGCTGCAGATCACGAGGCCCACGACCTCGCAAGCACGCGCCCCGGGCAGACCGCCGAGCCGCTGACCCACGCGCTGGCCGCGCTGCGCGAAAGCTTTGAGGAACTGGGCATCCTGCTCGCCCTGCGCGGCGACGGCACGCCGCTCGACGCGAGCGACTTGGCCCGGCTCGATCGCACCCGGCCGCTGTACCCGCAAGTGCGTGCGCTGGGCCTGCGGCTGGCGACCGCCGAGGTGCGACTGTTGGCGCGCTGGATCGCCGACCGCAGCATACCCAAGCGCTTCGACACCACCTTCCTGCTGGCGCGCATGCCGGCGGGGCAGGAGGCGGTGGCGGACGATGCCGAACAGTTTGAGCCGCTCTGGCTACGCGCCGCCGATGCGCTGGAGCGGCATGCCGCCGACCGCCTGCCGATGATTTTCCCGACGCTGCGCACGCTGCGCTGGCTGTCCCCGTTCCAGACCGTCGATGCAGCGCTCGCAGCCTGCGCGGACCGCCAGCCGCTATGGACGTGCTGCCCGCGCGTCGGTTACGTCGGCGGCCAGCCGCAGCGCTACATGGAGCACGAAGCACCGTACGGCGAACTCGCGCTGGTCTGTCCGGACGGCCAGCTTGAGCACCCGCTGGACTGGCAGCACGAGCGGCCGGTACCCTTGTTGCGGCACCTGCATCGCCTCACCGCCCCCAACGCCAGCGTCATGACCGGCCCCGGCACCAACAGCTACATCGTGGGCACCGCTGCCAGCGGCTACATCGTCATCGACCCGGGCCCCCTGCAGATGGACCACGTCGAACGCCTGCTGGCGCTCACGGCGGGCAAGGTCACGTCCATCGTCTGCACCCATTCACACCCCGATCACTCGCCGGCGGCACGGCCGCTAGCCCAAGCCTGCGCCCGCCTGACCGGCCACGCACCGCCAGTACTGGGCCTGGCCTCGGCCGCCACCGCGCGCGCCCATTCGCAGTTCACACCCGACCGCGCCCTGGCTGACGGCGAGTGTCTGACGCTGTACATCAACGAGCCTACGGGCGACCACGCCATCACCCTGCGCGTGGTGCACACACCAGGGCACGCCGCCAATCACCTCTGCCTGATCCTCGAAGAGGACGGCTTGCTGTTCTCAGGCGACCACATCCTCAGTGGCAGCACCACCATCATCGACCCGCCGGACGGCGACATGAGCGCCTACCTCGATTCACTGGACCGCCTGGCGCTGGCCTGCGAGCAAGAAAACATCGAATTCATCCTGCCGGCGCACGGCCATGTGATCGGTGATGCAGCACAGGCCATCGCGCAGCTCAAGGCACACCGCCTGCGGCGCGAGGCCAAGGTGCTGGCCGCCATGCGCTGCGCACCGCGAGCCGGCCCGGACGCGTGGCTACCTCTCGCCTACGACGACACCCCCACAGCACTCTGGCCACTGGCGCGCCGATCATTGGCGGCCCATGTGCAACGCATCGAGCAACTGGCGATGCTTTGAATACCCCTACTCGACGCAACAACAACCCAACGGAGTATCAAAAATGAATGCTGACCCCTCCAAATACCGACGCATCGCCGAATGCAAGCAGCAATGGAATGAGGCCGCCTTCCTGAAAGCTCAGGGCCTCGAAGTCGAAGAAATCGCCATCGGCGAGGTAATCGTTCGACTGCCACAAGTGCTTCCGTCGCAACGCGGCGGCGGCAGCAGCGCCGGACATGCGCTCAACGGCGGCGTAGTCGCCTACATGTTCGACGGCGCGCTGGGCTGGGCCATCATCTCTTCGCTGCTGGCTATGCCCGAGGCGCTGGAGATCGATCCTTTCGAGCTGCGCCAGTTCACCATCAACCTGGACATCACCTACCTCGACGCGGCGATGGGTGACCGCTTTGAGGCCCACGGCAAAGTGGTGCGGGTGAGCCGCAGCACGGCCTTCGCCGAAGGCCGCTTCCTGGATGCCAATGGCAAGCTCTGCGCCACGGCCAAAGGCATCTGGCGCGTGTTCTGGCCGCGCAACACCGTGTCCGCCTGAACCCACGATCCAAGAAAGATTTCCACCACAAAAGGAGACAAACATGAAACAAACCACCCTTCGCATCGGCAGCGCCTCGGGCTTCTGGGGCGACAGCGAATTCGCCGCCGCCCAACTGGTGCAGCGCGGCAACATCGACGTCATGGTGTTCGACTACCTGGCCGAAATCACCATGTCGCTGCTCAGCCGCGCCAAGGCCAAAGACCCGGCAATGGGCTATGCACCGGATTTCGTGGCCACCCTCCGGCCCCTGATGAAGGAGCTGAAGTCGCGCGGCATCAAAGTCATTGCCAACGCGGGCGGCGTCAACCCGTCCGCCTGCCGCGCCGCGCTGGTGGCGGCGGCACAGGCCGAAGGCGTTGATCTGAAAATCGCCGCCGTGCTGGGCGACGACCTGATGCCGCAGGTGGAAGCACTGCGTGCAGCCGGCACCCCGGAGATGTTCGCAGGTAGCCCGTTCCCGCAAAAGGTCATGAGCGCCAACGCCTATCTGGGTGCCTTCCCGATTGCCGCCGCGCTGGCGACCGGTGCCGACATCGTGGTCACCGGCCGCTGCGTCGACAGCGCGGTCACGCTGGCGCCGCTGATCCATGCCTTTGGCTGGACCGCCGCCGACCACGATCTGCTCGCGCAGGGCAGCTTGGCCGGTCACCTGATCGAGTGCGGCACGCAGGTCACCGGCGGCAACTACACCGACTGGGACACGGTGCCGGGCTGGGACGACATGGGTTTTCCCATCGCCGAGTGCCGCGCCGACGGCAGCTTCGTCATCACCAAGCCCGAAGGCACGGGTGGGCTGGTCTGTCCCTCCACGGTGGGCGAGCAGATGCTCTATGAAATCGGCGACCCGCGCGCCTACATCCTGCCCGACGTGGTGTGCGACTTCACCGGCGTGACGCTCACGCAAGTCGGCCCCGACCGCGTCGAGGTCAAGGGCGCGCGCGGCCGCGCGCCAACCGACCAGGCCAAGGTCAGCGTCACCTACGCCGACGGCTTTCGGGCCATGAGCCTGTTCATGATTGGCGGCATCGATGCCGGTGCCAAGGCGCAGCGTGTCGGCGCCGCCATGCTGGCGCGCATGCGCCGCCACTATGCGCAGCGCGGCTGGCCCGACTTCACCGAAACCTGTGTCGAGGCCATCGGCGCCGAAGACACCTACGGCCCCCATGCGCGGCCCGATGCGCGCGAAGTGATGCTCAAAGTGGGCGTGCGCCATCCGGTCAGGGATGCGCTCGAACTGTTTTCACGCGAAGTGGCGCCGCTGGCCCTGATGTCGGCCCCGGCCATCACCGGCTTCACCGGCGGTCGACCCAAGGTGCAGCCGGTGGTGCGACTATTTTCCTGTCTGGTGCCCAAAACACAGGTGGTGGCGAGCATCGACATGGGCGAGCAGACCGTGGCAGCGCCGCAGTGGCTCGGCAAACCGTTCGACCCGGCAACCCTGCCCCAGGTCGACGGCCCGCTGCCCGCTGCCGATGCCTTTGCGCGCGGCACGCGCACTGTGCCGCTGGTGAAGCTGGCCTGGGGACGCAGCGGCGACAAGGGCGATGCCGCCAATATCGGCATCCTGGCACGCAAACCCCATTACCTGCCCTTCATCCGCGCCGCCCTGACCGAGCAGGCGGTGGCGGCCTGGTTCGCCCACCTCGTCAAGGGCAGCGTGCAGCGCTTTGACCTGCCCGGCACGCACGCGCTGAACTTTCTGATGCACGAAGCCCTGGGCGGCGGCGGCATCGCTTCGGTTCGCATGGACTCGCAGGGCAAAGCCTTTGCGCAGATGCTGCTCGACTTTCCGGTGCCGATTCCGGCCGACATGGCACTTTGACAACTTTCTCCCCCTACCCCAACCCAAGACGGAGACATCCACCATGAGCACCCCAGCCAACACCGCTTCCGCAAGCCTGCGCGAGCGCATTCGTGACGTGCAGGAGGCCGCCCGCGGCGTCACCACCCTGTACCCTCGCAGCTACATCCTGCAGTGCATCAAGGAAGACCGCTTTCCCGACGAGTTGTGGCAAAAGCTTGGCGAATTCGGCCTGCTCGGCCTGTCCGTCCCGGAAGAGTATGGCGGCTCCGGCGGCGGCGTGCTGGAGATCACCGCGCTCAACGAGGCGCTGGCGCTGGCCGGCGTGCCCACCCTGTTCCTGGTCGTCACCGGGCTGGGCCGGGTGCCAATCATTCGCCACGGTACACCTGAGCAAATCAGGAAATACGTCACGCCCACCTGCACCGGCGAGAAGAAGCTGTGCTTTGCCATCACCGAACCCAATGCCGGCACCAACAGCTTTGCCATGACCACGCTGGCCACGCCGGACGCAGGCGGCTGGGTGCTTAATGGCCAGAAGGTGTTCATCTCCGGCGCGCGCGATGCCGACTACATGCTGGTAATCACCCGCACCACCAAGGCCAGCGAGGTGAAGCACCGCACCGAAGGCATCTCTCTGTTCGTGCTGGACATGAAAACGCCCGGCATCCAACTGACGCAACTCAACATCCAGGTCGAAACCGCCGAGCGCCAGTACATGGTGTTCT
>CAYJMW010000020.1:0-12255 GCA_964371235.1 uncultured Polaromonas sp.
TGAGTTCACCGGTCCATTGGGTGGCAAAGACTTCTACCGGTTCGATGGTGGGGCGAGATTTATTGGGGTCAGACACCAATTTTTCTGCGACGCCATGCGTCGCACCCGAAGGGTCAGCCTTTGGCTGAGAAAATTTGGGCTCTGACCCCAAAAAATCTAACAGCACCCGTTTGCCGTCGCTTTGGGCCAGGATGACAAGGCGCAAGGATTCATCGTCTGTGCGCATCACAGCGAGGGCAGGCAAAGGTGTCAACCCGAGGCGCTCGATGGTGGTGCGCACAAGCTTGGCTTTGAGGCCCAGGTGCTGGGCGGCGCGCAGCACATCAGACGGGGTGAGTGTGTCGCTGGCGGACAGGCCGAGTTGATGGGCCAATGTAGCGGGGTCGGCAGCGACTTGGTGGAAGCGGGCGATGGCGGAAAGGGCAGCCAAGGGCGCGAGTGCATCAGTGTCGCTTGCTGAAGCTTCACCCGGAACGTCGGGATGAACAGGCTTGTATGGTTTGTTATCCGCACTCGCGCTGTTTACCGCGAGCACATTTGAATTTGCCGTCACGCGCCGTCCCCCCGCTTATGGCCCTCAGTGGTCTGGGGCTGGTTTTAGTTGGCGTGGATGCTAGCGCAGGACCCGGCAAACGATGGACGGCCATCCGGGCTTTTGGTAACGAATTGTTTCGCGATGTAGGTCGTTCCGGTTAAATCTTTTTTGATTTTCGCAAAAGTAATACTTGCGCAGTAGCGCTCAATCTTTTCGCAGCCGCTGGCGCAGCTCGGTCTTGAGCACTTTGCCGTAGTTGTTCTTGGGCAGCGCGTCAACAATTTCATAACGTTTGGGCCGCTTGAAGCGTGCGATCTGCGCCAGGCACAGGGCATCGAGCGCATTCGCGTCCAGCACTTTGCCAGCGCGCGGCACCACAAACGCGACCACGCTCTCGCCCCACTCGGGATCGGGCTCGCCCACCACGGCGGCTTCGGCCACGTCGGGATGCAGCAGCAGCGCCTCTTCGACTTCACGCGGGTAAATGTTGGAGCCGCCGCTGATGATGAGGTCTTTGCTGCGGTCTTTCAATGTCAGAAAGCCATTGGCGTCGAGTGCGCCCATGTCGCCGGTCCAGAGCCAGCCGCCCCGCAGCGCCGCGGCGCTTGCCTCGGGGTTGCGCCAGTAGCCGGTCATGACGCTGTCGCCGCGAATCAGCACCTCGCCAACTTCGCCCTGCGCCAAGTCACGGCCGTGGGCATCGGCCACGCGGATCTGCACGGGTGTTTGCGCCACGCCCACCGAGGCAATGCGCGCCGCGTACTGTGGGTGAGCGGTGTTCATGAGATGGGTGCGCGACAGGGCAGTGCCCACCATGGGGCTTTCACCCTGGCCGTAAATCTGCACAAAGCGCGGCCCCATGACCCGAATGGCGCGCTCAATATCGGCGGCATACATGGGCGCTCCGCCATAAACAATGGTCTTGAACGCCGTGGCACAACTCTCAGGGGTTTCTCCGCTGGATTCGGCGTGGTCCACCAGCCGCTTGACGATGGTGGGAGCGGCGAAGAGCGACAAGGCGCCGATGCCCCGGCCCAGCGCGAACATTTCGGCGGGATCAAACGCGCCCGAGGCAGGCACCGCGTGACGCGCGCCGGCCATGAGGTGCGGGATGGCGTAGATGCCCGCGCCGTGCGACATGGGCGCCGCGTAGGCAATCACATCATGGCTGGCAATCGGGTCCACGTCGTTGAAATAGGCCAGCCCCATGGTCATCAGGTTGCGATGGCTGATCATCACGCCCTTGGGCCGCCCGGTGGTGCCGCTGGTGTAAAACAGCCAGGCCAGATCGTCGGGCGCGCGGTCAACGATGGGCGCTTCAGCGGCCGTTTCATCGCCGTCACCATCGTGCAGCCAGTCATCGCAGGCCAGAGAATCCACCGCCATGACACCATCGACACCGGCAAACGCGGCGGCATCGGCAGGTGCAGTGTCCGGCGTCACAAAAACCCAGCTCGCCTGGGCGTTGTCCACAATCCATTGCGCTTCGCGCAGGTGCAGCTTGGCGTTGATGGGAACCACCGCCAGCCCCGCCCACCAGGCGCCAAACATCACTTCAAGATAGCGCGGATGGTTGTGCATGAATAGCGCCACGCGGTCGCCAGGCTGCAGTCCCAGGCCTTGCAGTCGCCGGGCCAGGCGGGCGCTGCGCGCGGCCCACTGGGCGTAGGTAGCGAGTTGCCGGGAGCCGCTGTAAATAGCGGGCCGCTGCGGGTCCATGCGGGCGATGCGCTGAAGCAAGTGGGCCAGGTTCATGAGGGGATTGTCTGCGCTTCAAAACCCGTGGGGTGTTGAGTCGTCTGCTGACGGATGATACGGACAATTTCCCGGCACGCTGTCACCAGGACAACCGCACTGCGTCAGAGGTAGGCAACGCGCGCCTGGCGCAGGTCGATCAGCCCCTGAACCATTTTTTCAAGCGCGTCCTGGCGCAGGCTGCGCATGCCCGAGCGGACTGCTTCTTCAAATATCTCGGTGGGCCTGGCATTGCGCTGGATGAGCAGCCGCATTGCGGGGCTGTTTTCAAGGATTTCGTAAATGCCCAGCCGTCCCTTGTAGCCCTTGCCGCCGCAGCGGTCGCACCCGACGGCCATCTTCACGCGCACATCATCCGGCTTTGCCACGCCGGCAGCAGCCAGCAGTCGCCGCTCGCCCTCAGCCTCGCTCAGGGGCGAAGCCTGCACATACTCCTTGACCAAATCCGTAAATTGACCGGGCGTCAGCGGCTCGGCACGCGCGCAATGCGGACAAAACGCCCTGACCAGCCGCTGCGCCACGATGCCCACCAGAGAATCGGCAAAATTCATGGCGTCCATGCCCAGGTCCAGCAGGCGCACCACGCTTTCAGACGCGCTGTTGGTGTGGAGTGTTGAAAGCACAAGATGCCCGGTCAGCGAGGCTTCAATGGCAATCTTGGCGGTTTCGGGGTCGCGGATTTCACCAATCATGATGACATCCGGGTCGGCCCGCAAGAAGCCGCGCATGGCATTGGCAAACGTCAGCCCGATCTTGGGGTTGACCTGAACCTGGCGCAAGCCGGGGTGCGTGATCTCTATCGGGTCTTCCGCCGTCCAGATTTTCTTTTCCTCGGTGTTGATCTCCTCCATCATGGAGTGCAGCGTGGTCGTCTTGCCAGACCCGGTCGGGCCGGCCGCCAGGATCAGGCCAAAGGATCGCGTGGACATACGCGTCACCCCATCGATATCGCGTGCTGCAAGCCAAGCTGCGCCAGCGGCACGGGCAGGGTTGATGCAAGCAGGCGCATCACCACGTCCTCCATGCCGTCGTGCGTCGGCATGATGGCCACGCGCAACTCGAGCTGGTCGCCGCCGAACTCGCTGAAGTTGATCTTGCCGTCCTGCGGCCGGCGCCGTTCGGCAATGTCGAGCTTGGCCATTACCTTGATGCGCGACACCATTGCCGCGCGCAATGGCGGCGGAAGTTTCTGGTAGAGCTCCAGGTCGCCGTCGCGGCGCAGGCGGATGCTTGTGAATTGTTCGCCGGGATTGGTTTCGATGTGAATGTCCGAGGCGCGCAAGGCCTGCGCATCCATGATCAGGCGCTTGACCATACGCACCATGCTGGAGGACTCGTTGGCCTCGGTCGCCTCTTCCACCTCCAGCCCCGACGCCATGTCACGGACCGCTTCGGCCATGAGGTATTCCATGTCCTGCTCTTCCGGCGGCAAGCGGCCTCCCGCGAGCGGCGCTTGGCCCGACACTTTGGCATCGCCAGGCGCCTTCTGATTGGCATGCCCGGGTGAGTGCAGTGGCGCGTGGGGATCCAGGCGGTCCAGCCGCGCCGAAATGGCATCGCGCTCGGCCCACACCATCCTCACGCTGCGCCCGGTCAGAGCGCACAGGTAGCCGTGCAAGTCCTCGCTGGTGGGAAACCACGATGCCACGATCAGCATCTCGTCAGCCTCTCCCAGGAACAACATGTCGCGTGCCCGGAGAACCCGCAAAGGCAGCAAGTCAAAAGCGCTGGCCGGAAGCTCGAAACTGGCGGCATCAACTTCCACGATGCCGGCAACACGCGCCAGCGCACGGTAATAGTCTTCAGAGGTCAGAAGCACGCGCCGCACCAGATCCGGCGACCTGCCGCGAAACAGCTCCGGGTCTTCGCTCATGAGAGCGCCGATCGCGGCGCGATCGAGCAGGCCCAACTGTTCGATCACCTCAGCCAGCGTCACGATGGGTTCGAACTTCAGGGTCTCCATGGCCTGCAGCAGTTGGGCCATGGTGGCCGGACGCGCCAGCCCCGGACTCAAAAGATCGGGAATGGTGCAGGGAAAGGCAAAATCCATCAGTCGACCCAGCTTTCAGAATTTGGTTTTAGTATCATTATGTAAAAGTAATACTAATGCACTATTGATACAGGTCAACGCTCTGTTGAACCGTAACTGTGCGGTTTTTGGCACGTCCGCTTGAAATAATTTGCGACCTGGCCCAGTCGATTCAAAAATTGTTCAATTGCCAGCGCGCAACACTGCACTAGCATTGGGCCCACAAGGAGACAACTCAATGACCGTCATCACCAACATCGAAGACCTGCGCGTTCTGGCGCAAAAACGCGTTCCCCGCATGTTTTACGACTATGCCGACTCGGGTTCCTGGACCGAGAGCACCTACCGGGCCAACGAAGCCGATTTCCGGAACATCCTGCTGCGCCAGCGCGTGGCGGTCAACATGGAAAACCGCAGCACCGCCAGCACCATGATCGGCCAGAACGTAGCCATGCCGGTGGCACTTGCCCCCACCGGCCTGACCGGCATGCAGCATGCCGACGGCGAAATTCTGGCGGCCCGGGCCGCGAAAACATTCGGTATTCCGTTCACGCTCTCGACCATGAGCATCTGCTCGATTGAAGACGTCTCCCAGGGCACCGACGGCCACCCGTTCTGGTTCCAGCTCTACGTCATGAAAGACCGCGACTTCATCGAACGCCTGATTGACCGGGCCAAGGCGGCGAAATGTTCGGCGCTGGTGCTGACACTGGATCTGCAAATCATCGGCCAGCGCCACAAGGACCTGAAAAACGGCTTGAGCGCGCCGCCCAGGCTCACCCTGCCCAACATCATCAACATGATGACCAAGGTGCGCTGGGGCCTGGGCATGCTGGGCACCAAGCGGCACGGATTTGGCAATATCGTCGGCCACGTCAAGGGCGTGGAAAACATGGGCAGTCTGGGTGAATGGACGGCCAAACAGTTTGACCCGGCGCTGAACTGGGGCGACGTGGAGTGGATCAAGAAGCGCTGGGGCGGCAAGCTCATCCTCAAGGGCATTCAGGATGTGGAAGACGCCCGCATCGCTGTCAATTCCGGCGCTGATGCGCTGATTGTTTCCAACCACGGCGGAAGGCAGCTTGACGGCGCGCCCTCATCCATCACCGCCCTGCCCGCCATCGTCGATGCCGTGGGCAGCCAGATTGAAGTGCACATGGACGGCGGCATCCGATCGGGCCAGGATGTGCTCAAGGCGAAAGCCCTGGGCGCGCAAGGCACCTACATCGGCCGCGCGTTTTTGTATGGCCTGGGCGCCATGGGCGAGGCCGGCGTGACCAAGGCGCTGGAGATCATCCACAAGGAGCTTGACCTGACGATGGCTTTTTGCGGCCGAACGGATGTGAATACCGTGGACAGAAGCATTTTGCTGCCGGGGACGTACTAGGGAACATCGATACCCGCGCCCCAAAAGCAGCAAGCCGACAATCAGCGCTATGCTCGCCGGGTGAGCGACTTTCCTTCTTCACCCTCAGCCAAAATCCGCCGCATTGCCCACCTCGACATGGACGCGTTTTTCGCGTCGGTCGAGTTGCTGCGCTATCCGCAGCTCAAGGGCTTGCCGGTGGTGATTGGCGGCGGTCGCCGGCGAGTGGATGAGGAATTACTGGCCGCCCAGGGCGAGCGGGAACTTCGCTTTATTCCGGTGGCGGACTTCCCCCTGCTGAAAGACTACGTCGGGCGCGGCGTCATCACCACGGCGACCTACGCGGCGCGCCAGTTTGGCGTGGGCTCGGCCATGGGCATGATGAAGGCCGCCAGGCTGTGCCCGCAGGCGATCGTTTTGCCGGTTGATTTTGACGAGATTCGCAAATACTCCCGGCTGTTCAAAAGCACCATCAGCGAGATTGCGCCGGTCATGGAAGACCGTGGCATAGACGAGGTATACATCGACTTCACCGAGGTGCCGGGCGGCCAGCGCGAAGGCGGCCGGGTGCTGGCGCGCTTGATCCAGAAAAGCATTTTTGACAAGACCGGCCTGACCTGTTCGGTGGGCGTCGCGCCCAACAAGCTGCTGGCCAAGATGGCGAGCGAATTCAACAAGCCCAATGGCATTTCGATTATTCATGAGAGCGACCTGCAAACCAGCATCTGGCCGCTGGCCTGCCGCAAGATCAACGGCATTGGCCCCAAGGCGGACGAAAAGCTGGCCAGGCTGCACATTCACACCATCGGCGAACTGGCCGCTTTTGACCCGGCCCTGTTGATCGCCCACTTTGGCAAAGCCACCGGCGCCTGGATGCATGACGCCGCCTGGGGGCGCGACAGCCGCCCGGTGGTCACCCAGAGCGAGCCCGTCAGCATCAGCCGCGAAACCACCTTTGAGCGCGACTTGCACGCGGTGCGCGACCGGGCCGAGCTGGGCGCCATCTTCACCCGTCTCTGCGAGCAGGTGGCGGCCGATCTGCAGCGCAAGGGCTACGTGGCCAAAACCCTAGGCATCAAGCTGCGTTATGACGACTTCAGGATTGCCACCCGCGACCAGACCGCGCAGGCCTACACGGCGGATGCCAAGACCATCCGCCAACTAGCCGGGGCGTGCCTGAAGCGCGTGCCGCTGGACCAACGGCTGCGCCTGCTGGGTGTTCGCGCGGCCACGCTGGCAAAAGCCGGAGAAATTCCGGTTCATGAACAAAATACGGATCCAGCCCATATAGAACGGGCGCAAGCAGCTACTGAATCAATAGCAAATGATCAGCTTTTCTAGGCTACGCCCAGGCAGGTAGCACCGTCTCAGGCGTGACTGGCTGGATCCAGCGGACTGAATTACAGTCGAGGCATGAACTCACTGACCTGTTTTTCCCTCACGACCAACAACCACATCGCCCACCTGGTGCTCAATCGGCCCGAGGCGCTCAACACCATGCACCCGACCTTCTGGCGCGAGCTGGACGAGGTGCTGACGCACATCAACAAGGCCGCCGATGCGCGCGTGCTGGTCATCTCCAGCACCGGCAAACACTTCAGCGCCGGCATGGCGCTGGAGACCTTTGGCGGCAGCATTGCCATGGACGACCAGAGCCCCGAAGGCCGCGCGGCGATTTTTGACCTGCTGACCGACATGCAGGCCACCTTCACCAAGCTTGAGACACTGCGCATCCCGGTGATTGCCGCCATTCAGGGCGGCTGCATTGGCGGCGCGGTCGATATGGTGAGCGCCTGCTGCCTGCGCTATGCCACGCTTGACGCGTTCTTCTGCATCCAGGAAATCAACATCGGCATGGTGGCCGATGTGGGCACTTTGCAGCGCCTGCCCAAGCTGATTCCGCTGGCACTGGTGAAAGAGCTGGCCTACACCGGGCGCAAGCTCAGCGCGGCCAGGGCGCTGGCTTATGGCCTGGTCAATGAGGTGTTTGACTCGCCCGAGACGCTGCTGGCCGGTGCGCTGCAATGCGCAAAAGAGATTGCCGCCAAGCCGCCGGTGGCCATCTGGGGCACCAAGCAGGCGATTCACTACGCACGCGACCATTCGGTGGACGACGCGCTCAGGCAAATGGGCTGGCTGCAGGGCGCGATCTGGAGCAACCAGCAGGTGCGCGAAGCCGTGCTGGCGATGAAGGAAAAGCGTCCGGCGCGTTTTGCGGCGCTGGCGCCGCTTAAAACGTTTAATGAATCAGGCCTGTAGCCCATATGAAACGGGCGCTATATGCTATTTATTTTATAGCATCTCGCTACTGGCGCGCCGTTCGCACATTCGCGGGCAAACCCTGCGGATGGCTGGTGCGAAACGGGTTGATGTCGAGCCCGCCGCGGCGCGTATAGCGTGCATACACCGACAGCGTGGCCGGCTTGCAGCGCGTCCACAAGTCCATGAAGATGCGCTCGACGCATTGCTCATGAAACTCGTTGTGCTTGCGAAAGCTCACCAGGTACTGCAGCAGACCGGCCTGCTCGATCTGCGGCCCGCTGTAGCTGATCTGCACGCTGCCCCAGTCGGGCTGGCCCGTGACCGGGCAGTTGCTTTTTAGCAAGTTGCTGGTCAGCACCTCGCTCACCGGCTGCTCGCCAAAAGCGGCGCTCAGCAACTCGGGGGCCGGCGTGTAGCGGCTGCATTCCACATCGAGTCGGTCCAGATTCAGGCCGTCGAGTTCTTGCACCGGTTCGCGGTCGAACATGTCAGGCAGCAGCAGTTGCACGCCAACTTGTGAAGCGTGCGCCGCGCCGCGCCAGGCGGCTTCACTGAGGTCGGCCCGCAGGCGCGCCTGCACCCCGGCTGCGTCAGCAAAACCGGTGTGGCTAAAGCTGTTCAGGTAGAGCTTGAAGGACTTGCTCTCGATGATGTTGGGGGTTTCGCAGGGCACGGTGAAATGCGCCAGCGCCACCTGCGGCTTGCCGCGTGTATTGAGCCAGCTCAGCTCGAACGCGGTCCACAGGTCAGCGCCCAAAAATGGCGGCGCGCCCGTGATGCCGAGCTCCAGCCGCTTTGCGGCGCGTGGCATCGGGAACAGCAGCGAAGCGTCGTACTGGTCAGCGTAGCCTGATGCCTTGCCGAGCTCGGAGTGTTCAGGGGCGGTCATGTTTAATTCACCTTCAGGCATTGGCCGCATTGAAGTGCGGAATCAGCAACGCGAGCAATCGCGCCACCACGCCGGGCGGCAAATCATGGCCCATGCCTTGAACCCCCTCCAGCCGGGCGCCTGGAATGCGGCGCGCGGTGTCTTCGCCGCACGCAAACGGCACCAGCGGATCGGCCTTGCCATGCACCACCAGCGTGGGCGCGGCCACTCGGGCCAGCGCCGCGGCGCGCGCGCTGTCGGCCACAACGGCGACCATCTGGCGCGCAATGCCCCGTGGGCGAAGGCTTCGCTGGTGAGCGGCTGTCACGTGTTCTCGCAAATCCGCCTCGCTGATGGCAAAACCCGGACTGCCAATCGCCTTGAACAGCCTGACCGAATGCTCGATGGCGGCGTGCATGCTGTTGTTGGCAGGGCGGCTGAGCAGCACCCGCGTCACTTCAGGCCTGGCCGCGGGCAGACCGCGCGCGCCGCTCGAACTCATGATGCTGGCCAGGCTCAAAACGCGCGCCGGGGCAATCAAGGTCAGGCGCTGGGCAATCATGCCGCCCATGCTCACGCCGACAACGTGCGCCTTGTCAATCTGCAGCGCATCGAGCACCCCGAGCGCGTCAGCCGCCATGTCCTGCAGGCTGTAGGGCGGCGTGATGCGCCAGCCGAGCCGGTATTTCAGTCCGGTCCAGAGCAGCCCGGGCGTTCCCAGATGATCAAGGCTCTGGCTCAGGCCGGCATCGCGGTTGTCAAATCGCAGCACCCGAAAGCCTGCATCGACCAGCCCTTGCACCATCTCGGGCGGCCATGCGATGAGCTGCATGCCCAGCCCCATGATGAGCAGCACCACGGGCCGCGGCTGACCCCTGGCATCCAGACCGGCGCCGCTGTCCTCGACTTCAATGTCAATCTTGTTTGCTCTTATTTTCATAGCGCTTTGCACATGCGGCATATGGGCTGCATGGCTATTTTCCTCATGACCTGTAACGGCCCGGCAGGCCCGGCAAAACAATGCCCGCGGCGTTTCATCCTATTTCCTGCGGCGACGTTTCCTGATTCGGCCTCAGTTGCCCCGCTGGGAGTGATGGCAAAAACCGAAAGCCTGACTGTACGACAGGCGCGGGGCCACTCAGCGCAGGTCGCTCGCCAATGAGGCCAATGGTTCCGCGGGAATCGTGATGTGCGCCGGGTAATGGGTGTGGTCGCAGCCCAGCTTGACGCTGGCGCCGGCCTTGACCGCCGCGCACATGGCGGGGCTGAGCTCGAAACGCACAAAATGCACGGCCGAGGTTTTCTCGTCGTTTTCCCGGTCCATGTCTTCGTCGGCAATCGCATAAACACGGGCGTGGCCCTCGACTTCAACAAACAGGTGGTCTTCAACACCGATCAGGCGCGCCAGTTCACGCTTGCGTTCGTTGACGTCGGGGTACTCGATCATCATGGTGGCCTTCCAGTTGCTGCCGTCAGGCAGCAGCGGCGCGTAGGCTTCAATTTCCTGTTCGATACCTTCTGTCTCAAAGATTTTTTCGAGACGCAGCATTTCCTGAATCTGGTAGCGAATGCTGGTTTCGCTCTCGAACTGCACATTGATGTGTTCACCCAGATGCACGCTGCGCAACTGGCGGTGCGCCATGATCTGCGCTTTATGCTCCTTGCGATACCTGCTGTAGGCCTCCAGCGTCATCAGGCTGGCGGGGGTTATTTTTCCGGTGATTTGCATGGTTTGACTCTCAATCTGGTTTCCAACGCCAAGGCGCAAAGACGCAAAGGGCGCGAAGAAAACCGAAAACTTTAATTTTTCTCTATATTCACTTTGCGTTCTTTGCGCTTTGGCGTCTTTGCGTTGGAAGCTTCGGCGAATTTCACTTCAGACCGTAAGCCATCCGTATCAGCGTCAGCGGATGCTTTTGCGGCGGTGCGCCGAGCTGGTTGACTTCAAAGCCCTGGGCAATGTGGTGGCCGCCCAGCGGGCAGTCGCTGCTGATCACATCGGGCAGGCCACCGTCCTTGTGGCTGGCCATGGCCTTGAACAGCGGTTTGCCAATTTTCATGGCCTGCTGGTGGTAAGGCACTTTCACGCCGAACGTGCCGGCGTGGCCGGAGCAGCGCTCATGCGTCTGCACACTGGTGCCTGGCACCATTTTGAGCATTTCCTCGGTTTTCTTGCCAATGTTTTGCACCCGGCCGTGGCACGGAATCTGGTAGCTGATTCTCCCCAGCGGCATGGGGAATTCGGTCTTGAGAAGGCCGTCGCGCTTGCGCGCCATCAGGTATTCAAACGGATCCCACATGTGTTCCTTGACCAACTGCACGCCGGCGTCATCGGGGTACATCAGCGGCAGCTCCTGCTTGAACATCAGGGTGCAACTGGGCACCGCGCTGAGGATGGCAAAGCCGTCCCTGGCATACCCGGCCAGCACCGGTATGTTGGCCCCCTTGGCTGAATTCACCGAGTCCAGGTCGCCAAGTTCCAGTTTGGGCATGCCGCAGCATTGCTCCTTTTCCACCAGCACATAAGGCACTTCGTTGTGGCTCAAAATCTTGAGCAGGTCGTGGCCGATTCCGGGTTCGTTGTAGTTGATGTAGCAGGTCGAAAAAATCACCACTTTGCCGGGTGTTTTTTCGCCGTCTTTCACCGGATACGGCGGCGACTCCAGCGCGCTGGCGCGGAATTTATGGGCCGCCAGGTCGGGCAGCCATGCGTTTCTGTCCACGCCCAAAACTTTTTCCATCACGGCGCGCGCCGGCCTGGTTTTGTTCACCGCGTTGGCAACCTGAACCACGATGGGAATACCGGCAAACTGGCCATGCACATCGGTCGAGGCCAAGAACCGTTCGCCCAGGCCAACATCGCCCTTCTTGAACTTGATGGCCTTGGCGCGCAGCATGGTGTGCGGAAAGTCCAGGTTGAAGCGGTGCGGCGGCACATACGGGCACTTGGTCATGTAGCACAGGTCGCACAGATAGCACTGATCGACCACCTTGCGGTAGTCCTGCTTGTCCACACCATCGACTTCACCGGTTTTGCTGGCATCGACCAGGTCGAACAGCGTGGGGAAGGCACCGCACAGAGCAACGCAGCGCCGGCAGCCGTGGCAAATGTCAAAGATGCGCTCCATCTCATGGAGGCAAGCCTCCTCGTTGTAGTAATCGGGGTTTTTCCAGTCAATCGCGTGACGGGTGGGGGCTTGCAGATTGCCTTCCGTTGCCATGGTCTGTTTCTTATGTTGGAGGTAGGGAATCGGGAAAGCGAAATCGGGAACGGTCTGAATTGGGCGCTACTGCGAACGCCCAACACACACCATTCAGTGCTTAATCAACCAGTTCGGCGAGAGCCTTGGTATAGCGGTTCGCATGCGAGCGCTCTGCCTTGGCTAGGGTTTCAAACCAGTCAGCGACTTCGTCCTGGCCTTCTTCACGGGCGGTTTTGG
>CAYJMW010000020.1:12355-56545 GCA_964371235.1 uncultured Polaromonas sp.
AGGGTTTCAAACCAGTCAGCGACTTCGTCCTGGCCTTCTTCACGGGCGGTTTTGGCCATGCCGGGGTACATATCGGTGTACTCGTGCGTTTCCCCTGCCACGGCTGAGGCAAGGTTTTGACGGGTGGCGCCAAACGGCATGCCGGTGGCCGGGTCGCCGCACTGCTCCAGCCACTCGAGGTGGCCGTGGGCGTGACCGGTCTCGCCTTCCGCAGTGGAGCGGAACAGCGCGGCTACATCAGGACGGCCTTCAACGTCGGCCTTGTTTGCAAAATACAGATAGCGGCGGTTGGCCTGTGATTCGCCGGCAAATGCGGCTTTCAGGTTTTCTTCCGTGCGGGAGCCTTTGAGAGCAGCCATGGAAATCTCCTTCGGTGGTTGATGAAATAAATCGCGAAACGCTTCGGGCAGGATGGCCGAAGACTGCAATACCTTAGCGCGGTTGGCGCGGCGCGTCTAATTGGTCGATTCAATGTGGAAAATTGTAAGAAACTATTAATCATCCCCTATTAATACCAAATTTCAACCCATTGAGCGCCACAACACTCATCGCAAGGGCGCGGTGACGAGGGCACAAGACGGCCCGGCCGCCTGCGCCGGCTTGCCGTGTGAGCCCGGCATGACGTTATGGTAGATTGTCCGCAGAGCGCTCAATTCAGCTGGGCGGGACATCCGACCCGTCCCTGAAACATCGATGCCCAGAAGGAGCACACCATGCCGGAGACAAGCAAAGGCCGCACAGGCACTGCGAGGCCCCCATTGACCACCGACTATGAATTTTCCGGGAGCCAGGGTTACCTGTTGCCTGAATACCCTTTTGTGGAACCGCCGGAGTTGCGAACGGGCGAAGTCAGGCGTCACGCCATCGTGATTGTGGGCGGCGGCATCGCCGGCCTGACGCTTGGCTGCGCGCTGGCTCGCCTGGGTGTGCAGGCCGTGCTGCTGGACGAGGACAACACGGTGGGCGTCAAGGGAGCGGCCTCTCGCGGCATCTGCTACACACAAAAGTCGCTGGAAATCTTTCACAAGCTGGGCATCTACGAACGTATCAAGAAAAAGGGCATTCAGTGGAGTGTGGGCCGCACCTTCGCGGGCAACGACGAGGTCTATTCGTTCGACCTGCGCCAGCAGAGCAACTTCAACCTCTCCAGCCAGCCGCCGTTCATCAACATTCAGCAGTTCTACATCGAGGGCTATCTGGTCGAGCGCATCCGGGAGTTGGGCCATGTGGACCTGCGCTGGAAGTCGCGCGTCAGTGCCTTTGCGCAGAACGCTGACTTTGTCACGCTCACGGTGGAAACACCGGCCGGAAACTACGTGATCGAGGCTGATTATGTGATTGACGCGAGCGGTGCCCACACACCTTTTCACCAGTGGGTTGGCGCCGCCAAACAGACCCATCGGGGCGACGACCGCTGGTGTATTGCGGATGTGCGCTTTTCCCGGAACCCGCCGGCGGAGCGCCACACCTGGATCGAAGCACCATTCAATGAAAACCGCGCCGTCTGGCAGCACCTGATGGCCGACAACGTGTGGCGCATCGACTACCAGATGGCGCCCGACGCCGACCCCGACGATATGGGCAGCCTGCCGCGTGTGCGCGAGCGCCTGCGGCGCCAGTTCGGCGTCGATGAGGCGGTCGAAATTGTCTGGGTTGGACCCTATACCTATCGCAGCCAGTGCCTCGACCAGTTGCGCGTCGGCCGTGTTTTCTTCATGGGCGACACCGCCAAGATCGTCAGCCCCTTCGGCGCGCGCGGCGGCAACACCGGCGTGGCCGATGCCGACAATCTGGCCTGGAAGCTGGCGGCCGTGCTGCGCGGCCGCGCCAGCCCAGCGCTGCTGGACAGCTACAACGACGAGCGCCTTGAAGCGGCGCAGGAGAACGTTCGGGTGACCAACCGCACCACGCGTTTTTTGCGGCCGGCCGACGGCATGGAGCGCATCTTTCGCAGTGCCGCCATCAGCCTGGCCAGGCAGCACCCATTCGCCCGTTCCCTGGTCAACACCGGCCGCATGGCAGTGGCCAACACCTATACACGTTCGACCATCTGTGAAGGCAGCGCAGGCGGCCAGTCGGTGCAGAACGCGGCCTTCCGCTGGGCCAATGGCCGGAGCGGCGCTAACGGCACCCGGCCGGGCGACGAGGGCACGGTCAACGACCTTTTGCTGTGGGCTGCGGGTGACTTGCTGGTGCTGGTGTTCGGCCAGTTGTCGCCCGCCGGTGCGCAGCGGCTCAGGCAGCTTGCGGAACATGCACCGGTTCGCAGCGTGCAGGTGCTGGGACCGGGTGAACGTGCGCAGGCGCGCGAACATGTGCATGACATCAATTCCCGTGGCATCGGCCACCTGCAAGGCGCCTGCCATGTTTTCGGCCACGCCTGGGCTCTGGTGCGGCCTGACGGCTACCTGGCCGCCACCGGAGAGGCGGTTGACAGCCAACTGATCGCCGCCGTCGAAAAAACCCTTTGCCTGCACCAGGACCTGGAAGGACACCCATGAAAACCGAAGGTATCGCCAAAACCAGCCCCAATCTCCAGGATGCCGATACGTTTTACGAATGCCTGCTCAACGCCCATAGCGGCCTGAGCCGCGAGGCCTCCGAGTTGCTCAATGCCCGGCTGATCCTGATCATGGCCAACCAGTTGGGCGACACCGCGCTGCTGCAGGCGTGCATCGCGATGGCGAGCCAGAGCGGCCAGGCCGGCGTGGGCGGCCCAGTCGAATAAAATCAGGCCGACGCTCTCCCGTATCACACCCAACCCAAGGCGGCATCCCTGCGATGCCGCTTTTTATTCGCCATGACCGAAGCCGCCACCCCGACACCCACCGCCCGCGCCCCTGACGCCGCCAGATTGCAGCCACCCACGCCGGGGCTGGACAGCCTGGCCAAATCGTTTGAACCGGCGGCGATTGAGCGCCACTGGGGTCCGCTGTGGGAGCAAAGCGGCCAGTACGAGCCCACGCTGGACGCGGCCAAGCCTTCGTTTTCGATCCAGCTGCCGCCGCCCAACGTGACCGGCACACTGCACATGGGCCATGCATTTAACCAGACCATCATGGACTCGCTGGCGCGTTACCACCGCATGAAGGGTGACAACACGCTCTGGGTGCCCGGCACCGACCACGCCGGCATTGCCACGCAAATCGTGGTCGAGCGCAAGCTGCAGGGCGAGGGGAAAAATCGCCATGACCTGGGGCGCAAGAACTTTGTGTCAAAAGTCTGGGAATGGAAAGAAGAGTCGGGCTCGACGATCACGCGCCAGATGCGACGCATGGGCGACTCGGTGTCGTGGAAACACGAGTACTTCACGATGGACCCGAAAATGTCCAAAGTGGTCACCTCGACCTTTGTTCAGCTCTATGAACAAGGCCTGATCTACCGCGGCAAACGCCTGGTCAACTGGGACCCGGTGCTCAAGTCGGCGGTGTCGGACCTGGAAGTCGAGAGCGAGGAAGAAGACGGCTTTATGTGGCACATCCGCTATCCGCTGGCCGATGGTTCCGGATCATTGACTGTGGCCACCACCCGGCCCGAAACCATGCTGGGCGATGTGGCGGTGATGGTGCACCCGGAAGACGATCGCTACAGTCGCCTGATCGGCAAGCAGGTGGTACTGCCTCTATGCAACCGCAATATTCCGGTGATTGCCGACGACTATGTGGACAAGGACTTCGGCACCGGTGTGGTCAAGGTCACACCCGCGCATGATGCCAACGACTATGCCGTCGGTCAGCGCCACCAGTTGCCCATCATCGGCGTGCTCGCGCTCGATGCCACGATCAACGACAACGCCCCTGAAAAATACCGCGGCCTGGACCGCTTTGTGGCCCGCAAGCAGGTCGTGGCCGATCTGCAAGCGCAAGGCTTTCTCGTGGAAGTCAAAAAACACAAACTCATGGTGCCGCGCTGCGCCCGCACCGGCCAGGTGATCGAGCCGATGCTGACCGACCAGTGGTTTGTCGCGACGACCAAGATTTCAGACCGGGACCCGACCGGCAAATCCATCGCGCAAAAAGCCATTGACGCGGTCGATAGCGGCGCGGTCAAATTCGTACCCGAGCAATGGGTCAACACCTTCAACCAGTGGATGGGCAACATCCAGGACTGGTGCATCTCGCGCCAGCTCTGGTGGGGCCACCAGATTCCGGCCTGGTACGACGAAGACGGCAAGGTCTATGTGGCTATCGACGAAGCTGCAGCGCAAGCCCAGGCACCGGGCAAGCAGCTCACGCGTGATGAAGACGTTCTCGACACCTGGTACTCGTCGGCCCTGGTGCCCTTCTCTTCCCTCGGCTGGCCCGAAAAAACCAAGGAACTGGATTTGTTCCTGCCGTCCAGCGTGCTGGTCACCGGCTACGAAATCATCTTCTTCTGGGTCGCCCGGATGATCATGATGACGACGCATTTCACCGGGCAGGTTCCGTTTCGAACGGTGTACATCCACGGCATGGTGCGTGACGGCGAAGGCAAGAAGATGAGCAAGTCGGAGGGCAATGTGATTGACCCGGTTGACTTGATAGAAGGCGTTGACCTCGATACGCTGGTGCACAAGTCAACCATTGGCTTGCGCAAGCCCGAAACCGCGCCGAAGGTAGCTGCACGGGTAAAAAAGGAGTTCCCAAACGGCATGCCAGCCTATGGCGCCGATGCGCTGCGTTTCACCATGGCGTCATATGCCAGCCTGGGGCGCAGCATCAACTTTGACAGCAAGCGCTGCGAGGGGTATCGCAACTTCTGCAACAAGCTGTGGAACGCCGCGCGTTTTGTACTGATGAACTGCGAGGGCCAGGATTGCGGCCTGGCCGAGCACACCAAGGCACAATGTGCGCCGGGTGGTGAGTTTCACAACTACCTCACCTTCTCGCAGGCCGACCGCTGGATTGCATCGACCTTGCAGCGCGTCGAAGCCGATGTTTCCAAGGGCTTTGCCGATTACCGCCTGGACAACGTGGCCGGCAGCATTTACCAATTCATCTGGGATGAATTTTGTGACTGGTACCTGGAACTTGCCAAGGTGCAAATCCAGACCGGCAGCGAGGCGCAAAAGCGCGCCACTCGCCGCACATTGATTCACACGCTTGAAGCCATCCTGCGGCTGGCGCATCCGGTGATTCCTTTCATCACCGAGGAACTCTGGCAAAAGGTGGCCCCGGTGGCCGGGCGCAGCGGGCCTTTCATCGGCCTCGCGGCCTACCCGCAAAGCCAGGCTGAAAAAATCGACCCGCAAGCCGAGGCGCAGATGGCCAGGCTCAAGAGCGTGGTTGATGCCTGCCGCAACCTGCGCGGTGAAATGAAGGTATCACCGGCCACCCGGCTGCCGCTGTTTGTGCTGGGCGACAGCGCGTTCATGAGCAGCGCGGCGCCCGTGCTCAAGGCCCTGGCCAAGCTCAGTGACGTCAAGGTGTTCGAGAGCGAAGCCGCATGGGCTGCCGCGGCGCAGGCGGCGCCCGTGGCGGTGGTGGGCGAGGCGCGTATCTGTCTGCACATGGAAGTTGATATTGAGGCAGAAAAAGCGCGGCTCGGCAAGGAGGCCGCGCGCCTTGAGGGCGAACTGGTCAAGGTCCATGCCAAGCTTGGCAATGAAACCTTTGTGGCGAAGGTTCCGCCCGCCGTGCTGGAGCAGGAGCGCAAACGCCTGACCGGGTTCACGGCCACGCTGGAGAAGATCAGAACGCAACTCGCGCGTTTGAAGTAACCGGGTCGCTCGCCTGCAATCACCTTAACGAATACTGGATTCCGGTTCGGCGCGCCGCGACGCTGGCGCTTCGCTGGAAAAGTCCTGGTCCGATGGCACACTGGGCAACGAATCCATGCCGGCGCTGGGCTCTGTGATGGCTTCATGGAGGCGATGCGCCATGTACCAGCTTGAGCGCAGCCGTGCCTCACGCGTGTGCGAACCCAGACGCGGCGTGATGAAGAGATTTTTAAGGCCCTTGAGCGGCGAGGATTCAGCCAGAAAATTTGACTCGGCGCCATCGAGAATGCACGCTTCAATGCGGCCATCGCACAGGGCCGCGGCCAGCGCACCCTGATCAAACAACGCGCCGCGACTGATGCTGACCCACAACTGGCCGCGCTTGCAGGCCAACAGCAATTTGTCGTTCACAAAACCCTTGAACCGGGTGGCATAGAGCATTTGCACCGACACGGCATCGGCCTGACTGATCAGTTCGGGCAGCGAGACCGGCGCAATGCGCAAACGCTCCCAGACCGGCGCGGTGTGATGCACGGCCGGGTCATAGCCGATCAGGCGAACACCCAGGCCATTGAGGATGCCGGCAAGCATATGCGCGGTGGGGGCCAGTCCCAGAATGCCGACCGTGCTGCCATGCAGTTCACGCCCCATCTGGACGCCGGCGTGCCTGCGTCCCATCAGGGCCGACACCACGCCGCGGCGGTACAGCAGCAGCAGGCTGCCAAGCAAGTACTCCGCGTTGGACCGCACATTGGCGCTGCTGGCATGAACCACCTTGACACCGCGCTCCTTGCAAGCTTCAAGATCGGTGTTGTCAGTGCCGACATGCAGACGGCCCACGGCCTTGAGCCGGGGCAGGAAGTCGAGCAACTCGCGGGTGACGATGGTTTGCCGGGGAAAGACAATGCCCCTGGTTTTGTAGGCGAGCTTGCGCAGCGCAACCAGGTCATCGGCAAGCTCGGGGCAGTATTTCACGCTGTGCCTGGTTTCAAGCCAGGCCGTGGCGTCAGGCACCAATGCGTCAAGAAGTAAGATGTCCACCCTGTCAGTCCTTTTGCTGTCGTCGTTGCTCTACCGTCTATTTAAGGTTTCCTGGCAAGGCAGCTACTTGCGCCGTCTGCCAACTCCTGGCCTGGATTGGGTCCGACCCGGATTGAGTATCAAAAATGGCAATCTTCAGCCTGTTTCCCCCGAAAACCAATGCAAAAATTCACACTCAAAAAAGCCGTTTTCCCCGTCGCCGGGCTGGGCACCCGCTTTCTGCCCGCCACCAAGGCCCAACCCAAGGAAATGCTGCCGGTCGTGGACAAACCACTGATCCAGTACGCGGTGGAGGAAGCCTATTCGGCAGGCATACGTCACATGATTTTTGTTACCGGACGCAATAAACGGGCCATCGAAGATCACTTCGACACCGCATATGAGCTGGAGAACGAACTGGAGATGGCTCAAAAGGACGATTTGCTGGCTCTGGTGCGCTCGGTTCAGCCCGACGACATGAACTTCACCTATGTTCGCCAGCCCCGCTCGCTGGGATTGGGCCACGCGGTGCTGTGCGCCGAACATCTGGTCCACCATGAACCCTTTGCCGTTCTGCTGGCCGATGACTTGATGGTCGGACCCCCCGGCGGCCTGTCGGTTCTGGCCCAAATGGCGGCACAGTTCAAGCAGCTTCAGCACTCCATACTGGCGGTGCAGGAAGTGCCGCCAGAGCAGACGCGCCGCTATGGAATCGTCGCCGCGGAGCCGGCACAGGCTGCCAATCCACGCTTGATGAAGGTGCTGGAAATTGTGGAAAAACCAGCGCCGGAGGTGGCGCCGTCACGCATGGGGGTGGCTGGGCGCTATATTCTTACGCCAGCCATTTTTGAGCATATCCGCCGCCAAACGCCGGGCGTGGGTGGGGAACTTCAGTTGACCGACGCCATTTCAAGCCTGCTCGCCGACGAAGCCGTGTATGCCTTCCGGTACCAGGGCAAGCGCTACGACTGTGGCAGCAAGGAAGGCTTTTTGCAGGCGACGGTGGAACTGGCGCTGCAACACCCTGAAGTGGGCCAGCACTTCCGCCAATACCTGCGCGGACTCAATCTCGATTAAAGGTGGCTTGAGGCCAGGGGCTCAGCGCCGCTTGATGACGTGAATGAAATCGCCGCCGACAGTCTGCTGCTCGACCAGTTCATTGCCGGTCTGCTTGGCAAACGCCTTGAAGTCACGGATCGAACCCGAATCGGTTGACACCACGCGCAATAACTGGCCACTGACCAATTCGGCCAGGGCTTTCTTGGCCTTCAGGATGGGCAGCGGGCAGTTCAGGCCACGGGTGTCGAGTTCTTTGTCGATGTGCATGGGAATGATCCTTGGGTTGCCGCCATTTTAGGCAGGAACCAGTCGCCTATTGCGGCTTGCTGTCCCACTCGAAAAACTCTGGTTCATAACCACGCGCGCGCAGCCAATCAGCCAGCGCGTAGCCGGTTCCCGCAGGCCAGCACTTGAGTTTGCCCAAGTCGTAGAGCCGGTACTCCACCAGTTCCGGCGACAGGACAATTTCGCCCGTGCAGACCGCGTGATAAGCAATGATGATCTGGTTCATGCGCTGAAAGTCGTAGACCCCGATCAAATCAAGCGCGCGGGTATCCAGACTCGTTTCTTCCTTGATCTCGCGCGCAATGCCGCTTTGCGGGGTTTCTCCGGCCTCCATGAAGCCGGTAATGAGCGCAAACATCCTGCCGGTCCAGGCGGCGTTGCGCGCCAGCAAAACCTGGCCGCGGTACTCAACCACGGCCGCCAGCACAGGCACCGGATTGTTCCAGTGGGTGTAGGCGCAGGCCGGGCAGCGCAAGCGCACCTTCTCGCCGCCATCTTCCATTTGCGGCAACCGGGCCAGCGGCGCTGCGCAGCGTGGGCAAAACCTGAATTCGTCAATCATGATGCGGCTGTTTTGTGAGACAGGATACTACGATTTTAATAGCTTCACATGCCCGTTCCATATGGGCAAGGTGCTGTTTTTGTTACTAACTTATGAACAGGCCATGAGCCGGCTCAGGCCGGAAACACGCCGGTTGAGAGGTAGCGGTCGCCGCGATCACAAACAATAAAAACAATCACCGCATCACTCACGGTTTTGGCAATTTCCTGCGCCACCCAGCACGCCCCGGCGGCTGAAATTCCGCCAAAAATGCCCTCCTCCCGCGCCAGCCGCCGACACATGTCTTCAGCATCGCCCTGGCTCACCAGAACCAGTTCGTCCACGCAGCTGGAATCATAAATTTTGGGCAAATAGGCCTCGGGCCATTTTCGGATGCCAGGGATACGCGAGCCCTCGCTGGGCTGGCAGCCAATGATCCGGATGGCCGGGTTTTGTTCTTTCAGATAGCGGGAAACACCAGTAATCGTTCCCGTGGTGCCCATGGCACTGACAAAATGTGTCACATGGCCTGACGTATCTGTCCATATTTCGGGCCCGGTCGTCTCGTAATGGATGCGCGGATTGTCGGCGTTGGCAAACTGGTCGAGCACCCGGCCCTTGCCCTCTTTTTGCATCTGGTCAGCCAAGTCACGCGAGTACTCGATGCCCGCGCTTTTGGGCGTCAGGATCAGCTCGGCGCCAAAGGCCTTCATGGTCTGGGCGCGCTCAATGCTCAAGTCCTCGGGCATGATCAGCACCATGTGGTAGCCCTTGATGGCCGCTGCCATGGCCAGTGCAATGCCGGTGTTGCCCGAGGTGGCTTCTATCAGCGTATCGCCAGGCCTGATCTCGCCGCGCTCCTGAGCGCGCACTATCATCGACAGCGCAGCACGGTCCTTGACCGAACCGGCCGGGTTGTTGCCCTCAAGCTTGCCCAGAATAATATTGCCGCGCGCCATGTTTTCTGCGGCAGCAATGCGCTGCAAGGCGACCAGCGGCGTTTTGCCGATCGCGTCTTCAATGGTTGGATAGTTCATACCCACACTGTGCCATAATTTAAAGCTTCGCTTCTTCCTGCCCGGGTGGTGAAATTGGTAGACGCAGGGGACTCAAAATCCCCCGCCGAAAGGCGTGCCGGTTCGATTCCGGCCCCGGGCACCATAGCTTTCTTGTTATGATTTATTGGTGATTCCCCCAGAGAAGCGGCTAATGCCGTCACTGACCGGATTCAACAACGCTGGTTGTGCACCAGGTCACAGGCTGCCGGCCAAGTCATGCCACCTGCGCTGACACCCCTGGCTGCCATCACGGCACAAACCACCGCCCGGGCCGTGACCTCGGCGGCCATGGTGCCGAGCACCAGCAAGCTCGCCGATTTGCCAGCCTGCCCGGTCCCCAGCGCAAACAGCGTATCTCCATCCGAGGGGCTGTGGACCGGATTGATGGCCCGGGCCAGGCCGTCATGGGCTACCAGGGCCAAGCGTTGCGCCTGGGTCTTGGTCAATATCGCATCGGTCGCGATCACGCCAATGGTGGTGTTGGTGCCCGCCAAAACCGGTTGCGGCAACATACCCGCCAGAATGGCCGCGCGCGAGTTCAGCAGTGCCGCGCCATCCGGTGTTCTGGCACCCGCCAGGAGCTGACCCGTGGCGGGGTCAATGATGTCGCCGATGGCGTTGCACGCGATGATGGCGCCGACCGTGATGCCGTCCACGGTGGCCGAAGCGCTGCCGATGCCGCCCCGCATGGCGCGTTGCAAGCCAAAGACCTTGCCCACCAGGGCGCCGGCACCGGCACCCACGTTGCCATCAAGGGGCGGATTGCGATTGGCCGCCAGACAAGCCTGATAGCCGGCCCGCGCGTCGGGCCGGACGCTGGCATCACCCACCGGTAAATCAAACAGCACAGCGGCCGGCACGATGGGCACCAGACCAAAACCCACTTTCAAGCCGATGTTTTGTTCTTCAAGCCACTGCATGACGCCGCTGGCTGCATCCAGCCCCCAGGCGCTGCCACCGGCCAGCAGGATGGCGTGCACACGATCCACCAGATTGGAAGGGTTCAACAGGTCGGTCTCACGCGTGCCGGGGGCTGCGCCACGCACGTCCACGCCGGCCACCGCTCCGTCGCGGGTGATGATCACGGTGCAGCCCGTCGGGCGGCGTGGATCGGTGAAATGGCCGACCTCGATGCCAGCCACATCGGTAATGGAACCGGTCAGGTTATTCGCTTTGTTCATGGCCTGACCATTATCGATGCACGCTAGATCGAGGGCGCGATAGCCGCCAACCAGGCCAGCAGCGCTGTAGTGACGTCAGTGGGTCGCTCCATGGTCAGCATATGGCCGCACTGTGGCACCAGCTTGAAGTCAGAGCCCTTGATCAGTTGCGCAATTTCGCGCGAGCATTCGGGCGGTGTGAGCTGGTCGGAGTCGCCGCACAGCACCAGTGTCGGGCAGGAGACCCGGCCCAGATGAAGCCGTGCATCAGGGCGCGCGATCAGCGCCAGGTTTTGGCGTATCAACTGGGCCGCGCCAGCGCGCAGCACGAAGGCAAGATAAGACTGAAGCAGTTCGCCATCGTCGGCCCGACCGGGATGAAAAGCCATCGCCAGGTTGGCTTGCAGCACCTCTTTGACCCGACCCTGTTCAAACAGGATGATCGCCGCTTGACGCAACGCCCGCATCGCTTCAGTTTCGGGCCGAGCAGTGGTGCCCAGCAATGCCAGCCCCCTGATACGTTGCGGGGCCTGGCGCACCACCTCCATCGCCAGCATGCCGCCCATCGAAGCGCCACACAGGATCAGGTCGTCCGAATGCTCCTGCAGCAAGGCCCCCGCCATTTCCGGCAGCGTGGCGTGGCGCATGTGTACGTCTGTGACTGCAGGATGGAGCTGCGTTGGCATGGCGCCCATTTGATGCTGCCACATGATGGCGTCGGCGGCCAGGCCGGGGATAAAAACAAGTTGGGTCATCAGGCGGGCGGCTGCGGCCAGGGTCGCTGCGGATCACGCAGCAACTCGAACGCCCGCGACACCTGCAACACACCCAGATCATCAAAGCGCCGCCCGGCAATCTGCAAACCAATCGGCAGGCCGCTTTGGGTATAGCCGCAGTTGATGGAAGCAGCAGGTTGCTCCGACATGTTGTAGGGCACGGTAAAGCCGATGTGCTCCATGGCGTGCAGCGGATCGTTGGTCGGTGAGGGCAGTTCAGCCGCAGGGGCCGGCATGGAGGACGTGGGCGAGATCACAAAATCAAACGGCTGGCAGGCGCGCACCGTGGCCACGCGCGCGGCGTGAAATTGGCTGAACGCCACGAACGCCTGCGGGCCGCTCAGGCTGGCCATGCTGTCGGCCCATTGCTGGATGTAAGGCAATACTTTGGCCTTTTTATCCGCTGCCAGTGCCGCCATGTCGATGTGCGAGCGCAAGCGCCAGCTTTGATCCATGCCGTCGAGCATGGCTTGTGTCATGAACGGCGGCATCGGTTCGACAATAGCACCGGCGCGCTCAAAAATTTGGGCCGCGCGTTCAATGGCAGCGCGCACTTCGGGCTCCACCGGCAGTCCACAGCCAGCGTCCAGCAGCAAACCCATTTTGAGACCGCGCACAAAATCAACGCCCTGGTCAAATTGATCCCAGGCAATCGCCTGGTACGGCAGACTCATGCTGTCGCGCGCATCGGGCAGCGACAGCACCTGCATCATCAGTGCCGCGTCCGCCACGGTTCGCGTCATCGGCCCGGCCACCCGTCCGGTGTAAGGCGGATCAATCGGGATCCGGCCCAGGCTCGGCTTCAGGCTGAAAATGCCGCACCAGCCGGCCGGCAAACGCAGCGAACCACCAATGTCGGTGCCAACATGCAGCGGCCCATAGCCTGCTGCGGCGGCCGCCCCGGCCCCGGCGCTGGAGCCGCCGGGCGTGCTGCTCAGGTCCCACGGATTGCGCGCCAGCGGATGAAAACTGGATAAGCCACTGGAGAGCATGCCGTAGTCGGGCGCGGTGGTCTTGCAGATCCGCACGGCGCCGGCCTCGCGCAGGCGCGCCGCAGGCGGGGCATCTGCGCCGGCGGGGGTCAGGTCAGTTGCTGCGGTGCCCAGCGGCATCGGGTCGCCCGCCGTGGCGATCAGCTCCTTGACGGTGACCGGCACACCATCGAGGGCACCACACGGCTCACCGCGCTGCCAGCGAGCCTCTGAAGCCCGTGCCTGCGCCAGCGCTGCGCCTGGCCGCAGCAGGTAGGTGGCATGGATGTGGGGCTCCCAGCGCGCTATGTGCGCCAGCAGCGCTTGCGTCACCTCGACTGGGGAGAGCGCGTGCTTGCGGTAGGCCGCAAGCAGCGCGTGTGCGCCCAGATCATGCAAACTCATGACCAGGACAGGGCTGCCACATCGTTCACAAAAATCGGCATGTTCTTCCACAGTCCTTTGAGGTTTTTGTTGGCGACCGTGATCCATTGCGGCTGGTACAAAAAGGCGTGGACTGCGTCAGTGGCCAGCATGCGCTGGGCATCACCGAGCAGCTTGGCCCGATCAGCCGCCCGCGGTGCGTTCTGGATCTTGTCGAACAAGGTGTTGAACTGAGGTGATTCGTAACCCCAGTAGTAGCCCGGTTTGGCGAAGTTGGCCAGGTCAAACGGTTCCACATGCGAGATGATGGTGAGGTCGTAGTTCTTGTTGGCAAAGACCCCACTGAGCCACTGCGCCCATTCGACGTTTTCAATCTTGGCGATGATGCCAATTTTGGCCAGTTGGGCCGCAATGACCTCTCCGCCCTGGCGCGCATAAGGGGGGGGTGGCAATTTCAGGCTCAACTCCAAAGGCGTCTTGATGCCAGCTTCGGCCAGCAGGGCCTTGGCTTTTTCGATGTTGAAGGGGTTGATGCCGGTGGTGTCAACGTAGCCAAATGCGCCCGGCACATAGTGGCTGCCAATCGGCACGCCGTAGCCGTCGCCCGCGCCTTCAATCACAGCCTTGCGGTCAATGGCGGCAGCAATGGCGCGGCGCACGCGCACGTCATCGAGCGGTTTTTTCTTGTTGTTGATGGCCAGAATGGTCTTGGCGCGTGAGCCGCTCGCCACCACCTGGAACTTGGCATTGGTCTTGAACTGCGCCACGCTGCGCGGCGTGACGCGCGGGAAGGCATCCACATCGCCCGCCAGCAGGGCCGCCACCTGGGCGGCCGGATCGCTGATGAAGCGGAAAGTGACCTTCTTTATCTTGACGTTGGCAGCGCTGCGGTAGCCGTCCCACTTGGTCAAAGTGACGGAAGACCCTTTGTTCCATGCCGCGAGCTGGTAGGGGCCGGTACCCACCGGTTTGGTGGCGTTGCTGCCCGCGCTTTTGGGTTCCACGATGATGGCGGTGGCCTGCCCCATCAAAAACAAAAAGTCGGGGTCCAGTGATTTGTTGAGGATCACAACGGTGTGCTCGTCGATGACTGCCACGCTTTCCATACTGGCAAAGGTGGGTTTGTCCTTGTTCGTGCTTTTCTCAGCGCCAGCCCGTTCAAATGAAAACTTCACCGCATTGGCATTGAAAGGTTCCCCATTCTGGAACTTGACACCCTTGCGAAGTTTGAAGGTGTAGGTCTTGAGATCGGGCGAGACTTCCCAGCTTTCTGCCAACAGGGGCGAGACGCTGCCGTCGCTGCTGATCTTTGTGAGCGTCTCGAAGATGTTGTATTGCACGATTTCGGCAATTGCAGAGGCTGCTCCTGCGGTCGGATCCAGACCTGGCGGTTCCAGCGCCATGGCCAGCACAAGGCTGTCTTTTTTGCCTTGCGCGCTGGCTGCCCATGGCAGCGCTGCCAGGGTGGCACCGGTGGCAACAGAGGTGAGGACGTGACGACGATTGATCATGATGACTTCTCCTGTGAAAAAACGATTTCCGAACCAAAATCCTGCACGACAACAAGGCAAACCATACCACTGCCGCCCTCAGGAGTAAGGCGCGAGACCAACATCAAAATGGCAAGCCACCTGATGTTCCGCGCCCACCGACCTGAGTTCGGGCCGCTGAGTGTCGCACAGCGCTTGCGCGTGCGGGCAGCGCGCGGCATAGGGGCATGCCGTGGCGGGATGCTGGCGCGGCGCGATCATGACGATGCGTTTCCTCTGACCCGCAGTCGGGTTGGGGACCAAACGGGGTACGGCGGCGAGCAGTGCGCGGGTGTAAGGGTGGGCGGCTTCCCGGAACAGCGTGACCGGTGAGCCTTGCTCCACAATGCGCCCCTGGTAGATGACGGCCACGTCATCACATAGGTGATTGACCACGGCCAGATCATGGCTGATGAGCAGATAGGTCACACCAAATTGCTGCGACAGATCCTGCATGAGGTTGAGCACCTGGGCCTGCACGGAAACGTCCAGCGCGCTGACGGGCTCATCGGCCACGATCAGTTTGGGACGCGTGATGAGTGCTCTGGCGATCGCCACACGCTGGCGCTGCCCACCGGAAAACTCATGCGGGTACTTGCCCATATCGCTGCTGCGCAAACCAACCGAAACCAGCACCTCCCGGGCCATGGCGCGCATGTCGGCGGCGCTGGTGCCGCCCTGCGCCGCGACTGGTTCGGTAACGATACGTTCCACGGTCTGGCGTGGGTCGAGCGAACCATAGGGGTCCTGGAACACCATCTGGAAGTCGCGCCGCGCGGCGCGCAAGGCGGTCGGACCGAGTTGATTGAGCGCCTGACCCAGCAGATGGACTGAGCCGCTGGTCGGTGTTTCCAGCGCCATCACCAGACGCGCCAGAGTGGATTTGCCCGAGCCTGATTCGCCGACCACACCCAGGTTTTTGCCACGGGTCATGCGCAGGCTTACACCCCGCAAAGCACGCACAACGGGAGGCGCCCCCCACAGACGCTCCCGTGGCAAGGCATAGGTACGGGTGACCTGGTCAAGCTGCAGCAGGGCTTCGGTCATACGGCCTTCCTCGCGCTTGCATGCGCGGTGCAAACGGCGTCAAGGCGCAGGCAGCTCGCCTGATGGGACTGGCCCAGCTCGGTGGGTCCGGGAAGGGTCGTGGCGCACTCGGGAACGGCCCATGGACAGCGGTCAAAAAAAGGACAGCCGACGGGCAGGTCTGCCAGCTCCGGTACGGTACCCTCGATGATGGTCAGGCGTTCTCCGCGGACCGCCCCCAGTCGCGGTCGGGCGCCAAACAGGCCGCGCGTGTAGGGGTGTGCCAGGTGGGCAAAAACCACCGGGGTCGGACCGCTTTCCACCACCGTTCCGCCATACATCACCATCATGCGCGAGACATTCTGCGCAATCACACCCAGATCGTGGGAAATCAGCAGGAGGGCCATGCCGCGTTCCTTAACCAGATCGCTGATGAGATCGAGAATTTGCCCCTGAATGGTCACATCGAGTGCGGTCGTCGGCTCATCGGCGATCAGCAGGTCAGGCCCACAAGCCAGCGCCATGGCGATGGTGATGCGCTGGCGTTGGCCACCCGAAAACTGATGGGGATAGGCATCAAAGCGACGCGTGGCATCGGGAATGCCAACCCGGTCCAACAGGGCAATGGCCTGCTGTCGCGCTTCCTTTTCCGAGGCGCCACGATGCAGCCGCAGCGGCTCCGCGACCTGGTGCCCAATCGTGTGCACCGGATTGAGTGCCGTCATGGGTTCCTGAAAAATCATGCCAATGCGGTTGCCGCGCAAATGCCGCAGTGCAGCGTCGTCCATCCCCACCAGCTCCTGCTGGTCAAAGCGGATGCGGCCAGAGACGACTGAACTTTCCGGCAGCAAACCCATGAGTGACATCGCCGTGATCGACTTGCCGCAACCCGACTCCCCGATCAGTCCCAGCGTCTCACCGCGTTGCAGGCTGAAACTCACAGCGCGAACCGCATTGGCTGGACCACGCTGGGTTTGCAGCTGCACGCACAAATTTACAACTTCAAGCAGTGCCATTTATCGCTTTCGGGCCAGACGCGGATCCATCAGGTCGCGCAAACCGTCGCCAGCCAGGTTCAGGCCCAGCACGGCCAGGGCAATGGCCAGACCCGGAAACACGGCCAGCAAAGGCGCCTGAAACAACAGCGTTTGGGCTTCGGCCAACATGCGACCCCACGAGGGCTGCGGCGGCTGGGTGCCCAGACCCAGGTAGGAAAGTGCTGCTTCTGCCAGGATGGCGATCGCAAACTGGATGGTGGTCTGCACGATCAGGACCGAAAGAATGTTGGGCAGGACGTGATCAAGAGTGATCCGCCATGGCCCTTTGCCACAGGCGCGAGCCGCCAGCACGAACTCACGCGACCAGACAGCGTTGGCAGATGCGCGCGTGATGCGGGCAAAGGTGGGGATATTGAAGATGCCGATCGCAATGATGGAGTTGACGATGCCGGCGCCAAACACCGCAGTCATCATGATGGCGGACAAAATGGCCGGAAAGGCAAACGTGAAATCTGCCAGCCGCATGATCAGTTCTTCCAGCCAGCCGCGTCGGGCCGCCGCCAGCAGACCCAGAATGGTGCCCACGCCCAAGCCAATGCTGACGGCAATCACACCCACCAGAATCGAATTGCGCGCGCCGACCAGCAGCAAGGACGAGACGTCGCGGCCAAAAGGATCGGTGCCGAGCCAATGATGGCTATCCGGTGCTTGCAGCTTGGCGGCCATGTCGATTTCATAGGGCGACCAGGGGGTCCAGACCAGCGACAAGACTGCGGCGAAAACCAGCAGCGCGGTCAACGCCATGCCAATCACAAAACTGCGATGCGCCAGCGCGCGTGACACAAAGCTGGGGGTCTGGTGGGCCGCTGCCGTTGTGGTCTGGCTCATATGTCGCTGGCCTTCACGCGCGGGTCAATCACGGCGTACAACACGTCCACCACGAAGTTGACCACAATCACCATGGTAGCGAGCAACATGACGCAATTGCGCACCACGATGACATCCCGGTTGGAGATGGACTGGAAAATCAAGCGTCCCAGTCCGGGCAGGTAGAAGACGTTTTCCACCACAATTGTCCCAGCCAGCAAATTGGCAAACTGCAGCCCCATGACGGTGATCACTGGAATCATGGCATTGCGCAGCACATGGCGCCACAGGGTGGCACGCTGTGACAAGCCCTTGGCCCGTGCGGTGCGCACAAAGTCTTCCCGCAGCACGTCGAGCACAGCCGAACGGGTGATGCGCGCGAGAATCGCCGCCTGCACCACCGCCAGCGAAACCGCAGGCAGCAGCAGGGATTTAAGGGCTTCCCCAACGCCCTCGCTCCAGCCCGCAAAGCCGCCCGCCGAAAACCATTGGAGATGAACCGAGAACAGCAAAATAAGCAGAATCGCAAACCAGAAATTTGGCAGCGCGATCCCGATTTGGGTGAGCCCCATCAAGCCGACATCGCCCAGACGGTTATGGCGGGAGGCGGCATAAATGCCCACTGCCAGCGCCAGGACGGTGGTCAAAATCATGGCAAGCAGGGCCAGCGGCACCGTCAGCGCGAGACGTTCAAGCACCAGTTCGAGCACCGGGGTACTGTAGGTGTAACTTACACCCAAATCACCCACAAGCAGTCCGCTGATCCACTGCCAATAGCGTTCCATCGGGGGAAGATTCAAGCCCAGTTTGGCGGCCAGTGCCTGGACGGCTTCGGGTGCTGCGTCTGACCCCATCAAAATCTGGGCCGCGTTTCCGGGCAAAATTTCCAGCACCAGAAATACCACGACTGAGGCCCCCACCAGGGTGGCCAACAGCGTACAGAAACGCTTAAAGAGAAATGAACCCATGGCGTTGGTCAGCTCACCGCAGCGCGCAAACGCGTAACGAAAAGAAGTTTCAGCATTGTTGGTTCATCAGATTGGCAAGGCATGATGTGGAACCGGGCGCAATTGCCACCCCCGGATGATGCCATGTGATCGACTTGAATGTCGGCGTTTTGTTAAACGCAACGGCCGCCATCCTCCTCCATGCCGGGGATTTGTCGCATCAGCCCGTTCCAGCCTTTCGCTGAACCGTTTCTTGCGCTGGCAGCATGAGTGCGCCCAGACGCAATGCGCGCTTGATAAATTCACCCAAAATCCGCAACTCGATTCATGCGACAGAGCCAGAAGATGAAGCGATAGAGGACTCGAAATCCCCCGCCGCAAGGCGTGCCGGTTCGATTCCGGCCCCGGCATCAAATCCAAAAAGCCGTCCATGGTTAACCAGGGACGGCTTTTTTTGCTGGCGTGAGCGATTTTTTCCAAATCGCGACAACGGGAACCGCCTGTGCGGGGGTTTTTGTCTGGTGGAGAGGAGGAGGATCGAACTCCCGACCTCTGCATTGCGAACGCAGCGCTCTCCCAGCTGAGCTACCCCCCCGACAGGTGGCAGTTTAACATGGCGTTTCGAGGTCTGTTGAAAGCGCGAACGGCGCTTTGAGAGTGCCCAACGCGGCAAGTCACGCGCGCAAGCCAGTGCCCACCGTCGGGTAGCGCAGTACCAGCCTGAGCTCTTTCTTCAGCCGCTCGTTCGCGAGCCGCCGTGACTCGCCCATAAAACTCAGCAGCATCAGCGGCAGCTGGTCCTGCGCCGTGCTGCGCGGCAGCCGTGGCGGCCTTGGCAACTGGTAAATATCCGCGGCCAGATCAAAGTAGTCGCCCATCAACAGTTGCGTGTCGTCGCTCGCGTGGGTGATCCGCTGCGGCTTGCCGCGCCACAGGGCGGCCAGGCAGGCTCTGGCCAGGTCGTCGGCATGAATGTGATTGGTGTACACGTCGTCTTCAGCCCGCAGCACGGGCGTTCCCTTGAGCAGCCGCCCGCGCGGCGTGCCGCCTTCCCGGTCAGGGGCATAAATGCCTGGAATGCGCAGGATGTGCACCCGCGTGCCGGTGGCGCGGCCAAACAGGCGCAGGTGGCTTTCGGCATGGACGCGGCGCCGGGAGCGCGGCGTGTCGGGATTGACGCGCCGGGTTTCGCTGACCCAGCCGCCAGCGCAGTCGCCATAGACCCCGCTGGTCGAGCCATAGACCAGCGAGTGCGGCAGGCTGCGCAAGCGCAGCGCACGCAGCAGCGACAGCGTGCGGGGATCGCTGCGCCAATCCGGGTCGTGGCTGGGAGGTGGCGCCAGATGCACCACGCGGGTTGCCAGCCCGGCCAGGCGGCGCAAGCTGGCGCGGTCATCCAGATTGCCCTGCAGGGGCGTGATGCCCTGCGCACGCAAGGCTGCCACACGCCCGGCGGTCGAGGTGAGCGCCAGCAGCTTGAGCCGCGCCGGCAACTGACGGGCCACGCGCAGACCCACATCACCACAGCCAACGATTAAAACGCGCTCACGGCGGAAACGGGAAGGCAGCGCGCCAAGGGGGTTCAGGTTTGAAGGCAAAATTGGAGGTGCTGGAATACCAGCGAAGTGACAAATCAACCCACAGTATGTGCCAAGGATACCGCCCATGAGCTTTAGCGTGACCGTGCAACCCAGCGGCAGGGCCTTTACGGTCGATCAAGGCGAGGCCTTGCTGGCCGCGGCGATTCGCCAGGGCGTTGGCCTGCCTTACGGCTGCAAGGACGGCGCCTGCGGTTCCTGCAAGTGCAGAAAGCTCGAAGGAACGGTGACCCATGGCACCCACCAGCTCAAGGCGCTTTCGGCTGAGGAAGAAGCCAGCGGCTTTATTCTGACTTGCTGCGGCATTGCGCACAGCGACGTGGTGATCGAATCGCGCCAGGTCACCGACGAAAGCGCCTTTCCCGTCAGAAAAATGCCGTCACGCGTAAGCAGCATGACACGTGCCTCACACGATGTGATGGTGCTCCAGCTGCAATTGCCCGCCAGCGAGGTGTTCAAGTACCACGCCGGCCAGTACGTGGAATTTCTGCTGCGCGATGGCGGGCGACGCGCCTACTCGATGGGCAACGCACCGCATACCCAGGCCGACAAGCCGGGCATCGAACTGCACATTCGATACATGCCAGGCGGAAAATTTACCGAACACGTTTTTGGTGTCATGAAAGAAAAGGAAATCTTGCGCATTGAAGGGCCGTACGGGAGCTTCTTCTTGCGCGAAGACAGCAGCAAGCCGATGGTCCTGCTGGCTTCCGGAACGGGCTTTGCGCCCATCAAGGCGCTGATCGAACACATGCAGTTCAAGGGCATCACGCGACCGGCCGTGCTGTACTGGGGTGGCCGCCGCCCGGCCGACCTGTACATGAATGACTGGATGCTGGGCAAAGCGGCTGAAATGCCCAACCTGAAATACATTCCGGTCGTCTCCGACGCCCTGCCCGAGGACCACTGGAGCGGCCGCACCGGCTTTGTTCACAAGGCCGTGCTTGAAGATTTTCCTGACCTCTCGGCCCATCAGGTGTATGCCTGCGGCGCGCCGATTGTGGTGGATTCGGCGCGCGCCGAGTACAGCGCGCTGGCAGGTTTGCCAGCCGAAGAGTTTTTCGCCGACGCGTTCACCACGGAGGCGGACAAGGCCAAAGCGGCGTGACTTCCTACTCGCCCAGGTAGGCGGCCCTCACGCGCGGGTCGTTGAGCAGTTCACCGGCGTCGCCGTTCATGGTGATGTTGCCCGATTCCATGACATAGCCGCGGTTGGCAATGCCCAGCGCGCGGCTGGCGTTTTGTTCCACCAGCAGGATCGTGACGCCACGGGCGGAGACGTCGTGCACCACCTCAAAAATCTTGTCCACCATGATCGGCGACAGGCCCATCGACGGCTCGTCGAGCAGCAGGACCTTGGGTCGGCTCATCAGCCCGCGGCCCATGGCCAGCATCTGCTGCTCGCCGCCAGACAGGGTGCCCGCAAGCTGGTTTTTACGCTCGCGCAGGCGCGGGAACAGCTCAAACATTTTTTCAAGATCCTCGGCAATCCCGGCCTTGTCAGTGCGGATGTAGGCGCCCATCTTGAGGTTTTCGGTGATGGTCATGCGGGTGAACACGCCGCGGCCCTCGGGAACCATCGCCAGACCTTCCTTCACCAGGTCCCACGCGCCCCGGCCCCTGATGCTTTTGCCGAGATATTCAATGTCGCCACCCTGCATCGGCAAGGTGCCGGTAATGGCTTTCATGGTTGTGGTTTTGCCGGCGCCGTTGGAGCCGATCAGCGTCACCAACTCGCCCTCATGAACTTCAAAGTCGATACCCTTGACGGCCTGGATGCCGCCGTAGGCCACTTTGAGGCCGGTCACTTTGAGAAGTGCGTTTTGGGTTGTTTTAGGCATGTTCGTGCGTCCCTTCAATGACCGGTGCCCAGATAGGCGGTGATCACTGTTTCATTCTTCTGTACGTCGGCGGGCGCGCCTTCGGCAATCTGCTTGCCGTAGTCGAGCACCGTCACCCGGTCGCACAGGCCCATCACCAGTTTCACGTCATGCTCAATCAGCAAGATGGTGCGATTGTCCTTGCGAATCCGGTCTATCAGCTCGCGCAGTTGCACTTTTTCAGTGGCATTCATGCCAGCGGCCGGCTCGTCCAGCGCAATCAGTTGCGGGTCAGTCGCCAGCGCCCGGGCGATTTCCAGGCGCCGCTGGTCGCCGTAGCTCAGGGTGCGCGCCCTGACATTGGCATACTTGCCGATACCGACGTAGTCGAGCAGTTCCTGGGCGCGCTTGGCAATGGCGGCTTCTTCATGCTTGAAACCGGGCGTGCGAAATATCGCGCCAAACAGACCGGAATGGGTGCGGATGTGCCGGCCCACCATCACATTTTCGAGCGCCGTCATGTCGGCAAACAGCCGGATATTCTGAAAGGTGCGGGCAATCCCGGCCTTGGCCACTTCATGCACCGCCGACGGCTTGTAAGTCTTGCCTGCCAGCTCAAACGTGCCGCTGTCCGGCATATAAAGCCCGGTCAGAACATTGAAGAAGGTGGTTTTGCCCGCGCCATTGGGACCGATCAGGCCATAGACCTGTCCGCGCTGGATGGTGATGCCGACCTCGCTGAGCGCCTGCAAACCGCCAAAGCGCTTGGACACACCCGTCACTCTGAGAATGGTTTCACTCATCTCCATTCTCCTTAGGCGTTTGTGGATTTGTCGGCCGACTTGATGTGCTCTGGCGAAGGCCAGAGTCCGCGCGGCCGCACCAGCATGACGATGATCATGGCCAGCGCAATCAGCAACTGGCGCAAGATGGCCGAGTCCAGCCGGCCATCAGTCATGGCCTGCAAAGGCCCGGCCACATAGCGCAGCACTTCGGGCAACGCGGCCAGCAGCAGCGCGCCCAGTATGACCCCCGGCAAATGGCCGATGCCGCCGAGCACCACCATGGCCACAATCATGATGGACTCCATCAGGCTGAACGACTCAGGCGAGACAAAGCCCTGGAAGGCGGCAAACATGGCGCCCGACACGCCGCCAAACGTGGCGCCCATGCCGAACGCCAGCAGTTTGAGGTTGCGGGTGTTGATGCCCATGGCCTTGGCGGCAATCTCGTCTTCGCGAATCGCCATCCAGGCGCGGCCGATGCGCGAGTTTTCCAGTCGATGGCTGATGACGACTGAAAAGATGACCAGTGCCAGAAACAGGTAGTAATACATCGACACCGAACCGACCTCGATCCCGAAGAGATCATGCGTCTTGCCCAGATCGAAGCCAAAAAACTTCATGGAGTCGATCTGGTTGATGCCCTTGGGCCCGTTGGTCAGGTTGACCGGGCGGTCCAGGTTGTTCAGGAACACCCGGATGATTTCACCAAACCCGAGCGTCACGATGGCCAGATAGTCGCCGCGCAGCTTGAGCGTCGGCGCGCCCAGCAATACGCCAAACAGGCCCGCCAGCGCGGCAGCGGCCGGAATGGTGGCCCAGATGGGCAGGTGCAGGCCCTCAGGAAAAGCTGCTGCAATGGCAGGAAATGCCGCCGCCAGATGGGGCGAGCCCAACAGGGCAAACATGTAGGCGCCCACCGCAAAAAACGCCACGTAGCCCAGGTCCAGCAGACCGGCGTAGCCGACCACGATATTTAGCCCGAGCGCCAGCAGCACATAAAGCAGTGCCATGTCGAGAATACGCACCCAGGCGTTGCCGCCTTGCTGCAGCAGCAGCGGCAGCACCAGCAGCGCGGCTGCGACTATTAAGAAAGTGGCCAGTTTTTTGGATTTCATCAGAATTTCTCCTTGTGGTTCGGCTTGAATTGCCGGGCTCAAGCCCGGTCCGCCACACGCTCACCAAGCAAGCCCGAAGGCCGCAGCGTGAGCACAAAAATCAGCACCATGAAGGCAAAAATATCCGAGTACTGGCTGCCCAGCACGCCGCCGGTGAGCGGGCCGATATAGCCTGCGCCGATGGATTCGATCAGCCCCAGCAAAATACCCCCCAGTACCGCGCCACCGAGGTTGCCGATGCCGCCAAACACGGCGGCGGTAAAGGCCTTCAGGCCGGGCAGGAAGCCCATGGTGTGCTGCACCGTGCCGTAGTTGGAGGCATACATCACACCGGCCAGCGCGGCCAGGATGGCACCAATGATGAAGGTCGCTGAAATGACCGTATCTGGCCGCACGCCCATCAATGCTGCAACGGGCGGGTTCTCGGCGGTGGCCCGCATGGCCCGCCCCAGCCTGGTGTAGTGCACCACCCACATCATGAGCGACAGTGACACCGCGGTCGCGCCCAGAATGAAAATCTGCGTCACGGTAATCACGGCGCCGCCGATCTGGAGCGGCTCGGACGGCAGCAGCGTGGGATAGGCCTTGTAATTGGGTTTCCAGATCATCATGGCCAGCGTCTGCAGCAGCAGCGACATGCCGATGGCCGTGATGAGTGGCGCCAGCCTGGGCGAATTGCGCAACGGCCGGTAAGCGATTTTTTCAATCGAATAATTGAGCACAGCGCACACCACAAAGGCAATCAGCAGGGATAGCAGCAAGATCAGCCAGCCTGGCGCGCCGGGCGTGGCTTGCTGCATCCAGCCAATCACGCTCCAGCTAGTGAGCGCGCCCACCATCAGGACCTCGCCATGCGCAAAATTGATCAGGCCGATGATGCCGTACACCATGGTGTAGCCCAGGGCGATCAGGGCATACATGCTGCCCAGCACCAGACCATTGATGATCTGCTGTAGCAATATTTCCATTACTCACTCTCCGGTTTGATTGATATTGCCCACTCCGCCTGGCGACCGTTCACCACCGGGATCACCGGAACCAACAGAGCATTTGCGCGAGTTAACAAAAAGCCCGCCTGTCAAAGCCAGATAACTGGTGAACGTGGCGAGCAAGTCCGCAAATTGTAGCCAACGGTGTCTAGCGAGAATCGGGCCAAGGTCGCGGTTTTTGCGGGGTTTACCCTTGCACATCATTTATTTCCCGGCCAAATCGGCCTCTATCAGCCGCATTTGTTTTTTATTAGTTTTTCTGATTGTTCTTCAATTTCAACTCTTTCAACTTATCAGAAATCCTGATTTCCAGTCCACGGTTGACCGGTCGGTAAAATCCGGGCGCGGCCATGCCTTCGGGAAAATAGTTTTCCCCCGCGGCAAAACCATCTTCCTCGTCATGGGCGTAGCGATAGCCTTTGCCGTAGTCGAGTTCCTTCATGAGCCGGGTCGGCGCATTGCGCAAGTGCAGCGGCACCGGACGCGTACCGTCGTTCTTGATGAACGCTTTTGCCGCGTTGAACGCCTTGTACACCGCATTGGACTTGGGGGCCACCGCCAGATAGACCACGCACTGCGCCAGCGCCAATTCACCTTCCGGCGAGCCCAGCCGTTCATAGACTTCGGCCGCGTCAAGCGCCAGCCGCAGGGCGCGCGGGTCGGCCAGCCCGATGTCTTCGCTGGCCATGCGGACCATCCTGCGCGCCAGGTAGCGGGGCTCGGCACCGCCATCGAGCATGCGCATGAACCAATACAGTGCAGCGTCAGGGTCGGAACCGCGCACCGATTTGTGCAGCGCCGAGATGGTGTCATAAAACTGCTCGCCGCCTTTGTCGTAGCGGCGCAGCTGCTGCCCCAGCACCTTGAGCAACCAGGCGTCGGTGACCTCGGTAAAGTGCTCGCGCTGCGCCGCCACGGCAAGGGATTCGAGTGTATTGAGCAGGCGCCGGGCATCGCCATCGGCGTAGGAAACCAAGCGATCAGTGGCATCAGACGCTATTGTTTCAATAGCTTGCAGCGCCCGTCCTTCAAGGGCTTTGGCTACTATTTTCTTGAGATCAGGCTCTGAAAGCGGTTGCAGCACATAGACCACCGCGCGCGACAGCAAAGCTGAATTGACCTCGAACGAAGGGTTTTCGGTGGTGGCCCCGATAAAGGTAAAAAGGCCGCTTTCCACATGCGGCAAGAAGGCATCCTGCTGGCTCTTGTTGAAACGGTGCACCTCATCGACAAACACCAGGGTCTGCTTGCCGCCCTGCTGCCAGATGATGGCCTGTTCAACCGCGTCGCGAATGTCCTTGACACCGCCGAGCACAGCCGAAATGGTGATGAAATGCGCATCAAAACTGCTGGCCATCAGGCGCGCAAGGGTGGTTTTTCCGGTTCCCGGCGGGCCCCAAAGAATGCAGCTGTGCGGCTGGCCCGACTCAAACGCAATGCGCAGCGACATGCCTTCGCCCAGCAAATGCTGCTGGCCGATGACTTCAGCCAGGGTTTTGGGACGCAAGCGCTCTGCCAGGGGCGTATGGTCACGGGATGCTTGTGCTTCGCTCATGCAGGCATTCTAGGAGTGCGCCAGCCGCAAAAACACAAAACAATCATTGCGCGTTACGATCTGGCTAAAACCCGGCTGCCTGATGTCTCGAACGCTCACCTTATTCCTGACCGTGCTGGCCATGCTGGCATTTGCGGGCAATTCGCTGCTGTGCCGACTGGCGCTGAAACACACCAGCATTGACCCGGCCAGCTTCACCACCGTACGCATCGTCTCCGGCGCGCTGACGCTTTGGCTGATTGCCCGGGCTCGCGCCGGCAGCGCCGCTGGCAGCGGAAACTGGCCCTCCGCGCTGGCGCTATTTGTTTATGCGGCGGGGTTTTCCTATGCCTACGTCAGCCTGCCCGCTGCGATGGGCGCGCTGCTGCTGTTCGGCGCGGTGCAAGCCACCATGATCGGCTACGGCCTGTGGGTGGGCGAGCGCCTGTTTCCGCGGCAATGGCTCGGGCTGCTGTGCGCTTTTGCCGGACTGACCGGCTTGCTGCTGCCCGGTTTGTCGGCACCGCCGCTTCTCGGGTCGGCCTTGATGCTGGGCGCGGGGATGGCCTGGGGCGTTTATTCGCTGCGCGGCAAGGGGGCCGGCGACCCGACCCGGGTCAGCAGCGGCAATTTCTTGCGCGCGGCAGTCATGGCCGTGCTGCTGAGTCTGGCCACCGTGCGCTGGAGTTCCGTGGACCGGGCCGGACTGGGCTATGCGCTGGCCTCCGGTGCGCTGGCCTCGGGCGTCGGCTACGCGATCTGGTACACGGCCCTGCGCGGGCTCAAAGCGACCAGCGCGGCAACCGTCCAGCTCAGTGTGCCGGTTCTGGCCGCCGTGGGGGGCATCGTGTTTCTGGGCGAGACCGTCACGCTGCGGCTGATGGTGGCCTCGGTTGCCATTCTTGGCGGGATCGCATTGGTCATGGTTTATAAAAAAACCACTCCCCCCCAGCTAGTGCAGTGTTGCACACTTGATGGGACAAATAAAAACGATGGATTTTGGGTCAGGGCAAGGCGCAAACCACAGCGATACCCGTAGGTATCGCGCGGATTTGCAACGCGGCCATGGCGCAAAAGACCCGTTTTTATGTTCCAGATAGTGTGCAACACTGCACTGGAATTCACGAGACATTTCCCGTTGCGCGGGGCGAGGGTCGATCCCAGTGCCCCGGTCACTGCCGCAACAGATCGGCGCCTTGCGGCGGCTTGAACTTGAAGCTGTCTGCCGGCAAGACCGGGTTGACCTCGACCTTGCTGAAGGTCAGCACCGAGCGCTGGCCAAAGCTGTCAAGAATTTCAAGCGCTGCCAGTTCAGTCGATTTTGCGGTTGCGCTCGCGCGCGCCCGAAATCCCACCCGAACTGTCTGCAACTGGCCGTCGCTGGCCTTCGGCGTGGCCACCACCCATTGCAGGCCGTCCTTGTCGGGCGCTGCAGCAAGAGTGAAATCAGCCTGCAGGGCGCGCAGATCGGGCGCGGCGGCAATCAGCGCTGCCGGCGTGGAGCCCAGCGCGCTGGCCTGTTTGCGCGCGGTGACCTGGTTCAGGTCCACGTCGTACAGCCACAGCGTCTGGCCATCGGCCACGATGCTCTGCTCAAAGGGTTTTCTGTAGATGAAGCTAAAGCGGTTGGGCCGGGCAAACGCGAAAGTGCCGCTCGATGTTTTACTGCGTGCAGTTTGGCCCTCCCTGGCCGGGGCAGTGACCACCTGGGTGAAGTCGGCGCGCCCGCTGCGCACCGTTTTCACGAAAATCTCCAGGCTTTCCAGGCCGTCCGCCCACGTGGAATGGGCACAAGTAGCTATTAAAATAGTAGCAAACAGTTTCTTCATAAAATTCACTCCGCCCGCGCGGGCACCAGAATCTCGCGCTGGCCGCTGCCGCTCATGGCGCTGACCAGCCCGGCATTTTCCATGTCTTCGACCAGCCGCGCGGCGCGGTTGTAGCCGATCTTGAGGTGGCGCTGCACCAGCGAAATGCTGGCCTTGCGGTTTTTCAGAACAACTTCCACGGCCTGGTCGTACATCGGATCTTTTTCTCCGCCGCCCGCCTGGCCCATCAAGTCGCCCTCCTCGCCATCAACCGTGCCACCTTCGAGCACGCCCTCAATATAGTTGGGTTCACCCTGCTGCTTGAGGTAGGCAACCACGCGGTGCACTTCGTCGTCGCTGACAAAGGCGCCATGCACGCGGATCGGGAAGCCCGCGCCGCTGGGCATGTAAAGCATGTCGCCCATGCCCAGCAAGGCCTCGGCGCCCATCTGGTCCAGGATGGTGCGGCTGTCAATCTTGCTGCTGACCTGAAAGCTCAGACGGGTCGGGATGTTGGCCTTGATCAGCCCGGTGATCACATCGACACTGGGTCGCTGCGTGGCCAGCACCAGGTGAATGCCGGCAGCGCGGGCTTTTTGCGCCAGCCGGGCAATCAGCTCTTCAATCTTCTTGCCCACCACCATCATCAGGTCGGCCAGTTCGTCAATCACCACCACAATGTAGGGCAAGCGTTCAAGTGGTTCGGGCTGCTCAGGGGTCAGGCTGAACGGGTTGTAAATGAATTCTCCGCGCGCCCTGGCTTCATCGATCTTGACGTTGTGGCCAGCCAGATTGCGCACGCCCAGCCGGCTCATCAGCTTGTAGCGCTTTTCCATTTCAGCCACGCACCAGGTCAGGCCGTAGGCGGCTTGCCGCATGTCGGTGACCACCGGGCACAACAAATGGGGAATGCCTTCGTAGGCGCTCATCTCCAGCATCTTCGGGTCGATCAGCAGCAGCCGCACGTCGCGCGCATCGGCCTTGTACAGCAGGCTCAGGATCATCGCGTTGATGCCCACCGACTTGCCCGAGCCGGTGGTGCCGGCCACCAGGCAGTGCGGCATCCTGGCCAGATCGGCCACCACGGCATGGCCGGCAATGTCCTTGCCAAGTCCGAGCGTGAGCATGGATTTGGCTTCGTTATAAACCTGCGAGCCTAGAATTTCACTGAGCTTGATGGATTGCCGCTTGGCGTTGGGCAACTCCAGCGCCATGAAGTTTTTGCCGGGAATGGTTTCAATGACGCGGATGGAAACCAGGCTCAGGGCACGCGCCAGGTCCTTGGCCAGGTTGACCACCTGCGAACCCTTGACACCCGTGGCAGGCTCGATTTCATAGCGGGTGATGACCGGACCGGGCGCCGCGGCTACCACCCGCACCTCGACTCCAAAATCCCTGAGCTTTTTCTCGATCAGCCGCGACGTCATTTCCAGGGTTTCAGGCGCCACGCTTTCCTGCCGCTGCAAGGCCCCGTCGAGCAGGTCCACTTGCGGCAGTCTGGAGTCTGGCATCTCGCTGAACAGTGGCTTTTGCCGTTCCTTGGCGACCCGCTCGCTTTTCGGGATAGCAGCCAGGGTGGGCTCGATCAGGACCGGCAGCGGATGATGCTCTTCAATCTCGATGCGCTCGCCGGTCAGTGTTTCTTCCCGCTCGCGGGCGGCCAGCTTGCCAACGGCGAGGTCTTCGGCGATCTCGCGTTTTGCGCGGCGCGAGTCCAGCAGTCCGTCAATCCAGGCGCCCAGCGCCAAGGCCACACGAGCCCATGAAAAGCTGAACACAACGGACACCGCAATCACGCCCAGCGCGATAAACACCAGACCCGAGCCGGCAAAACCCAGCCATTTAACGCCCAGCGTGCCCATCAGGTAACCGAGCACTCCGCCGGCGTGGCCAGGCAGTCGGACCTCAAAGCGGTAAAGCCGCGACCACTCCAGCGCGGCGCTGGCAAGCAGCAGCAACGCGAGGCCCAGCCAGAACCTGATGCGCCCATTGCGCCGGGATGCGCCAGCAGCCAGCGGTTCGCTGCGCAACCCGCGTGCCAGCGATTGAAGCCAGACCTGGCCACCGGCAGCCAGTGCCCACCAGACGGAAAAGCCCAGCAGGAAATAACTGGCGTCGGCCACCCAGGCTCCGACACGGCCGCCCCAGTTGCGGGCTGCCGCCTGCGCGCCGTTAACAGCCTCGGCACTGCCGGAGGTTGACCAGGCGGCATCCTGTGGCGAATAGCTCAGCATCGCCGTCAGCCAGAACAGCAGGCCGAGCAAGCCCAAAATGAGGCTGACTTCGTGGGTAAAGCGCTTGACGCCGCCGGGCGCGCCCGCGGACGGGGAATTTCTGGTGTTCAGGGTGTCGAGTGAATAAGTCATGGCCTTCTTCGGAGCTTACCGCAGTTGGGTAAGGCGGGCGGCCGGATGGGCAGTCAACCCAGGGAATTGAGTCGCTCTTTGACCAGCAGCGTGCCGTCGTCGCGGGTTTGAACGAATCCACGATCTTCGAGGTCTTTCATCACCCGGCTGACCATCTCGCGCGAAGCGCCGACCATCTTGGCCATATCCTGGCGCGAGACCTTGTCGCGAATCACAGCGTTGCCATTGCCGTCTTCGGTGGCGGACTCCAGCAGCGCACGGGCCACCCGGCCATACACGTCCATCAGCGCCAGCGATTCGATCTTGCGGTCGGCATAGCGCAGGCGCTGCACCAGCCCCCGCATCACCGCGTAGGCCATGGAACCGTTCTCGGGCAGGCAATGCGCAAACTCCAGCCGGCCAAGTGTGAGGACATCCGTCTGGACTTCGGCGCTCACCGTGGCCGAGTGCGGCGCATCGTCAATCAGGCTCATTTCTCCCACATAGTCGCCAGGGTGCATGGTGGCCAGAATGACCTCGCGGCCGCGGGCATCAGTGGTGACGACGCGCGCTCGCCCCGTGAGAATGATCCACAGGGAATTGGATTTCTTGCCCTGCTCCACAATACATTCGCCGCGCTTGAAGCGGCGCTTGACGACGCCGCTGGCCACGGACTCGGCCTGGGTGGGCGTCAGCATCGAAAAAAGAGGCACCCGGCGAATCAATTCCAGGTTGGACACCATGGTGGACATGACAACTCCCTTCAAACCTCAAAGCCGACGACAAGTCGTTTGAGTTCTTACAATGACACGACACCCGCAGAAAAGCACATGGCGTTAAAGCTGCTCCTTGCGCTGCATGGCCGTTTTGCTTTCACGGGCTGACTTTATATGAGCTGCAACACTTTTCCAATCAGTTTTTCACAATGAAACATTCCAAAGTTCTCATCCTTGGCTCCGGCCCCGCGGGCTACACCGCAGCAGTGTATGCCGCGCGTGCCAACCTGAACCCGGTATTAATTACCGGTATTGCCCAGGGCGGTCAGCTCATGACCACCACCGACGTTGATAACTGGCCGGCTGACGCACAGGGGGTGCAGGGGCCCGATTTGATGCAGCGCTTTTTGGCGCACGCCGAGCGCTTCAAGACCGAGATTATTTTCGACCACATCAACCAGGTTGATCTCGGCAAGCGCCCCTTCACACTGACGGGTGACAGCGGCACTTACACCTGCGACGCGCTGATCATCGCCACCGGGGCTTCGGCCAAATACCTCGGATTGCCTTCAGAAACCGCATTCATGGGCCGCGGCGTCTCGGGCTGCGCCACCTGCGACGGCTTCTCCCCGCAACTCGGGAAAGTCTTCCTCCAGATACTCGTGCTCTCGGCGCTCCGGGTTTTGCCGATGCTCCGCCTCTATCTTGCGCAGTTGCGCCCTGCGGATCTTGCCTGAAATGGTCTTGGGGAGATCGCCGAATTCGATCTGCCGTATGCGTTTATAGGGAGCCAGGCGTTCACGCGCGAATCGGAAGATGGCTAAAGCCGTTTCTCGTGACGGCGCGACCCCCGGCCTGAGCGCTACATAGGCCTTTGGTACATTCAGACGTTGCACATCGGGCCGAGGTACGACTGCGGCCTCGGCGACAGCGGGGTGTTCCACCAGTGCGCTTTCCAATTCGAACGGGCTGATCCGGTAGCCAGCGCTTTTGAATACATCGTCGGAGCGGCCTACATACCAGTAGTAGCCGTCCCGGTCGCAAGAGGCGGTGTCGGCGGTGTGATAAAAATCCCCGCCCAGCGCGGCTTCGGTGCGCTCGGCGTTGTCGGCATATTCCGTCATCATACCCAGCGGGCGCGGTTTGAGTCGCACGGCGATGTCGCCATCGGCGCCTTCGTGACCGGCATCGTCCAGCAATACCACTCGATAGCCGGGCAGGGGTCGCCCCATGGAGCCTGGCTTGACTGTCTGCCCGGGCGAGTTACCGATAAGCGCGGTGGTTTCGGTTTGGCCGTAGCCTTCGCGGATGGTGATGCCCCAGGCGGCGCGTACCCGCTCGATCACTTCCGGGTTGAGCGGTTCGCCGGCACTGATCAACTCACGCACTCTGACCGGCGTGGCCGCAAGGTCTTCGAGCACCAGCATGCGCCAGACTGTCGGCGCGGCGCACAGCGTAGTCACCGGGATCCGGCTCAGGACATCCAGCATTTTCCGGGCATCGAAGCGTACATAGTTGAATACGAGAATGCACGCCCCTGCGTTCCACGGCCCGAAGAAACTGCTCCAGGCGTGCTTGGCCCAGCCCGGCGAACTGATATTGAGATGAACGTCGCCTGCTTTCAAACCGAGCCAATACATGGTCGACAGATGCCCGATGGGGTAGCTCACATGCGTGTGCAGAACCATCTTGGGCTTCGCCGTGGTGCCGGAGGTGAAGTAGAGCAGGAAAGGGTCATCGGCGCGGGTCGGACTTTCCGGCGTGAACGTGGTGGAGGCCGCGTCGGCATTTGCATAGGAGGTGCAGTCCGTCGCGCTGGCGCCCACCACCACCAGCTTGACCTGCGCGCTGAATTCCTCCAGCATTTCTGCGCCGGCTGGGTCGGTGATGGCATAACGAATCTTGCCGCGTTCGATCCGGTCATGCAAATCGTCCGTTGTGAGCATCGCCGGGGCCGGGCTGACGACCACGCCCAGCTTGATCGCGGCGAGCGTCGCTTCCCAGAGGGGGGCGATGTTCGGCAACAAGATCAGCAAACGATCTCCGCGCCGCATGCCGAGGTCACGTAAAAAATTGGCGACCTGATCGGAACGCTCGCTCATCTGCGCAAAGCTGCGCTTCACTTCTTTGCCGGACTCATCCAATACCCACAGCGCCAAGCCAGGGTTGCCGCGTGCATGGACATCGAAATAATCCAGCGCCCAATTGAAAAACTCCAGGCGCGGCCAGTGAAATCCTTGATAGGCGGCCTCGTAATCTTCGCGATGACCAATCAAGAAATCACGGGCTTTGAGAAAAGTGTCGGCCGGATTCATGGAGCGCTCCAAGGGGTAAACACAGCGACTCTATCTTCAGGTCTGCATCCCCCATTTGCGCACCGTCCTGTGCTCAATGTTGCGGAAGATCAGATTCTCTACGGTCAAGCCGATGAGTATCACGGTAAACAGTCCGGCGAATACGCTCGGAATTTCCAACTGGTTCTTGTTCTCAAAAATGAACCAACCTAATCCTCCAGCGCCGGAGCTCACCCCGAATACCAATTCGGCGGCTATCAACGTGCGCCAAGCAAACGCCCAGCCGATCTTGAGCCCTGTAAGGATATTGGGAAACGCTGCGGGAATGAGTATCCTAGCAATGTAGCGAAAACCGGTCAGTCCATAGTTCTGCCCGACCATACGCAAGGTGTGGGACACCGAACGGAAGCCCGAATGGGTGTTGAGTGCAACCGGCCACAATACCGAATGAATCAGCACAAACACGATGCTGCCTTGTCCTAGCCCGAACCAGATCAAGGCCAGCGGCAGCAGGGCTACTGCTGGCAGCGGGTTAAGCATGGAGGTCATGGTCTCAAGAAAATCGGTGCCGATGCGGGATTTGATTGCCACCACGGTAAGCAGCGCTGCCAGTCCCAGTCCTGCCGCATAGCCGATGAGCAATACCTGGATGGAATACCAGGCCTTGCCGGGCAATCCTCCGCTGACAATGGCCTGCCAAAATGCGTCGATGGTCGAAACAAAAGTGGGGAAAAGCAAGGGACTCCCCAGCCAGCGGGCATAGAGTTCCCAGGTACCCGCCAACACTACAAGAATCAACCCCTTGCGGAAACTCCCCTGGTTACAGATTCTCTCCCAAGTGGTCAGTGGTTTTTGCACGACACCAAATGCGCTGGACTCCAATGGTTGTTGGATGATTTCTGGCCGCACCATCTGAGACTTAGACATCGACAATCTCCTCTGCTTCTACCTCATCTGCGAACAGCATCTTCTGAATTCGATCCGTCAGTTTGAGACCGGTCAGTGGATCGATGTCATCGGCGCCTGTGCTATTGAGCTCGGCTTTCACCTGGCCAGGATGGGGAGACAGCAACAGGATGCGATTGCCGATTCTGACCGCCTCCAGTATCGAGTGGGTGACGAACAGCACGGTGAAGCGGGTGTCTTCCCAGAGCCGCAGCAGCTCTGCCTGCATTTTCTGGCGGGTGAGGGCGTCCAGGGCGGCGAAAGGTTCGTCCATGAGCAGGATGTCGGGTTCCATGGCCATCCCCCGTGCGATCGCCACCCGTTGCTTCATGCCTCCCGACAACATATGCGGGTAGCTGTCGGCGAACTTGGCGAGCTTGACCTTTTCGATGTACTGCATAGCTTTCTCATCCGCCGCCTTTCCCGCCAGTTTGCCGCTGGACACCAGCGCGAAAATTACGTTTTGCCTGACGGTCTTCCAAGGCAGCAGTTGATCGAACTCCTGGAAGACCATCATGCGGTCGGGGCCGGGTTGGGTGATGGGCACTCCTTTCAGGCGGATATCGCCTTCCACCGGCGCGAGATACCCGCCGACCGCCTTGAGTAGCGTGGATTTTCCGCAACCGGAAGGCCCCAGCAGCACGAACCGGTCCGCTTCAAATACCTCAAAGTCTACTCGATACGTCGCCGTGACCAGGTGATCCTGGGTCTTGTATTGCAGGGTCACACCCGACACGCTTAACAGGGGAGCCGCGTTTTGACTCTGGGTCATTGTCATGATCTTTCCGCCAGGCCGGCTTTAGTTTCCCGATAATTTGTCATTGTTGGGCAAGAACATGTCCTTCCATGAGGCTGGTTTTATCTTGATGGTGCCAGTCCGGTACATGAAGTCGGAGTATTTCGAAACGCCTTTAGGCGTGGTGGAAAATTGCAATTCCGGTTTATTCAGGATTGCCACGATTTCCTGGACACTCTCCTTGGAATTGAATATTTTCAAATAGGATTGCGCCGCCGCCACCTTGTCCTTGTCGATGATGGCTATTGCCTCGTCCAGCGCCTTGACGATGGCGCTATAGATTTTCGGATTTTTCTTGTAGAACTCCGTGGTGGTCCACAAGACCCCAAAAACGCCGGATCCCCCAAGCATGTCGTCGGAATTCAGCACGCTGTGGATGGCGGGATTCGCAAGCTCCTGGAACATGAAAGGCGGGGTCGAAAAATGACTGTTAACCTCGCTCACGCCGGCCAGCAGTGCGGCCGTGGCGTCGGGATGGGCCATCGAAACGGTCAGCCTGTCGAGCTTGTCGTGATGACCGGCGCCGAACGCTTTTTCCGCCGCCATTTGCAATACGATGAACTGCGGGGCCAGTTTCGCCGCCGGCATGGCAATTTTGTCTTTGTCGGTGAGGTCCTCTATTTTCTTGACCGCCGGGTTGCGGGTCAGGAGCCGCATGGGACTGGAACTGATGACGCTGATCCCCTTTATTTCCTGGGGAGTATTTGCAGTCTTCGCCCACACCACGATCAGCGGCGTGATGCCCCCCGAAGCGACCTGCAGGCTGCCGGATAACAGGCCATCGTTCATCATGCTGCCGCCTGAAAACCTGACCCAGTCGACCTTGAGATCGCCCAGATTTTCACTCTTGGCGTACTTCTCGACCAGTTTGTAATCACGCATCACGTACATCGGCAGAAAGCCTATGCCGAGCCCTTCGGCGATTTTTATTTCGCTCATTTCCGCGCGGGCGATCGGCGCGCCGAAGATCAGCATCGACGCAAAAAGCGACACAACTCGTTTGTTGATTTTCATTGTTTTCTCCTCTAGTTATGAGTTTATTATTCTTACTACGACTGCATGCGGCTATGCTGCTGTTATTGGCGCCATCGTTCCGCGCGCCCTATCTCCTTGCTAACAGGCACACTTGATGCCGGAGGGCAGCGCTTCATCGTTGTCCCGATCCGGCGTTTCGTGGTCCTGGATGACCAACTCCACATTGGGATTCATGGCAAGCGTGTTCTTGATCTTGCAGTGCTTGGTGGCGACGCTGCGTATCCGGTCTTTTTGTTCATCCGTCAGGTCTCCCTCCAGGTGCATGATGACTTTGATCGCGTCGATGCGCAGCGGATCCAGCGCGCTGTGATCCTCCAGTTCCACGGAGATGCGCCGCACGGGAAACCCCTTCGTCTTGCAATAGGCCATAGTCATATCGGTCATGCACAGGCCTAGCGCCGCCAGAAGCAATTCCGTGGCGCGAAACCCCGATCCCGCTTCACCACCGAGTGACGGCGCCCAGCCGGAGAGCGTAAGGTCTTTCGCCTGAATCCGCCAAGACGGCGCCTGCCCGTCTTGTCCGACCGTTACCTTGGTCTGTTTGAGCGCCATGGCGTCGCGATTATTCTCTGTGTCCGACATATCGATAGCTCCTTTAATGAAACTCAACTTCCTTGATTCCCTGCGGGTCTGCGGCCCGCATGAGGCCTAATTCCTCCGCCGTGGGCGGCGGGGTCGTCGGCACCTGCTCGGGTATCAGCAATTCGAAGCCGGTGTTGTCCCGCACTTCCTCCACGGTGACGCCCGGATGCACCGAAGCCAGCCGCATCAGCTTGCTCACGGGATGAAAATCCAGCACCGCGAGGTTGGTCACCACGCACGCCGGGCCACCGCCGGTGATCCCTGCCCGCTCGCGGCCCCCGGGTCCATCGAGAAACCCTTGGCCGGTGATGAAGTCCACCTTGTCCACCAAGGTTCGGCGGTTGTGCCGAGTGGTCCAGGTGGTGATCCGGTTCGCCGTGGCGCACATATGCGCCGAGGCCGCGCCTCCCGGCAGGCGCACCTTGGGTCGGTCGAAATCGCCGATGGCACTGAGGTTGGTGTTGCCGTATTTATCAATCTGCGCGGCACCCAGGAAGATCATGTCGATCCGCCCCTTCTGCGCCATGTCGAAGACAAAACACAGATCCATGATGGCCACCGCGCCGTCCGCCAATGCGGAGTCGGCCGTCGAGAAGGGCAGGGCTACGGGATCGGGATCGACGGCGTCGCCGGCATTGAGATGCACGAAGTCCGGCGCGTGCGTGCGCTTGGCCAGGATACAAGCGGCCAGCGGCATCGGCGAGTAGAGTCCGGTGACGACGATTTCGTTGTTGCGGATCTGGTGCGCCATGGTGGCGGTCATCAATTCCGCCATGGTGTATCCCCGCTCGGGAGAGTTGTCAGACATGAGCTGCCTCCTCGTCGATCAAGGCGCCATAAGCGGCCTCGTCGGCCACATCATGCACGTATTTCTTGAGATACACATTAAATTCCTCGACGCTGCGGGTGGCATCGGCGTAGGCCTGTACATGTTCCCGGTCGCTGCCGTAAAACATATGGCAACTGGCGGGGTGCGCGCCGCGCGGCAAGTGCACCACGGCGTCGACGAACAGATGTGGAATGCTGGTGCGCTCCGCATCCTGTTTAATGAACTCGTCAGATACGATTTCCTCCACGCTGACGATGGTGGTGCGGGCGGCTTGTGCCATCATCACGTCCTCGAATCTGGCGCCGCGCAGCTGCACGTTGCCGTGCCGATCGGCCCGTTGCGCATGGATGATGGCGACATCGGGCACCACCGCCCGCACCGCCACCAGACGCTCGCCGGTGAACGGGCAGTTGAATTCGCGTAGGTCTTCCGTATTGACCCGCATCAGGTCGGAGCCCAACATGCCTTTGACCGGCAGGTGCGGCATGCCCATCGCCCCGGCCCGTACCTGCAACATCACGGTGCGGCAGGCATGCTCGCTGACCTTGATCCGGCCGGCCTCGGTGGCGCGGCGGAAGTTGAGGGCCAGCCCCATTTCTTCCAGACCCACATACGCGGCGGAAACCCGGCTGACCAGACCAGCGCCGATCAGCAGATCGAAGTCCATCCCGACCTCCCGGCCGATCAAATGCAGCTTGCCGATGCGCTGCCGGGCGATCTCCCGTACCAGCCCCATCGGCACGCGGCTGCGGCCCACGCCTCCAATTGCCAGGATATTGCCAGGGCGTATCCGCCCCACGGCCTCCTGAATGGTCGTTACCTTGTCCTTCATGCCATTCCTCCCAATAAAATCGGATGCTTCATTCGGCGACCGCCAAGTTGACCGCAACCTGCGCGCTGAGGGTGTTGTACATGCGCGAGTTGGCCCGGACGTACTGGATCAATTCCGCGGCGGCGCTTGCGGGAACCTGGTTCAGGTGAATCGCCACTTGTATCGATGAGATTCTCGGCGGCGAGACCTCGTCGGTGTTGCTCAAGACCAGACGCACACCCTGCCAGTTCAGGTTCCGCTCACGGCAAGAGACGATCAAATTGGTAAGGATGCAACCGCCCAGTCCCGACAAGATCAGCTCGGTCGGACGCAAGTGCCGGACCGTGCCGTCCGGCGGAAGCCCCACCGTCACTGATCGATCACCCGCCCTCGCGGTGACCACGCAATCCTCCGTGAGTACCACCTCGACCGTTGCCATACTGGGTTTGTAACCCCCTTTGCTTGGCCCTTTGAGTATCGTTGTCAATTTTGTTTCCTCTCTTGCTTGTTGGACTTTCCGTGTGAAGCAGCATGGTTCAGTGCCGCCTGCAGCAGCGGCGGAATCGTCGCAATGGTGTCGGCGATGTGTACTCCGGCTTGCCGCAGAATCTTCTCCTTGTGCGAGGGCCGCCCGGACTCGCCTTCGATCATTGCTCCAGCGTGTCCAAAACTCACGCCGCGCGGCATATCTTCGATGAAGCGCCCGCCGATGTAAGCTGCGACCGGCTTGGCATACGCGCCGGCGCGGATGAACTCGGCCGCTTCCTCTTCGTACACGCCGCCGGGATCGCAGAGCATGACCACCGCGTCGGTGCCGGGATCGTCGGCAAAGAGTTCGAGCACATCCCGGAAAGAAAGCCCGATCATGTAGTCGCCGCCGATGGAAATGCAGGTGGAAACCCCCATGCCGGCCCGTAGCAGTTCCCAGCCGATTTCGTGGGTCATGCCGCCGCTGCGGGAGATGATCCCGATGCGTCCCGGCTGAAAGCACCAACTCACGTTGCCGACAATGCCGATCTTGGCCTGGCCCACCGTGATGATGCCATTGGAATTGGGGCCGTTGACGCGTACGCCGGCGCGCTGGGCGGCTTGGTAAATGCTGGCAAAGTCGCGGTAGGGCACGCCTTCGGAAATAATCTGGAGCGTGGCGATGCCGGCATCGATGGCTTCCAGGGCCGCCTCCTTGACGCGACTGGCGGGTACGTAAAGGATGGAAAAGGTGGCGTCATGTTCGCTCATGGCGTCACGAACGGTGTCATAGACCGGAATTCCGTGCACACTCTGTCCGGCCCGGCCCGGTGCTACGCCGGCGACGATGTTGGTGCCGTATTCCAGGCAAAATTTGCTGTCGGCCTGGGCCTGGGCGCCGGTGATCCCCTGCACGATCACCTTGGTGGAAGCATCGAGAAGTATGCTCACGAGTTCTTATCCTTTCCGCGTCAGTTCGACGATCAAGCGGCCCACCTCGTCCAGGGATGTTTCCCGTCCGAAAACGTGTACTCCCGGCAGCACCGACAGCACTGCGCGGGCCTGCTCTTCGCCCACACCGGCCAGGCGGGCCACCACCGGGAAGCGGGTGGTGTCGATGCCGAGTGCCCGTACGGCGCCGACCACCGCCTCGGAGCTGGCGATCAGCCCGCGGGCGAAGCTGAGAATATTCCAGCCAAACACAAACCCCTTGAGACCCGGCTTGGACAGGATGCTCATGATCAAGGCATTCATCTTGTATTCAAAACCCGGACCGGGCGAGATGTCGCAATAGTTGGCAGGCTTCCCGCCGTATTTCCGGATGGCGTCGAAAGTGGTGAGGCTGGCGCCCCCGCCGCAGATTCCGAAACCGATGTCGCCCTCCAGCTCGATAAAACGGACGGCACCGGCACCGGGATACTGCTTGTCCGCATCGAGCACTTGCTGTTCCAGCGCGGTCGGTGCGCGCCAGGTACCCCCGGCGCCGAACTCCAGATGCTGCAGCAATTCCGCTTGGCGCAGCAGCGCATCGTCGTCGATGTTCATCACTGCGCCCACGGCGACTGCTTCCCCGTCCGGAGTGAGCGTCAGCGGATTGATTTCCGCCAGGGTCGCGTCGTACTTCTTGAATACCCGATCCAAGGCGGCAAGTATCTTGGCGGCGCTGGCGAGCTCCGGCCCGCTCAATCCCAAGCCGGCACAGATGTCGCTGGCCTGCACTTGGCTCAAGGCAATATCGGGATCCAGCGGCAGCCGCTGCATGGCGTTGCGGTTGGCGGCGGTCAGTTCTTCCACATCCACGCCGCCGCTGGCGCTGACCAGCAACACCGGTCCGCGGCGGAGCGGATCGTAGGTGATGGCCGCATACAGTTCCTGCGCGGTGCGCACCCAGGTCTCCACCAACACCTTGGCAACGTTGTAACCCTTGACTTGTGAACCGAGCAGCTCCCCGGCTTGCCGTTCGGCCTCGTCCGCGGTCTGCGCAAAGCGGATCGCTCCCGACTTCCCCCGCTTGCCGGCGGGAATCAGCGCCTTCACCACCACCCGTCCGCCCAGTCGTTGGGCGGCGTCCCTGGCCTGCAACGGCGTCGCCACCGTGTCGCCCCCCGGAATCGGGATGGAAAATTCCCGGAACAAGGCTTTGGTCGCGTCTTCTGTTAGCCTGGCCATTGGCAGTACTCAACTGTGGTTGTAAAGATTGACTTCTGACTTTGACGCATCAAATTTCCCGTACTTGATATTGAATCTTTCGCCAATATATGTCCCAACAACACATAGGTCCAATAAATTATTTACGTTTAATACATTTTGATTTATTATGTATTTATGAGTCTTAATCTGGACCTTGGCCTACTTCGTACGCTCGTCGCAATAGCCGACACAGGCGGCTTTGCGCGGGCCGGCGCGCTCCTGCATCAGACCCAGCCGACAGTCAGTCTGCGGATGCGCCGGCTCGAGGAGCAACTCGATGAAGTGCTGTTCCGGCGGGAAGGCCGGCAGATGATGCTGACTTCCCAAGCCGAACTGCTGGTCGCCTACGGCAGAAAACTGCTGACCCTGAACGATGAAGCGGCGATGGCGGTCAAGCGCACGGCTATCGAGGGAAATTTACGTATTGGAGCGCCTGAAGACATGTCGCAGGCGATACTGCCGACCGTTCTCAAGCGCTTCGTTCAGGGACATCCGAAGATTTCACTGTACGTTCGATCTGGCCGAAATAGCGATCTCGTGGCTGCAGTGAGAAACGGCGATCTCGACCTGGCGCTGGCGTTCAGCACCAAGGAAATCGACGGGGCCTTACCGCTAAAACGCTATCCGGTCCAGTGGATTTGCGGCTCCGATTTCAGCGTGCAGGGAAATTCTCCGTTGCCGTTGGTGTTGTTCGAGACGCCGTGCATGTTCCGCGAATTTGCCCTGCATGCACTCGACAAGGCGGGGGTTCCCTGGCGCGTTTCCTATACCGCCAGTAACGTCGGCAGTTTGCTCGCCGCCGTCAAGGCCGGCTTGGGTGTCACCGCCAGGGTCGTTGTACAGCGAGAGGTAGCTATGAGGTTCCTGGGAAAGATTGACGGATTGCCAGCACTGCCAAAAATCGACATTTGGCTATGCCGCAGCCCCGCCAGCCAAACTCCTGCAGCAGAGAAGTTTCAAACATTCCTGAAGGATGAATTGGCAGCTATTCAGTTCTAGTCAGTTGGGAGACCCCCCGGCTTTGCCGGGGTGGCAGTAGGAGTCCCCGGGCATGCGCGGCGGGTGATGTTTGGCATCTGGAGTTTTCTGCGCCAGTTCATGTACACCAAGTTCATCGTGGTGGTGGATGACGACGTCAACATCCGCGACTGGAAGGACGTGATCTGGGCCATCACCACCCGGGTGGACCCGACGCGCGACACCCTGCTGGCGGACAGCACGCCGATCGACTACCGGGACTTTGCCTCCCCGGTGAGCGGCCTGAGCAGCAAGATGGGCATTGACGCCACCAACAAGTGGCCCGGCGAGACCAGCCGCGAGTGGGGGCGCCCGATGAAGATGAGCGCCGAGGTGACGGCCCGGGTGGATGAGGTTTGGCAGAGCTTGGGTTTATAAGCAAAATCGGGCTCAAGCCCTTGCATCTATTGCGCATCGAAACTTGGCTTGAGCTGGCCAGTGCCGGCCAATTTGACGGGCAGGGCGACCACCACACCCCGAGTGCCTTTGTGGAGCAGGCCTTTCGCAAATACCTGGCGTGCGGCATCTTTGCCCACGGCTTTGCCCGCGCCCGCTGTGACGACTGCGGACATGACTTCTTTGTCGCCTTTTCCTGCAAAGGCCGTGGCGTCTGCCCATCCTGCAACACCCGGCGCATGGCAGAGACGGCCGCGCACCTGGCCGACCATGTGTTCCCGCGCTTGGCGGTGCGCCAGTGGGTGCTGTCGGTGCCTAAACGGCTGCGCTACTTTCTGCAGCGCGATGGCTCGGCGCTCAACACCGCGCTACGCATTTTCCTGCGGGTCATCCAGCACAGCCTGCACCAGCATTGCCCAGGCGCTGTGCAGGCCGACGGCGCTGCCTTGCACATTGGCGCGTCGCCTTCATCCACCGCTTTAGTTGCGACATAACTTGAGTACAAGTTAGTCTTCACTGAAACTTCGTTTTGGCTCCAGCCTGAACACGCATGTTCACTTTAGTTACGACGTAACTTGGGTACAAGTTAGTCTCCACTGAAACTTCGTTTTCATGTCTGCGTGGTTGATGGAATGTTTGAGGCGGTGGCGGGTGGGGGCGTGATCTTTCACCCAGCCAGCGGCCTCGATCGGTCTGCCGTGGCTCAGGTGCAGATTGCTGCCCGCACCCGCATCCTGCGTGCCTTTGTGGGCCGGGGCCTGATCGAGAGCTTTGACGCCAAAGAGATGCTGGCCTACCAGCACAGCGGCTTCTCGGTCGATGCCGGTGTGTGCATCGCCGCCACCGATCGCGCAGGGCTGGAACGGCTGCTGAGGTATTGCGCCCGCCCACCCTTTGCCATGGAACGACTGCGCCAGCGCGGCGCTGATCTGGTCTACCACTGCCCCAAGCCGCAGACCGGTGGCAAACAAGCTGACCTGGTGCTCACGCCGCTGGAGCTGATAGCCCGAATCGCCGCACTGGTGCCACCACCGCGCACGCACCGGCACCGCTACTTCTACTTTGGTGTGCTGGCACCGAACTCGCCACTGAGGGCGGCAGTGACGGCCCTGGCGCAGGCGGTGCCGGTGCGCGCCCCGCAAGTCCCGGCAGCTCAAAGTGCCGCTACCGCCGGTGCGCCTGGTGCAGCCCAGCCGCCTGCACCCGAACCCGCCAAGCGCTTCCCGGCGCACTACCTGTGGGCGGTGCTGATCGCCAGAATCTACGAGGTTTTTCCACTGGTATGCCCGATCTGCGCAGGGCAGATGCGCCTCATCGCGTTCATCACCGATGGTGCCGAGGTGCGCAAGATCCTGGAGCACATCGGGGTGGACTCCCAGGCCCCGCACATATCCCCGGTGCGAGGGCCACCGCTTTGGGACGACTGTGATGCGCAGGCGGGGGAGGCCGTGGACGCAGTGCCCGATTGGGATGTGGCAACGCAAGCGGCACCCGACTACGAGGTCGATCAGCGCATCAACTGACTGGTGAACTCCAAACCGGCGCTTCAGAACTGCCTTGGGGTGAGCCTGCGCTTGTGGTCGGTGGTGCAGCCGAAATTGCTCTCTCAGACCGCATTTTGTGATGGCCAACTTGCCAAACCTGGCATCACTGCCTGCAAAGCGCGGGTCTTGATGTTGATCGAAGGCGCGATACTTGGCCTCATGCGGTTGAATTTCCTATCCGTAGTTCTTACAATGACATGACACCCGCAGAAAAGCACATGGCGTTAAAGCTGCTCCTTGCGCTGCATGGCCGT
>CAYJMW010000021.1:0-56161 GCA_964371235.1 uncultured Polaromonas sp.
CCCACGCCAACCGCATCCAGCTCTGGAGCGACGGCTTTTACCGCACGCCCAAAATTCATTACGACAAAACCACCCTCACCGGCCGGCCGTTTTTCTACTTTGCCTACGGCGCAGCGTGCAGCGAAGTCGCCATCGACACATTGACCGGCGAAAGCCGCGTGCTGAAAGTCGATATCCTGCATGACGTGGGCCGCTCCATCAACCCGGCGATCGACATCGGGCAGATTGAAGGCGGCTTTGTGCAGGGCGTGGGCTGGCTCACCACCGAGCAACTGGTGTGGGCAGGCAATGGCCAGCTCAGCACCCACGCACCCAGCACCTACAAGATTCCCACCGCGGGTGATGTGCCAGAACACTTCAAGGTGGCGCTGTGGACCGAGGCCAATCGCGAAGACACCGTGTTTGGCAGCAAGGCCGTGGGCGAGCCGCCGCTGATGCTGGCGATCAGTGTGTGGGAGGCAATCAAGGATGCTGTCGCTACTGCCCGAGGTGGCAAGAAGCCAGTGTTGCTCACCGCACCAGCGACTGCGGAGAATGTGCTGCGGGCGCTGGCTGGTGGAAGCTACTGAAACCGCCCCCAGGATGCGCAACCAACCCAGGACTACCACGGCTCAAAAACCGACATCCGGAATTTTTCACCGGGTGCCGGTTTGGTGCCCAAAGCAACTGGCGGCGAATCTGAAAAGCAGATTCAAAACCGCTCAGGCAGTACGTGCCACAGCCAAGCCCAATTCCTCAATCATTGCGTCGCGCATGACAAATTTTTGAGCCTTGCCCGTGACTGTCATCGGAAGCGCCTCGACGAACCGGACGTATCGCGGCACTTTATAGTGTGCAATCCGCCCTCGGCAGTAGTCCCGAATGGCATCCTCCGAGACTTTGGCGCCAGGCTTGAGCACTATCCAGGCGCAAATTTCCTCACCATATCGGCTGTCGGGCACCCCAAACACTTGAACTTCAGTAATCGAGGGATGTCCATATAAAAATTCTTCAATCTCCCGGGGATAAATGTTCTCCCCGCCCCGAATCAGCATGTCTTTGAGACGACCGACGATATTGCAGTAGCCATACGCATCAATCGTCGCCAGGTCGCCGGTACGCATCCAGCCGTCGACAATGGATTCACGGGTTTTTTCCTCATCGCCCCAATAGCCCCGCATCACCGAATAGCCCCTGGTCCACAGTTCACCATTGGCCCCTACCGGCACGGTTCGGCCCGCTTCGTCAACAACTTTCACCTCAAGATGGGGCTGCACCCTGCCCACAGTGCTTACCCTTCGTTCAAGGCTGTCTTCAACTGCACTTTGAAATGAAATTGGCGATGTTTCGGTCATGCCGTAGGCAATGGTGACCTCGGGCATGTGCATGTCAGAGACCACGCGCTTCATGGTTTCAATCGGACAGGGAGCACCCGCCATGACGCCAGTTCGCAAACTAGACAGGTCAAACTGCGAGAAACTGGGCACCCCCAGCATGGCCACAAACATGGTTGGAACACCGTGCAGTGCGGTGCAACGTTCGGACGACACCGCGGCCAATGTCGCAACCGGGTCGAAAGACTCCCCTGGGAAAACCATACAACTGCCACTTGATGTACAGACCAGCACACCGAGCACCATCCCAAAGCAGTGATACAGGGGCACTGGAACGCAAAGGCAGTCGCTGGCGTCAAGCCGCATTGCGCCTGCTGTAAAACGGGCGTTGTTCACCACGTTGTGATGAGACAGGGTGGCCCCCTTGGGATGCCCCGTCGTCCCGCTGGTGAATTGAATATTGATGGCGTCATGGCACTTCAATGACCGGCCAACGATTGCCACCCGAGCCATTTGAGCGGGTCCTCCCATGCCAAGAAGCTGGTCAAAGGTAAATGTTCCGCTATGGCGCTCCCTGGAGAACTGGACGATGGTCTGCAGCGCCGGCAGCCGAGCGAGTTTGAGCCGGCCTGCCACCGAATCCTTCAGCTCGGGCGCAATATCCCGGAGCATTGCAAGATAGTCGGTTGTCTTCATCCCCTGCGCACAAATCAGAACTTTCACTCCGACTTTGTTGAGCGCGTACTCCAGTTCCGAAACCCGGTAGGCCGGGTTGATGTTGACGAGCACCGCGCCGATTCGGGCCGTGGCGAATTGAACGAGCACCCACTCTGGACGGTTCGGCGACCAAATGCCAACGCGCTCACCGGGCTGAACGCCCAGGCACAAGAGACCAGCCGCCACCCTGTCGACTTCCACCTGGAACTGCCGCCAGGTCCAGCGCACCTTGTGCTCCAGAAATACGAAGGCTTCACGATTGCCCCACGTTTGCACTGCCTTGTCGAGCAAATCCCCTATCGTGTCGTTTGACAGCTCTGGCGTCGACAGACCCTTCACATGCGACAAATCGCCAATCGGGCGTTGCGCCGCGATGTCGGAGCGCGTCGTGAAGCTGGAAAACGGATTACCGCTCACAGCGTCCTCCAGTCCCCCACCCCCTCGAACGCCGCCGCTGCACGATAGATGGTGAACTCGTCCCAATATTTCCCAATCAACATCGCGCCCACCGGCAAACCACCAAGCAATCCACAAGGGATACTCATGGCCGGATGCCCGGTGGCATTGAAGGGCGCGGTGTTGCCCACCATCTCGAAAGCGCGGGCAATGATTTCGGCCAGTGGTGCCCCAGGTTCGGGAATCGGCTGCGCCGTCATCGGAACGGTGGGCATCAACAACAGGTCATATTCGTCCAGTGCCCGGTCGTAGGCGATTCTGAGCTGGCGCGACAGGTTCTGTGCCTTGGCGTAAAAACGGCCTCGATGGTTGCGGATAAACCATTCACCAACAAACATCGACAACTTCAGTGACGGAGACAATTCATCGGCACGCGCACGCCATCCCGCATGTTTGTCCATCAGGCTTGTCATGTACATGCCGCGCCAGTTGAAGCCCATGCCATTGCCATGCATCATCTGCGCCTGTAGCCCCTCCAGTGTGATGGGAGTCCAGATGGCCGGCCCGTCCAGGTGCATCGGTACGCTGACCTCTGCGACTCTTGCCCCCAATCGCGCCAACGCGTCAGCAACTGCACGAACCTTCTCGTCAACTCCCGCTGTCGCGCCTACCTGGCCAAAGCCCTCGCGCACCAAGCCAATGCGCAATCCCTGCACCCCCCGGGACAAGGCGTCGGTGTAACGCGCCGTCTTGGGACTGTATTGCCGTGGGTCCAGCCCGTCTTCTCCGGCAATGACCTCCAAAAGCAGGGCATTGTCGGCTACCGAGGCCGTGATCGGCCCCAGGTGGTCGATGGTCGCCTCAATCGGCATGGCACCGGTGTAGGGCACCAGTCCATGCGTACCCTTCATGCCGTAGCATCCGGAAAAAGCCGCCGGGATGCGAACGGACCCGCCCTGGTCACCACCAATTGCCATCCCGATTTCGCCCGCACCCACCAGGGCAGCACAGCCGGAGGAGGAACCCCCGGCACTGTAGCCCATGCGCCAGGGGTTGTGCACCGGTCCGGTTGCATTGGTATGGCTTCCCCCTGAGAGACAAAAGTATTCGCAATGGGCCTTGCCAACAATGGTTCCACCCGCGTCAAGAATGCGTCGAACCACCGTCGCGTCAATGTCTGGAACGTAGCCCTCCAACGTCGACGCGCCGTTCATCATGGGCACGCCGGCCAGCGCAATGTTGTCTTTGAGAACAACCTGCTTGCCGCGCAGGGGTCCGCTGTCGGCCCCGCGGACTTCTGCCTTGACGTACCAGGCGTTCATCCGGTTCTCCTCGGCCGCAGGACGCCGGCCAGGGGTTCTCGGATAGACCACTTCGGGAAGGAAGTCAGGCAACTGCTCAATGCGGTCGTAAGCGGCAAAACTGCCCTCCATCTGCTCGAGATATTGGGCCAATTCAGCGTCGGGCAGATTCATGTGCAATCCACGGGTAAGTTCGCGCAATTGGTCGATGCTGGGTCGGCGAAGGGCCATGGTGTTCTCCTTGTGTGTGGGTTTTGACGGCACCGGTTGTGGCGCGGCAGTACCTTTGGGTGAAGCGGCGACGGGGCTGGCGCTGACAGGCCCCTTGGCGCCAGCTCGTGTTGACCTGGCAGCGCCCCATCCGAGCAATCTGTCCAGTGCCTGCGGTGAACGCAATTCGGCTACCGAATACTCCTGAACGATGGCCCCTTTCTCGAGCATCAACACCCGGTCGGCACAGTCCAGAATGAAATCGAGGTTCTGCTCGGCGACCAGAATGGAAATGGACTCGCGGTCCCGCAGCTGGACCAGCGTCTGCGCCATCTCATCGATGATGTTGGGTTGAATACCCTCGGTCGGCTCGTCAAGCAACAGCAACCAGGGCTGCGGCACAAGGGCGCGCGCCAGCGCCAGCAATTGCTGTTCGCCTCCGGAGAGCGCGCCACCCTTGCGGTCCAAAAGAGGCTCCAGCCGGGGAAACAAGCCCAGAACCCGGTTGATGGATGTTTCCTCTGGCTCTCCCAAGGCGCGGGACCATGCCATCCTGAGGTTCTCGCGGGCCGTGAGAGTGGCCAGAATGCCCCGGCCCTGTTGCACGTAGCTGATGCCCAGGCGCGAACGCGAGTGGGGGGCCAGCGCATTGATTTCGACCCCATCGGCACGAATCGAACCAGCCCTGACCTCCAGTACCCCGGCCAGGGTTTTCATGAGCGTGCTTTTGCCCATGCCGTTGGCACCCAGAACACCGACGATTTCACTCCTGCCAACATGCAGACTGAGGCCGCGCAAAACCGTCATCGAGCCGTAGCCTGCCTCGATTCCTTCAACTTGAAGCGCCAATACTTCCTGATGGGCCAAAACTGCGCTCATTTGTGTTCTCCATGATGCTTGCCGAGGTAGACGTCTCGAACCCGTTCGTTTGCCAGCACTTCACCCGCGGTTCCTTCGGCCAGGATTCGGCCGCGATGAAACGCCGTCACAGTCTGGGCGATCGCTCGCACAAAGTTCATGTCATGTTCGACCACGACCACGGTGGCGCTGACGGTAAGCTCCGTCACTAGTTCGGCCATCCTTTCCACCTCGTCGCGGGTCAAGCCCCCCGCGGGCTCATCCAGCAACACAAGCCAGGGGTCAGGCGCCAGCACCACACCGAGCTCCACAATCTGACGCTGCCCGTGGGCCAGCGAGCCCGCTGCGCTCCACACGTGTGGCCCCAGCCCCAGCTGGTCAATCAGTGCGTCAACCCTGGCCAGAACCTCTGAGCGCGTCCGGGTCGGAATAGAACGTGCCGCAAGCCAGAGATTTTCATGGACAGTAAGTCCGTTCATCAGGCTGGGAACCTGCGTTTTGACGGCGACGCCATGGCGCGCAATTTCATGGACCAATCGTCCGGCAGTGGGCTCACCGTTGAGGACGATTTCGCCTTCTGTGGGCGTGAGCTGGCCACTCAGGCATTTGAAGAAGGTTGATTTCCCGGCTCCGTTGGGTCCAATCAGGCAGCGCAACTCGTTACGGCGCAGCTTCATGGAGACACCATTCACGGCGGTAACGCCGCCAAAGCGCATTACCACGCCGGTGGCCTCCACAACAGTGTCAGGCGTCATCGTTTTTTCCCGGGACGGAGGTTTGCGAATGACGATTTCGATAGGAGTTCAAAGCGCGAGTGAAGGTCGGCAGAACGCCATTTGGCAGAAACAAGACAACCACAACGAGCAACAGACCCATGACTACCGCGTTGTCGAACAGTTGTTGACTGCCGAGGTAGCCCTTTAGCGCTCCCAGAAGAACCGCGCCAAGCATGGGTCCCCACAAGGTTCCCAATCCGCCAACCAGGACCCAAATAATGACTTCTGCTGAAACGCCGAGTGAAAAGACCTCGGGGGTGACAATCTCCGCCCAGCAGGCGTAGAACACGCCTGCCAGCCCCGCCAACGCACCACCCATACCAAAAGCCAGTGTCTTTGCCAGGCGCACGTCATAGCCCAACAATTCGGCTCGCAACTCGTTCTCCCGGATGCCGACCAACCGGCGTCCAAAGGGTCTTGCGCATATCCACCGTAAAAGCAGCCAGCCAGCAAGGAGACACACCATCACCACGTAGTAGAGCGCCAGTCCGGCCACCGGAACATCGGCCAGACCGGGGACGTTGAGCGGCGCAAAACCCGGTATGCCGTTGAAGCCGCCAAGCCTTGCGGTGCCGATGACATAGGCTTCGCCCGCAGTGCTGTTGGCGTATTTGAAAAGCAACAGGGTTACCACCAAGGTGATGACCCCCAGATAGACATCGCCGATGCGGCCATAAAACATCATGGCGCCAAGTGCCAGCGCCGCACCCCCAGCCACAACAACAGCCAACAAAAGCGCACCCGTCGATTCACCGAAGTTGATGGACGCTACTGCGTACGTGTAAGCACCCAGACCGTAAAACGCCGCCTGCCCAAAACAAAGTATTCCGCCGATACCCCACACGAAAGCCAACGAGAGCGCCAGCAAGGCATAAATAGCCAGGAGCGTCAACGAATACTCACTGATAACCAACGGGGCCAGTACCAGCAGCAACAGCGTCAAACTGAATCCGGTCCACCAGGACATGGGTATCCCATCTTGTGTGGCACCCGAGATATGGACGACTCGACGACTGCTCCGCAGCGGAAGTTGAGGCGTTTTCATGCAGCCCCTCTGAACCAGCGCGAGGTAATACCCTGAGGCAGCATGCGGAGCAGTGCCACCGCCGCCAGGAGCAAGGCCATTTCACCGACCACGGGCGTCGCCAGCAGTTCAAAGACTTTGGCGACGGTACCCAGCAAGACGCTTGCGGCCACGGTTCCGGTGACCACCGAAGCACCGCCGGTAATCACGGTAATGAACGCCTTGGCGATGAACTGGCCACCCGCATTTGGGGCCAGCGCTACCAGGGGCGAGAGGATGCCCCCGGCCAGGCCGGTCACCATGCTTCCGACGACAAAAGTGGTCATGTAGATCTTCTGGGTTGAGTGTCCGAGCGACGCCGACACTTCAGCCGATTGCATGGCACCACGAACAATAAGACCAGCGCGGGTGTAGCGCAGTACCAGGTAGAGACCTGCCATCAGGACCAGCGTTATGACGATAACGAACAGGCTGTATCCGCCCATTCGGAATTGCCCGATTTCCAGCGGTCCGAGTGGATTGGGAACGCCCGATGTGGTGGCTCCGAATATCATTGACAGGCCCCCTGACATGGCAAGGGACAGGCCCCAAGTCGCCAGCATCGTGTCGACGGTGCGACCATAGAGCCATCGAATCACGATTCGCTCCACCAGCAAACCGAATATCCCCACTGCAATCGGTGCCACGATGAGCATCGCAACCCAGATGTTGCAGCCCAATTTGAGAGCAACAATGGTCGCATATCCCCCGAGTACGATGAATTCGCCATGCGCCAGGTTGATGACCCGCATCAGACCAAAAATCAGCGCCAGGCCCGCCGAGGCCAATGCGAGGGTCGAAATCGTATAGGCGAGTTCGAGCAGACTGACGACAATGAGGTCCATGACGGTTCAGTGAGAAATTTGGGTTGTGCAGGCCGGTGTTCGGCCTGCACGCTGGCGATTCAAAACTGCGTGAGCTGTCTTTAAATCTTTATCTCGTACTGAATGCTCGATTTCGGGTCTTTGCGCAGGTCGCACACGGCCTGGGTGTCTTTCGGTCCCCGTTGAGCGAAAGACTGCAGTTCCTTCAGTTTTTGGCCTCGCATTTCCATCATGTGTACGTCGAGGGTCACATGATGCGTCTGACCGTCAATGGTCACTTTGCCGGAAGGCCCCTCAATGGAGATGCCAGACGCCATTGCGGCGACCACCTTGTCATGCTTCAAGCTCCCCGCGCGTTTCACGCCCTCAGCCCACAGTTTGATGCCTTGATAGTGCGACACTGCCAGCTCATGGATGGCTTTGGTGTTTCCTGGGTACATTCGACCCCACGCCTCAAGGAACTTCGTGTTGGCAGCTGATTTCAATTCTGGTGAATAGTTGTCCGCCACCAATATGCCGTCGCCTTCTTCGGCGGTGAGCACCTGGTGCTCATTGCCAATACCCAGCGTCGTCGATGCCATCGGTATTTTTGCCTTCATGCCGGCTGCTGCCCATTGCCGATAGAAAGACAAGTGCGCACCACCCACCAGAGCGCTGATGACAAGGTCGGGCTTGGCCTGTTGAATTTTTGCAATGGTGGAATTGAAGTCGGCAACGTCCAGAGGGAAGAAATCAACGCTCACCGCCTGCCCGCCGTTTTCAGCCAGATATCTCTGGAACCATTTGGCCATGTATTGGCCGTAGTTATAGTCGGCGGCAAGGATGTACGCCTTCTTGCCCCACTTCTTCATGGCGTAGGGCACGAGAACCTCAGCTTGCTGCGCTGGCGTGGTGCCGACCAGGAAAGTATTGGAGTCACAAACACCACCTTCGTACAGGGGCGTGTACACATACAGAACTTTTTCACGATTGAGCAGCGGGCGAATGGCTTCCCGAGAGGCCGACAAAATGCCTCCGATGACGACATCGACCTTGTCCTGCTTTGTAATCTGCTGCGCATACTTCGTGTACAGCGCCATATTCGACTGGGTGTCATAAGCAATCTTCTTGACTTGACGACCGAGCAGCCCACCTGCTTTGTTAATTTCATCAATCGCCAAATCAGCGGCCATGTTCATGGGTTTGCCGTAGCCATCAAAATTGCCTGATGTATCAAGCAGACTACCCAGCTTGATGGGGTCAGCACCCCAAGCGAACGGCGCCATTGAAGTGGCAGCCGTCAGCATTGAGCCTTTCACTAATATATTTCTGCGGGTTATGGTCATGTCAATACTCCTTAAGTTTGGTTGGAGGGGTTGGAGGGGCCGGAAGTGCTCGTGCCGCGCGCCTTTTGATGGTCAACGGTTGCGCGAAAGTGGTCGGACTCGGCTCGGGCGAGTTGGGGAATATTCAGGTCAAGGTCCGCACCCATCGATTCGCCCAGCTTCTTGAGCATTGGAAGGTTCAGTGCCATGTCATAAATTGCATCCATGGGGCCTGAAGTTCCGGCACCCATGCCGCCTTGCGACCCACTCATGCCTGACAGGTGATTGATGCGAATCGATTCAATCTTCTCCAGCGGCTTGACCATCTTCTCGGCCAGTTTTGGCAGAGCTTCAAGGCGCGCCATTTGCAGGCGCAGGTCCATGAGCTCCGGAGTCTGTGCGTTGTCCGCCGAGATTCGTGCCGCCGCACCGGCAGCTTCTGCAACCATGCTGGCTTCCTGGGCGGCAGCTTTTACACGCACGGCGTCAGCGTCGGCCTGCGCCGTTTCGAGCAATCGCGAAACCTCGGCTTTGACTCGCATTGAATCGGTCTCGGAGTCCAGCGCAATGCGCGCCAGCGCAAGCTCATGCTGGCGCTGCTGCACAGCCTTTTCTCGCTCAGTGATGCCACCTTCCTGCTCAAGCAGCAGTTTCGTTCTTGCGCGTTCACCTTCAATCGACGCCAGTGCTTCAGCCTCCTGATGTCGCGACAACTCAATGGCCTGATTGACCCGCTGTATCTCCAAAGCCAGCCTGGCCTGCAACCGGGCCTTGTCCAGTTCATGGTCGCGCTCGATTTGTGACGCAGAGAGTTCTCGCTCCCTGTCCAATCGTGCTTTCTCTACAGCCAGTTGAGCCAGTTCCTTGGCCCGGGACATCTCGGCTTCACTTCGGGTACGACTGTTCTCAATTTCCTGGCGCTGCCCGATTTGTGCCTGCTCCTGTTCGAGATTGAGCTCAATACGCCGCCTGGTTGTCAGCAACTGCGTTTGGGCGACGGAAATTTCAGCATCGGACTCGGTCTCGGCGCGACGCTTTTTGTTGGTTGCCACAATTTCTGCCAGCTTGCGCATTCCAACAGCATTGAAGACGTTATTCTCATTGAGTGCCGAGAACGGTGTCTGGTCGAAATTAACCAAAGCAACCGACTCCAGGCGCAGTCCGTCTTCATTCAACTCTTGCGCCAGGGCTTCCCGTACCGCGCTCACATATTCGGCTCGCTGTTCATGCAAGGCGTCCAGGGTTCTGACTGCGGAACACGACTGAATCACGTCGGCAAACCGACCTTCCAGCATGCGACCAAGCTCATCAGAGCGCAGAGCCCTTGCACCAAAAGTTTGTGCGGCAGCCGCCACACCACCCGGGTCAGCATTCACTCGTACCCGGAACTCCATCGTGACGTCAACACGCAATCTGTCTTCGGTGAGAAGGCCGCTTTCTCCTGACCGCGTCAGGACCACACGATGAGCCCGCATGTTGATTTCATCGACACGGTGCAATATGGGAAGCGCAAAGAAGCCCCCATCGAGAGCCACCCTTTGTCCGCCAGCTCCGGTGCGCAAGAGTGCCGTGTCACGCGTTGACTTGCGGTAGAAGCGTTGCAGGAATGCAATACCGACCACGATGCCAACAATTGCAAGAACTATCCAAGCGAGTAGAGCCACACCAAATCCCTAACTTAGAGGCACCACTGAGGCGCAATTTGATTTCTATGGAAAGTATTATTACTTTCCTTGGAAACTAAAATAGCTGGTGTTTACCCTTGGATCTGAGCGCTAAGCGCTTGGCTCAAAAACTCTTGACGACGCGAAATAGATGCCCGTCAGCGCGGGCCAGATGAACGGGATAGCTGATGACGGAGTTGCTGGTCCAACCGATGCCGCGGACTCCCTTGTATTCGAGCGGCCTGTTATTTCCCTGCTCAAGTGCCCTTAGTGCAAGAGCCGCGGCAAAGTGAATTCCCTCGTAATTGGACTGGCCAAGCGAATTCAGGGTTGGAGCCCGCTGTCCAAAGCGCTGGTGGTAACGCTCCTTGAAGCTCATGTTGGCGTCGTCTGTCAAGGCCCCGAAGTATCCGGAGCTGACAAAAAGGTTATCTGCGTTGCCTTCACCAATGGCCAACAGGATGTTTTCCTCGACGGCGCACGATAGCCTCAGAATGCTGTGACTTAGGCCTGCCTGTCCGAAAGCGCGATTGAAGTCGATGGCATCCTGGCCCACCAGTGAGAGCAAAACGGCGTCCGGCTTGACGTCCTGAATCTTCTGCAGGACTGCATCGAAGTCCTCCGCACCAAATGGCACGTAGTCCTCGGAAAGAACCATGCCACCAGACTGACTAACATAGCTTCTTGCCAGTCGATGCGATATCCATGGCCACTCGTAGTCATTCCCGATGAACATCCAGCGCCGGGCGCGCCATTGATTCACGAACATGTCGATGGCCGGCTGCAATTGCCTGTTCGGTGTCTCGCCAATGGTGTAGACACCAGGCGACCGCTCGCCCCCTTCATGCAAAGCCGTGTACACGTAGGGCAAACGTCCCCGACAGCCCTCAATGACCGCGCGACGAACGGAACTCGTGTGCATGCCTACGATGGCGCCAATGCTTCCCGAGTCGACCAATTCGCGAGTCATTTGGGCGACGTCCTCAACCTCATCCGAGGCATTGAAGCATTTAAGTTTGACTTCCCGGCCAAGTAGGCCGCCGGCTTGATTTATCTCCTCGGCGGCCAGGGTGGCGCATGCAATCGCAGACGGTCCCCAGATTCCCGCCACCCCGATCATCGGGACAAAGAGCCCTATCGAGAATGAATCGTCCTCCCAATCCTGAGAGAACGGAAACGATTTGCGAGACCCTGGTCGAGACATGCCGAATCGGTAGCGGGGCGCAAACGTTCCATCGCTTTGTTGGCTGTTCAGCATGCCGATCTGAGTCTGGATTGAGGTAAGTCAGTATAAAGTGGATTACTTTCTGCGGCAACTAACGCTAGAATCGAAGCAAATTGCAAGTACCAGCATGGCATCGATAGACATCACCTTAATGCTCGAACAGGCACAACGTCGTGTCTCAAGAAACTTGGACCGAGTGCTTTCGGAAGTTGGTGCATCCGCAGAGCAATGGCGGGTGCTGGATAAGCTCTCGGACGAAAGAGGGCTTCCGATTGGCGAGTTGGCTCAGCAACTCAGCATGAATCCTCCGACCATGACCAAGCTCATCGACCGAATGGTTGCAGCGGGTCTGGTACAACGAATCGTAGATGATGAAGACAGCCGGCGAGTTCTGGTCTTCATTACCGATAGTGGACTGGTTCTTTTTGGCAAGCTTTCCCAAAAGGCAATTGAATTCCATGAGGGCCTGGCCGAAAGCCTTAATGCACGGGAAGCGTTGCAACTCAGCAAGTTGCTTGGACATCTGACAAATCGATTGAACTGAATTTGGGAGTGTCCGAGTTTCGGCGGCAGTGAGCTAAACAGATATTTCGGGCTCGGTGGAACCCGAACACATACTTGTTGGTGCCGACGTGGTGAAACAGGCCCACGCTAACCGCATCCAGCTCTGGAGCGACGGCTTTTACCGCACGTCCAAAATCCATTACGACAAAACCACCCTCACCGGCCGACCGTTTTGCTACTGTGCCTATGGCGCGGCCTGCAGCGAAGTCGCCATCGACACGCACACCGACGAAAGCCACGTGCTCAAAGTCGATATCCTGCATGACGTGGGCCGCTCCATCAACCCGGCCGCCGCCGAGAACGTCCTGAGGGCTCTGAAAGCCTGACGCGCCAATGTTGTTGCGGTCACGATCGACCGGAATACGCAAAACCGGCTTCACTTGACCTTCTGCGTCTTGTCCAGAAAGTCATTGCTGTAGAAGTCAGTGATGGCAAAGTCCTTCATGTCCTTGTAAGCGTCTTTTGCCAGGCTGTAGTCGCTCACCATTCGCGCTGGGTCAAAGTAGCCAAATGCAATCTTCTTCGAGTTTTCGTCGATGAGCAGGACTTTGGTGTTGTTCCAGCTTGCCGCCACGTCATCAGGTTTCTGGCTGGCAGCTTGCGAAAGCGCTTCCACGCATGGCGCCGGGCTTTTGATGCACGTGACGTAGGCTTTTTGGGTGACTGAAACAAACTTCTTTATGGCGGCTGCCTTCTCTCTGGCCGCTTTCGGATTCGCAAAAATGGCGTTGCTGTATGGGTTGAATCCGACATCCCGCATGGCAACGAAGCCCAGGTCTTGTCCGAACGTTCGCTCATAGACATAGTGAACGCTATAGAAGTGCGACGTGATATCGATGGCGCCCGACTGCAGCGCGGCGATTTTTCCTTCTGGCGATACGTTCACCCATGTGATGCTGTTTTCCGGGATGCCGAAGGACTTTGCAATAGCAGGCCAGACCGTGCGCACCGCATCGCCTGGCGGGGTACCGATCTTCTTGCCGATGAAGTCTTTCGGAGTCTTGATGCCCGAGCTTTTTTTCCAGTAAAACCCGAACGGTGAATTGGCGTAGATCGCCATCACGGCGGTCATCTTGGCGTCTTTTCCACGCACATCGAACGCCGTCATCATGTCCACGATACCCAGTTGGCTTTCGCCGACCGCAACCTTTTGCGCCGAGAACCCGGAGCCCTTGCCGTTTTCTATGGTGAGATCGATGCCGGCCTGTTTGTACCATCCCAGTTTCTGCGCATAGAAGATCGGCGCATGGTCCGCACCCGGCAACCAGTTCAGGACAAAGTTAAGTTTGTCCTGGGCTTGGCAACTTGCGGTGGCAGCCAAGGCGAGGACGGCGGCAATATACCTTTTTTTCGAGATGCTCATTGATGTCTCCTAAGGAAGTTAAAGTGAATTGATCGTGCTAATGCATGCCCAAAAGCTTGTAGATTCGTCGGGTGTATTCGCCGAATGCTTCTTGCGTCTTGAGTTCGAGGTTGCGCGGATACGGCAGGTCTACCGTGAAGTGATCAACCATCCGCGCCGGGCGCGCGGACAGTACGGCTACTTTGCTTCCCACGAAGACCGCCTCCTGGATACCGTGAGTGACAAAAATGATTGTTTTTTTCGACTCGCTCCATATCCGGAGCAGTTCGAGGTTCATTTTTCCCCGTGTCAGGGCGTCCAATGCGCCAAACGGCTCGTCCATCAACACAAGCTTCGGGTCATGCACAAGCGCTCGGGCAATAGCGGCGCGTTGCTGCATGCCGCCGGACAGCTCATACGGGAATTTGTGCTCGAAACCCGCCAGCCCGACCAAATTCAACAGTTCGCGGGCACGCTCGTAGGTTGCCTTTTTCGGCAAGCCAAGGATCTCCGCAGGCAATACGACGTTGTCGATGATCCGGCGCCACTTGAGCAACAGAGGTTGTTGGAACACCATGCCGATATCACGGCCGGGCGTGAACGGATTGGCAAGGTTGCCGATGTTCACCTTGCCGCTGTCAAACCCTTGCAGGCCGGCCAGAATCTTCAACAGGGTGGATTTTCCGCAGCCGGACGGTCCGACCAGCGACACCAGCTCACCTTCCTCAATGTCGAGGGTTACGTCAGAAACTGCCAGGAACTCCTGATCTTGGGTCCGGTAGGTCTTCCTGACCTTGTCCAGGTGTATGAATGCTTGTGTCATGTTGCTACTCCAGTCGCGCGTCGCGCACGACGAGCCAGCGCTCAAGCGCGAAAATGACGCCATACAGGGCGACGCCGATGAGGGTGATCAGGGTGACGGCCATGAACATGGCTGCCGTGTCCAGCGTCGCCTGAACCGAGAGCATGAGGTTGCCCAATCCTTTTTCAGAGCCGATGAACTCGCCAACGATCGCTCCGGCCACTGCAAAGACAGTAGCCACTTTCATGCCGGAAAAGATGTAGGGCAAGGCACTTGGAAACTGGATTTTCGAGAATATCTGCCAGCGCGTTGCCTTGACCGCCCTGGCGAGATCGATCAGTTCTGGCTCGACCTCCTTGAGGCCACGTGCCGTCGTCAGCACGATGGGGAAGAAACAGATCGTAAACGTGATGATGATGTTGGGAATAACGCCGTAGCTCAACCAGACGATAAACAGCGGTGCCATGGCTATCTTCGGAATCATGTTCAGCGTCACCAATAGTGGCATCACCGCCATCGCGAACCACTTGAACCAAGAGGTCAACAAGGCAAGCGCCACGCCCACGACCACAGCCAGAACATAGCCACCCGCCACCTCTGCGGCAGTGGTGGAAAGGTGGAGCAGCCATTTATAGTGCGGCTGTGCCAGTGTCGCGAGCATGTCGATTGGTGCGGGAAGAATGAACTTCGGCACCGTTCCGGTCATGGTTACCCATTGCCAGATCAGCAGGAGTGCCGCATGGATGCCAATGGGCCAGGCCAGCTGTTTGAACTTTTCGCTTTTCATTCACATGTCTCCTGGCAATGCGAATCTCTTGATCGCCATTGGCACCTCAGAACTTCCCCGTATGGACTTCAAACTTGCTCGGTTTGCCGAGCAAGGGCTTCTTGTTGATCGCCCAATCCGACACCCAGGCAACCATCTTGCGCAGTGGCACAGAAGGGTAGCCAAACAGGTCAGCGGCCAGATCGCCGTTCACAACGATCGTGTCCTGCTCCGCACCTCTGAATTTCGGAGTCTTGCCAAATATCTTCCCGAACTGCAAGGCGAGGTCATAGACGCTGACGACTTCCGGTCCCGTGATGTTGATCGGAGCCGACGGTACTTCGCAGTGAAGCAAACAACGCAGGATCTGGGAGTTCGCATCACCTTGCCAGATGACGTTGACGTGTCCGGTGGTCAGGTCGATTTCCTGGTCATTCAGAACCCAGTTGGCGATCTCCTGAAGGACGCCATAGCGCATGTCGATCGAATACGAGAGGCGGATGATGCGCCCGGGCGTGTCGTACTTTTTGGAGAAGTACTGAAACATGCGCTCGCGGCCTACGACCGAGTTCGCATATTCGCCGGGACGGGCCATGGGCGGGTCCGATTCCAATGAGCCACGATGCAAAACGCTAACCCCGGGATAGATGTGGATGGTGGAGAACGCGACAATGCGCGACTCCTTGTAAGCTTCGGCGACGATCGATGGAACCAGCGTGTTCATCGCCCAGGTCATTTCCTGCTCGCCCTCGGTGCCAAACTTCTTTCCCGCCATATAGATGACGTTCGGCAGCTTGGGCAGGGTGGCAACGGCATTGCGGTCGAGGAGGTCGCAGGTGATGGTTTCGACACCCCAGCTTTCAAGCTTTTCCTTTTCCCGCAGATCCGAGAATCGCGCAACACCCACGATTCGCTTGTCTGGCGCGGCACGCTTGGCCATACGCGCAAGCGTCACGCCCATCTTGCCGGCCACGCCCAGGATGATGATGTCGCCCTGGACCGCTTTCAGATCGTCTACCAGTGCTTGACCCGGCGTGGACAGAAAATCTTCAAGATGCTCCACGCTCTCGAATCGGTCTGGAAAATTTCGGGGATTGAGAATTTCGCTCATGATGTTGGGTGGTTGAAGTTGGAAAAGGATGGGGAGTCAGGAAAGCCACCGGCTAAGATTCTGCCGGACGAACATATCGTCGTTCATATCCGGATAATCGCGATAGACTTGATCAATAAGCTCTGCCTGGCCGGGGCTGAGGCACTCCTCGGGATTGAGGCACCAGGTGCCCTCGAACAAACCTTGGCGCTTTAGCACCTCATGACAGCCTGGAATGCAGCCCTTGAAGTCGTGCTGTGAGTCGTAGATGGCGCGATTGCAGTCGGTCACGATCGAATCCAGGGCCAGCAAGCTCCTGTCTATGCGCTCGCTTTGAGCCGCGCGTCGTATCAGGTTAAAAATCTCGACCGCACGCAGGGTCCAGATGGCCCAATGGCCCAGGAGGCCGCCCTTCATCTCGACAGCGACGGTTTCGTCTCCGCGGCGCACAAGGAACGGCGTCAGCAAGTCCAGAATGATGTGGTCGTCGTTTCCCGTGTACAGGGTTATGCGCTTCTCGGCACCCGCTTGCACCAGCCCATGAGCCACGTCGATGGTCCGGTATCGGTTGAAGGGTGCAACCTTGATGCCGACTACGTTTTCTATTTCGCAGAACCGGCGCCAGAATTCCCTGGACAGAACGATACCGCCAACCTCCGTCAATAAATAGAACCCGATGATGGGCATGGTGTCCGCCACAGCTTTGCAATGCTGCAGGATCTCATCCTCCGAAGCACCTGCGAACGCAGCGACGTTCAGCAGTGCGGCGTCATAACCCAGACCCCGGGCGATATCCGCCTCGTCGAGGGCCTGCGCCGTTTTGCCGGTTACGCCAGCTACCTTGAGTGTTGAATCGTTCCCAAACTCAGCCACAGTTTCGGATACCCTGCGCAATACGGGCTCGTACAGGCCTTTGGCGCGAATCCCGAATTGGGTCGTGTGGACACCCACCGCCACGCCGCCCGCACCGGCGTCGAGGTAGTACCGGGTCAATGCCCGCATCCGCGGTTCGTCGAATGAAAGGTCCTGGCGCAATGCAAGGACGTGCGCGGGCAGCACCGTTCCGTCGCGAAACCGCTCAAGTTTTTTAGGATGCCAATCGGTGGCATGTGCTCTTGCCATTTTTTTCATCCTCCTAAATTGCCGCGATCGCTGGCATGGCAGTCGGATCAAGTCTGGTCAAATCCATGCACTTGAGGTCAGGGGCGATTCGAACCGGCGCAAAGTCCATCTGGTCCAGAATTTGAGTCTGGATGTCAATCCCGGGGGCAAGTTCGGTCAACGTCAGTCCATCTGCATCTACCTTGAAAACCGCACGCTCCGTAATGATCATTGCGCTTTGGCCTCTTCGCTTGACGCCGTCGAACACCCGATAGGTGATGTGTGATGCCTGCTGGACGAACTTCCTCACCTTGCCTTCGCGCAGTATCCGCAGACGGCCCTGATTCAGTTCCACCTGCAATCCGCCAGTGGTGAACGTACCGCAGAAAACGAGCTGCTTGGCGTTTTCGGCAATGTCGATAAAGCCGCCAGCACCTGGATTTGCGATTCCGAATTTGCTGACGTTGACGGTACCTGCTGCATCAAACTCTGCAAAGGCCAGGGCAGCAAATTCGCAGAGGCCTCCGTCTATGACGTCGAACTGCGTGACGCCATCCAGGATAGCCTCCGGGTTCGCGTTCGCCGAGAATTGCCACCCGCTCATGACCACCCCACCGAATGAGCCGTGCTCTGTTGTGAACCAGTAGTCGTTGACATTCGCCGGGGTCAGCATTCCATATTCGGCCATGACGAGCGGTATGTCCGACGAGGCGCCAAATCCCAGGATGCTGAGCCTTTGGGGCTTGACTTCCAGCGCGGCGCGATAGGCAGCAATTTTGTCCGGGCCAAATGCAAGCATCGGGAGACTGTTCACGATCGGCGGCATCGGTTGCCCGCCAAGGTAGGCCCGGTCAAAAGCGGTGTCTGTAACCATGAACTGCTTGGAATCTTCCACGACCGTATCCACGAAAACTCCCGGCAAGCGAACCTGAGGCGCCTCTCGCAGGCCGCGTTTAACAATTCGGCGTACTTGAGCGATGACTTTTCCCCCGCTGGCCTTTGCCGCGATTGCCAGGGCAATATTGGAGGACATGAGCGCCTCATCCTCCCAACTCAGGTTACCAAACTCATCCGAACTCGAGGCCCGGATGAATGCGTAGTTGATAGGCCAGGTCGGGTAGAACAGGTATTCCTGGCCTTCGAACTGCACTTTTTTGACCAGATCTTCTTTAGCCGACTCGTTGAACTTTCCGCCGCCGTTGTCGGGATCTATGTAAGTACCGAGGCCCACTTTGGTCAAGTAACCTGGTGACTTGCGGGCGACTTCCCGCAGCCAGTGCATGGTTGCCCCGATCGGCCAGCTATAGGCCTCAACCTTGTTCTCACGGATCAGCCGCATCATTTCGGGCCGCTTCCCGGTGTCTGGGTGAACAGGGTTGAGATATGAACCAGAAACGACACGCTTGAGCAGTCCTTCCTGGGCGAGGTGATCCATGCCAGGAATGCGCATGGCGTCACCGGTTCCTACGGGAAGATAGGCGGTCAGGTTCCTGGGGCTCGCGCTTTCCCGGAATCGGCGCCCAAGCGCCGCGAGGCAGCTGTCCGGCGTAATCCAGCCGATGACGCCAACGATGGCGACGGTTGCTCCGTCAGGAATGTTCGCAACAGCCTTTTCGGCCGTAGTAATTTTTCTCATTTAGCGTTTCCAAATCTTGAGAGGGTGAGGCGAGCTTGGTCAGTGGCGCAATGCGCCTGAAAAGTGCGAGAGGCAAGATCGTCAGCGCAGTTCATGCTCGTTCGATCGGATGAACGCTGGTAGGCTTTGACCGCTCGCACAGAGACCGGCGGAAGCGAGGCAATTTTTTCTGCGAGCTTCTTGGCGCGGTCTCTTGCCCCATCCGGGTGGGTCACGATATCCACCAGTCCTATCGACTGCGCTTCACGCCCGTCGAGCGATTCGGCGCCCCACAATATATGCCTCGCGGCGACTTCGCCGCAACGTCTGATAACTGGCTCGATTCCCCAAGGCGGGAGCCATCCGTTGGCCACTTCGGGCATCTGCCATTTGCTATTCAGGTCGGCGACCACATAGTCACAAGCGGCAGCCAGCGAGAGACCGCCTCCTAGGGCAAATCCGGAAACGGCAGCGATCACGGGGATATCCACCTCGCCGATGACCCGGGCCAGTTCTGCCTTGGCAGATTCGATGCTCACCATTTGCTCTGCGGTACAACCGGCCAGTTCCTTGAGGTCGCTGCCTGCAGAAAACCAACCGCCCGCGCCTGTCAGGATCGCGCAGTGGCAGTTTGGGTGTGCGTTGGCTTCCTGAAGCATGAATGCCAGGTTTTTTGCCGTGATTGAGTCCACGGCATTGCGGCGCGACGGGCGATCTATCTCGATCACCCACACTGGGTTAAGCGTGTTCACAGATGTCCCCATTTCAAGAATCCAGCCTTGCGCCGTCACGGTTGAGAATCTGTCGCAGATCCCGACCGTTGATTTGATGAGGGTGAATACAGCCCTTCACCGCTGCCGCAGCCGCATGGCCAACGGCATGTCCATACGAGAAGCACTGCGCAGTAACCCTCGCCGAAGCTACAGCCTCGTGTTCGGCCGAAAGGCATCGGCCCGCAAACAGCAGGTCGAGCCCCTTATTTGGCACGAAACAGCCATAGGGAACCTCGTAGTGATCGTCCAGAAGCCAGCTCACAACAGGTTTCTCGCCTGTGTGTAGCTCTATCGGCCAAGGAGACAAGGCAATCCCGTCGAGACTCTTGGCTCCGCTGGTGACGTCGGAATTCCTCAGCAGCACCTGACCTACGCCTTGTCTCGTCTGCCGAACACCCACCTGCACACCGGTATCGTTGACAAAGCTGCTTTCACACCCGGCAAGATGCTCTTTGAAGAACCTGGCGTATTCGCGAACCTGTTTGCGGCCTTCGGTTTCGGCCTCCGTGAAGTCATGGGCAATCACCGCATTCAGTTCACGTCCGTCCGCTCCGACAACGCGCGTGCAGTTGCAAAGCAACTCTCCGGGGCGCGTGGTTGGAAATAACCAGATCTTCTGCCGCGGAAGCTTGTAGCGGCCGGATGCGTTCGCAGTCCGGATGAGTTCACTAACGGTGGCCGGCATGATGCTGTCTTGACCATAGGCCTCCAGAAACCCGGGAACATCGACGCCCAACAAACGGAAGATCATCGTGGGGTTTTGCACCTTGCCTTCATGGCCCGTCGTGGTGCCCAGACCCGCCATTGCCATCAGATCTGCGTCTCCGCTCGCGTCGATTGTCACTTTCGCCCGGACCTCCAGCGGCCCTTCCTTGGTGTAGGCGATGACTCCGGCAACACGTTCACCACCCTCGACCAGGACTCGCGTCACGGTGGTGTGAAAAAGGACATTGACACCGGCATCCTCAAGAAGCGCGTCGGCGACTTCGCGCCAGATCAGCGGATCATGCACATGGGTAAAGGTCTTTCCATACTTGATCGCTTCGGTAACGCCGCCGTGAGCACGCATGGCCCCCATGAATCTCTCCAGAAATCCAAATACCACCTGCCGGGGCGCTGCGCCGACCCGATCGGTGGCGTAATACATCCCGCAGACTGTGCCCGACAAGCCGGCGACAGCACCGCCGCCACAGAACCCATAGCGTTCCAGCAACAAGACATCGAGACCCTGCCGGGCCGCTGTATGGGCTGCGGCGACGCCTGCTGCCCCGCCGCCAACCACCAAGACATCGCAAGCCCGCTGCAACTGAGGCCGCAGATCAATGCTATGGATGCTGGGTTCGAGTAACATATTACTTGTCATGGGAGCAACTGTAATATGTCACTCTATAATATTGCATCGGTGTTTTCCCTATGTTTTTCGTGATTTATAAGTGAAATATATCGATCAAAATCGAGAAATGACTAACATATTACAGTCCAGTTCTCTCTTGGCCAAGAAGCAGGCTGGCCCTCAAGCAGGAAAACAACAGAGTGGCCGTATAACACACACCGACCAGGCGTATGAACGGCTTCGCGAGGCCATCATCAACTTGGAACTCAAGCACGGTTCGATGTACTCTGAGGTTTATCTTGCGGACTTTGTCGGGTTGGGTAGAACACCGGCACGCGAAGCAATCCAGCGGCTTGCTCGAGAGGAACTTGTCGAGTCAAAAAAGAACCGGGGAATCCTCATCACATCAATCGACGTGATCAAGCAAATGCAGTTGCTGGATGTACGGCGCTCACTTGAGCACCTTCTGTCCAAGCGCGCGTGTGAACAGGCCACGACTGAAGAGCGCAGGAAAATGCTGGAGTTAGCGAGCCGGATCGAGGAAGCCGCAAAAGTCGGAGATAGCCGCGAGTTCCTGGCTGCCAACCGCGACATTCAAGACTTGAAGGCAAGGGCAGCCCACAATGACACGCTGCGCAATACGATGGATCTTTTCTTTGGCCTTTCGCGCAGGTTTTGGGTGGCTTACCAAGGCTTTTTCCCGGAAAGCATTGGAATCGCGGGAGCCTTGCATGCCCGCATCTTGCGAGCCATTGCGGTATCTGACGCAGACACGGCCGTCCGGGCGTCAGACGAACTGATCGATTTCCTGGAAGCATTCACGCGAAACACTGTGGGGAAACAGTTGGCGTAGATCGGCCGCTTCGAATCTATGCAGTTGCCCTATCACCGTTAGCGCCAACTTGCCCCAAATGCGCCCGCATAGCGTATGCAAGTCGCCTAAAGCGGTGAATAGCTTAGCCTATGGCGCGGCGTGCAGTGACGTGGCCATCGACATCGGTCAGATCAAAGGCGGCTTTGTGCAGGGCGTGGGCTGGCTCACCACCGAGCAACTGGTGTGGGCAGGCAATGGCCAGCTCAGCACCCACGCACCCAGCACCTACAAGATTCCCACCGCGGGTGATGTGCCAGAACACTTCAAGGTGGCGCTGTGGACCGAGGCCAATCGCGAAGACACCGTGTTTGGCAGCAAGGCCGTGGGCGAGCCGCCGCTGATGCTGGCCATCAGTGTTTATGAAGCGCTCAAGGAGGCTGTGGCGGCAGCGCGGCCGGGAGTTGTTGACTGGATGCACCGGCGACCGCCGAGGACCTATTGAGGTCGCTTCAAGCCTGAGGCGTCAACAGCACGGGGCCATACCGAACTGGAGTCGTTTACGACAGGCCGCCCTATCCCTTGGCGAAGGTGGTGCCAATGATCGTGGTGTCCCCGGTGGTCAAGCTTTATCTGGTGAAGAAGGACCCAGGCCTCACCACTGCTGCGGTGATTGCGCACTGCAAGGCGAACCTGACTCGGTACAAGGTGCCGAAACACGTGGAATTTCGCGACAATCTACTCAAGCCCCCCATTGGCAATATCTTGCGCAAAAAGCTGAGAGATGAGAGATGAGAACGTACCATCAGCCGGGACACACACCTGAGCTTGCCCTGCGGGAGGAGGCAGGACGAACGCATGGCGGCTGGCCGATCCACGCATCAAGGCCGCCGGTCTCTGGCTGCTGGTGGCGGCGCTGGCCACCCTGGCATGGCTGCTGCCGCGCGTCCCGCAGCCGCAGCACTACCATCATTTCGCCGACCCCTACGTCTGCTTTGGTCTGCCCCGTTGCCTCGATGTCAGCTCCAACGCCCTGATCCTGCTGGCGGGAGCGGCATGGTCAGCGGACACACGATGAAACACGTAATCGCCGCGTTGGCGATCTATGGCGTCCTGATTCGACTGCGACGGCGCAGAATCATGGGACACAGGAAATGATGATGCCCAAGCCACTTCCACCAGCTCAGGACCGGCGCTTCCCCACCGTGTTGCACTCCGATGTCCGCCCGCGCGAACTGTGGGCTTGGGCCATGTATGACTTCGCCAATTCCGGCTACACCACGGTCGTCATCACCGCGCTGTTCAACGCCTACTTCGTGGCCGTGGTCGCGGCCAATGCGCCCTGGGCCACTTTCGCCTGGACGGCCACGCTGTCCGTTTCCTATCTGCTGATCGTGCTCAGTGCCCCGCTGATCGGTGCCTATGCCGACCTGCGCGCGGCGAAGAAGAAGTTGCTGGCTTTCTCCACTGCGGGCTGCGTTGTAGTCACCGCCCTGCTCTATTTCTCCCAGCCAGAAACGCTGTGGTTCGCCATCGTGTGCGTGATCCTGTCCAGCTTCTTTTTTGGCAGCGGCGAAAACCTGATTGCGGCCTTTCTTCCGGAGCTCTCGAAAACCCGGGCCATGGGCCGGGTGTCCGGCTGGGGCTGGAGCCTCGGTTACATCGGAGAGCTGGTGCTGCTCTGCGGCGTGAATCCGGTGCGTGGCCGGCGGGCCGCCTTGCGCGCCGACCGCCTGTCACGCATGGGGAACGCGCCCAGCAGGTGATGCGAATGAACCCTTCACCTTCACCTTCCCCCGTTCAGCCCGGAGCGGCGCGCGACGTCCGAATTGACGCGCAGCGGCTGCTAGTCATCGTGCAAGGCCTGGCGCGCGAGTTGCGGCCCCAAACCCCCGAGGTGGAACATCTGGGTCTGGACCATTCTCTCGAGCGTGACTTTGGCCTGGACAGCCTGGCGCGCACCGAATTGCTGGCCCGCATCGAGCGCGAATTCGGTGCGCGACTGGACGAGGAAGCACTCACCAGTGCCGAGACACCCCGTGATCTGCTCAGACTGGCAGGGATCGCTGCCAGCACCGGCGCCGCTGCCTCCGACCGTGTCAGCACGCCACCGGAACTGCCGGGTGGCGGGCCGCCCGAACTTACCGGGACGCCAGAGTCCGACCGGCCGCCGGACACTGCGTCCACCCTGATCGAACTGCTGGACTGGCATGTGGCAACCCACGGCGAGCGGGTGCACATCACGCTTTATGGCGAGGGTGAAAGCATGGAGGACATCAGCTACGGCGCGCTGCAGGCGCAGGCGCAGGCGCTGGCTGCGGGTCTGCAGCAGCAGGGGCTGGGCGCCGGCGACAAGGTGGCGGTGATGCTGCCCACGGGACGCGAGTTCTTTGCCGCCTTCTACGGTGCGCTCTACGCCGGCTGCATACCGGTGCCGCTTTACCCGCCAGCGCGACCTTCGCAAATTGAGGACCACATGCGGCGCAGCGCCGGCATCATCGAGAATTCCCAGGCCGCCATTCTCGTCACGGTCGCCCCGGCCAAGACCCTGGGGCACCTGCTGCGCGCGCAATGCGAGTTGCTGCGCAAGGTGCTGACCGTCGCGGACCTGAGCGTCGCTGGCGCGCGGCCCTCCTTTGCGCGACCTGGAGCAACGGACGTCGCCTTTCTGCAATACACCTCCGGCAGCACCGGCAACCCCAAGGGTGTGGTTCTGAGCCACGCCAACCTGCTTGCCAATCTGCGGGCGATGGAACGTGCCTCGGGCGTCACCGCTGCGGACACCTTCGTGTCATGGCTGCCGCTCTACCATGACATGGGGCTGATCGGCGCCTGCATGGGCAGCCTCCTGGTCGGTTTCCGGCTGGTGCTGATGTCGCCACTTGCCTTTCTCGCCCGGCCGGCATTCTGGCTGTGGACCATCCACCGGCATCGCGCCACGGTCTCGGCGGCGCCCAACTTCGCCTATGAACTGTGCGCCAACAAGCTCGACGACCGCGATCTCGCAGGCCTGGATCTGAGTTGCTGGCGGCTGGCCTACAACGGTGCCGAGCCGGTCAGTCCTGACACGATAGAGCATTTCGCCACGCGTTTCGTCCGTTTCGGTTTCAAGCGCACCTCCATGACACCGGTCTACGGGCTGGCGGAATCCGCCGTCGGGCTGGCCTTTCCTCCGACCGGACGCGGCCCGCTGGTTGACCGGGTGGATCGCGACACCCTCGCACGCCTGGGCGTCGCCCGTGCCGCGGCAGCGAGCGAGCCCAAGGCGCTGTGCCTCGTCTCCAGCGGCCTGCCCCTGCCCGGCCATCAAATCCGCATCACCGACGCCAGCGGACGGGAACTGCCGGAACGCGCGCAGGGGAACGTCCAGTTCTGCGGCCCGTCTGCAACGGCCGGCTATTACCGCAACCCCGAAGCATCGTCGCGCCTGTTCGACGGGCCCTGGCTCAACACCGGCGACATGGGCTACATCGCGGCAGGGGAGCTTTATCTGACGGGGCGGGAAAAGGACATCATCATCCGTGCCGGACACAACCTGTTTCCGCAGGAACTGGAGGAAGCCGTGAGCCGGCTGCGCGGCGTGCGCAAGGGCGGCGTGGCCGTGTTTGCCGCCACCGATGCGCGCTCGGGCACAGAGCGGCTGGTGGTGCTCGCCGAGACGCGCGAAGACAAGGCTGCAGAGCGCAGCCGGATGCTGTCCGAAATCAACAACCTGGCGGTCGACCTGATGGGAATGCCGGCCGACGATATCGTGCTGGCTCCGCCGCGCACGGTGCTCAAGACCTCCAGCGGCAAGCTCCGGCGTGCCGCCTGCCGCGAGATGTACGAACGCGGCGAGACCGGCAGCACCCAGCGCGCCCCGTGGCTCCAGCTGGTCCATCTTGGCTTTACCGGCGCCATGGCGCAACTGGCGCGTCTGGCGCATCAGGGCAGCGAGTGGCTGTGGAGCGCGTGGGCCTGGTCGGTGCTTGCCGTTCTCGCGCCGCTGGCCTGGCTGCTCATCGTGCTGGCGCCCGGGCGCAGCTTGCGCCGGCATATCGCCAGAGCCATCGCGCGCCTGGGCGTGGCGCTGGCCGGACTGACTCCGAAGATGGAGGGCCTGCAGCACCTCGCTGGCCGCGCGCCGGTGATCGTGGTGGCCAATCACGCCAGCTACGTAGATGCGCTGGTGCTCACGGCGGTGCTGCCAGCCCGATTCACCTATGTGGCCAAGCAGGAGTTGCTGCAGAACCCTGCCTTCGCCATTCCGCTGCGCCGGCTCGGCTGCGCCTTTGTCGAGCGTTTCGACAGCGCACGCGGCGTGGAAGACACGAAAGAGCTGGAGCAGCTGGCGCACGCCGGACAATCCCTGGCGTTCTTCCCCGAAGGGACAATCCGACGCGACCCCGGACTGATGTCGTTCCGGTTGGGCGCATTTCTGTGCGCCGCACGATCCGGTACGCCGGTGGTACCGATCACGCTGGTCGGCACTCGCTCCCTGCTGCGCGATGGGCAGTGGCGGCCGCGCCGTGGCGAGCTCCAGGTACTGATTGGCAAGCCGATGCTGGCGGCGGGAAGCGGCTGGCAAGCCATCTTGCAACTGCGCGATGCGGCGCGCAGCGCCGTGCTGGCGCGGCTCGGCGAACCAGACGCGGCCGACTGACGAGACGCCTGACGGTCAACGCCCGATCAGAGCGTCAGGTGCACGTTTTCGACTGGATTGCTAAAAGCGGCGGTTGCACGCACCCGCGGCATGCAGGCGCTAACATGCGAATTCGGCGAAACCGGTTCGTTAGACGTTCTCGCAGTACGTCCACTTGCAAGGGGCTGCACACATGGATTCTCACGGCAAAGCCGGGTCGATTGAAGGTTGGCTGGTGCGGGTGCGTGGGCGCGTGCAAGGCGTCGGTTATCGGGAAGCTTGCGTGCGTCGCGCGCGAGCGCTTGGCATCAACGGCTGGGTCCGTAACCGCATCGACGGATCGGTGGAGGTGATGCTGCAGGGTTCGACGCAGCAGCTTGCGGACATGTGCAGTTGGCTTCGTGACGGCATATCCACGGCACTCGTTGAGGCGCTGGAAGTGTCGAAGATGCAGCAGCCGCCGCCTCCCTTGGACCACTTCGACCGCCTGGACACCCGCTAAGGGCAAGCAAATCACCATCGAAAATAAGCGCGTCTTTTCGCGCCTGCTGGCGCCTGTTCCAGGGAATGAAGTCCGTCAAACAGACCCACCCAGCCTTGCTTGCTATTCCGGCCAGCGGTCGTGACCCACGAATGCTGCATTGCCAAACCGGGGATCGTGGCGCGCAAAATTGGAGGTTTCATGATGGGTCCAGGGTGCGATACTCGGGCTCATTCGGTTGAAGTGCCTATCCGTAACCCGCATGAATACAGATTTCGCTTATCAGACCGCGCTCGACTTGTCGCGCGCCGTGGCAGCCCGGCAACTTTCGCCGGTTGAGTTGATGCAGGCCTGCCTGGCGCGCATCGAGCACATCGACCCGAAACTCAACTGCTTTGCCAGCTACACCCCGGAGCTGGCCATGGAGGCTGCCCGCCGGGCCGAACAGGCCCTGATGTCCGGCCAGCCGATCGGGCCATTGCATGGCTTGCCGATCTCGGTCAAGGACCTGATCGCCGTGAAGGACCTGCCCTTCACGTTTGGTTCGCGCGCCATGGCCGACAACGTGGCTGGCGCGGACGCTCCCTCGGTCGAACGCATCCGCGCCGCGGGCGCCTGCATCATCGGCAAGAGCACGACCAGCGAATTTGGCTGCAAGGCGGTGGGCGATTCGCCACTGACCGGCATCACACGCAACCCCTGGAACACCGGTACAACGCCTGGCGGCTCCAGCGCGGGCGCGGCCGCCAGCGTGGCCGCCGGTCTTACGCCGTTCGCTCTGGGCACGGACGGAGGCGGCTCGATCCGCATTCCGGCTTCGCTGTGCGGGTTGTTTGGCATCAAGGCCCAGTTTGGCCGCGTGCCGGTCTATCCGGTAGCGGCCACGCCCACGCTCGCGCATGTGGGGCCGCTGGCACGCACGGTGCGCGATGCGGCGCTGCTGCTGTCGGTGATCAGCGGGCAGGACGACCGCGACCCGTTCTCGGTGGCCGGGCCGGTGCCCGATTACCTGGGCGCATGCGATCAACCGGTCAAGGGCATGCGCATCGCCTGGAGCCGCACGCTGGGCTATGCCCGGCCCGACCCGGAGGTGGCTGACATCGCGCAGCGCGCCGCCCAGCGCTTTGGCGAGATGGGCTGCGAGGTGATCGAGGTGGAGCAGGTGATGGCGCAGGACCCGGTGGACCTGTGGGTGTCCGAGTTTTATGCCGGGGTGGGCGTGCGCCTGAAAAAACAGCTCAAAGAGCAGCGCGACCTGCTTGACCCGGCCGTGGCCGACATCCTCGGACAGGCGCTGTCGCAGACTTCGGAGGCCTACTACACCCGTGTCTTCCAGCGCTACGAATTGCGCGAAACCATGCGCAAGTTTTTCGAACGCTTCGATCTGCTGCTCACCCCAACGTTGCCCTGCGCCGCCTTCGATGTCGGGCTCAACACACCGCCGCAGTTGCCCGATCGCAACATTGTCTCCTGGGTGTATTACACCTACCCGTTCAACCTGACGGGCCAGCCGGCCGCGTCGGTACCGGCTGGCTTCACGCGCGCCGGCCTGCCGGTGGGCTTGCAGATGGTGGCGCGCATGCATTATGAGACCGATATCTTCCGCGCTGCCGCAGCGCTGGAGGCTTGCCAGCCCTGGGCCGACAGAAAGCCGCCGATCAGTAGCTGGAACCTGCCGCTTTCACTGTTAGCGCTGAATTGACCACTTTACATCGCGTGTGCGGACTATCGGGTGATCACTTGATTTTCTTGTAGATGGGTGCTGTCTATGGCTATTCGGAGCATTGGCCTGGTCACTTGAAGATCGGCACCCCCCCTTTGGATGGGCTATTGCCTCACGTCAATAGCAGTTGTGTAGATAGGACGATCATCCCATCTGATCAGTTTTGCTTGGCTGTTGACGCCACCCGAAAATTGACCAGGGTGTTAAACCAGTCCTGCCCAAATTTGGGCAGGAGCAAAACGGTGATCACCATGGACATGATTGGCAAGATAAGGCACCTGATTTGGATGCGTCTTGCGTGCTTGCTTCCTATGATGGCCGCAGCCGAGCATTGGTCACGAAGCGCTTCGAGGTCAAGCCTATGGAGGTCCCATAGATGATATGCCCGACCAAGCTCGGAAGGACCGTAGCAGAGCCCAACTGCCAAGGAAGGAGGTCACCGAAATAGAACGGCAAACCCAGCGAGTTCACGAGCACGTAGTAAGCTGCCCCGTAAACTGCGCTGGACAGAACCGGCTGGCCACCAGCACCGGTTCGGGCCAAGATCACGAGCAGAGGCAATGCCGACACCCACCCTATGACCAAGTGTTGCATGAAAAGCAACCAAGGTTGCGGATCATCGACAAACAGCGCGGCAAACTTCGGCCCGTAGTGCCCAATGCGCAAGCCTGCCGCTTTGAAAAGGGGGCTGAGCGGTACGATCACCAGCGAGGCGATAGTTCCGGATCGAATCGACTCGATCAACAGAGCTCTGGGCTGCATGATTTGCAAGGCTTCAAAGTCAACCACAGCATCTGTTTTGCTTGCCGCTTTCCTGAATCGGCGGGCAAGGGTTTGTGCCATAGGAGCAATACACGCAGCAGTCCCCTGGTAGCGGTTTGAGCACGGCGTGGCAGTGCGTGCATTCGTAAAACCATTGACAGGCATCCGTGGGCATCGTCTCGTTCCTGGAAAAGCCACACTCAGGACACGTCAGCGTGGACTCCAGCGTGACGGTCTTCAATTTGCAGTCCCCACCACCGTGGACGGGTAACCCGCGTTCCTGGTGGATTCTGTCAAGACTCCCACATTGATTTTGGCGTCGTCAAATATCACCACCGCCTGCCGCTTTCCAAAGTTCACATCAGCCTGGCTGACACCGGGCACCTGCGACAAAGCCTTTCTTACCGTAATGGGACAGACCGGGCAATCCATGGACGGAATCGCCAAGGTAACCGTCTTGGGTGCGGCGCTGGCCGCCAGGGAAACACCCGTAAGGTTGATGGCAATGCCAGTAGAAACGAGCAGTTTTTTGGCTTGCGACGGAACTGGAGTTTTCATTGGAACGTCCTTTCAGTAAAACCAGGGAGCTATCAGAGGGAAGACCAGTGCCATGAGCAACAGCGCACAGACCCCCACAAAGAGAATTTGGTAGGCACGCCGGACACGTGGCAGGGCACACAATTCACCCGGCGCACATTGGGCAACAGGGCGCCATATGCGCTTGCCAGCAAAGAACAATGCGACCAATGCCGCGCCAATGAATATCGGTTGATAGGGCTCCAGCACGGTGAGCTTGCTGATCCACGCCCCCGAAAACCCCAAAGTGATCAAGACCAGCGGCCCCAGGCAACACGTGGACGCGAGCAGAGTGGCAAGCCCCCCGGCCACCAGACTGCGCAGACCGGTTTTGTCGCTGATTCTTTCTGTTTGCATCGCATCCATGCGTTAAGCTTACATCCGTACTTAAGTACGGAGTCAAGCGCCATGAACACTTCTTTTGAAAACCTTACCATCGGCGCTCTCGCCACCCAAGCGCAGGTCAATGTCGAAACGATCCGCTTTTACCAACGCAAAGGCCTGATGCACGAGCCATGCAGACCACTGGGCAGCGTGCGCCGCTACGGCGCGGAGGATCTGGGACGAGTACGTTTCATCAAGTCGGCACAGCGATTGGGTTTTAGCCTGGACGAGATTGCACAACTGCTCACGCTCGAAGATGGAACGCATTGCGATGAAGCGCGTGAGCGGGCACAGCACAAGCTAATCGAGGTGCGCGCCAAACTGGCTGATTTGCAGCGAATGGAAACTGCGCTTGCTGATTTGGTGATCGATGTTGTGCCGTGCGGGGCAACATCCGCTGTCCTTTGATTGCCACGCTGCAAGGCATTGAATAGGGTCGAAGGGGACAACTGTCGATCGGTTCGCTGACAGAAGAGGTCGCGAATTCGATGCAACTTTGCCGATGATCAAGTTCTGAAATTACACCTCTCGGTGACGGCTTTTGGGCGGGCATTTTCGAAATCGCTACAGCCGCAGTCAGTCTATGGCCGTCACGCGGCAACACACGATGACTGTCTAATTCGTCTGGAAAATCTGGCGCACCACGTCCCGGAGCATCATCAGCACGGCAAAGCCGATGACCGCCGCGTAGTCCCAGCCCAACCAGGTAGTCTTGAGGCTCGAAGTGAAATTTCCCGTCACCGACTTTCCCCCAGCCAGCAGCATCAAACCCGCTATGACGGGAACCGCCACCACGCCGTTGATCACGGCGGTGGTCAATAAGCCCGCCAGCAAATCGAACAGCATGACCGGCTATGGCCTTACCGGCTTTCGGGCCTACCGCTCGAACAGCAGCCCTTGCTGGCCAGTGTCTGGCGCAAGCCGATGATTTGAAGCTAGGCTGCGAGGGCCGCATTGGAGGGCTTCCGAGTCCCGGCTCTTACTGATCCAATCCGGAAGGCGTTCCGGGCTTCTTGATTGGTTGGAATGCAGCGTATGCGGCTGGTGGCGGGTGTCCGCTTTCAGGTCGCCCAATTGACAGGATTGGTTTGCCAGTCTGCAATTGCGTTCCGTCCTGGCCTCAATGGCTGTCATTTGTTTAAACCTTGCAATCGCTCAAATTGAGCCAAACTCGGCGCTGAATAGTCCTCCGCAAGTGGGGCTCAAGTAGAGTTCCCTCGCGGAGGTGGAACTACACGTAAGCCAGCGCGTCGCGCGTTGATATTTGTATGGCGCGACGCGCGGGGATGCGACTCGCCAACCATCCGAATACCAGAGTTGTGACGAGCACAATCGCGAGCCCTTCGCCACTGAACGCATAGCGCAGTGCCGCGCCTTCGCCCAGCATCAGCTTTCCGAAGAAGACGGACGCCACTATGCTCAAGGGCCACGCCAACAGCAAGCCCAGCAATATGCTGGCAACGCTCGTGATCATGCCCTCGGCAACGAACATTTCAAAAATCATCCGCGGGGTGGCGCCGATCGCCCGCAGCACGCCAATCTCGCGGGTTCTCTCCTGGATGTTGATGCCCGTTGCCGAAGCCATCCCCAGCGCGCTGACAACCAGCACCAACAGCGATAGAAAGACGATGGTCGTCAGGATGATGTTGAGGTGGTCAAAGATGACCTTCACCCGCTCTGCTTGCGACATCACGTAAAGAACATTGAGGTCGGACGATGCGATCGTCGCTTCAATATCGCTTTTCAGCGCCATGACTTTTTCAAATCGCTTGTCCTTGGCAACAAACATCAGGCTGTTGATGTCGTGATTTGGATTGGCGAACGCATCGTATTGGGCCTGATCAATATAGATCTTCGGCTTTTCCAATTCCTCAACCACGCCGACCAGTTTCGCCACGAGGGTCTTGCCACCGATGTCCAGTTGCTGATTGCTGCCGATTGGCGGGTTTCCAAAGAGCTCCATTGCCTGCTGGTTCAATACAACTTCGGGTGGCTCCGCCACTTGCAGCCATCGCCCTTGGACCAGCCTGGGCCTGAAGAGATCGGTGTCGTGGGGCAGCGCTACCACGCCCACCCCGTTGCTCGTCGCTACAACGTGCGATTCCAATTCGCCGCGGCCGCCATTCCAGGTCTCGATTCGGTCCACATTTGCGATGCCGGCAAAGGGCGACATGGCACGTTCACGAGGTATCTGCCCGTTCAACACGACTGCCACGTCGTGCTTCATGCTATGGTCATAATCTGCGAGCAGATTCGCCAGGGATTGGCGCACATTGAAGCCTGTGCTGAAGATGGCGACGCCAAGCGCCATTGTCAATACGGTCACCACCGAACGCCTCCTTTGCCGCAGGCTGTTTCTAGTGGCCAGAACCAACCAGCGCGGCACCCATGATGCCGAAACCGGCTTCGCAGTCAGGTCGATGGCATCTGGCGAGATGCCGTAGTTGCTCAACGCGTCGTGCACCGACAGGTTGATTCCCTTCATGATGGCGGGCAATGACAGCAGGATGGGCAGCACCAAACTGGCCGCGGCGAGCGTGAAATACAAATGCAGTGGCAAGTGCTGGGTCAGTATGTTGAAGTTCAGTTTTCCGGCCACGAAGTATGAGAATGCGTAGCCCGATGACACGGCCAAGGGGATCGCAATGATGCCAGCGGAGATGCCAAGCGCCAGCACCATGATCAAGTAGATGTTCAATACCTGCCAGCGCGAAGCGCCGATAGACTTGAGGATGCCGATCTGACGCACCTGCTTGGCCAAGATCGAGGCCATGAGTTGGGACACCAGCACAGCACCCATCAGAAACGCCAACAGGCCAATGCTCCCCTGAAGAAACAGCAGGGTATTGAGCTGCCATTGATGCGGATGCTCATTGAACTTTGGAATGTTGACGCCGGAAACGTGAATGCCGATGGATTTGAAGTACTCAAGAGTCCCATTCAGCGCAACTTGGACGTCTTTCTTGGAGCGCACATTGTTCAATCGCAATATCAGTCGTTGGTTCGTGGGTTCGCCGGTGATGTCGGCATAAGTCTGTTTGTCGACATAGGCGTAGATGAAATGGTCTTGTGTGGCGGGCGCTTGGGCCGGATCGAAGCTGATCCCGGAAATTGGCACCTCGCGCATGCGCTGGCCCGCACGCACTCGTGCGCGCGACCCAAGATCAAGATTCGACACCAGGCGTCCGTCACGCTCCATCAACATGGTTCCAGGGGCGGGGATCGCCTTCCCTTTCTCGTTTTGGATGAGAGCCAGTGCGGGATGGTTAAAGTCCTCCACACCAAACAGCCACAGCGGAATCCAGTCGTTGGGGTGAACCTCGATTCTTTGCATCGACAGGTCGCGGAATTCCGCGCTTTCGATTTCGGGTCTGGCCCTGAGGGCGGCCAGGTCGAGGCGCCCGAAGTCTTTCGAGGTGAGCACGGCATGCGCCGGACGCGTTTGGGTGAAGTTCTCGTTCAGGTCATTGGTCAGAATGGTGTAGGACACGAGAATCCCACCAACGCCCCATAACCCAATCACCAGCGCAAAAATGGCTAGCAAGGTCTGGCTGGGAGAATTTCGCAAGTCGCTGAAGGCCTTCTTGAGAGTCATGTTCATGGCAGCGCGCCTTGCTCTTCGGTGAACCTTTTTTGGTCGCTTTCCACTACACCGTCTTTGAGTATGACGACGCGGTCAAATCTTGCGCTTGCAGTTTTGTCGTGGGTCACGACGATGACTGTTTTTCCTGCATCGGCAAGCTGTTTAAACAGATTCTGGATAACCTCGGTCGTCTGGCTATCTAGGTTGCCGGTCGGTTCATCCGCCACCACAATGGGTGGATCGTTCGCCAGAGCTCGGGCGATTGCCGCACGCTGTTGTTCGCCACCGGATAGAGCCGATGGCAGCTTGTGGCCGTGTTGGACGATGCCCACCTGTTCGAGCAGCCGCTCGGCGCGATGCTGCCGTTCATTCTTTGGAATAAGCTTGACGAAATCCATCGCCAACAACAGATTTTCAAGAATGGTAAGAGTGGGGATGAGTTGGAAGAACTGGAATACGATCCCGATGTTCTTTCCGCGCCAGCTCGCTAGTGCACTCTCGCCAAGTGTGTGCACGTCGACGCCGTTGATGACCACCGTGCCGTTGCTCGGGTGATCGATCCCAGTGAGCATATTGAGGAGTGTCGATTTTCCACTGCCTGACTTGCCGACGATCGCGACGTACTCGCCCGCAGAGAATTCCAGGTCGACACGATTGAGCGCCGTGAATCCGCCGCCTGCGCCAGGGTAGGTTTTGGTGACCTTCCGGAGCCCGATGAGCTTGACGCCATGCTTGGCCAAGCCATCATCGAGCACGTTCGGCAAGGCGGTTTGAGTTAACGCCAGTTCGGCAGCTTGGAGTTTCTTCTTGTACGTCATAGTTTCCATTCAATGAGTCCTCGTTATGGGTTAGCGGCTTAATGCATTTCTGGCCGCGCCGAAGCTTGATGCAATGCGGCTTCATCGCACCTGCAGTTCCAGCGTCTGAGTCGGCGGCTTGAAATCGAACTTCAGCCGCTCGAAATCGGGCCGGCCAGACACCAGTCGCAGCACAAAGCCTCCGGAAAACCCGAGCGGCTCCGATGGTCCTAGCAGGCCATGGTCGATGACCCCGTTGTCGTTCTCGTCATGGAACACGACAGCGGCATAGCGCCCGGCTGGCAACCCCTCGAAGCGAAGCACGGCAGTGTTCCCATCAATGGGCGTGCGCACTTGCCAATGCCCGGCCCCAAGAACGTTGTCGCCGGGAGCATATAGCTTGGCCACCGCATGTCCGCGAGCATGTACGAACCCAGTGACATGTAGAGTCAAATCACCGATGTTTGGAGCGTCAGTCGCTGCCGAAATGCCAGAGGCGACGAATGCCAACACTGAGGCCAGCATCGCTCTGCGAATAACTCCTGCCCGCCCACGCGTTGAGCGGGCTGCGCAGACAAAGTGCCTAGTTTTTCCACTTGGTTCGATCATCAGAAAACACCCTAAAATAGACATGTGTCCATTATGTTTAGGCCTTGCCCCAGCGTCTACATACAGATGCAGCCTGTCTGTTCAGTTATAGACACTACCGGCCTTGGTGTTCAGGATCTGTTATGAAGAAGTCTGATGTCAATGTGCCTGTCGATCGCCGTAGCCTGCGCACGCGCAGCGCATTGCGCGATGCGCTGATCGGACTCATCGCCGAACGTAGTTGGGATGAGATTGCAGTGCAGGATATCTGTGAGCGGGCCAATATTGGCCGCTCGACGTTCTACCTGCACTACCCCAGCAAGGATGCCCTGCTCCAAGGCGGTCTTGAGGGACTTCAAGCTGAATTGCAACGCCAAGCCAGAGCGCGTGCAGACAATGCAAGTTCAAGTCCCCAGGCATTGACCGGCTTTGACTTCGTGCTTGGACTCATTGAGCATGCGCACGAGCAACGCAAGGTGTTCCGCGGCTTGATTGGTCGACGTAGCGGTTATGTTGTACAACAGCGTTTTCGTGAAATGGTGATCCGCCTCATCACAGACGAACTGCCTGCGTCAACTGGCCTCCTCCCCAGCGTTGCAGTCGCACGCTGGATGGCAGGTGCCTTTGTTGAGCTATTGAGCTGGTGGATTGAGCAACGCGCGCCGCTGCCACCAGAGGATCTGGCAGCAATATTCAACGAACTGTCGCGACCGGCGCTGGGCCAGACAACCAAGCGGTAGATTTGGGTGACCTGGATCGGGCAGCCAGTTTTGGAATCTGTAGAGCCGCTTGCAGTCTTCTGGAGCCAGTCAACTTTCTACGAAGCCGACCGTCAAAGTTGAAAGTCGACAATTGGATGGGATGTAATATGGCAGTGCAGCGTGTGCGAGTATCCGCCAAAGACCGCTATCTGGACACTCACTCGAATGTGTTTGGCCAGGTGTTTGGCGCATCGGGCGCAAGTGACGCAAATGACGCAGGTTCAGGCTTGAACTTCGTACGTTGTTCGCGTCCGCGCACTCACCCCGTGATGATCGGTCGCAGTGTGTCGATCTCGTCAACCATAAAATCAAAAAATGCCGCGACGCGTGGCGTGTGTCGCAGCTCCGGGGTCGTCAGCAAGCGCCAGATTCGGGCCAGTTCAGGAATGGGGCCGAGCACCTTGACCAGATCGGCCTCGGCATCGCCGAGCGCGGTTGGCAGCGGCGCCAGTCCGATGCCGGATTTCACCGCGTAAACCAGGCCCAGCACGCTGCTGTTGCGGGCAACGACATGCGCGGCCGGGGCGATCTGCCGCAGCCATTGAGCCGCTCTGTGATTGGCCATCGATTCGTCGAATCCGACCCAATCGTGGCTTTCAAGATCTTCGATCCGTTCAGGCCGACCGCGCCGCGCGATGTACCTGGGGCTGGCATAGACCGCCCACAGGGAATCGCCGATCTTTCGCCCAACAAGCGCATTGTCGTCCGTGTCGCCCGAGCGCAGGGCAACATCCACCTCGCCCTTGGCGAAATCCAGGTACTTGTCGCTCATCACAAACTCGACTTTGAGTCCCGGATACCGGGCATGGAAGCGATCGAGCAACGGGGAGTTCGCGATGCGATAGACGAGAGGCTCGGGGCAGGTCACGCGGACCACGCCGGTCACCTCGCGTTGAAATGTCTCGACCTGCCGGGTGAGGGCGAGCACGGCCTGCTCGACGCGCTCCGCAAGCGGCAACAACTGTTCACCGAACGCTGTCAGGCGGTACCCGGTCGGGTGGCGTTGCACCAGGAGTTGCCCGATCCGCCGTTCAAGTTCGACAATCCTGCGCTGGACGGTGGACTGGTTGACCGCCAGCGCGCGGCTGGCCGCGCTGGTGCTTTGGTGGCGCGCGACCGCCAGCAGGTATTTGAGGTCGTTCCAGTCGAACATGGCCGGGGTATGCAATAGTGCGACCCCATTATGCAGCCCTGTTGCTTGTGGCGGGCCTGTCTGCCGCCTAGACTGGGACGCCCTTCATCCAGCCACCTATCTCAAGGAGATCGTCCCATGCTGACCACGTCCGCCACAGAGCCTCAAGCCTTCAAGGATGCCGTTCGCACCCAGTGGAACCAGTCCGCGAACGGCTGGAACGACCACACCGCGCAGATCCGGGTCTGGCTGCGCCAGGCTACCGAGGCCATGCTCGACATGGCAGGGGTCGCGCCAAACTCGCGTGTCCTTGACGTGGCCGCTGGCGCCGGCGACCAGACACTAAACATCGCGCAACGGGTGGGGCCGCAAGGCCTGGTGATCGCAACTGACATTTCACCCGCCATACTGACGCTGGCCCAGGACAACGCCAGGCGCGCCGGCTACAACAATGTGCAAACCCTTGTTGCCGATGGCGAGTTGCTGCCGTTCGAGCCGGCAAGCTTCGATGCCGCCGTGTGCCGGCTCGGGCTGATGTTTTTCCCGAATCCGCTCAAGGGCCTGCAGGAGATGCACCGGGTGCTCCGGCCAGGTGGCGGAGTGTGCACCCTGGTGTTCTCGCGCCCCGAGAAGAACCCGTGCATCGGGATCCTGATATCCACGGCACTCAAACATGCGGGCCTGCCGCCGCGCGACCCGAACCAGCCGGGCGGCCTGCTGAGTCTGGGCAAACCCGGTCTGGCTGACGAGCTGTTTCGCAACGCGGGGTTCAGGGATGTGGCGACAACCGTGCTGGAGGCGCCGTTCCGTTTGCCCTCTGCCAGACACTACCTCGAATTCATCCGCTCATCAGCCAGCCCGATCCAGCAGATCCTCGGCAAGCTCGACGCTTCGGAAAAGCAGGCTGCCTGGAGCGAGATGGAAGAGCGCCTGGGCCAATTCACGACGACTGACGGTTGGGAAGGTCCCAACGAACTTTTGTTGACCGCCGCGCGGCGCTAGGCGGCGAATCGACGGGCTTCTGACAGACCAGCGCGGTCAGACTCAAACCTTTTCGCACACATCACGACAGAGGCGTGCTTGCCGAGTACCGGGTGAACTCGGATGACGACGGACTCAAAGAACACTGACGCGCCAAAGCATTGTGTACAGAATCAACTCTTTTGATACTCTGGGCAGATATGGGGTCTGGATTGAAGACGCGCCGGAAATGGCCGCCGATACCTGCGCGAAAGCTCAGATGTCGTCTTTGTCAGCCATCCAGACGGGGATGTCCCGCTTGCCGTGCAGCACCCGCCAAACATCAATGTGGTCCGGGCGTTCAATGTAAAACACAAGGTGCGGATAGTGCGTCAGCGGCCAAAAGCGCAAACCCGGCAAGTCAAGCTCGTGCGCATAGCGGGGTGACCCGGTGGCAGGGCGGCGGCCAATGTGGGCGTAAGCGTCTTCCAGTGCATCAACGAAACCATAGGCCGCTTGCTCAGCCGACTCACCCAAATAGTAGGCAATGATTTCGTCGATGTCGTGATTGGCCTGCGCCCGCGCAATGACAGGCTTGACCTTCAACCGCGTTTGCCTGCGGTCGTGGCCTGGCGAACGCGCTGGCGCAAGCCTTGAAAGTAAGCCACATCGGCCACGCCTGCTGGTGCAGAGGCAGCACCCGCAAGCAACAGGCTGCGCAAGTGCAGCCGATCTTTGTCTTTGCGAATCAGTTCGCGCAAGTATTCGCTGCTGGTGCCATACGCGCCCTGGCTCACCTGTTCATCGACAAAGGACTTCAGGGCGTTGGGCAAGGAGATGTTCATGGTGCTCATGCCGCAAGTTTAGAGATTTTGGCAAAATTTGGCAAGGTTATAACTGGTGGGGCGTGGCGACGGCCAGGCACGAGTCCCCGCATGCGAGAATTCCCCAATGAAAAACTGTGACATCGCCATCTTTGGCGCCGGAATCGCCGGCGCATCGCTGGCCTGGCGCCTGGCCGGGCAACGCAGCGTGGTGCTGGTCGAGCGGGAAACCCAGCCCGGCTACCATTCGACCGGCCGCTCGGCCGCGATGTTCATGGAAAGCTACGGCCCACCGGCCGTGCGGGCGCTGACCCGTGCCAGCCGGGCGTTTTACGAACAGCCGCCTGAAGGCTTTGCCACCACTCCGCTCATGCGGCCCCGGGGTGCGCTCTACCTTGCCACGCATGGCCAGGAAGCGCTGATGGAGAAAACCCGCGCCGAACTCGCCACAAGCTGCCCCGGCCTGCAGGTGCTGGACGCCCGCGCCGCCTTGGCCCTGGCGCCCTGCCTGCGACCCGAAATCGTGCACGGCGCACTGTACGACCCCGACGCCCAGGACATCGATGTGAATGCGCTGCACCAGGGCTTTCTGCGCGGCTTCCGGCAGCGCGGCGGCGAGCTGCGCACCAGCGCCACGCTGACGCAGGCCAGACATGACGCACAAGGCTGGGCGCTGCAGTTTGCCGATGGCGCGGCGCTGCAGGCGCGCAGCGTGGTCAACGCCGCCGGCGCCTGGGCTGACGAGCTGGCGGGCCTGTTTGGCGCCGCGCCGATCGGGCTGGTGCCGCACCGGCGCAGTGCCTTCACTTTCAAGGCACCAGAGGGCGTTGACAGCTCCGACTGGCCCGCCGTGGTGGGCGTGGACGAAAGTTATTACTTCAAACCCGACGCCGGCCAGCTGCTGGGCTCGCCCGCCAATGCCGACCCGACCGTGCCGCACGATGTGGTGCCCGAGGAACTGGACATTGCCATGGGCATTCACCAGATCGAATCTGTCTCTTGCTTAAGCATCCGGCGACCCACCAGCACCTGGGCCGGGCTGCGCTCCTTCGTGCCCGATGGCGAACTGGTGATCGGCTGGGACGATGCCTGTCCCGGCTTCTTCTGGCTGGCGGCGCAGGGCGGCTACGGCATTCAGAGCGCGGCCGGCGCCAGCGCGCTGGCCGATGCGCTGCTGCGTAACGTGGCCCTGCCAGCCGAGCTGACCCGTCACGGCGTCGAAGCTGCCGCGCTGTCACCGGCCCGGCTGCGCTGAGATCGGGATGCGCCCACCCCGAGCAAGCCCGCCACACCCGCACCTGGCTTGCGTCAGCTCTGGCGCAGCAAATCCTGAAACATCATCAGCACCGCAAAACCCATCACCACCACACCGCCCCAGCCAAACCAGGTGGTCTTGAAGCCCGAAGTGAAATGGCCCATTACTGACTTCTTGCCGGCCAGCAGCATCAAGCCCGCCATGATGGGCACCGCCACCACGCCGTTGATTACGGCGCTCCAGTAGAGCGCTTTCATCGGGTCAACCGAAGTGAAGTCCAGCCCGGTTCCCACCAGCGTAGCGATGGTGATGATGGCGTAAAAGCGCTTGGCTTCAAACCAGCGCCGCTCCAGACCCTCGGGCCAGCCAAAGGCTTCGGCAACTGCGTAGGCCGCTGACGACGCCAGCACCGGAACCGCGAGCAGGCCAGTGGCAATGATGCCGCCCGCAAACAGGGCAAACGCGAATTCACCGGCCAGCGGGCGCAGCGCCTGCGCCGCCTGCGCCGCCGAAGTGACGTCGCGAATACCGGCGGTGTACAGCACGACGGCACCCAGCACGATGATGAAAAATGCAACGGCATTGGAGAAGAACATGCCGACGTAGGTGTCGCGCTTGACGCGGCGCAGATCGCGGCGTATTTGCGCGTCAGTGCCTTGCCCGGTGCCCTTGAGCCGCAGTTCTTCCACTTCCTGCGAGGCCTGCCAGAAAAACAGGTAGGGCGAAATCGTCGTGCCGAGCAGCGCCACAATCATCATCCAGTAGGCCGATGTCCACTGCAACTTTGGAATCACCAGATCGTAAAGCACCTGCCCCCACGGCACCTGAACCAGAAACGCGGCGATCACGTAGGCAAACAGGAACAGCGTCAGCCACTTCAGGATCGGCGCGAGCTTGCGGTAAGGCACAAACACCTGAAGTAGCACCGTCACCACGCCAAAAGCCATCGCATGATAGTGTCGAGCTCCGCCCACCACCAGCTCCAGCGCCTCGCCCATGGCGGCGATATCGGCAGCGATATTGATGGTGTTGGCAATCACCAGCAGCGCCACCATGGCCATCAGGAAAGGCCGCGGCGTGTGCTCGCGCAGGTTGGCGGCCACGCCCTTGCCGGTGACGCGCCCGATTCTGGCGCTGACCAGCTGGATGGCGATCATGAAGGGCAGCGACAAAAACACCGTCCAGACCAGCCCCGTGCCAAACTGCGCGCCCGCCTGCGTGTAAGTGGCAATGCCGGACGGATCATCATCGGCGGCGCCAGTGACCACACCCGGTCCGACATGGCGCAAGAAGGAGGGAGTGCGTTTGCGCATGGCCGGGAGACTAACACAGTACGGTGACCGTCATCCCGCCTACAATTAGAACAAAAACAGGCTGTAGCCCAGTAACAACGGGCGCAAGCAGCTATAAAATAAGTAGCGCCCTGAAATCATTGACATTGGTGTGTGTTGGCTCCGTGACAAGCAGATCGCCGATGCCGCTGAAATAGCCGTAGGCGTCGTTGCGGTCCAGATAGTGGTCCAGCTTCATGCCCGCCGCCTGCGCCCGCTCGAGCGTATCGGGCACCACAAAAGCGCCCGCGTTGTCTTCAACGCCGTCAATGCCGTCGGTGTCGGCCGCCAGCGCATACACGCCGGGCTGGCCCTGAAGCGCCAGCGCCAGCCCCATGCAGAACTCGCCGGCCCGGCCGCCTCTGCCCCGGTTCTCGCGCTTGCCGCGCGGCGTGCCTTCAGGCTGCTTTTTGAGGGTGACCGTGGTCTCGCCGCCGCTCAAAATCACGCAGGGCTTCCGGAAAGGCTGGCCCTTGCTTGCCACGGCGCGCGCCAGCGCCGCATGCACCTTGCCAACTTCACGCGACTCGCCTTCCATTTCGTCGCTGAGGATGTAAGCCGCCAAACCGGCAGCTTGCGCCGCCGCCGCAGCCGCTTCCAGACTTTGCTGCGGCGTGGCAATCAGGTGCACCTCATTGCTGTTGAAGACGGCGTCGCCAGGCTTGGGGGTTTCCAGCGCGCCACTTTTGAGCTGCGCCAGCACGGCCGCCGGCACGTCGATGGCGTAGCGCTCCAGAATGGCCATCGCGTCGGCGCAGGTGCTGGCGTCGGGCACGGTCGGGCCGCTGGCAATGATGGACGGATCATCGCCCGGCACGTCGCTGATGGTGAGCGTGACGACGCGCGCGGGGGCGCAGGCCGCAGCCAAGCGCCCGCCCTTGATGCGCGAGAGGTGCTTGCGCACGCAGTTTATTTCGGCAATGTTGGCGCCGCTGCCGAGCAGCGCCTGGTTGATGCGCTGCTTGTCTTCCAGGGTGAGGCCATCGGCGGGCAAGGTCAGCAGCGCCGAGCCGCCGCCCGAGATCAGGCACAGCACGAGGTCATCCGGGGTCAGCCCTTGCGTGAGCGCCAGCATGCGCTGCGCGGCGGCCAGACCCGCCGCGTCTGGCACCGGATGCGCCGCTTCGGCGATCTCGATGCGCTGCCTCAATCCCGCAGGGCGCGGCGGGATGTGCCGGTAACGCGTAACGACCAGACCTTCGAGCGGCGCGTCTGGAGGCCAGAGCGCTTCCACCGCCTGCGCCATGGAGCCGCCAGCCTTGCCCGCGCCCAGAACGAGGGTTCGCCCACGCGGCGGCCTGGGCAGATGCGCAGCGGTGTTGTGCAGCGGCAGCGCGCGCGTCACGGCGGCCTGGTAAAGATATTCAAGGAACTGGCGCGGTTGCGCGCTGGCGCTGGCAATCGAGGTGAAGGTGGCTGTGGTCATGAAGGGGCTCCAGAGCGGATTGTGCCGTGCCGACCGGGCGGTCTAGAATTTCCAGCCACCACCAAGGAAGAAGCCGCATGAATTCCTACCTCGCCCTGGGCATCGCCATCGTTTCCGAAGTCATCGCCACCACGGCGTTGAAGTCCAGTGACAGCTTCACCCGCCTGGTGCCTTCACTCATTGCCATCGCGGGTTATTCAATCGCCCTGTATTTGCTGACCGTGGCCATGAAAATCATTCCAACCGGCGTGGCCTACGCGATCTGGTCGGGCCTGGGCATTGTGCTGATCAGCATTGCCGCCTTCATCTTTCACCAGCAGAAAATCGATCTGGCCGGCATGCTGGGCATGGCGCTCATCATTGCCGGCGTCGTGGTGCTCAATGTCTTTTCAAAATCGGGCGCGCTTTGATGCGGTGGCAGGCGGGCCGGTGCTCACAGCCTCGCCCAAGGCAGCACGTCCACCCCTTCGCGCGTGAATCGTGTATCGCCGCCATACACCAGGCCCGGATAAATTGCGGAAAAACTGCCGCGCTCGCTTGCATATTTTCGCCATTTTTTGAGGTTGCCAAAAGCGTCTGAGGCAACACTCGGGCCGGATTTGATTTCAACCGCAGCGATTTCGTTGCCACGCTCCAGGATCAAGTCAACCTCGGTGCCGATGTTGTCGCGCCAAAAATACAGCGGCTCGCGCACCCCTGCGTTGCAGCGGTTTTTCAAAAATTCATTGACCACCATGGTTTCAAACAGGGCGCCGCGCAAGGGGTGGTTTTGAACCTGGTCCTCGCTCTGGATGCCGATGAGCGCCGCGGCCAGGCCAACGTCTGTCATGTAGAGCTTTGGCATCTTGATCAGGCGCTTGCCAAAATTGGCAAAATGCGGGCGCACATAGTGAATCAGATAGCAGGTTTCCAGAATCGACAGCCAGTGTTTGACGGTCTTGTCGCTAATGCCTGCATCACTGCCCAATGCCTGCATGTTGAGCAACTGGCCCGTGCGCGCTGCCACCAGTTTCAGAAAACGCTGGAACGCACTCAAGTCCTGAATGGCGGCAAGCTGCCGTGCATCGCGCTCAGCGTAAGTTATCAGGTAACTTTGCAGCCACTCATGCGGTTCAAGCGATCTTGCATAAATGGCTGGGAAAAAGCCTTTCACCAGATGGCCCGCATAGCCCGCATCCAGCAGGCCCGCCCCGCGAAGCTCTGCAATGGAAAGCGGCAGCAACTCCACCAGCGCGCTACGGCCTGCCAGACTCTGCGTCACGCTGGACAGCAAAGACAGGTTTTGTGAGCCCGTCAGTACAAACAGGCCCATTTGCCCCGAGGCGTCCACCACGCCCTGCATTTCCGAGAACAACTCAGGGGCGTGTTGCGCCTCGTCAATCACCGCGCCCCGCGGAAACTGACGCAAAAATTCGGCGGGCTGCGTGCGCGCAAATTCACGCTGCGACGGCGCTTCAAGCGACACATAGAGCCTGGACGGAAGCAGCCCGCGCACCAGCGTGGTTTTGCCGGACTGACGCGGGCCAGTCACCGTGACCACAGGGAAGCCCTGCAGCAAACGCAGGATGCGGGGGCGAAGCGTGGCGAGGAATCATTTTTACAGTTCCGGAATCTAGTTCCGATATTGTAAATAATGAAGCGGTGCTTTTCAAGCCGCTTTTCCCTGGCTGATTTTTCCCCGCAGCGGCTTATTGCACCCTGGCTCCGTCCAGAAACCATTGCCCAATCAAAGCGCGCTCGGCCTCGGTAATACTCGTGGCGTTGTTCATGGGCATGATCTTTGTGACCACGGCTTGCAGGTACAGCCCCTGCGCGTGAAGCTTCACGGCCTCGGGTGAATCGAGCCGCACGTTTTTCATCTGCACCTGCGCGCCGTGGCAGGGGTAGCAGCGCTGGGCCAGCACCACTTGCACTTGTTTATAACCAATTTGGCCTGTAGCCCTTATAGAACCTGAATTGTCAGCTATCGAAATAGTAGCAACCGGTTTCATCCAGAAGATTGCGCCGATGATCGCGGCCACTCCGGCCAGCGCGTAGGGCAGCGGATGGCGGTTGCGGCCGAGCTTGTAGCCGTGGCGCAGCACAAAAAACTGGCGGATGGCCGCGCCCGCCCCCATCATGAGAACCAGTACCAGCCAGTTTTGCGGGTGGCTCCAGGTAAAGCTGTAGTGGTTGCTCAGCATGGCAAACAGCACCGGCAGCGTGAAGTAGGTGTTGTGTACGCTGCGCTGCTTGCCGCGCTGGCCATGGACCGGGTCCACCGGCTGGCCGGCCTTGATGCTTGCGACCACTTTTCTCTGGCCGGGGATAATCCAGACCAGCACATTGGCGCTCATCGCCGTGGCCATCATGGCGCCCACCAGCAAAAAGGCCGCGCGCCCGGCAAACCAGTGGCAGGCCAGGTACGCTGCGGCGCACACCAGCAGCGCGACCAATGCGCCAACGATGGCATCGCCATGCCTGCCGCGGCCCAACAGCCGGCAAACACCGTCGTAGAGCAGCCAGAACACCACCAGGAATGACAGCGCGACCGCAATCGCCATGGCAGGCGACCAGCTCATCAGCGACTTGTCGATCAAATAGGCGTTGGCATTCCAGAGGTAGGAAATCGTAAAAAGCGCGAAGCCCGACAGCCAGGTGCTGTAGCTCTCCCAATAGAACCAGTGCAGGTGCGCCGGCAGGCTCGGCGGTTGCACCGCAAACTTGACCGGGTGATAAAAGCCGCCGCCATGCACCGCCCAGAGTTCGCCGCTGACGCCCTGCTTCTTCAGATCGTCATCAACGGGCGGCGTCAGGTTTGAGTCGAGAAAGACAAAGTAAAAAGACGAGCCGATCCACGCGATGGCGGTGATGACATGGACCCAGCGCAGCAGCAGGTTGGCCCAGTCCAGAAGGTAGCTTTCCATAAACCTCAACCTTTGAAAGCGGCCTGCTCACCACTGCGGGCGCTGTAAGCAGAAAAAGAGGCCGCGAACAAGAGAAACCCGCCTTGGCCAGACGTAACTGGCGTTAACTGATGTTTCCCGGCTCCGCTGCGGCCTGTACAGGCTCCAGTTTATAGGGCTTGCGCCTTTCAGAGAGAGGGAAATCGCCAAGCTACCCGCTCTTCGTCATTGCGATTGCCGCGTCGCTGCGCTCCTCTCCATGAACCGTCTGTCATTGCGAGCAACGCGCGGCAATCCATGAACCCGCTTTTTTCGACGATGGATCGCCGCGCTTCGCTCGCGATGACGGCCGGAGGTTCAAGGCCAGTTTGCAGTTTCGGTCGCCCGAAACAGGGAACTCGCGATGACGATGCCTGACGTACAGCGTGGTCACGCGCGGTCGAGGCCTTGCAACAACTGCGCCGCCACTGCCACGGCAATCACTTCCGGCTCCTTGCCCGTGATGCCGGGCACGCCGATCGGGCAGGTAACGTGCGCCAGCTCGACGGGCGTGAAGCCGCGCGCCTCCAGACGGTGCCTGAACGTCGCCCATTTGGTCTTGCTGCCAATCAGGCCGATGTAGGGCAAGTCGGCCTTCTCGCGCTGGCGTGTCAGGCAGGCGGCCAGCACGTCGAGGTCTTCGGCATGGCTAAAACTCATGATGAGCACGCGCGACTGCGCTGCCAGGCCGCGAACCGCCCCCTGCACCGGCTCGGAATGCTCACACACGACGCCCGCGGGCACGTTCGCCGGAAACACTTCGTCGCGGCTGTCAATCCAGGTGAGCCGAAACGGCAGCGGCGCCAGCACCTGCACCAGCGCACGCCCGACGTGGCCGCCGCCGAACAGCGCGACCGGAACCAGGCGATCCGCCAGGCCGCCCAGCCGCAGCGCCAGCGCAGGCCCATCGCCCGCGCTGACCCGCTCGAAATGAAGGTGCACCACGCCGCCGCAACATTGGCCGAGGGCTGGACCGAGGGCAAAGCGGCGCGTGACGGTTTTGTCTTCCTGCCCTGATTTTTTGAGCTGCGCGCGGGCCGCGGCGATGGCCTGGTATTCCAGATGGCCGCCACCAATGGTCCCCATCAGCGCTTCGGCAAAGACAGCCATCCAGGCGCCCGCCTCGCGCGGCGCGGAGCCCTCGGTTGACGCCACCTGCACCAGCACCGCCGGCTCAAGGGCCAGTTGGGCCAGAAGGGTTTCAGTGAAGCGGCATGCGTTGCTGGAAACCATTGGTGACGTGTTGACGCGATGGAGTGACAAAATAGTCGTGACAATATCTGAATGCTGACACCAAGCATAACGAGAACGCCGCCACCGCATCAAGACCGCCTGATTTACATCCCAATGAGACACGCCATGCCTGACACCCAGCCCCGCCGCTTCTGGCTGCTAACACTGTTTTCCGCGGCAGCGGCAGCGGTTGTGAGCGCCTGCAAAAACGCTCCCGCGCCGGTGCCTAACCAGCCGCAAGCAGCACCCGCACCTGCCGTGACAGGGCCCATTGCCAGCGCGAGAGGGTCGGCCCGGAGTTCTTCGGCAAGCTCGCCCCGTGCCTACCGCCAGGATGGCGCCACTCACCTCTACGGCCTGAATGCCGAGCGCATTTACCACGGCAAAATGCCCCCCCTGCTGTATGCCATCGGCGTGCTGAACGTGGAGATAGACCGGGCAGGCCGCGTGACCCGCCTGAACTGGATGCGGGCACCGCGCCATGCACCTGAAGTGGTTGCGGAAATCGAGCGCACCGTCAGGCGGGCCTCACCGTTTCCGGCCCCCACACGGCTGGGCAAGGTGGTCTATACCGACACCTGGTTATGGCACAAGAGCGGCAAATTTCAGCTCGATACGCTGACCGAAGGCCAAAGCTGAAACTGCCCCCACGTTCGCTCACAACGCGCAAGCTCTCTGCCCCCCAATGTGTATTCCGATCGTCCTGAGCTTGTCGAAGGATGGGGCGGCCCTGCGGAAAATTGTGGCTTCGTGCTTTGCGCGGCGACCGAGCCTCCTTCAGCTTCCGCGGTAAGTCGAGTAGCTCCAGGGGCTGACCAGTAGCGGCACATGGTAATGCTGGCGGGTGTCGGCCACGCCAAAATCGAGCGTGACCTGGTCCAGAAACGGCGGTTCGGGCAGCACCACGCCCTGGGCCTTGAAATAGGTCGCCACGTCAAACACCAGCCGGTAAGTGCCTGCCTGCAAGCTGGCGCTGTCATAGAGCAGCCCGTCCGGGTTGCGGCCATCCTGGTTCAGGACAAAACTTTTCACCAACGCCGCCTGGCCGCCACGCATGGTGTACAGCGCCACTTTCATGCCACCCGCCGGGGTACCGTGCATGGTGTCCAGTACATGTGTGCTCAAGCCCATGACATTCCTTGAAAGTTGACGATTGTCGCAAAGCGTTGCCTGAGCAAAAGTGTAGGCACATTTTCGGTGGGTGGCTATGATGCCCGGATGGAATCTTCCACCCCCCGCCTCTATCCGCGCAATCTCACTGGTTACGGCCGCCACCCGCCCCACGCCCGGTGGCCCGGCGGGGCGCGCATCGCGCTGCAGTTTGTCCTGAACTACGAGGAAGGGAGCGAAAACTCGGTGCTTCATGGTGATGCAGGCTCGGAGCAGTTTCTCTCGGAAATGGCCAACCCGCCCAGTTTCCCGGACCGGCACCTGAGTATGGAAAGCATTTATGAATACGGCTCGCGGGCGGGCGTATGGCGCATCCTGCGCGAATTCGAAAAACGCCGGTTGCCGCTCACGGTGTTTGGCGTCGGCATGGCCTTGCAACGCAATCCTGAAGTCGCGGCGGCCCTGGTCGAGCTGGGCCATGAAATCGCCTGCCACGGCTGGCGCTGGATCAACTACCAGAACGCGGACGAAGCCACCGAGCGCGAACACATGCGCCGGGGGCTTCACGCCATCGAGCAGCTCACCGGAACGCGCCCGCTGGGCTGGTACACCGGTCGCGACAGCCCGCGCACCAGGCGCCTGGTGGCCGATGACGGCCGGCTGGAATACGACAGCGACTACTACGGCGACGACCTGCCCTTCTGGATGAAAGTGGCGCGCACCGATGGCGCCCTGGTGCCGCGCCTGGTGGTGCCTTACACACTGGACAGCAACGACATGCGCTTTGCGCTGCCGCAAGGCTTTGCGCAGGCCGACGATTTCTATATTTACCTGCGCGACAGCTTTGACGCGCTTTATGCCGAAGGCGACCCGAACGGCCTGAATGCGCCAAAAATGCTGAGCATTGGCATGCACTGCCGCCTGCTGGGCCGCCCGGGCCGCATCGTGGCGCTGCAGCGCTTCCTGGACCATGTGCAAAAGCACGAACAGGTCTGGGTATGCCGCCGCATCGAGATTGCCCGGCACTGGCGGCGCACCCATCCGTATCAGGACAAACAGGAAATTTAAGGCATGGTCATTCCCCTCGAACAAATCAACAAGGCATCCCGCGAAGCGGCGCTGCAACTACTGGACGGGCTCTACGAACACTCGCCCTGGGTCGCAGAAAAAGCGCTGGATGCGCGCCCCTTTCAGTCGCTGGCGCAGCTCAAGTACGTAATGGCTCAAGTGCTTCAGGCGGCAGGCCAGGAACAGAAAATCCGGCTCATCCAGGCGCACCCGGAGCTGGCTGGCAAAGCCATGGTCAGCCAGAATCTGACGACCGCTTCAGCCAGTGAGCAAGGCCAGGCAGGCCTGACGCAATGCACGCCTGAAGAGTTCGCCCGGCTGCAGCAGCTCAACGCCGGCTACAAGGCAAAATTTGATTTCCCTTTTGTTCTGGCGGTGCGCGGCCCGCGCGGCAATGGGCTGAGCAAGCAGCAGATCATCGAGACTTTTGCGCGGCGCCTGCAAAACCACCCGGACTTTGAATTGCAGGAATGCCTGCGCCAGATTCACCGCATCGTGGAACTGCGGCTCAATGAAAGGTTTGCGGCGGAACCCACCCTGGGCAACGACATCTGGGACTGGCAGGAGCAACTGGCGCAGTACAGCGACACAGGCTACCTTGAGAACGGCCAGCTCACCGTCACCTACCTCACCAACGCGCACCGCGCCTGCGCACAATTCATCTCAAGCGCCATGCACGATTGCGGGTTTGACGAGGTGAGCATCGACGCTGTGGGCAATGTGGTGGGTGTTTACAAGGCCAGCGTCGCGGGCGCCAGGACCCTGCTGACTGGCAGCCACTACGATACCGTGCGCAACGCCGGCAAATACGACGGCCGCCTTGGCATTTTTGTGCCGCTGGCCTGCGTGCGCGAGCTGCGGCGCCAGGGCAGGCGCCTGCCCTTCAATATTGAAGTGATCGCCTTTGCCGAGGAAGAAGGGCAGCGCTACAAAGCGACGTTTCTCGGTTCGGGGGCGCTGACTGGCGACTTCAAGCCCGAATGGCTGGACCAGGAGGACGCCGATGGCGTGACCATGCGCGAAGCGATGCTGCACGCCGGCCTGAACATCAACAACATTGCCGCGATAAAGCGGGCGCCATCGGGCTACCTGGGCTTTGTTGAAGTACACATTGAGCAGGGGCCGGTGCTGGGCGAGCTCGATATTCCCCTGGGTGTGGTGACTTCCATCAATGCCGGCGTGCGCTTTCTGTGCGAGATCACCGGCATGGCCAGCCACGCCGGCACCACGCCCATGAACCGCCGCCGCGACGCCGCCACCGGCGCGGCCGAGCTTGCGCTCTACGTGGAAAGGCGCGCGGCGCAGGATGGCGATTCGGTCGGAACCGTCGGCATGCTGCAGGTGCCCAACGGCTCGATCAACGTGGTGCCCGGGCGCTGCCTTTTTTCGCTCGACCTGCGCGCGCCGGGCGATGCGCAACGCGACTCGCTGGCAGCCGATGTGCTGCTCGAACTCAAGGCCCTCTGCCAGCGTCGCGGCCTGGGCCATGCCGTCCAGGAAACCCTGCGCGCCGCGGCGGCCCCCTGCGCGAGCGCCATGCAGCAGCGCTGGGAACACGCCGTGCAGGCGCTGGGCGTGCCGCTGCACCGGATGCCCAGCGGCGCCGGTCACGACGCGATGAAGCTGCACGAAATCATGCCGCAGGCCATGCTGTTTGTGCGCGGCGAGAATTCCGGTATCAGCCACAACCCGCTGGAGAGCACGACCAGCGACGACATGCAGCTTGCCGCGCAAGCCTTTCTGCAACTTCTCAATAGCCTTGCAAGTGAAACGCCATGACCGACTACGACAAACTCGACGCCTGGATCGATGCCCACTTTGACGAAGAAGTGCGCTTCCTGCAGGAACTCGTTCGCGTGCCGACCGACACCCCGCCCGGCAACAATGCGCCGCACGCCGAACGCACCGCCGAGTTGCTCCGGACGTTTGGCTTTGAAGCGGAGAAGTTTGCCGTTCCGCCTGACGAAGTACACGCCAGGGGGCTGGAATCGATCACCAACCTGATCGTGCGTCGCCACTACGGTGAAGGAAAAACCATTGCCCTCAACGCGCACGGCGACGCGGTAGCCCCCGGCGACGGATGGACCATGGACCCCTATGGTGGCCAGATTGAAGACGGCAAGATGTATGGCCGCGCCGTGGCCGTGAACAAAAGCGACTTCGCCACCTTCACCTTTGCGGTGCGCGCGCTGGAATCACTGGGCGCCACGCTGCACGGCGATGTCGAGCTGCACTTCACCTACGACGAAGAGTTCGGCGGCGAGTTGGGGCCGGGGTGGCTGCTCAGGAACAAACTCACGAAACCCGACCTGATGATTGCCGCGGGTTTCAGCTACCAGGTGGTCACCGCGCACAACGGCTGCCTGCAGATGGAAGTTTCGGTGCATGGCCGGCAAGCCCATGCGGCCATTCCCGAAAGCGGCGTCGATGCGCTGCAGGGCGCGGTCCGCATCCTCAATGCGCTGTATGCGCAAAACGCGCTCTACAGCCAGGTCACTTCGAGCGTCAAGGGCATCGGGCACCCCTACCTCAACGTGGGCCGGATTGAAGGCGGCACGCATACCAACGTGGTGCCGGGCAAGGTTTCATTCAAGCTGGACCGCCGCATGATCCCCGAGGAAGATCCGCAGGAGGTGGAAGCGGCCCTTCGCCAGGTGATTGCCGATGCCGCCGCCGTTTTTCCGGGAATCACCGTCGAAATCAAACGCCTTCTTCTGGCCCGCGCCCTAGAGCCGCTGCCAGGCATCGAACCCCTGGTGAAAGCGATTCAGAAACACGGTGAACAGGTTTTTGGCGAACCGATTCCGGCGATGGGAACACCGCTTTACACCGATGTGCGCCTCTATGGCGAAGCCGGCATTCCGGGCGTGATCTATGGCGCAGGCCCGCGAACCGTGCTCGAATCACACGCCAAACGCGCCGATGAGCGGCTCGATCTGCAAGACCTGCGCCGCGCCACCAAGGTGATTGCCCGTACGCTGAAAGACCTGCTGGCCTGAAACTTCGGGCATGGGTCTTTGTGCATCGACGCGGGCGGGCTGATGTCCTACAGCCGAATCGGCGCAGGGCACGGCACGGTTGCAGTGTTGTCTTTCACCAAAACCCGGGCCCATACGCCAGACTCAATTCTTTGAGATTCAAACAAGGAGTTTGGCCATGACCTCATCACCGCATTTCCCCGCTGCCCGCAGCAACCGCCTGGGCCGGGGGTTCGCGTATTTCAAAATAGCGGCCTTGCTGGCCGTGACGGCGGCGACTGCTCAAATCGCATCCGCGCAGGTTGCTTCAGGCACCACCGGGATTGACGCCACAGGCAATGCCCAAAGCGAACGCGCGGCCTGCCTCAGCGGCAAGACCCAACAAGACACGGCAACCTGCCTGACCGAGGTGAAAAATGCCAACGCGGCCAAACGCGCCGGCCAGGTGGACAACAACGGCGGACAATATTCAGCCAACGCCTTGAAGCGATGCGACGTGTTCCAGGGAGAAAACCGCATCGCTTGCCAGGCGCGAATTGCGGGCTATGGGCAGACCGGTGGCAGCGTTGCCAGCGGTGGTGTGATTCGCGAGGTTGAGACGGTGGTGGCGCCTTCCCAACCAGGCGTCGTAACCGTTCAGCCAAAGACGTCGGGCGATCTTTTGGTGATTCCGGCACAAAAATAGCATCGGCGGCGGCGCTATTTTGTTCGCCGCCGCAAGCGCCAGTCCCGAATGATTTTTACGGCGACCGGGATCAGGGTAATGCCACCCAGCGCCAGTACGGAGACCATGATCCGGCCCGATTCACCGGTTGCCATCTCGCTCCCGAAATGAGCCAGCACAAAGGCGGCCGGAACGATGCCGACCCCCGTTGCAATTGCGAAGCGCCAGAACGAAAGCACCGTCAGGCCGGCGGCATAGCTGATGATGTCGAATGAAATAAACGGCAGCAGGCGGCTGACCAGAACAATACCCATCAGCGAATTTTGGGACCCCATCAATCCCACCGGCAAACGCTCTCCAAACCAGCGGCGCAGTGTTTCCCCGCCCAGCCAGCGTGCCAGGCCGAAGGCGCAAAGCGCGCCAATCTCCGCGCCCAGCAGGACATAAAGCGTTCCCCAAACCTGGCCATAAGCCGCTCCGGCAGCCATGGCGATGGGGCCGCTGGGAATGGGGCTCACCAGAATGGCCAGCACCATGATCCCGATCACCATCAGCGGACCCCATGCCCCCAACTGGGTGATGTGATCGCGCAGCGCGGCGCCGTCCAGGATCACCGCCATCAGGCCGGTCTTCTGCAACAGCCAGTAGCTTGCGGCAAGCAGTACGAGCAACGCAGCAAGGGCAAACAACTTTGCTCGCAGGGTTCGCATCACGGATAAGCTAAATGAGAGCGCCGGAACGGCACGGGGCCCGAAGCTGGCGAGTCAGATGTGCAAGCTGTTCCTGAACCAGCGTTTAGTGCGTCTGGCGCGGCGCCGGACCCGGTCCGCGGCCGGCAATGTGGCGGAAGGTGATACGGCCCTTGCTCAGGTCGTAGGGCGAGAGCTCAAGCGAGACCTGGTCACCGGCCAGAATCCGGATATGGTTCTTGCGCATCTTGCCCGAGGTGTAAGCCACAAGTTTGTGGCCGTTGTCCAGGGTGACGCGAAAGCGGGAATCGGGCAGCACTTCGTCCACCAGCCCGTGCATTTCAATCAGTTCTTCTTTGGCCATGATCCAACTCCTTGAGAATTATAAAAACTTGTCTGTAAAGGCTTGCCCGCGCGGGTCATCCATTCGTCAGGCGCAGGCCGGCGAGGAGCGTTCGTGAATCCAGCACATGGCGTGTTCGGTGGCGAAATGCACGGCGGCGGCCGCACTGTCAAAAAGTCCGCTGAAACGCAACACGCGGTCGTGCGTGCCGCTGCCGCGGCCGGAGCGGATGGAAACCGACGCGGCGAAACGGCCGCCTTCGCCTTGCTGCCTGGCCAGCGGCGAGACAAGATATTTGCCAACCGCAAATGGGGTGTGATCAATCGTCATAAAATTTTGCGCCAGGTATTAGTCCCGGCTTGATAAATAAAAGTTAAATAAGGTACTCAATGACTTGCAGGCAAGCCGGCGCGTATTCGGTTTTCCGCCTGCCCGGCCCTTGAGAGGGCCAAAGCAGCTTGAGCCAGGAGTGGGCACCGTTGGGAGAAGTGCTCGCCAGAAAACAGGAACAGTGCTGAGAGGGTTCAGGGCAGTAGGGGCACTGAAAGCACTGTCAATTCGGGCTCTGGGAAGCGCCGCATTTGATAAGGAAGCCCTTGACAACGGAGCTTCAATGTAAAAAACTTGTACGTTTTACCGAATCGCTTATTGTAACCGCGTCACGGCAGACGCGTACTTTGACTTGTTTCAGCCCACCCCGCTTCGCGCCTCACAAGCGACTAGCGGTTAAACTAGCGGGTTCGGAAGCGTGGCAGAGTGGTCGATTGCACCGGTCTTGAAAACCGGCAAAGGGAAACCTTTCGTGAGTTCGAATCTCACCGCTTCCGCCAAAGGCCCTTGCCCCTCAAGGGCTCCCGGGCAGTTGGGGCCTTCTACTACCTATCACTCTACCCATCGTTTGGCGTGATACGTTGTGACACAGTGTGACGCGACCCGCTGGCACTGACATCCTTCGCTATAGCAGCGCGTACCAATTTGCTGTTGAGATGGCGACATGACCAACAGTGGCCACCCTACGCAACGTCACGTTTACCTGAACGAGCACTTTTCACCAGGGCCTGAAAGTCAGCTTCCAAGATTATTCGGATTGGTCTGCCTTTTGCAATCAACTGCTCGGCCTTCCTGTGCTTGTTGCTCTTTTCGTAGCCGCCAAGCTTCCATGTTTCTTGATCGCCAAGGACCAAAATCGTCGTGTGCTTGGTTACGTTTTCTTCGACATTGCATCCGACACTTGCGGCCAACGCAGATGCCACGCTTCGAGGTTGCTGAAGTACACCAGTGAACACCATGACTTCACCAAACAGATCACCGTCTGGGTTGCCTTCACGATGAATGATCGGTTCGGTTATGGGCTGGTTGACTCGATGTATCCATCCATCGAGATTCGTTTGCGACTCGCGAAATGCCGCTAGCAGTACATAACCTGCCGCCTTCGCATCTTCACGTGCGTCGTGGTGCTTAAACTCATAGCCAATCTTGCAGCAAACGTTGGCTAGGCCGTAACCACTCATCGCGAGGTCCTGCCACGTTCTGCGTACCACCCTGGCCGAATCCAGCCAAGTGTTTGAGATCGGCAATAACTGGTACCGCTCAAACGCTTTGGAAATAGCAACGCGATCGAAGTGGGTATGACAAGCAGTGATGGTACCGTCCAGAATGCTATGCAGTTTATCGGCAATATCTGGCAGTTTCGGTTGCCCTCTCACCATGTTTTCGTCTATTCCATGGATCGAGACATTGACATCATCAAAGTAGTCCTCTGGGTCTACCAGCGACACCCATTCATCGATGAGTTGGCCGTCAGAAAACTTGGCAATTCCAACTTGACAAATCGAGCCCATGTCAGGATTTGCTGTCTCTACATCGATCGCCACAAAGTCCATAAATTCGGCTCCTGAGGGTAGTTAGTCAGTGCACTTGGCGAGATCACTGGTGAAAACCACCGTCATATCTGTCGCAGTACAGGTCAGAGGCGTCTCTTTATCAAGATCAATACTCAGGTCCTCACCACGCAGGCCCTGCCACATCGCAAGGTAGTTAAAGACGGGCGATGTCCCGATTCCAGTTGCAGGTTAGAGCCGGTGGTCATGGGAATTATGC
>CAYJMW010000022.1:0-11883 GCA_964371235.1 uncultured Polaromonas sp.
CAGGGCGACAACCGCCAGGAAAAGCGCGGCGGCCATATGGTCACCATCACCAGTTACCGCTGCGACCGTTGCGGCACGGCGTGGGACTATGAGAACGACAAGGCCAAGCTCCGCGCGGGTTGGTCGGTGGTGGGTCGATCGGCGTCTCCGGGCAGTGCACAATCCCCTGCATGAAAGCACCTCCCAGACTCCAATCCCTCGTTGACGAAGGCCTGATCGACACGGTGGTTCGGCAACTCATGAGCGGCAAGGAAGCCATGGTGTTCGTGGTGCGCTGTGGTGATGAGACGCGCTGCGCCAAGATCTACAAAGAGGCCAATAACCGCAGCTTTCGCCAGGCGGTGGACTACACCGAAAACCGCAAGGTCAAGAATTCGCGCCAGGCCCGCGCCATGGCCAAGGGCACCCGGTTTGGCCGCCAGGCGCAAGAGGCGGCCTGGCAAAGCGCCGAGGTCGATGCGCTCTACCGGCTGGCCGCCGCCGGGGTGCGGGTGCCGCAGCCCCATAACTTTCACGAGGGTGTGCTGCTGATGGAGCTGGTGACCGACGCCCACGGCGACGCGGCCCCGCGCCTGAACGACGTGGCCTTCACGCCGGGCCAGGCGCTGGCCCACCACGCCACGCTGGTTGCCGAGGTGGTGCGCATGCTGTGCGCGGGCGTGGTGCATGGGGATTTGTCGGAGTTCAACATCCTGCTGGCGCACGCTGATGGGCTGGATTTCCCCGTGATCATCGACCTGCCCCAGGCGGTGGACGCCGCGGGCAACAACCACGCCCAGCGCATGCTGCTGCGCGACGTGGCCAACCTGCGCGATTTCTTTGGCCAGTTTGCCCCGGAGCTGCTCACCACCCGCTACGGCCCCGAGATGTGGAGCCTATACCAGGCAGGCTTGCTGAGCAATGAGACGGCGCTCACCGGCCGCTTTGAACGTACGCAGGCCGAGGTGGACATGCAAGGCGTGCTGCGCGAGATTGACGATGCGCGGCTTGAGAACGCAGCGCGCAGGCTGCGCATGGCTCTGTAGCTGCTGCGCCATAGGCTGGTACTGCGGTCATTTGCTACTTAATTGATAGCTGCAAGCGCTTTGTTCACAAGGGCTAAAGCGCTATTTGTCTTGGGAAATGACGCAATGCCCCCGCCTTGGCACGCCTATCGTCTGCAGCTCTACTCGCTGCCCACGCCCAACGGCGTCAAGGTGGCCATCATGCTGGAAGAGACCGGCCTGCCGTGCCGCGCGCCACTTCGGCCTCGGCCAGCAGCCAGCTCCGCAGTGCCTGCAGGGCGGGCAGCTGGGTTTTTTCGGGCGGATAACAAAGATAGTAGCCCTGGCGCGCCGTAACGGTTTGCGCAAATGGCTCCACCAGTGTGCCGCGCGCCAGCTCGTCGAGCACCAGGCAACGCGGCACCATGCCGACGCCGAAGCCGACCAGGGTGGACTTGATGATCAGTGAAAACTGGTCGAAGCGCGGCCCCATCGCGCCATTGAGATCATGAACGCCCATGGCAGCAAACCACTCCGGCCACAAGGACGGCACCAGGAGGTGGTGCAACAGGGTTTGCGAAGCCAGCGCGGCCGGAGTTCTGGGCTTGAGCCGGCGCGCCACGTCAGCGCGGCAGACGGCGGTGATCTCGCGCCCGGTGATGTAGTCCGCCACCGCATTGGGCCAGACCCCCTCGCCGTACTGGACGGCGGCATCGAGTTCGGCCATGGCGAAGTCATGCGCATGCAGGTAGCGCGTGAAGTTGAGCGTCACTTCCGGGTGCTGCGCGTTGAAACGGTGCAGGCGTGGAATCAGCCAGCTGGTGGCCAGGGTCGGCGGCATCGACAGGCTGAGCAGCCCGCCACGGCCACGGTGCGCCAGCAACTCGGCGGTGGCCGATTCAAGCAGGTTGAGGCCGGCGCGCACCTTGCCGAGGTAGCTCTGGCCGGCGTCGGTCAGCACCAGTTGGTGATGCAGACGTTGAAACAACTCCACGCCCAACTGCGCTTCCAGCGCGCTGACCTGGCGGCTGACCGCGCCCTGGGTCACGTACAGCTCGGCTGCGGCGCGCGTGAAACTGCTGTGCCGCGCCGCCGCCTCGAAGCATTGCAGCCCGGTCAGGCTGGGGCAAATGCGGCGCACGGCAAGACCGGCAAAACGGCTGTGTTTTTCATAGGGAAGGACATTGTCCAACTTTCCACGGCCACTGTCCGCCGACCCCGAAACGGCTGAGCTTCAAGTGTTGTGGTGGGTGCCCAGGTACAGCTCGGTCATGCGCGCATCGTCCAGCAGGGCCGCAGCCGGCCCCGACAGCACGATACGGCCCTGGTCCAGGATGTAGCCGCGCTGGCTGATGGCCAGCGCTTGGCGCGCCCGCTGCTCCACCATCAAGACCGACACCTGCTGCGCCGGCAAAGTTGCCACCAGGTCGAAGATCTGCTGCACCAGGGCCGGTGCCAGCGCTGCCGTCGGCTCGTCCAGCACGATCAGGCGCGGCGCCGCCATCAAGGCTCGGGCAAAAGCCAGTTGCTGGCGTTCGCCGCCGGACAGCGTACCGGCCAGTTGGCGCAAGCGGGGTTTCAGCGCGCTGAACAGGTCCAGCATCCGTTCGATCCGAGCCGGATCGACCCGGCGCGCCGCCACCCGCAGGTTTTCCTGAACCGTGAGGCTGCGAAACACATTGGCCACTTGCGGCACGCAGGCCAGGCCGGCATCGATGCGGTCTTCCGTTTGCAGGCTGCTGATGTCCCGCCCTTCCAGCGTCACGCTGCCCCGAGCCCGCGGCAGCAGGCCCACAATGGCCTTCAGCAGCGTCGATTTGCCGGAGCCGTTGGTGCCGGCAATCGTCACGATCTCCCCGGCCGCCACCTCCAGCGTGATGCCATGCAGGATGTCGGTTTCGCCATAGCCGCCATGCAGCTCGCGTACCGCCAGCACCGTAGTCATAGCTGCCCCCACCCCCGGCGCGGCGCTCATACCACGCCCCCCATGTAAGCGGCCTGGACCCGCGGATCGGCCAGCACTTCATGCGGGTCGCCATCCGCCAGCACGCGGCCCTGGTCCATCACCAGCAGCCGTTGCACCAGGGACTTGAGCGCTTGCAGGTGATGCTCCACCACCACCAGCGCGATGCCGCGTGCATGCAGATCGCGCAGCACCTCGACGATGGCGCCTATCAGCACCGGATTGACGCCGGCGAAGGGCTCGTCGAGCATGATCAGCGAGGGCTTGAGCATCAACACGCGGGCCAGTTCCAGCAGCTTCTTCTGGCCGCCCGACAAGCCGCCAGCGAGCTGGTCGCGCACCGGCGTCAGCCGCACAAAGGCCAGGATCTCGTCGGCCTGCTGAATGAGCTCCTGCTCGCGGCGTTGCCAGGCCGGGCGTCCCAGCCAGCTGGCCAGCAAGGATTCGTGGCGCCTGTTGGGCGCCGCCGCCAGCAGGTTTTCCAGCACCGTTAAACGGGCAAATTCGCGTGGCGTCTGAAAGGTGCGCGCCAGGCCCAGTCGGGCCCGTGCAAACACCGGTTGGCGCGTCACGTCGCTGCCGTGGAACAGGATGCGCCCGGCGCTGGTAGCCTGCTGGCCGGCGATGGCGGCAAACAAGGTGGACTTGCCGGCGCCGTTGGTGCCGGCAATGCCCAGCAGCTCGCCGGCCGCCACCGTCAAGGACACCGCATCGACGGCGCGGAAGGCGTCGAAATCGACGCTGACCTGTTGCACCTGGAGCATCATGGGAGACGCTTTCCGAACATGCCCTGCGGCCGGTACAGCACAAACAGCACCAGCGCCAGGCCGATCAAGGCCAGGCGCACACTGGCCATCTGGACCTCGGCAATGCCCGGCAGCAGATCCCGGATGAAACGCGAGCCCTCCAGGAAAAACACCAGCAGGGCGGTTCCCAAGAGGGCGCCGCGCAGCGAACCGACGCCGCCCAGGATGATGCTCATCCAGACGTAGAAGGTGACCAGCGGGATGAACTGCTCGGGCGTGATGAAGGTGATGAAGTGGGCGTAAAACGCACCGGCGATGCCGGCCAGCGCGGCGCCCACCATGAAGACCCTGATCTTGAACCCGGCCGGGTCCTTGCCCAGTGCCAGCACGGCCGGCTCGTTGTCGCGGATGGCGCGCAGCAGGCGGCCGAACGGACTGCGTTGCAGCAGCGAGACCGCCAGCGCCGCCGCCGCCGTCACCGCCAGCAGCGTCAGGAAGATAGCCCAGCTGCGCCAGGCGCCGGAGAGTCCGGTGTACAGGCCGGGAATGCCCGGCAGGCCTTGCACGCCGCGGGTCAGCCACTCTTCCTGCTGGATCACCAGGCGCACGGTTTCGGAAAAGCCCAGCGTGACGATCGCCAGGTAGTCCTCGCTCAGGCGCAGGGCCGCCAGCCCCAGCGGCACGGCGGCCAGCGCGGCGACCGCGCCGGCCGCCAGAAACGACAGCGGCAAAGGCCAGCCGCGCAGCGCCAGCAGGGCCGAGGTGTAGGCGCCCAGCGCGAAAAAAGCGACATGGCCGAAATTGATCAGGCCGGTCTCGCCGTACTGCAGGTTCAGCCCGATGGCCAGCAGCACATAGATCAGCACCACGGTGGCCACGGCCAGCAAGTAAGCGTCCATCAGCGCACCTTCTCGACGTGGCCAAACAAGCCGCCCGGACGCACCAGCAGCACCAGCAGCATGGCGACAAAGGCCACCGCGATCTTGTAGCTGGGGCCTACCAGGGGCACCGACAATTCCTGCGCCATCCCCATCAGCACGGCGCCCAGCACAGCGCCGACCGGGTGGCCTATGCCGCCCAGAATCATGGCGGCAAAAGCCGGCAACAGCATCTCCCAACCCATGTCGGGCATCACCACCGCTTTCACACCCAACAGCACGCCACCGGCGGCGCACAAAGCCCCCGACAGCAGCCACAACAACCACATCAGGCGGCGCGACCGAATGCCGCTGAGCCGGGCCAGGTCGGGGTTGTCGGCGATGGCCCGCAACTGGCGCCCGCTGGCGGTCAGTTGCAGCCAGCAAAACACCAGGGCCAACAACACCAGAGCGGCCGCCGCGATCATCAGATCAGTCGGCAGAACGCGCACGCCGCCCCAGTTCCAGGCCCGCACCAGGGGCAAGCCAAAGGTATGCAGGTCATGCCCGGCCACGATCCCGATCACGCTGCGGATCATGAAGCCGATGCCGATGGCCGCCAGCAGACTGGCCACCATCGGCGAACGCGCCAGGCGCTGGAACACCAGGCGGTAGGAAAGCCAGGACAGCAAGGCCCCGGCGGCCAGCGCGCCCAGCACCGCCAGCGAAAAGAAGGCGACCCCCAACTGCTGCAAACCCAGCGCCGCATAGGCGCCCAGGGTCATGGTGTCGCCGGCCGCTGCATTGGGGAAGCGGTTGATCCCCATGATCAGCGTCAACGCCAGCGCCGGCAGCGCAATCACCAAGCCCTCGATCAGCCCGTTGATCAGCAGGTTGAGGAACTCAGGCAATATCAGGCTCCGGGCTAGGGCGACACCGCCACCACGTCACGGCGTACCAGTTGGCCCTTCTCGATCACGTAGACGCCGAAATCGGGGCTGGCATCGCCGTACTTGTCGAAGTCGAGCTTGCTCGATGCTCCTTCGTAGTTGACCTTCTGCTTTTTGGCCAGCAGCGCCTTGCCTTCGGCGAAGGTATAAACCGCCGTGCCGGGCGGGTTGGAGACATCGCGCAGCTTGGCGTTGATCTGTTCCACAGTCGCGTTGGGACCGGCCGCCTCCATCGCCAGCGCCAGGCAGATCACCATGTCGTAAGTCATGGCGGCGTAGACGTTGGACGCTGCCGGCTTGCCGGTGGCCTTCTGGTAAAGCGCATCGAAGTGTTTGTAGGACGGCGCCGTTTCGCTGGAGACGGTGTCGACCGAGATCACGCCTTCCGTGACTTCCGGGCCCAGCACCTTGATCAGTTCCGGATTGGCGGCCCAGCCGGGGATGATCCAGCTGGTCTTTTCGCCGGACTGGAACCACTCGCGCAGGATGATGGTGGTGTCGGGCAGATAGGAGCCGGTGACGATGACATCGGGCTTTTCGGCCAGTATTTTTTGCAGCTCGCTGCGGTAGCTGGGGCGGTTCGGCTCGTACACCACGCTGGCCACCACCTTGCCGCCGGCGGCGGTCCAGGCCTTGGTGAAACCCTCGGTGTTGCCGCGCCCGGAGGCATTATTGAAGGCCATGGTGGCCGGGCGCGTGAACTTGCGCTTCTTGGCGATTTCGGCAAAGGCATAGCCGAAGCGGTCATTGGTGGCCTGGAAGCGCCACACCAGATCCTTCTTGTCCTCGGTGGAAATGGCCGGCGCGCCCGACACATTCATCTCGATCAGGCCGGCCGCATCGGTCAGCGGCATCACCGCCAGCGTCACGCCGGAGGACCAGGTGCCCAGAATCGCCTGCACCTTGTTCACCTCGATCAGCTTCTTGGCCGCCAGCACCGCCGCCTGCGGCTGCGTCTGGGTATCTTCGGCAAACACTTCCAGTTTGCGGCCGCCCGCGCCGCCGGCGGCATTGACTTCTTCCACCGCCAGCAGAATGGCTTTCTGCATGCCCGGACCATAAGGGCCGCCGGCGCCGGTGATCGGGGTCAAGGCACCTATGCGGAAAGTCCCCTGGCCCTGGGCAAACACCAGACCCGGCACGGCGCAGGAGGCGGCCGCTAGACCGGTGGACTGAAGGAACTGACGGCGAGCTATGGACATGGCGGGAACTCCTCGGTATGAATTAAACAAGAGACTTGTGGAACTGACCGTCTTTCATGATGGCCAGCATATGCTCACCCTGACCCAGCAGAACGTTGATGTCAGTGAGTGGGTTGGCATCGAGTACCAGCAGATCGGCCGCCGCACCCGGGGCGATGGTGCCATAACGGCCGCTTGCCATCAATATTTCGGCGGCGTAGCTGGTGGCGGAGCGGATCACCTCCAGATTGCCCAGCACCTGGGCGCGCAGGCGAAACTCCTCGGATTGCAGGCGCTGCGACTGGCCCAGCAGGTCGGTGCCGAAGCCCATCTTGACGCCGGCCTGGGCCAGGGTCTCGATGGCGCGCAGGCCGGGCTCGCGCACGGCATTGATCTTGGCCACCGCCTCGGCCGGAAAACCGAACGAAGCGCCTTCGCTGAACAGCGCTTCGTAGGTGATCAGGGTCGGCACCGCGTAGGCGCCGTGGTCGGCCAGCACTTTGGCCGCTTCCAGGTCGGCCAGATTGCCATGCTCTATGGAGCGCACGCCGCACTCCACGGCGCGCCGGATCGCCGCCGAGGTGTAGGCATGTGCCATCACATAGGTGCCGGCGTTGGCGGCTTCTTCCACCATGGCCCGGATCTCGTCGCGACCGAAACCCAGGAAATGAATCGGGTCGTTGGGCGAAGCGACGCCGCCCGAGGCCATGATCTTGATCTGCGTGGCGCCCTTCTGGATTTCTTCCCGCACCGCGAAACGCACGGCATCGATGCCGTCGGCGACGCGCGAAATGGAACCCGCTTTGTGCGAGCAGAAGCAGGGCTCCATGATGTCGTTGCGCGGACGAAAATCGCCATGCCCGCCGGTCTGCGAAATGGCGCGGCCGGCCGGAAAAATGCGCGGCCCTTTGATCACGCCAGTGCGGGTGGCCTCGGCCAGCGCCCAATCGGCGCCGCCGGCATCGCGCACCGAAGTGAAACCGCGGTTCAGCATGCCCTCGATGATGGGCAGCGCCCTTAGCACCGCCAGCACATTGGGCAGCTTGGCGTTGGTGCCCAGGTTGAGGTGCGAGGCCATGCAGTGCACATGGCAATCGATCAAGCCCGGCATCATGACCTTGCCTTGCAGATCGATCACCTGATCGGCCTTCATCGTCAGCGGCGCCTCGGAAACCTGAACGATCTCGGTGCCATCGATCAAAACGTCGCGGGGCGACAGAAGGCGCCCCAAGGCCGGGTCGAGAATGGCTGCGTTGCGAAAAATAATCATGATCGGATGGGCCGTGTTTCAAGCGCCTCAAGGCAGGGAATTCAATTCGTCCAGTTCATTCTGGACGGCCGGTTGCACCGTCGCAAGCGAGTAAATCGCATGACAGCATGACAAATCCGCATGTTTTGTTTCCGAAAATGCCAGCCGACGGCCGTCTGCTTCGCAGCGACAAAGGTTTGATCGGTCCCATTCGACCTGCCCGGATATGGGTCATGCCGATGCGCCACAGCAGCCAAATAACTTCCCAGCCAAAATGCGCGCATCCGGGGGCTTGCCGCCCCGCAACCCCAAGGAACCCCATGCCCAAGCTCTCCACCTTCCCCATCACCCGCAAGTGGCCCGCCCGGCAGCCCGAGCGGCTGCAGCTCTACTCGCTGCCCACGCCCAACGGCGTCAAGGTGTCAATCATGCTGGAAGAGACCGGCCTGCCCTACGAGCCGCATCTGGTCAGCTTCGAGACCCACGACCAGTTGTTGCCGGAATTCCTCTCGCTCAACCCCAACAACAAGATTCCGGCCATCCTCGACCCCAACGGGCCGGGCGGCAAACCGTTGCCGCTGTTCGAGTCCGGCGCGATCCTGCTCTATCTGGCCGAGAAGACGGGGCAGTTCATGCCGCAGGATGCGGCGCAGCGCTACGAGACGATCCAGTGGCTGATGTGGCAGATGGGCGGCATCGGCCCGATGTTTGGCCAGCTCGGCTTCTTCCACAAGTTCGCCGGCAAAGACTATGAAGACAAGCGTCCGCGCGACCGCTACGTGCTTGAGGCCAAGCGCCTGCTGGGCGTGCTGGACCAGCGCCTGGAGGGCCGCGCCTGGATCATGGGCGATGCCTATACCATCGCCGACATCGCCACCTTCCCCTGGGTGCGCAACCTGATCGGCTTCTACGGGGCGGGCGAACTGGTGGGCATTGAGGATTTTCCGAACGTGACGCGCGCGCTGGCGGCGTTTGTGGCGCGGCCGGCTGTCGTGCGGGGGCTGGGAATTCCGGCGAGGTCCTGATTTGATAGCTGCTCATGCAGACAGGACGTGGGCTAGGGGCCGATTTTCCTAATGAAACAGCAATGCAGCCAACTCCTGCAAACCGATGGCTTGGGCGCCATGGCGCAAGGGAATGCGCTCGGAGCCGGGATACACCACGTAGCGCTGCTCAATCTGCAGATCATCACAGGCCAGGGCAAAACCCTTTTCTGGACTGGGCGCCATGGAGCGCTTCACCTCGACGGCAATTTCGGGGCGCCCGCCCTTCTCCAGCAAAAGATCGATTTCGGCGCCGACCTGGGTGCGGTAAAAATACGGCACCCGTCGGCTACCCGCCGCCTGAATCAGGTTTTCGATGCAGTGGCCCTCAAAGCTCAGGCCGCACACCGGGTGGCCCAGCAGGTCGTTCAGGGTTTCAAGCTCCAGCAGTCCGTGCAGGATACCGCTGTCGCGCACATAGACTTTGGGGGACTTGACCAGGCGCTTGCCGACGTTGCCGGCCCAGGGGCGCAAGCGCCGCACCAGTTGCAGGTCAACCAGCAGGTCGATATAGCGATCGATGGTGGGGTTGGCCACGCCCAGCGCGCTGGCGATGCGGGACTGGTTGAGCACGCTGCCTTGCTGGTAAGCCATCATGGTCCACAAGCGGCCGATGGTCTCGGCGGGCAGGCGGGGGGCGAACATCGGCACGTCGCGTTCCAGATAGCTGCGGATGAAATCACGCCGCCATTCCAGACTCTGGGTGTCGTTGGGCTTAAGCAGGCTGTCAGGAAAGCCGCCGCGCAGCCAGAGGTCATTTTCCTTGATGCCGGCTTGATGGGCCTCAAGGATGTTCAGCGGCGCAATGTCGAGATACGCCACGCGCCCGGCCAGCGTTTCGCTCGACTGACGCATCAAATCAAGGGCAGCCGAGCCCAGCAGCAAGAACTGGCCGCTACGCTGCCCGGCCTGGCGGTTGTCGTCAATGATGCCGCGCAAGACTTCAAACACGCCGGGGGCGCGGTGAATCTCATCCATGATCACCAATTTGCCCTGCTGGGCGCGCAGGTAGCTGTCGGCGTCTTCGAGCCGGAGCCGGTCAGCCGGGCGCTCCAGATCAAGGTATATCGCACCGCCGGGCCAGTCGCTTGCGATCTGTCTTGCAAGCGTGGTCTTACCCACCTGACGCGCCCCCAGCAGCACCACGGCGGGGGTCTGGCGCAGTTTCTGGCGGACGAGGGCTTCAGCTTGTCGGGCAATCATTATTGCAATTTTAACAACAAATGTTAAAATTACAATGAATATTTTGCGGTTTGGCTGCCATCAGAAGTGCCTGTTTGGACACCCCCGGATGATACGCGGGTCAAAATGCGTAAATCAGGGCGCTTCCCGCCCCCGCATCCATACCATGGAAGCCCCATGCCCAACCACTCCACCTTCCCCTGGGTGCGCAACCTGGTCGGCTTCTACGGGGCGGGTGAGCTGGTCGGCATTGAGGATTTCCCGAATGTGACGCGCGCGCTGGCGGCGTTTGTGGCGCGGCCGGCTGTGGTGCGGGGGCTGGGGATAACGGCGCGGGGGTGATTGGCTGCTGACCGCTGACTACCGCGGTTGAAAATCTTGCCGGTTCGGCCTTTGACTTTCATAATCCGGCTCATGACAGTGCCGGCTTCATGCTTGTTGACACCCCCGTTGAGGCGGAGGGCCAGTCGATGCTGAGCGCCATCGAATTGCAGTCCGGCGCCATCCAGGTGGTGGACTACCGCTGCAGTGCCGGTCCCGACACGAAGCCTTTCACCGAGTTGCATCAGGGCTACTCGGTCTCGTATGTGCGCAAGGGTGGTTTCGGCTACCGGGCGCGCGGCAAGTCGTATGAACTTGTGGCCGGCGCGGTGCTGGTGGGCTGCCCGGGCGACGAATTCATGTGTACCCACGATCACCTTGACTGCGGTGACGAATGCCTGGCTTTTCATCTCTCACCCGGTTTCGTGGACCTGATAGGCGGCGACACCGAAACCTGGCGCACCGGCGGCCTGCCGCCTTTGCCCGAACTCATGGTGCTGGGCGAGCTGGCGCAAGCGGCGGCCGAAAAGCAAAGCGATGTCGGTCTGGACGAAGCCGGCCTGTGGTTTGCGTCCCGCTTTGTGGAAGTGGCGTCGGGCCGCAGACAGACGGCGCAGAGCGCTGGCGGCCGCGATCGCCAGCGCGCCGTCGATGCGGCGATGTGGATCGTCACCCATTCGCGGGAAGACATCGCCCTGGACCACGTCGCCAGCCAGGCGGGACTGAGTCCGTTTCACTTTCTGCGGCTGTTTTCACAGGTGCTCGGCGTCACGCCGCACCAGTATCTGGTGCGCTCCCGGCTGCGCCACGCGGCGCGGCTGCTGGCCGATGGCGACCGGTCCGTGACCGATGTGGCCCTGGACGTGGGTTTCGCCGACCTCAGCAACTTCGTGCGCACCTTCCATCGCGCGGCCGGCGTCTCGCCGCGCGGCTTCCGCCAGGTCGCAAGAAAGGGACTGCGAGGGAACCGCAATATTTTCCAAGACCGATTGATCGCGCTGCTGGATGATGACCGCCTGATCCACTCTTCAAGCAGGAAATCTTCACCATGTACGACCATATTGGACTGAAGGTCAAGGACCTCGCCGCCAGCATCCATTTTTACGAAGCCGCGCTCGCACCGCTTGGCCATGTGCTGGGCTCCCATGACGACAGTTACGCCGGCATCGGCCCGTCCGACGCGCCCGCGCTGTGGCTTTATGCCGCCAAGGACCACCGGAGTCCCGGCACGCATCTCGCGTTCCGTGCGGCCAACCACAAGGCGGTAGACGCCTTCTACCAGGCCGGCCTGAAGGCCGGCGGCAACGATAACGGGGGCCCTGGCCCACGCCCCGACTACAGCCCGAGCTACTACGCGGCGTTTCTGATCGACCCCGACGGCAACAATGTCGAAGCCGTCTGCGCCTGA
>CAYJMW010000022.1:11983-49393 GCA_964371235.1 uncultured Polaromonas sp.
CGCGGCGTTTCTGATCGACCCCGACGGCAACAATGTCGAAGCCGTCTGCGCCTGATCCGGGGAAACAACATGAGCACGGTTTACAAGGAATTCAGCGTCGAGGCTGACGTGGACCAGGTCTGGATCACCGATGTGCTTCCCGACGAGCTCGGCGGGTTCGTCGAGATGATGATGGAGCAGGGCGTCAAAGTGATGCAGCCCGCGCTACAGCGCCAGCGCCAAGCTCAAGCGGGCTGAAGCGCGAATGTCACTTTAGCGCCGGAGGCCGCGTGCGCTCGCCCGGCCCGACGCGCAGGGGCGACGCTCGGCGCCATGGCCAGACTGAGGGCAGAAGGCGCCATTGCATAAATCAGCGCGCGGCGATGTTCAGTCGCCATAAAGCGCTCGCCCGCGGCTAGCACGATATCGCGCGGGTCGCCGTCGAGCGTGACCCACAAAGAGCCCTCGCGGCAGACGATTTGGACTCCGGCGGCGTCGGATACGTTGAACATTGCCTGGTGCGGGAGGGACAGGTCAAGCGGTTTGGATGGGGTAGTCATGGCAGTCCTTTCACATTCGGTGTGGAAATGAATATACTGTGCGATTCCAGAGGCATCAAACGGTAAATTGGAATCTCTCGCATGCATCCAGGGAATGCTAAAGCCCCCGCAGCCGGCCCTGCCCCGGCGACCGTGGCGCGCGGTATCCGGCGCGCGGAACTGCCGCCGCTGAACCTGCTTTACAGCTTCGAGGCAGCGGCGCGCACGCTGAGTTTCACCCGTGCGGCGACCGAGTTGTTCCTGACGCAGTCGGCCGTCAGCCGGCAGATCCAGCAGATCGAGAGCGGGCTCGGCACCGCGCTGTTCGAGCGGCGCCACCGCGCGCTCGCGCTCACCGAAGCCGGCAAGGTCATGCAACGCGCGGTCAGCGATTGCCTGGAGCGCTTGCGCGATGCCACCGCCAGCGTGCGTGCGACCCAGCCAACACGGCAAGTGGCCATCACCACCACACCCGGATTTGCCTCGCTGTGGCTGATCCCCCGGCTGGCGCGGTTCACGGCCAGCCATCCGTCGGTGGATGTGCGAATTTCCGCCACGATGGAGCTGCTGGACCTGCAGCGCAACGGAATCGACGTGTCGGTGCGCCTGAGCACCATCAGCCAGGGCGTGGGCAGCGCCCTGTTTGAAGAGACGGTGCTGCCGGTTTGCGCGCCGCAGTTGCTGAGGAACCGGGCACTCCCCCTGAAGAAGCCGGCCGACCTGGCCCGGCACACGCTGCTGGCTATCGATGTGCCGCAGGGCCAGTCACTGACCATGGACTGGGAGCCCTGGTTCAAGTTGATGGGGCTGCCGGACGTGCGTATGAAAAACACGCTGCGCTTTACGCAATACTCCGACGTCGTGGCGGCGGCCGTGGCCGGCCAGGGTGTGGCGATTGGCCGCCTGCCGCTGCTTGACGCGCTGCTGCGCGACGGCCGCCTGGTCGCGCCCTTTAGTGGCGCAGCCTCCCGTTTTGGCTATTTTGTGAACGTGGCGCCGCGTTCGGCCGGCAATAACGACGCACGGGATTTCGTGCGCTGGTTGATGGCTGAGGCCGAACTCGCCAAAGGACTTGAGCCCGCGAAAAGCACCTAGTCGATCAAGCCAGACAAAGTCAAACCGCTGTGACAGCGCGCCGTAGCGCCGCACGCGCCAGCAGCCGTGTGGAGTCCAGCGTCGGCAGCGCTGAGTTGGCGTCGCTGATGATCAACGGTATCTTGGTGCAGCCCAGGATGACGGCGTCGCAGCCTTCTTCTTTCAGGCGCGCAATGACTTGCTGGAAGTACGCCACGCTTTCAGGCCGGGCTGCGCCGGGCACCAGCTCGTCCATGATGATGCGGTTGATCTCGGTGCGCTCGGCCTCGGTGGGGCGCAGGCAGGCCAGGCCTTGCGCGCTGAGCTTTTCAGGATAAACCTCGCTGTCCACCAGCCAGCGCGTGCCGGTGAGCCCCAGGCGGCGAAAGCCGCGCGCCGCAGCTTCGGCAGCAACCACTTCGGCAATGTGCAGCCAGGGCAGCGGCGAGCGCGCTGCCACATAGGCAAACGCCTGGTGGATGGTGTTGTCGGGGCAGATCAAAAAGTCGGCGCCCATGCGGGCCAGCTTGTGGGCCGAGTCCAGCATCAGGTCGCCCACGCCCTGCAGGTCGCCACGGTCCAGGCAGTGCAGATACGCGGCCAGCGACGGCGTGTGCAGGGAGACCTCGGGGTGCGCGTGGGGGCCGAGCAGCTGCGCACCTTCGGCGCAGATGGTGCGATAACAAAGCGCTGCGCCTTCAGCGGAGCAGCCGACGATACCGATATGCTGGGTCATGGCAGTGGTCCTGATTTGATGCCCGGGCGATCTTTTTCCCTCGCGGCATCAGCGCCAGTGCGTCGTACCCGTCCAGTACGTCGCTGACAAAAGCCGTGCTGTTGAAGGATGGGTGCACCGCCGAGATCATGGCGGCAATAGCACGCGGCGCATCGGCGCCATACTGGTTTTTCAGGGGTTCAGCCATGGGTGGGTGATGCTTCTGAACAGGAAACTGGCGTTGCATGTGGGGCAGAAATAAATGCTTGGGGCGCTTGCTTTACGGGGTCGTCAGAAATATGGTTGTGAGGTCAGTATTATTAAATGCAATTTTCCGGAAACTCGTCAAACATCTCGCGCAATGGCGCGAACAATATGGGGACTTCAATGCCAAACGTACTTTTCAGGAAACAGGGCCCGGTGGCGGTGGTCACGCTCAATCGCCCGGAGCGGCTTAATGCCATCAGCGGGCCGATGCTGGACGAAATGCATTCAGCCCTGTTGCAAGCCCAGCTTGATGAAGATGTCAGAACCATCGTGCTCTGTGGCGCGGGCCGGGCCTTTTGCGCCGGCGACGATTTGAAGGAATTTCCAGAGCAGACGGCCAGCGCGCAAGTTGCCTGCGACTATGTCGGCAAGATTCAGCAGGTGACGCGCGACATCATGTTCGGCGGCAAACCCGTGATTGGCGCCGTACAGGGTTTCGCCGTGGGCGGCGGCTTTGAATGGGTGCTCAACTGCGACCTGGTGGTCGCCGCGCAGGACCTGGTGTGCTTCTTCCCCGAAATGTCATGGGGGCAGTTTGTGACCGGCGGTGTGACCCACCTGCTGCCGCAAGCGGTGGGCCACCAGCGCGCGATGGAGTTGTGGCTGCTGGGTGAAAAGCAAAGCGCTGACACCCTGCACCGGCTCGGCCTGGTCAACCGCGTCGTGCCCAAGGAGAAGGTTCTGGAAACGGCCATCGCGCTGGCTGAAAAAATCAGCGAGCGCTCCACCTTCACCGTTTCGCGCTTGAAGAAGATGGTCAACACGCAGCTCTCGGGTCAACTGGCGGCGGCGCTGCAACTGGAAGCGGAGGCGACTTCAAGCGCGATGGGCAATGAGGATACAAAAAAACGGGTCGCGCGGTTTTCCGGCAGGTGAGCCCGGTGCATGCCCCGCGGCAGACAAACAGCAGGCCTCCATCACGCTGAAAGAGCCCGAACCAAACGACAAAACGGCCCCGAAGGACCGTCCTGAACTAGCCATTGCCGCAGGCGTTACTGACGCGGCTCGCCCTGCTCGTTGACGGTCACCGTGGATCCGGGCGGAGCCGTCATCTGGATGCGATGTTCCTGGCCCCGGAAGTTGTAGCTGACATCCCAATATTGGGGCCGGGCCTGGCTGGGTACGTTTTCGCAGCGCTGCACGTCACGGGTTGCCGCCTGTTGTGCGTTGCCGACGTTGGAACCCACCGCAGCCCCGGCAACCACGCCGCCGACCGTGGCAATATCCTTGCCGGTTCCGCCACCGATCTGATGGCCCAGAATGCCGCCAATGATGCCGCCGACAATCGCTCCGGGCACGTTGGGGCCGCTTTGAACCTGGGCGACTTGCTCACGCTCGACCCAGCAGCGCTGCTCGGGTGTGCCGAGCACGGCGCGCACTGAAGTGACGTTTGCCTCGTAGAGCCGCTCCTGGTTGCGCCGGCGGAAGTCGGGGGCCGCAACCGGAGCGGGCGCATAACGCTGGTCATCGATGCGCGCATTCCTGCTCACGGCCCGCACCGACGAAACGCGGTCGTTCAGGCCCATCGCGGCCAGGTTCGGATAACGCCCCGGGCGCAAAATGACACATCGGCCGTTGTAGCGAATGTCTTCACAAACCTCCCACGGCGCGCCAACCACATCGACCGACGAAGCGCGGTCATTAAAACCCTGGCGCCCAAAGTTTGCGATCGGCCGGTCGGTTGTGAAAGACCGGCCGCCAAAATATTCATTTTCGTAAAAGGTGACCTGTGGGGCCACCGGAGCGGGCGCATAACGCTGGTCATCAATGCGCGCATTCCTGCTCACGGCCCGCACCGACGAAACGCGGTCGTTCAGGCCCATCGCGCCGAGCGATGGATAAGCACCCGGGCGCAAGATGACACATCGGCCGTTGAACCGGACGTCTTCGCAAACCTCCCACCGTTCGCCCACAACCTGGACTGACGAGGCGCGGTCATTGAAGCCAATGCGCGTGAGGTCGCCAATCTGTCTGGCCGTGGTGAAAGACTGGCCTTGAAAGCCGTCATGCTCGTAAAAGGTGACCTGTGCGACCGCCTGCGTGGCGATGGCCACCGCGGCCACTGCGATAGCGTTTCTCATTAGTGCATTCATTGATAGCTCCTGTAGAAAGTTGTGCCCGGCTGCATATCTTCGAAGTACCTGCACGGATACCCGAGAGCGCCAGGCGGCTGATAGTTGAAGTTACCAGCGGAACCTGCCGGGCCGTGTAGGACGATCCCACGATTGCCTGTCCGGATATGCGGGCGGTATGATCGGCCGGGATGCAGTCGCCGGCTTTGCGGGACTGCTCGAGTTTTTTTATAAATGAGGGACAAAAAATCATGAAGCTGCTGCTGCTGTTGGCGTGCCTGTTTTTCCTGTCTGCCCAGGCGCAGTCATGCGAAGGGGGGCTCTACCTGAATCCGCAGGTCATTCGCGGGGAGGGCTTGTCGCAAACCGATAGCGCGATGAGGGAACTGAGCGACTTTGTCCGGCCCACCGGGTTGTCGGTGTCCCCGGTTCTGAACATCAGGGAAACGCAAGAGGTCCTGACGGCCGTCAAGAGCGCCACGCCGCCGTGCTGGATCTACGGCAACCCGGTGGTGGGCCTGGCCTCGGGCTACCGTCCGGTGGTGGTCAACATGGAACCGATCCAGTCTGCCGTGCTGATCCTCGCCGACATTGGTTCGGCAAAGGACGCCAAGCCGGTAGAGCTGAAGAACCTTCCACCCGACCAGCAGGCCAAAGTGCTTGCCAAGCTCAAGACTACCAGCTGCTTTGGCATGAAAAGCGGCGTCACGACCACGCTCGTGATGGCCGAGAACCTTTGTGGCACGGTGGTGGAAGTCATGCCCCAGCAGGGCTTGGGGCAGAGCTTCTTGCCCACCAAGGCAGCCGTTTACTGGAAGGCGGATCGGTGGGCGGGCCTGATTACACGGCTTCAGGGTGCGCAGGCCACCACCATGAAAAGCCGCTACGGCACTGACGAGCGCATCCATATGGCGCAGTTGTTCATCGTGCCGGCCACCTATCCAAGCTGGGGCTACGGGCTCTACGTTCGACCCGATGTTTCGGCAGACATCGTGAAAAAGGCCGCCAACCAGTTCACCTCCCTCAAAACGACCAATGCGTTGCTGCTAAAGGCGCTCGACCTTGGCAGCAAGTACGAGTTCGCCACTCCTTCCGAGGCGGCAGTCCAGGCGATGAAGAAGTCGCTGGCAACAGGCTCCTGAGAAAAGGCCTGATCCGTCAGCGCCGGGCGCTGACGAAGCTGCCCTGCGGGTGGCCCCCCATTTTCAGGCATCGCGTCGCCGTAGCGCGCGCGCCGGGCGCACAATTGCGGCTTCCAACGGAAGGACCTGGATGAAACGCAGAGGATTTTTGACAGTGGCCGGCGCGCTGGCGCTGGGTGGGGCCGCCTGTACGGTCGCACTTGGCGGCGGCCAGCCCGGCTACAAGGTGTCGGTTGAACAACTGCAGCAGGCGCTGGCGAGGCGTTTCCCGCGGCGTTATCCGGTCGGTGGGATGCTGCATCTCGACGTGCAGGCGCCAAGCCTGCGCTTGCTGCCCGAGCTGAACCGCCTGGGAACCAGGATGGCGGTGGAAGCGGCCGGCCCGGCACTGGGGCGCAGCTACGGCGGCGAGTTCGACCTGGATTTTGCGCTGCGTTATGAAGCCAGCGACCGAACCCTGCGCGCGCACCATCTGCGGGTCAATTCACTGCGCTTTGCCGACCTGCCCCCGGGCCCGGCCGAACTGCTCAGTGCCTACGGGCCCACACTGGCGCAGCAGACCCTGCGCGAAGTTGTTCTGCACCAGCTGCGTCCGCAGGACCTGGCGCTTTCGGATGGTCTGGGGCTGGAGCCGGGCAGCATTACGGTGACCGACAAGGGCCTGGTCATTGGCTTTGTGGCAAAACAGCCGGGCTGAGGGCTGCGCAGCGCCCAAGATCGGCCTCCCGGCCTCAGCCGCGCGCGGTCTTGCGCCGCAGTCACCTGAGGGATTTGTTCAGAAACACAATCACTGCTGCGCCTGCAGCCTCGCGCGCCTTTCGGTCACCCTCCACGGTTGCCCCCTTGTCGGCGCAGAGCTCGCGTCCTATCTCTTTCACCTTGTCCTGAGACAGGGCTTCGCCGCTGCGGCGATCCCGCGTCTTCATGTCGATGATGTCGTATTCAAGCGGGCACCCTTCTTTGGTCTTGGAGTTGGAGGGCAGGTTGATCCGTCGGCTGCCGTCCACGTCAAACTTGTGGCGGGCGCCGGGCAGCACGACAAACTCGGTCGGTGTGCCGGCGGCGGCGATGCGCTGCGCGTAGCTGCGGCAGTCGCTCATAAAGGCGTAGTCGTCAGCGTCGCCATGCACGAACAACATGGGCTCGGGGCTGAACGTGCCGGACTTGGGCGTCACGGCGAGCACGCCAGCGCAGCCGCCGCTGTACAGGGCCACATGAGCGGCAAAGCGCAGGCCAGAGGGGGCTGAGCCCCTGATGATGGGCACCACTCCGCTGCGCACGGCAGTGATGCCTCCGCGCGAAAAACCCATGACGGCGATGCGCTTGGGGTCAACGCGCGGATGGCCGGCCAGCATGCCAAGTGCGGCGAATGCGTCGGCAGTGTCGGCTGCAAACGGAATCTGGCTCTGGTCTTCGCCGGTGGACTTGACACCACGCGGACCGAAAATATCAATCACAAAGGCAGCAATCCCTTGTTCGTTCAAGAGTCTGGCCCAATAAGTGACCTCCTCAGGGTAGATGCCACCCGAGCCATGCACCAGCACCACCGCTGGCAGTTTCATCAGCGGGCGCGTTGGCCGGCAGCACGAGTTCCCCCCGGGCAGTGGCCGCGGGCCGCGGCCGACCCGGTTGAATCAGGTCCATCACCGTTGCCGGTGTGCTGGATGCATAGCTGTACAAACCATTGCCCGGGCCGCTGCGGAAATCCGCCAGCGGAATGGCATTCTGGGCCAGGGCCGCGGTACCGAAAAGTGCCAGGTGCAGGCCAACGGTCAGAATTCGTTTTATGTGAAAAAACATGATTCAACCCCAACTTGGTAAAACAGCGAAACAGTCACGGAGGTGAAAATCATCCGTGTCGGCGGAAGTATCACCCCGCGGGCAGATTGCCACAAGTACCGTTTTGCGCCCTGAATTCCAGGGCAGCGCCCGGCTGCGACAGCTTCACTGGGAGCCTGAATTTCCCGACTGGCGCATCGGTGCCGTGCCGCCGCCTCACTTTTCAGAGCTTGCGGATGCGGGGCCCGGGGCGGGTGATGAAGGGCATCCTCAGAGATAGATTTTCTGCAGCAGGCGCAGCAGGGTTTTACGTTCCGCCGCGGTCAATCGGCCGATGGCGTCGGACTCGAGTTCGCGCGCCGTGCGTTCGGCTTCGTGCATCAGCTTTTTCCCCCCAGCCGTCAGGTGCAGCCCAACCGCGCGGCCATCGCGCGGGTGCTGCTTGCGCGCGATTAATTCGCGCCGCTCCAGCGCGTTGATCATGGCGACGAGGTTGGGCGGAAGAATGTTCAGCGCCGTGCACAACTGGCGCGAGGTGATGCCCGGATTGTGGGTGATCAGGGACATCACCGAGAAATCGACCGGCCGGAATCCGTAAACTGCCATCCGCTCGAGGAAAATTTCGATCACGCTCAGGGCCGCTCGCCGTGCGTTGTAACCGGTCAGGCTTTCAAGGTAGCGGGTGTCCACCTTTTCGACGAAGGGGGTTGGGGTTTTGCTGTCCATGGTGTTCAGAAAAGAAGGGGGGTGGCCTGCCCAACGCGCTCGGGCCGCTCAATCAGGCGCGCCTTGATGATCTTTATCCGCATATCGAACTCCGGCAGAACCCAGTGACGCATGGCATGGGCGGGTTCAGTCCAGCGGGTCGGATTGTTCCCGGATGTTGGCGGCGGCGCATCACTGATCCGCAGCCAGGCCCAGGCCAGCAGGGTCAGCGCCACGGCGCGAAGATAGTCGTCGGCCACCCCGTAGGGCAGCGCTTGGTCTGCCCTGGCCGCCGCCACCAATTCGCCGGTGAGGTGGCGCAGCGCAGCCACCTGATCGCCAAATCGGGTGTGCCCCGGCACACGATTGTCCAGGTCCTCGCACAGCGCCTGCAACATCGCCGACAAGCCCGCGCCGCCGTCGGGCAGGACTTTGCGCAGCATCAGGTCAATCGCCTGAATCTCGTTGGTTCCCTCGTAAATCATGGTCACGCGCGCGTCGCGCACGATTTGCTCAATGCCCCATTCGCGCATGTAGCCGTGCCCGCCCAATACCTGCAGGCACTCACTGCCTCCATAAAACGCCTGAGTGGTCCATGCGGCCTTGAGCACCGGCGTCACCAGGCTGCACCACTGCTCCGCGCTGCGCCGCCGGTCGGCAGCCGGATGCTGTTTGGCCATATCGAGCTCGATGGCCGTGCGGTAGGCCAGCACGCGGCCGCCGTCGATCCAGGCGCGCTGCGCGGCCAGAATGCGGCGTATCGCCGGATGTTCGGCGATCGGGTCGGGCGTGGTGCTCATCGGCTGCCTCGGGGCGCGCATTTGCCGGCGTTCCTTTGAGTAGGCGTCGGCCTTTTGCCAGGCTGCCTCCAGCAGGCCGATGCCCTGCAGGCCCACATGCAGCCGGGCCGCGTTCATCATCACAAACATGGCGTTCAGACCACGATTGGGCTCGCCAATCATCCAGCCCGTGGCCTCATCGAAACGCATGACACAGGTGGCGCTGCCGTGCAGGCCCATTTTTTCCTCGATGCGCTCGCAGGCAATTGCATTGACCGTGCCGTCCGGCAGCAGCTTGGGCGCAAGGAACAGCGACAGTCCTTTCGGCCCGGCCGGTGCATCGGGCATGCGCGCCAGCACCAGATGAACGATGTTGTCGGTCAGGTCGTGTTCGCCGCCCGAGATAAAAATTTTCGTGCCACTGATGCGGTGACTGCCGTCCACCTGAGCCACTGCCCGGGTTCGCACCAGCCCCAGGTCGCTGCCCGCATGGGCCTCGGTCAGGCACATGGTGGCCAGCCATTGGCCGGTGGCGACTTTTTCGAGATACTGCGCTTTCAGCACTTCGCTGCCGTGATGCCTGATGCATTCATAGGCGCCATGCAACAGGCCGGGAGCCATGGTCCAGCCGTGGTTGGCGGCGCTGAGCATTTCATACAGCACCGCTTCGAGCACGGCGGGCAAGCCCTGGCCGCCGTCTTCTGGCGCACAGGCCAAGGCCGGCCAGCCCGCTTGCCAGAAGGCCTGGTAGGCCTCTTTGAAGCCGGGCGGCGTGGTGACCTTGCCGTTGGCAAACCTGCACCCAACGCTGTCACCCACCGCCTGTAGCGGCGCGACTTCGGCGGCGACGAATTTGCCGGCCTCGTGCGCCACCTGACGCATCAGATCCGCATCAATGTCGGCAAAGGAGGGCAGCGCCTGCAGTTGCGCCGGGGCATTGAGCACATCATGAAGAATGAAGTGAATGTCGTCCAGAGGCGGCAGGTAATTCATGATCACGCGTCCAGTACTGCGACTCAGGCTGACGTTTCCGACTGTTTGCGGGCGGCACCCAGGTAGGTGTCGATCACCCGCGGGTCGGTGGCGAGGTCCGACGCTGGCCCCTGCAAGGCGATCTCGCCCATTTCGAGCACGTAGCCGTAATCAGCGGTTTCCAGTGCGGCGCGCGCGTTCTGCTCGACCAGCAGGGTCGTGACGCCGGTTTTACGCAAGGCATCGATGGTGCGGAATATTTCCTTCACGACCAGCGGCGCCAGGCCGAGGCTGGGTTCGTCGAGCATCAGCAAGGAAGGGCGCGACATCAGCGCGCGGCCGACGGCCAGCATTTGCCTCTCGCCGCCAGACAGCGTTCCAGCCAGTTGGTCGCGACGCTCCTTGAGGCGCGGAAAGAGCTCAAACACTACGTCCATCTGCTCGCGCCACTGCTTGTTGTGAAGCCTGACCTGCCGGAACGCGCCCAGCACCAGATTGTCTTGAACCGACATGCTGCCAAACAGCTCGCGCCGCTCTGGCACCAGCGCAATGCCGAGCATCACGCGCTCTTCGAGCGGCAGGCTGGCGATGGATTGGCCGGCATATTCAATGACACCGGAGGACGGCAGTATGCCCATCAGGGCATTGAGCAGTGTTGACTTGCCGGCGCCGTTGGGCCCGATGACGGTAATGATGCTGCCAGGCGCGGCTTCGATCTGAATACCGCGCAGCACTTCGGCGCGGCCATAGCCGGCGTGAAGTCCCTGAATCTTGAGAATGGGCGTCGTCATGGTGTTTAGTGCTCGGTGCCGAGGTAGGCCGCGCGTACCGCCGGGCTGGCCTGAATTTCCCCGGGCGTGCCCTCGATCAGCCGGGTGCCGAATTCCATCACCACAATCCGGTCGGTCACCTGCATGACCAGATCCATGTCGTGCTCGACCAGCAAAATGCTCAGTCCCTCTGATTTGAGTTGTCGCAGGACGTCGGCCAGCGCCTGCTTTTCCTTGTAGCGCAAGCCGGCGGCGGGTTCGTCGAGCAGCAACAGGGCCGGGTCGTTGCACAGGGCGCGGGCAATTTCGAGCAGGCGCTGCGGACCCATCGCCAGGTTGCCTGCCAGCTCATGCAGGGCGTGGCCCATGCCGATCCGCCGCAGCTGAATTTCGGCTTCCCGAAACAGGCTGCGTTCCTCGGCGCGATCCAGGCGCAGCGTGGCCGACAGCGCGCCCCTGTCGCCGCGCAGGTGGGCCCCCAGGGCCACGTTTTCCAGCACCGTCATGTCGGCGATCATCTTGACGTGCTGGAAGGTGCGGGAAATGCCGCGTTTGGCAATGTCGCGCGATGCCAGCGCGCTGATGTCTTCGCCGCGAAAGGTGACGCGGCCGCTGGTGAGCCCGAGCACGCCGGTGATCAGGTTGAAGGTGGTGGATTTGCCCGCGCCGTTGGGTCCGATCAGGCCCATGATCTGACCCGCCTGCACGCTGAAGTTGATGTTGTTGACGGCGACCAGGCCGCCAAACTCCTTGCGGATGTTGATCGCCTGCAGCACCACCTCGCCGCTTGCGGGTTTGCTGCGCCGGGGCAGGGGCGCGGCGTCTTGCCAGTCCACCTTGCGCGCCAGTTTGGGGAGCTTGCGATCGACAAAGGCCCAGATGCCGTTGGGCGCGTATTTCAGGGTCAGCACCAGCAGCACGCCGAAGACGATGGTTTCGTAGCTCCCGCTGGTGCCTATGAGTCTGGGCAACAGCACCTGCAGTTGGTCGGCCATCAGCTTGGTGAGGGTGACGCCGGTGATCGCCCCCCAGACATGGCCGACGCCGCCCAGCACTGCCATGAAGAGATATTCAATGCCAATATGGACGCTGAACGGAGACGGGTTGACGGCGCGCTGAAAATGCGCGTAGAGCCAGCCTGACACGCTGGCCAGCGCGGCCGACATGACGAAAATGCCAATCTTGAACTTCAGCGTATCAATGCCCATCGATTCCGCCATTTGCGATCCGGTCTTGAGTGCGCGGATGGCGCGGCCCACGCGCGAGTCCAGCAGGTGGAGCATGAACAGGGTGCCCAGCAGCACCAGCGTCCAGGTCATGACAAAGAAGACGCGCCCCTGCCCCAGTTCCCAGCCAAACAGCGACAGGCCGGTGACGCCCAGAATGCCGTCGTATTTCCCCAGTGCCTGAAGATTGCCCATGGTGTAGTACAGCGACAGACCCCAGGCCAGGGTGGCCAGCGGCAGGTAGTGGCCTGACATGCGCAAGGTGATCCAGCCCAGCACGACGGCGCACAAGGTGGTCAGGCCCACGCCGATGAAGAGCGTGAGCCAGGGCGAGAGTCCGGCGTTCACGGTAAGGTAGGCCGAGGTGTAGGCGCCAATGCCGACAAAAGCCGCCTGGCCGAAAGAGGTGAGTCCGCCAACGCCGGTCAGGAGAATCAGGCCCAGCACAGCCAGGCTGGAGATGCCGATGTAGTTGAGCTGGGTAATCCAGAATTCGGGCACCGGCAGCAGCGCGATCAGCCCAAGGGCGCTGACGAGTGCCAGCCAGCCGATTTTTCCCAGGCTCATGTCAGTGGTCCTCGTCCGGATGGCCGGTTGTGAGAGAACGCCAGAACAGCACCGGCAGGATCAGCGTGAACACAATGACTTCCTTGAACGAACTGGCCCAGAACGAGCCGAAGGCTTCAATCACGCCCACCATCAGCGCGCCCAGCGCCGCGACCGGGTAGCTGGCCAGGCCGCCGATGACGGCGGCGACAAAACCCTTCAGGCCAATCAGGAATCCCGAGTCATAAAAAACGGTGGTGGTCGGGCCGATCAACAAGCCGGACAGCGCGCCGATGAGGGCCGCCATGGCCAGCGTGAGCTGGCCCGCCGTTTGTGAGGAAATGCCCATCAGCCGCGCGCCCAAGCGGTTCACTGCGGTGGCTCGCAACGCCTTGCCGTAGAGGGTTCTTTCAAAAAAGAGCCAGAGCATCACGATCAGCGCGATGGAGGCCAGCGCAATGATGATCGCCTGGCCGGAAAGGTTGACCGCGCCGAGACTGAATCGGGCGTCCCAGAAGGGCGGGTTGCGAAAACCCTCGGCGCCAAAAAAAAGCAGGCCCAGTCCGGTCAGGACGAAGTGCACGCCGACCGACACAATCAGCAGCACCAGCGTCGTCGCATCGGCCAGCGACTGGTAGGCCAGCCGGTACACCAGCGGCCCGAACGCGGTCACGATACAGATTGACAAACCGGCCTGCACCAGCAGTGAAAACTGCCGCGGCGCGGCCCAGAGGGTGACCAGCCCGATGATGACGGGGAAGGCCAGTATTTTCAGGCCGGCGATCGTGGCGGGCACGATTGATTTATGCCTTTTCCAGGTCTGAAAAGACTCTGCCAAAGCGGCCAGGCCGGCCAGCAGCAAAAGCAGCCAGATCGTGCCCGGCACCTTGCCGGTCTGCAAGATGGCCAGGGTGAGCGCGCCGTAGGTGACGAACTCCCCCTGGGGGATGAAGATGACGCGTGTGACCGCGAACACCAGCACGGTTGCCAGACCCAGCAAAGCGTAGATGGCGCCATTGGTCAAGCCGTCAACCAGCAGGATACCGGCAATTGAAAAGTCCATGCTTACTGCAGCTTCCAGTCGCCGTTGGTGACGCGCATGATGATGCCGGTGTCATCGGTGTAGCCGGAGTGGTTGGTGGCGGTGTAGTTGACGATGCCGTGGAACAATGGAATCGGGCCAGCCTTTTCCAGCGCGGCTTTCAGCGCCCCGCGGAACTCGGGCGTACCGGGCTTGGCGGTTTTCAGCGCCACGGGAATGATTTTTTGCAGGACCACCGATGCGTCGTAGGCATGCGCCGCGAACGGGTTGCGGCTGTTCGGGCCATAGACCTTTTCCCAGGCCGCAACGTGCGCCATGGCGACCTTTTTGCTGGGATGGTTGGCGGGCAACTGCTCTGCCACCATGCCGGGGCCGGCCACCACATAGCCGCCTTCCACGTCCTTGCCGCCGACGCGCATCAGGTCCCGCGACGCAGCACCGTGAGTCTGGTAAATCTTGCCCTTGTAGCCGCGTTCGATCAGCGCCTTGTGCGGCATGGCGGCACCGCTGCCCGACGCCACGATCAAAATGGCGTCCGGCGCACCGGCGGTCACTTTGAGCGCCTGTCCGGTGACGCTGGTGTCGGTGCGCGCGAAGCGCTCCTCCGATACGAACTTGAGACCGGTGCCTGCCATCTTGACTTTCATGTCGCGCAAAAAGAGTTCGCCGAACGCGTCGGCGTAGCCCAGAAAGCCCACCGTTTTGACGCCATTCTTTTTCATGTGTTCAACAATGGCGTGCGACATCACCAGCGTGGACTGGGGCATGTTGTAAGACCACGGCGCCTTGTTGGTGGAGACGTCGATGGGCGCAAAGGTCAGGTGCATGGTTCCGGTTTCCGACGCCACGGCCGCAACCGCATTGGCCGTTGGCGTTGCGGCGGAGCCGATCAGGATATCGACCTTGTCGTCGGCGACAAAGCGGCGCGCGTTCTTGGTCGCGTTCGACGGGTCGGTCGCGTCATCAAGAATGATGACATTGAGTTTTTCACCGCCGATGCTGGTCGGCCACATGGCAATCTCGTTCTTGATGGGAATGCCCAGCGCCGAGGTGGGGCCGGTCAGCGGCAGGGTGATGCCGATAGTGATGTCGGCCAGCGCGGACGTTGCGGCCAATGCGCCGATGGCGAGGGTGATCAGGGATCTGGAATACTTCATGACGTGTCTCCTTGGGTGAATAAAACTGTTGATTGACGAAAAAGCAGGCGCACAAATTAGCGCGGGGCCATGCGCAGGGCGCCGTCCAGACGAATGACTTCGCCGTTAAGGTGTCCGTTGGTAACTATATGGGCAGCCAGTTGGGCAAACTCCTCGGGTTTTCCCAGGCGCGAAGGGAAGGGAATCGAAGCGGCGAGCGATTGCTGCACCGCCTCGGGCAGGGTTTTCATGAGCGGTGTTGCAAACAGGCCGGGCGCAATGGTGCAGACGCGAATGCCATATTGCGCCAGATCACGCGCCATCGGCAGTGTCATGCCCACCAGCCCGCCCTTGGAGGCGCTGTAGGCCTGCTGGCCGACCTGGCCGTCAAACGCAGCGACCGAGGCAGTCAATACCATCACGCCACGCTCGCCGTCTTCCATGGGCGCCAGCTTCGCGCACTGCGCGGCAAACAGACGGGCGGCGTTGTAGCTGCCGATCAGGTTGACGCTGACCACGCGCACGAAGTCTTCCAGCGGCGCCGGCGAACCGTCCCGGCTGATCACGCGCCTGGCGCTGCCGATGCCGGCAATGCTCATCAGAATGCGTGCCGGGCCGTGCGCGGCGGCCGCCCTGGCCATCGCTGACTGCAGGCTTTCGGTGTCGGTGATGTCGCATTCGCAGGCCACGGCGCTGGCGTCTGCATGCTGCGCGTTGATTTCACCGGCGACCTTTTCGGCATGGGCCAGATTCACGTCGAGCAGCGCAACGCGTGCACCCAGGCGGGCCAGTTCGCGGGCGGTCGCTTCGCCGAGGCCGGAGCCGCCGCCGGTCACCAGGACCGCTTGTCCTTGAATCTTCATGTCAGGCTTTCAGAAAACTGGTTGCTATCTATTTAATAGCTATTTACGCAAGTAATACGTGGGCTAGAGGTCTATTTTGTATATAGACATTCGCAATGACGACGGCCGCTAACATCAGGTGGCCTGTGGGTTTTCCAGCAGCAGCGCGATGCCCTGGCCGCCGCCAATGCAGGCCGACCCGACGCCCCAGCGCAGACCAGCACGTTTGAGTTCGCGCGCCAGCGTGAGCGTCAGGCGCACGCCGGTGGTGGCAAGCGGGTGGCCGAGCGCGATGGCGCCGCCGTTGACGTTGAGCCGGCTCATGTCGAGTTCCAGTTCGCGGCCCACCGCCATCGTTTGCGCGCCCTGGGCTTCGTTGATCTCGAAGCGGCCAATCTGGTCCAGCGTCAGGCCGGTGCGCTCGAGCAACAAGCGGATGGCCGGCGCCGGGCCGATGCCCATGATCTCGGGTGGCACGCCCACAACGGCGCAAGCCACGACGCGCGCCATCGGCTTCCTGCCTTGGGCCTGAGCCCATGTCTTGACATAGCCACCTGATGCCACGATGGCCGCCGCAGCGGCATCAACCAGGGCAGCGCTATTGCCACCGGTCTGCACGCCACCTTCGTACACCGGCTTGAGCTTGGCCAGAACGTCCACGGGCGAGATGCGGGCATGGGTGTCTTGCGCCACCTCAAGCGCCTTGCCTTGCAGCTTGATGCCGCGTGACTTGTAGCCCTCCAGCTCGAACTTTTCGGTGATCACCGGAACGATCTCGCCTGCGTGAAAGCCACTCTGCTGCGCGGCCACCGCCTTGGCAAACGACGCAGAAGCAAATTCATCGACCTGCTCGCGCGTGATGCCGTACTTCTTGGCCAGCTTCCCGGCAGTCTGGATCATGTTGATTCCGGACGCCGGGTCTTTCAGCGCCTCCCACATGTAGTCCTTGAAGCCGACCGGCGCGCCGAGCTTGAAGCCGGTGCGGTGCTCGAAGGCCGCAATCGGGTTGCGCGTCATGCTCTCGGTACCGACCAGCAACGCGGCTTCGCAGGCACCCCCGCGAATCTGTTCACCGGCCTGGCGAAAGAGCTCAAAACCGGTGCCGCAGATGCGTTGCGCCATGAGGGCCGGCACCGCGACCGGCACGCCAGCGTACAGGCCGATGTGGCGCGGCACGTAGAACTGGTCGAAGTCGCCCGGCGCCATGTTGCCGGCGATGACCGAGCCAATGTGTTCAGCCGGAACACCGCTGCGCTCGAGTGCGGCGCGCGCCGCCTTGATGCCCAGATCGGTCGGCGAAATATGGCCCAGTGCGCCGCAGTAATCGACCATGGGCGTGCGCACGCCGTCGAGCATCCAGACGTCGTTAAAGTGGGAGAAAAATCCTGGTGTAGGCACGGTTCGGGTCCTTCAGGGCTGGCGGGGTTTCAGGATGGTGTGCAGCGTGTCGGCGTGCAGCGCCTGCACCGTCCGGTCGCGGTGCGTGAGAACGGCGCGCTGGTTGATGGAGCCCTTGTCGGTGACTTCGCTGCGGTCAATGGTCGGCGGCTCGGCCAGCAGACACATGCGCGCGATGCGGCTGGCGCTGCCAGTGGCGCTGCGGGCCAGCTCGTCAATCACTTTCTGAAAGTGCGCAATGACCGGCGCGCTGGACAGCACATCGGCCATCGGCGCGCTGGCATCCAGGCCGCTCAAGGCCCGCACCGCCGGGGTCGGGAACACCATGGCGCCGACCTCCTTGAGGTTGATGCCCGTGAGCACCACGTCCTGGATGTAGGGCGCCCCGGTTGCGATGATCCTGGCCCGCAGCGGCCCCACGCTGACGAAGGTGCCGGTGGCGAGCTTGAAGTCCTCGGCAATGCGGCCGTCGAACTTGAGGCCCTGGTGCAGGTCGGTCTCATCGATCCACCTGACCGCGTCGCCCGAGCAGAAGAAGCCTTCTTCGTCGAAGTTTCCGGCGGTTTCCTCTGGCGCGCGCCAGTAGCCCGGCGTGATGTTGGGACCGCGGTAGCGCACCTCGGTCTTGCCGTCCATGTCAACCAGTTTGAGCTCCAGGCCCGGCGTCGGCACGCCCAGGTCACCCGCTTTGACGTTGGGATTGGTGACAAAAATCGCGAACGGACCGGACTCGGTCATGCCCAGGCCGGTGCCCATCACGATGCGTTCGCCGATTTCGGCTTCCTGCGTCTGGTGCAGGCTGTCCCAGATCGGCTGCGCCAGCGCGGCGCCGGCATAGAAGAACATCCTGACGCGCGAGAGCAGATTGCGTCGCAGCGTGTCATCGGTCTTCATCGCATTGGCAATCGCCTCGAAGCCGGTCGGCACATTGAAATACACCGTGGGGGCGATCTCGCGCAGGTTGCGCAGGGTCTCGGCCATGAGCGCTGGTGTTGGCTTGCCGTCATCGATGTACAGCGTGCCGCCATGATAGACAATCATGCCGAAATTGTGGTTGCCGCCGAAGGTGTGGTTCCACGGCAGCCAGTCCACCAGCACCAGGGGCTCTTGCGCCAGCACCGGCATCGACTGCGCCATCTGCTGCTGGTTGGCGCACCACATGCGCTGGGTGTTGATCACCGCCTTGGGCATCTTGGTTGAACCGCTGGTGAAGAGGAACTTCACAATCGTGTCCGGCCCGGTGGCCTGCATGGCCTGATCGACCGCCTGCGTGGCTTCTGTTGCGACCAGCTCGGTAAACGGTGTGGTGGCGCGCCCGTCAAGCTGGCCGTGCGTGAGTACCACCTCGATGTCGGGTCCGACGGCAGCCGTGATGGCCCGGCCGTAGCGCACCGCGTCTGCCCCAAAGACCAGTCCGGGCGTGACCGTCTTGAGCACATGGCGCAGTTTGTCGAAGTCCTGGCTGACGAGCGAGTAGGGGGGAGACGTGGGGACGAAGGGCACGCCGGCCACCATGCAACCGAGTGCCAGCAGCGCGTGCTCCAGGTCGTTCTCGGACAGGATGACCACGGGGCGCTGCTCGCTCAAGCCCCGGTTGATGAGTGCCTGGGCGATGTTGCGGGCGCTGGCCCAGGCTTGCGCGTAACTCACGTACTGCCAGTCGCCGGTGCTGCCGTTGGCGAGCTTTTCGCGGCGCGCCATGAAGATGCGCTCGGGCGCATTCTCTGCCCAATGCTGCAGCCGGTCTGTCATGCGCGGCGCGTAGTCGGCCAGCGCCTGATCGGCGCTCAGATAGCGGGTTCCTTGCGGGCCTTCGCGCAGCGCGACGCGGGTGACGCCGAATTTCAATGGCCGGTAGCTCGGGGGGCGCAGGGGGGAATTTGTCTCGGTCATGGTCGTTGTGTTTTAAGGTGTCTTGCCGGACCGCGCCGTCAGCTCCTGGCGACTTTGTCCGCCTTGCCGTTCAGGAAGGCCTTGACCCTTTGCTTGGCTTCCGGCGCGCTCTGGGCAATGGCCGCCATCAGGGCTTCCGTCAGATAGCCCTGGTCGGCCGGCTGCTCGGCAATCCGGGGCAGCGCATGCATCAGCGCGTAATTCGTCAGCGGGGCGTTTTGCGCCACCCGGGTGGCCAGTTCCAGGGCTTTGTCAAAGGCCTGGCCTGCGGGCACCAGGTACTGCGCAAAACCGGCGCGCTCGCCGTCTCGTGCGTTATAGACGCGGCCCGTGAGCATCATGTCGGTCATGCATGCGACGCCGACCAGTTTCGGGATGCGGACCGATCCGCCGCCGCCGACGAAAATGCCGCGTGAGCCTTCCGGCAGGGCATAGAAAGTGGACTCGTCAGCCACCCGGATATGGCAGGCGCTGGCCAGCTCCAGCCCGCCGCCGACCACCGCGCCGTGCAGCGCGGCAATCACCGGAACCGGGCCGAACTGAACCCGCTCCAGCGCAGCGTGCCACATGCGTGAATGGTGCAGCCCCTGGCCCGCATCGCGCTCCTTCAACTCACCAAGGTCCAGCCCGGCGCAGAAGTGGCTGCCCTGGCCATGAATCACGGCCGCACGCACGGTGGCGGGAAGATTTTCAAAGATGCCGCGCAGTGCCAGAATGAGGCCATCGTTGAGCGCGTTGCGTTTGGCGGCGCGGCTCAGGCGGACCACCGCGATCTGCTGCTGGTCGCCGCGAAAGTCAAGCTGAATGTCGGTGGAAGAGGTTTTGGAAGTCATGGTCTTATTTGCAAAGTGGATAAATTATGGTTATAAACAATAACTAAATCAACTGACTTCCCAGCTTGTTTTGTCAGTGTTAACCCGTAGGCCTGCAAGAAGGCCAAACCGATCAGGAGACCGAATGGACTGCCAGAACCTCATTGCCATTGACATCCACACCCACGCCGAAGTGAGCTGCTGGAACCCGTTTGACAACTACGGCGAGGAGTATGACCGCGCGGCGGACAAGTACTTCAAGAACAGCCGCCGGCCGACCATTGAAGAGACCATTGCCTACTACCGCGAGCGCAAGATCGGCCTGGTCATGTTTACCGTGGACGCCGAGACGCAACTGGGGCGCCGCCGCATCCCCAACGAAGAAATCGCCGAGGCCGCGCAGAAAAACAGCGACATGATGATGGCCTTCGCCAGCATTGACCCGCACAAGGGAAAAATGGGCGCACGCGAGGCGCGCCGGCTGATTGAGGAGCACGGCATCAAGGGCTTCAAGTTTCATCCCACGGTCCAGGGCTGCCACCCTTACGACAAGATGGCCTGGCCGATCTACGAAGTGATCAACGGCTACAAGCTGCCGGCGATTTTTCACACCGGGCACAGCGGCATCGGCAGCGGCATGCGTTGCGGCGGCGGCCTGCGGCTCGAATATTCAAACCCGATGCACCTGGACGATGTCGCCATTGATTTCCCCGACATGCAGATCGTCATGGCGCACCCGAGCTTTCCGTGGCAGGACGAAGCGCTGAGCGTGGCCACGCACAAACCCAATGTCTGGATTGACCTGTCAGGCTGGAGCCCGAAGTATTTTCCCAAGCAGTTGGTCCAGTACGCCAACACTCTGCTCAAGGACCGCGTTCTTTTCGGCAGCGACTATCCGCTCATCACGCCGGATCGCTGGATGAAGGATTTTGAAGAGGCCGGCTTCAAGCCAGAGGTGATGCCCGGTATTCTCAAGGGCAATGCGATGCGGCTGCTCGGGCTGGGGCAAGGTTGAAACAGCGGATCTTCCGCTGGATGAGGCTGATGCCTGGCCCGAACGACATCCGCAGCAGCCAGGATCGCCGGGCAGCGTCTGCTACGCCACCCGGCTTGCGCGCGGTGAAAGCTTACTTCTGCGGAACGACGACGACCGTATCACCGCCGGTTTTGCCGGTTTTGCCGGTGTCGCCCTTGTCACCGGTCGCGCCGGTCGCGCCACTGTAGCCCGTGGAGCCCGTGGAGCCCGTGGAGCCTGTCGCGCCGGTCGCGCCAGTCGGGCCAGGTACGGCGACACCCGCGCCGGTCGCGCCAGTGGCGCCCGTGTCTCCAGCCGGACCGGCCGGGCCGGGAACGGTCACAGCAGCCGGCGCAGGCGTGACAACCGTTCTTTCACAGGCGGTCAGGCCCAGTGTTGCGAGGAGTGCGGCTAAGAGTATTGAATGTTTCATGGTGATCCTTTGGTGTGATGAGAGAAGAAGGCGCAAAAAATGATGCACAGGCAGTTCTCTCTGCCCCGGCCATGGACTGCCCGAAAATGACTTTCGGGTCGGTACCACAGCACGAACTTCAAAGTTAGCAGGGTTGCAAAGGGTGCTGTGTAGGACGGCTCCACAAACACTTGTCCGCAGACGCCGCTGCCTGCCTGGCCAGCGGTGAAACCGCCTGAAGGCGTGAACGAGGCCGGGAGCCGGGTTTTCCGGCACGCCCGCAGCGCGGTCTCAGCGAACCAGCAGCACCGGCACCTTGCTGTGCGCCAGCACCTCGCTGGCCACCGACCCCATCAACAGGTTGGCGACCGCGCCATGTCCGTGCGACCCCATGATGATCAGGTTGAACTTGCCCGCATCGGCATAGGCGGCAATGGTCTCACCGATCGGTCCCAGCTTCCAGCCGCTCTTGGCATCAATGCCGTGACGCGCCAGAAATTTTGAAACCGGGGCAATGATCTTTTCGGCTTCTTCCCTGTAATAGCCTTCCATGACCTCCTTGCCTACTGCCGCGCGAACCCGCGGCGGAAACGCCTGCTGGGCCGTGAACACGGTGTACTCATTGCCGGCACTGAACAACTCGTCATGCGTAGTCAGGTAGGCCAGCATTTTCTTGGTGTAGCTGCTGCCGTCAACGGCCAGAAGAATCTTCATGGGGAGCTCCTCTTGTAAAACTCTAGTTTAGCCGGTGGTGATGCTTGCAACGGACAAAAAAACGAAATGGAACGTCGTCGCAGAAGTCAACCGCCAAGCTCGATGCAAAGCGATTCCCGAAACGCCGCCTGTTCACCCTTGCGTGCATAGCCCAGCGGATTGGACACCACGCGGCAGCCGTGCTTCATATAGTCCACCGGGCAATGCAAATGGCCGTGCAACCACAGCCTGGCCAGTGGCAACAATTCGTCCAGTGAATTGCAAAAGCCCGCGGTGCCGGGCGTGATGCCGTACCTGGGGTCAGCACTGCTCAGGCTGGGCGCAAAATGCGTCACTGCCACGGTCGGTCCGTCAAACGGCACGGCCAGCGCCTGCCGCAGCCAGGCCTGGCTTTTCAGGCCTTCCTCGCGCACAGCGTCGGCCAGCATCGCCTGGCCGCCCCGAAAGGCATGGTTTTTTGTCAGGTAAAAATTGGCGGCACGAAACGCCTTTTCGCGCGCTACCAGCTGCTCGCCCAGCGTGATGTCTCCGGCCCGCGCCTGCTCGGTGCTTAACGCGTCGAAGTCGGCCCACAGCGTGCAGCCTACAAAGCGCACCCCCTGCAGCAGCGCAGTTTCGCGCTCCAGCCAAATGATTCCCAAACGCGCGCAGACTTCGCGCAGCCGTACATCCGCGTCGTCAAAATCCAGGCCGTCGTACTCATGGTTGCCAGGCAGGAAAAATACCGGCGTCGGCCAACCCGCGCCGCCATGCGCTGCTGGCAAAGGTGAAAAGCGCGCCAGTCCAAAGTCGCTGATCGCCAGGGCGCTCAGCAGCGAGCCGTTCTGGTAAGAACCGATATCACCGGCCAGCACCAGCAAGTCAGCGCCTGGCTGAGGGCGCGCCTCGAAGTTCGGATCCGTTTCGAGGTGCAGGTCGGACAGAAGCTGGATCTTCATCCTGCGATTGTGCGTCAGCACCATGAGGGGCTGACGCTGCGGGGGAAAACCGGACGGCGCAATCGCGGGAAGTGGTCAGTGCTTACTTTGCCACCACGCGCACCATCTCCAGGCACTTGTTGGAGTAGCCCCATTCGTTGTCGTACCAACTGACCACCTTCACGAAGGTGCTGTCCAGTGCCAGGCCCGCGGTGGCATCAAAGATCGAGGTGCGGGCATCGCCGCGGAAGTCGGTGGCGACCACCTTGTCCTCGGTGTAGCCGAGCACGCCTTTGAAAGCGCCTTCGCTTTGCGCTTTCATTTCGGCGCAGATTTCCGCGTAGCTGGCTTCCTTGTTGAGTTCCACCGTCAGGTCAACCACCGATACATCGGAGGTGGGCACGCGAAAGCTCATGCCGGTGAGCTTTTTATTCAGCTCGGGAATCACTATGCCGACCGCCTTGGCGGCGCCGGTGCTGGAAGGAATGATGTTTTCCAGAATGCCGCGGCCGCCGCGCCAGTCCTTGTTGCTTGGGCCATCGACGGTTTTTTGCGTAGCGGTGGTGGCATGTACGGTGGTCATGAGGCCGCGCTTGATGCCCCACTTGTCATTCAGGATCTTGGCGACAGGGGCCAGGCAGTTGGTGGTGCAGCTGGCATTGCTGATGATGGCCTGGCCTTTGTAGGTCTTGTCGTTCACGCCAAAGACAAACATGGGCGTGTCGTCCTTGCTGGGGGCCGAGAAGATCACTTTTTTGGCGCCGGCGGCCAGGTGCTTTTCGCCCGAGACTTTATCCAGGAACAGGCCGGTAGCCTCAAGCACCACGTCGGCGCCAACTTCGTTCCACTTGAGGTTGGCCGGATCGCGTTCCTGCGTCAGGCGGATTTTCTTGCCGTTGACGATGAGTGTGTTGCCGTCCACTGAAACCTCGCCCTTGAAGCGGCCATGCACGCTATCGTAGTGCAGCATGTAGGCGAGGTACTCGGGTTCGAGCAGGTCGTTGATGCCAACGACCTCGATGTCGCTGAAATTTTGCACCGCGGCGCGGAAAACGTTGCGACCGATGCGGCCGAAGCCGTTAATGCCTAGTTTGATCGTCATCTGCTTTTTCTCCTGGAAGTTAACTTCTACGATTCGTTCGCCCTGAGCCCGTCGAAGGGTTCTTCGCATTGGCACAGGAAAGGCTTCGACAAGCTCAGCCCGAACGGCTATCTTTACAAGGGGTTCATTTCCTGAGCACCTTGCGCACGGTTTCCGCCACGTTTTCTGGCGTAAATCCGAAATGCCTGAACAGCACCGGCGCGGGCGCCGATTCGCCAAAGCTGTCGATGCCGACCACTGCGGCGCAGCCGTATTTCCACCAGCCGCCGGTTACGCCCATTTCCACCGCAATGCGCGGAATGCCTTCGGGCAACACTTCGGATTTATAGGCGGACTTTTGCTGGTCAAATGTGGTGGTGCTGGGCATGGAAACCACGCGGACGGCAATTTTGTAGGTGGCCAGCAGCTCTTGCGCCTTGAGCGCCAGTTGCACTTCGGAGCCAGTGGCTATCAGGATGGCCTGAATCTTCTTGTTGAGGCCGACCTCGGTCGGCTCGGCCAGCACGTAAGCGCCTTTGCTGATGTCGCCGAGTTCGCTTTTCGGTGCATAAGGCAGATTCTGGCGGCTCAGCAGCAGCGCCGTGGGCTTGTGTCTGTTTTGCAGGGCCACGGCCCAGGCCACGGCGGTTTCCGCGGTGTCGCCGGGACGCCAGACGTCCAGGTTGGGAATCAGGCGCAGGCTGGCGGCGTGTTCGATCGACTGGTGCGTCGGGCCGTCTTCGCCCAGGCCAATGCTGTCGTGCGTGAACACGTGAATCACGCGCAGCTTCATCAGCGCGGCCATGCGCACGGCGTTGCGCGAGTAGTCGCTGAACGTCAGAAAGGTGCCGCCGTAGGGAATGAAGCCGCCATGCAGCGCGATGCCGTTCATGATGGCGGCCATGCCGAACTCGCGAACGCCGTAGTTGATGTGGCGGCCGCCGGTTTTGCCGCCGTCAGCGGTGTCGGTTTGCACCACGTCGCCGTTCAGGTCAAAGCGCAGGCTGGGCGTGCTTTTGGTGTTGGTCAGGTTGGAACCGGTCAGATCGGCCGAGCCGCCAAGCAGCTCGGGCAGTCCTGCGGTAAAGGCTTCAAGCGCCAGTTGCGAGGCCTTGCGCGAGGCCACCGTTTCAGCCCTGGTGTGCGCGCCCACCACCGTATCGACGGCGATTTGCGAGAAACCGCGGGGCAGTTCCCCCTTCATGCGGCGCGCAAACTCGGCAGCCAGCTCGGGGTGAGCCGCCTTGTAGGCGGCGAAGCGGGCATCCCAGTCGCTTTCCGCCGCCAGGCCCCGGGCTTTCGCATCCCAGGCGTCATAGGCTTGCTGGGGAACTTCAAATGGGGCGTGCGGCCAGTTGAGCGCCGCCCGCGTGAGCCTGACTTCCTCGGCGCCGAGCGGCTCGCCATGGGCCTTGGCGGTATTCGCGCGATTTGGCGAACCCTGGCCGATGCGGGTTTTGCAGACAATCAGGGTTGGCCTGTCGGCCGCTTTTTTTGCGTCGGTAATGGCGGCTGACACCGCATCCGCATCGTGCCCGTCAATCGGGCCGATCACGCTCCAACCATACGCGGCAAAGCGCAGCGGTGTGTTGTCGATGAACCAGGGCGCCACCGGGCCATCAATGGAAATGCCGTTGTCGTCGTACAGCGCGATCAGCTTGCCGAGCTTCCAGGCGCCGGCCAGCGCGGCTGCCTCGTGGCTGATGCCTTCCATCATGCAGCCGTCGCCCATGAACACATAGGTGTGGTGATCGACGATGGTGTGCGCCACCTCGCCGTCCTTGCGGTTGAATTCACTGGCCAGCAGCTTTTCAGCCAGCGCCATGCCGACGGCGTTGGTCAGGCCCTGGCCGAGCGGGCCGGTGGTGGTCTCCACGCCGGGGGCGTGGCCAAATTCGGGGTGGCCCGGGGTTTTGGAGCCGAGCTGGCGAAAGTTCTTGAGCTCGGCCATCGGCAGCTTGTAGCCGGTGAGGTGCAGCAGCGAATAAAGTATCATGGACGCGTGGCCGTTGCTCAGCACAAAGCGGTCGCGGTCAAACCAGTGCGGGTTGTGCGGGCTGTGCTTGAGGTGGCGGCCCCACAACGCGACGGCCATGTCGGCCATGCCCATCGGGGCGCCGGGGTGTCCCGAGTTGGCTTGTTGTACGGCATCCATGGCAAGTGCGCGTATCGCAGTCGCCATCAGTTCATCAGTAGCCATCAGGCAAAGCTCCGGGAGGTTCGGGAATATCAGGGCAATGGGCTATTTTAGCGGTCGAAAAAACGGGGCTCCTGCGGCGGCTCCAAAGAGATCAACCGGTGAGCGCCCGTTTCCGGGTTTACAGTGCGGGTCATGCAAGGCCTGCACCTCACCGCCGATCTCAGCCACTGCCGGTGCGATGCCGCCTGGCTGACCGACGCAGAGCGCCTGCTTGCCTGGTGCGCGCGCGCGGTGGCGGCGGCGGGCCTGCAGCCGGTGAACCAGCTCGCGCACAGCTTCCCCGCGACCCGCCAGGGGCCGGGCGGCGTCACCGCCACCGTGCTGCTGGCCGAGTCGCATCTGTGCGTGCATACCTGGCCGGAGCAGACGGCCGTCACAGTGGATGTGTATGTGTGCAACTTCGGCGCGAATCATTCACACAAGGCCCATCATTTGATGGACGCACTGGTTGGGCTATTTGCACCGGAGCAGGCGCACCGGCAGGCGCTGCAACGGGGTCAGGCCTCGCCATCGCACCTCCCCCGGTCGCCCCGGCAACAGGCCTGATTGCAAGGCCCGAACTTTTTCACCGGTTGGTGCATACTCGCGGCACGGCAAAAATCCGGGGTGGTGCGTTGCCGGCCATTGCTGTATCTTCTCAACCCATCAAGGAGACGCGTTCATGAGCTCACAAACCAAATACCTGCTGGACGAAAGCCGGATGCCCAGGTTCTGGTACAACATTCAGGCCGACCTGCCCAAGCCGCTGCCCGCGGTGTTGCACCCCGGAACGATGCAGCCGATTGGACCCGACGACTTGGCGCCGCTGTTCCCGATGGCGCTGATCATGCAAGAGGTCAGCACCGAACGCGAGATCGAGATCCCCGAACCGGTGCGCGAGGTGTTTCGCCTGTGGCGACCGGCGCCGCTGTACCGTGCCCACCGGCTCGAAAAAGCGCTGGGCACGCCGGCCAAAATTTTCTACAAGTACGAAGGCGTGAGTCCGGCCGGCAGCCACAAGCCCAACACCGCCGTGCCGCAGGCCTTCTACAACATGGAGGCGGGCATCAAGCGCCTGGCCACCGAGACCGGCGCCGGCCAATGGGGCACGGCGCTGTCGTTTGCGGGTTCGCTGTTCGGTCTGGAAGTGCTGGTATTCCAGGTGCGCGTGTCGTATGACCAGAAGCCCTATCGCCGCGCCGTGATGGAAACCTACGGCGCGCGCTGCCTGCCGTCGCCATCAAATGAAACCGTTTATGGCCGCAGCGTGCTGGCCCAGCGGCCCGATCACCCGGGCAGCCTGGGCATTGCCATTTCCGAGGCGGTCGAAATGGCCGCCCAGCGCGAAGACACCAAGTACGCGCTCGGCTCCGTGCTCAACCATGTGCTGATGCACCAGACCATCATCGGGCTGGAGGCCATGGAGCAGATGCAGATGGCCGACGCCTGGCCCGACGTGGTGGTTGCCTGCACTGGCGGCGGTTCCAACTTTGCCGGCATCGCCTTTCCGTTTATCGGCCACGGCCTGCGCGGTGGCCCCAAGCCGCGCATCGTGGCGGTTGAACCTGCGGCCTGCCCCTCGCTGACGCGCGGCAAATATGCCTATGACTTCGGCGACACCGGTCACATGACGCCGTTGACCAAAATGCACACGCTGGGCTCGACCTTCACGCCGCCGGGCTTTCATGCGGGCGGCCTGCGCTACCACGGCATGGCGCCGCTGGTCTCGCACCTCAGGCAGCTCAACCTGATCGAAGCAACCGCTTACACCCAAGGCGAATGCTTTGCCGCGGGCGTGCAGTTTGCGCGTTGCGAAGGCATTGTGCCCGCTCCCGAGGCCAACCACGCTGTCAAGGGCGCCATTGTTGAGGCACTGCGCTGCAAGCGCGAGGGCCGGAGCGAAACGATTTTGTTCAACCTGTGCGGCCACGGCCACTTCGACATGACCTCCTACAGCAAGTACATGGCGGGCGAACTCATCGACGAGAAATACGACGAAAACGAACTCGCAATGGCGCTGGCCGGTCTGCCGAGCGTTCCCGCCGAAGTCTGATCGACCCGCCGGTGCGTCGGCTAATATCCCCTGAACTAAATAGGGGCATATGTGGCTTTAATCCGATTTTCTGCGGCGTTGATGGCTGCTTCCTGTGTTTGCTTCGCCGCCGCGCCTGCCCTCGCGCAGTCGTCCCGGGTGCGGGCGACGGCCGATGTCGATCTGCCGACGCGGCTCAAGGAGGTGCAGAGCGACCCCAAACTGACCGATGCCATCTTCCGGACTGGCCGAAAAGTTGCGGCGGTCTGCGCCAACTGCCATGGCGAAGGCGGCAACAGCCCCAAGCCGGACATCCCCAATCTGGCCGGCCAAAACCCGGCCTACCTGCTTGACCAGCTGCGCAAGTTCGCGGATGGACGGCGCCGCAATGAATTCATGGAGGGCATGATCAGGGCCATGAGCAGCGACGAAAAGATCGGGATGGTACTGTTCTATGCCAGCCAGACGGTTGTAACCAAACCCGCGTCAAATGCCGCGCTTGCCGCCAAGGGCAAGGAGTACTACAGCAAGATCTGCTGGACTTGTCACGCACAAGACGGCAGAGGCAACGAGAAATTCGCGCGAATCGCCGGGCAACAACCTGACTACCTGCGCACAACGCTGACGCGCTACCGTAAGGGATCAGGTGTGAGAGTGGATCCGCTCATGGCAGCCAGCACCCAGCAGATGACGGATGCCGACATCAACGCGGTTGTCGTGTTCGTCTCGTCCATGAAATAGGGTGGCCCTGGCAGCGTGACCAGCTGGCGGCGATTCAATGAGGCGATGTTCAGGTTTCTGGTTGTCACGGAATCTTCCGGCAAGTGAATTCGCAAATCCCGCTCGGCACAGCGCATCAAGGCAGGCGGCGGCTTCCCGCTGCATGCCCCGCCGTAAACGCCTCTTCAAACACCGAGTAAGCGGCCCAGTCGCTGTGGACAAAGCTCAGGCGCTCCCAGGCGGCCACCGGGCGCTCTGTTTTTGATAGCTGGTTGCGCCCATTCCACGTGGGCCAATGGCCAATTCGACCATTAAGCTGTGGAACAGGAACGGCCATGGCGTGGCCGTAGCGGGTGATCTCGATGCGGCGGGTCCTGGCGCTCAGGTCGGGGTGCGCAAGCTGCAGCTCGGCCAGTATCTCGTCGCGCCAGGTGGCCCAGGGTTTTTCCAGCAACTGCTTGCGTGCCTGCGGCGTGTCGCCCAGTGCGCGGTAATACGTCAGCACCGTGGCGCCAGGCACGCTTTGCAGGCTTTGGTGCATGGCATCCACATAACCCAGGCCTTGCGCCCCGTAGAGCACGTTGTCCCAACTCGGGGCCGCACCGGGCCGGTCGTGCAGCGGCGCGGCGATGTGGAGGTTGGCCACCAGCCACGGCGCGTACACCACGCGCTGGGCCGCCTGGCGCAAGAAGTCGGGCGGGTTTTGCACCACGCGCGCGGCCACCAACACCGGCAGCGCCACCACGGCGCGCTGGGCCTGCCAGCGCTCCAGGGTCTGGGTGGCGGTGTTGAAGGCATCCACTTCCACGCCGTGTTTGACCTGGTCGATGCGCACCACGACGCGCCCGGTGTGCAGGCGATCGCTTAAGGGAGCGGCCAGGCGGCGGGTGAGCCAGGCATTGCCCTCGGGCCAGGTGAGCAAGCCTTCAGACTCGGCGCCCTCCATGCCCGGCGCGTGAAAGCCGTGGCGGGCGGCAAAGTAGTGAATGCCCGCCCACGCCGACACCACGCCAATGCCTGCGCCATAGTCGTCACGGCAGCAGTAGTCCAGATACCAGCGCAGCAGCGGGTCGGTCAGGCCCTGCTGCTCCAGATACGCTATAAAAGTAATAGCTGACAAGGCAGATTGCATCTGGGCTGGCGGGCTGTTTTGTGCTGGAATTGTCCAGCGCGCGGCCTTGCGGGCGCGCTCCACCAGCACGGCAAACTGGCGGTACTGCGCCAGCGTGGACGGCTCCACGCCCTGCAGCGGCAGCAGGCCGTCTTGCCACGCGCCGTTGAAAAACAGCCGCTCCTGCGGGCTGTGGCACAGGTTCCGCTCGTCATACTGCCAGCGGCCCGCCACCCGCGTGCGCAAGCCCAGCTCTTCAAGCAGGTCCTGCACCTCGGGTGCATCGTCGCCCGGCAGCGGCAGGTAGTGCGCGCCCAGCGGGCAGGCGATGCCGCCTACCTCAGCGCCGCGGCTGTTGCCGCCCGCAGCATCTTCGAGCTCCAGCAACGCGTAGTCATCGATTCCCTGCAGCCGCAGGGCCCGCGCGGCGGCCAGACCGGCCACGCCGCCGCCGGCAATCACTACCTGGGTGGTGTGGGTCCTGGCGGGGGCCGGCCACGGCCTGCCGCCCTGCAGCGCATCACGCAGCCAGTGACCCCGCTCGTGGTTGATGCCGTTAAAGCCGCCGCTGATGTGCGCAGCATCAGCCGCCCGCTGGCAGCCTGCGGTGGCCAGGGCAGCACCCAGGCCAGTCAGGACGAAGTGGCGGCGGTCGAGCACAGTGGGTATGCGTCAGGGCCGACGGCTGGCCTTGATGCGGCCAAATTCACCAGTTGCGCACCCGCCCGGTATCGAGGTGCACAAACTGTTCGCGAGGGTAGAAGCCCACGCCACCCGCACGCAGCGACAGCGCCACCTTGTGCAGGTCGGCCAGCGGCACGCCGGACAGGCGCACGTCGATCGCGCGGCCTTCCATGTGCAAGCTGTGGCTGGCGACGCCACCGCCCCGGGTCTGGCGCAGGTGGCTGTTGGTGGCGGGGCAGCGATAACCGGAGATCACCTCAAAGGTGAGGCCGCTGCCAAGCACCCGCTGCACGCGGTGCAGCAGCTCGAAGATCTGCGGGTCCATCAGGCCGACGTCGCCGGTGTAGTGGTCGCGCAGGAAGCGGTTCAACGCTCCCAGCGCCTCCGGGACGTAGCGGTCGCCGTCGGCGTACACGAGGTCGATTTTCTCGTGGGTGTGGGTGTGGACCAGCGCCAGTCCGCGCGCGTCCGGCACTGCGGCGCGGGCAGCAGGGGCCAGCAGCGCAGGCAGGGCTGCTGCCGCTGCGAGACGGGCGGTGTGGCGCAGGAAGCGGCGACGGGCTGGGGCGAATTGATCGGTCATGCTGGGTCAGTAGATTGACGGTTGATTCCGCGCACGCTGGCGCAAGGCTGCGTCGAGCAGGCGGTCGAGTCCATAAATGTCTTCGAAAAAATGGATTTGACCACCTTTCACGAGCACAGTTCCGTAGGCGATCAGCACCCGTACCGGCTCGGTCAGCCGTATTGTGGCCGATTCGCCCTTGCCCATTGCCGCAAGGATGCGCTCCCCGGTCCAGTCGGGCGTGTCCTGCAGCACGAACTTCGCCAGCGCCACCGGCTGCTCGACGCGGATGCAACCGTGGCTGAGGTCGCGGCGATCACGCTCAAACAGCTTGGTGGCCGGTGTGTGGTGCAGGTAGATGTTGTTGCGGTTCGGAAACACGAACTTGATGTCGCCGAGCGCGTTTTGCGGCCCGGGCCGCTGGCGGATGCGCGCCTGGGCGGTGAGCACCGCGTCGAGATTCTGCGCCGAGAGTGTGGTGTCAACCAGGCCATCGGGTGAGACGAACTCGAAGCCCTCGCGTGCAAAATAGCCCGGGTCGCGACGCAGCCGCGGCACGACTTCAGCGCGCGCAATCGACGGCGGCACGTTCCAGTAAGGGCTGAACTCGATGAAGCGCATGTCCTCGTCGAACAGCGGGGTGCGCGTGCCCATCGCCTTGCCGACGATGACCTTCATTTCCTGCCGCACCACAATGCGGCCGCCCTGCACGTCGTAGGCGCGCAGCACGAACTCGGGGATGTTGATGACAATCATGCGCGGCCCCTGCATCAGGGGGGTCCAGCGCAGGCTCTCGAGCGTCAGCTCGATCTGCCGCACGCGGGCGGCGGGGGTCACGGCCAGTTGCGCCAGGGTGGCCTTGCCGATCACGCCGTCGGCGGCCAGGCCATGCCGCTGCTGGAACGCCTGCACCGCGCCGATCAGCGGCCCCTCGTAGCGCGGCGGCGTGGTTGCATCCGGCGCGAGGTCTCCAAGGGCGACCAGGCGCTGCGCCATGATCGCCAAGCCCGCATAGGCCTGCCCCGGCTCCAGCTTGCCGGCCTGGCCGCGCCGATCGCCAGGTAACGGCGGCAGCGGCTGCTGCCAGGCCGGGTGTCCGGTCAGCTCGCGATAGCGCGCCAGTTGCTCGCGCAGGCGCTCGTAGAGGGGCATCTGGGGCGCGGCCTCGCGCGCGGCTTCGGTCAGGCGGCTGGCCGCCAACGCGGCCTGCAGGTAGGCCCCGGGGTCAAACGCCTCACGACGCAGCGGCTTGAAGTCGTGATGGACATGTCGCGGATCGATTCGCCCCGTGTGCAGGTCAGCCAGGTAGCGCTCCATTGCCGTCGTCAGCGCCTGTTCCAGACGCGCGATCATGGGCGGCTCAGGCGGCGAGCGCTGCGCGGCATCGGTGATGCCTTGCTCAAGCGCGCTGGCGTTGTAGTCCTGCGGCTCCAGACCGTGGGTCGCCGCAGCGCTGAGCAGCTCGACGGCCTGACGGGCCTGGGAACCGGGCCGTCCGCCGTCGAACCAGAGCAGCCCGTCTGCCGCCAGCGAACTGCCGCAGCACAGCCACAGCGCGAGAACCGCACCGCCCATGAACCGTGAACCCGCGTTCGCCCTTCGCATCATTCCATTATCGACCGGAGAAAACCCGGACCGGCCATGTCGGGTGGCCGGACCTGACCCGATTCACGGTTGCACCCGGCCCCATTCCTGTTCATAGGTCGTCACCAGCACCTGATTGGACAGGCGGTTGACCTCGGCCGGCACGCGCGCCATGTCTTTCGGAAAGTCAAACAGCAGGGGCAGCGTTTGCGGGCTCAAAAAGCGCAAGCCCTCGGGCAGCGCGCTGGGCATGTGCCAGGGCCGGTGGCTGGCGATGAGGTAGCCCCACTCGCCAAAGCTCGGTACGTTGGCGTGGTAGGGTGTGGCGCGCAGGCCCACCGATTCGATGGTGGCGGCCACCGTCCAGAAACTCTTGCGCGCCACCAGCGGCGAGGTGGTCTGCACCACGGCGTAGCCGCTGGCCGGGAGGCGCTGCGCCAGCAGGGCGTAAAAGCTGCTGGTGTAGAGCTTGCCGATGGAGAAATTGGTGGGGTCGGGGAAATCCACCACGATCACGTCAAACATCTCCGTGCCGCTTTGCAGCCACAAAAAGGCGTCGGTGTTGACGATGCTCAGCTTGGGCGACGCAAGCGCTCCCGCATTGAGGCGGGCCAAAACCACGTCCTGTGAAAACAGGCGCGTCATGTTCGGGTCCAGTTCCACCAGGGTGACACTTTCCACGCTCGGGTACTTGAGGATTTCCCGCACCGCCATGCCGTCACCACCCCCCAGCACGGCCACGCGCCGGGGTGCGCCAAACGCCGCCATCGCGGGATGCACCAGCGCTTCGTGGTAGCGGTACTCGTCGCGCTCGGCAAATTGCAAATTGCCGTTGAGAAACAGGCGGTGGCCGGCGTGCCCGTTGGTCACCACGATGCGCTGGTAGGGCGAGGTGGCGGCCAGCACGATGCGATCCTGGTAAAACCTGTCTTCGGCCAGCGTGGTGATCTGCTCGGCCATCACAAAGCCCGCCGCCAATACCCCGGCGGTGAGAACGCAGGCCACGGCGTGGGCCGGCAAGCGCCGCAGCTCGTGCCGGAACACCCACAAGGCCCAGGCGGCCACGGCCACGTTCATCAGGCCAAACAGCATTCCGGTGCGGATCAGTCCGAGCTGCGGCACCAGCAGCAGCGGGAACGCGACCGACACCGCCAACGCGCCCAGGTAGTCAAAGGTGAGCACCTGCGATACCAGTTCCCTGAGCGCCACTTCGCGCTTGAGGATGCGCATGACCAGTGGAATCTCCAGCCCCACCAGCACGCCCACGCCAAACACCATGGCGTAGAGCAGGAAGCGAAACGCGCCCGGCATGAAGCCGTTGGCCATGAACAAAATCGCTGGCAACAAGCCGCCCGCCAAAGCCACGAGCAGTTCAATCCGCAAAAAATTCGCGGGCAACTGCCGCTCGAAAAAGCGCGACAGCCACGAGCCCACGCCCATGGCAAACAGATAGCTGCCAATGACGGTGGAAAACTGCAGCACCGAGTCGCCCAGCAGGTACGAGGCCAGTGTGCCCGCCGCCAGCTCATAGACCAGGCCGCAGGCGGCCACCACAAACACGCTGGCCAGCAGTGTGACCTCGAGCGCGTGCGGGGCGCGCCGGACTGCGCCCGGATGGGGGCGGTTGCGAAAAAACAAACGGGTCTAGCCGTGAATCGCGGCCGCCACGATGATGCAGATGCCCAGGCTCATGGCCGCCACCACCAGCGCCAGCGCCACGTTCTGCTTCTCCACGACCTCGTTCCACAAGTTGTAGGGCGTGATTTTGTCGATGATGACAAAGCACAGCCAGAACACCGCCACACCCATCAGCGCAAACACCAGCGAAGCGATGATGCTGCCCGGTTTCAAAAGTTCAAAGCCCATGAGACTCTCCTATAAAAAAGTTGTGGGATGCGTCACTTGTGACCTCCGCCCCCTGAAAATCCGCCAAATGAGCCGCCCGAGGTGCGTGCGCCCGACGACGTGCAGTTCTCCACCTTCGGGTCGCAACTGGAGCAGCGGCCAAGCAGCATCATCAGCACCACCATCACGATGACGATGATGATGATGGCCCGCAGGTTCATGCCCGACGCGGCGCTAAAGGGCGCCACGTCAGCGCGCTTGAGCAGCTCTTTCTTGCCCTCCAGCCCGAACGCCTTGGCGACCGTATCGCTGTCCACCATGCTGCCGACCGACCAGGTTACTTCGGTCGGCGACTGCTCCATCGACAGCACGTTTTTGCCGCTGACGAAGTCGCGATTTTGCGTGGTCTGCCCACGCTGCACCTGCCAGTAGAACTCACCCAGCACGTAGCTGGTTTCGGCGCGGTAGCTTTCCTTGAGCGGGTAGCGGGTGCCCAGGTAAGTGGCGCTCTGCAAGGCGCTGCCCGCTACCGGCGCTCCGGTGGTGGGCTTGACCACGCTCCAGCCCTCGGTGCTATCGACCAGAAAAATGAAGCCGCGCTTGGCGTTATAGAGCAAGTACTCGTCCCAGCCGAATTGTTCGTCATCACCCGGGGCCACGCCCACGCGGTGCTGAAAGCCCACCACCTGCCACTGCGCCCCCTGCAGTTGGCCCAGCGTGCCGAGCGGAATCAGCGGCTGCACCGGCTCGTCCTGAAGGGCTGACTTCAGTTCGCCGCCAATGCCCTGGCTCAGGTCAATCAGGCTGTTGCAACTGCCGCAGGTGATGCTCTTGCTGCTGGCCAGCGTCACCGTCACCGGCGCGCCACAGTGCGGGCAGTTGAACTGGCGGCCTTTCTCGTCCCTGGTCGATTCGCCCTTCAAGCCGCTGAGCTGCAGGTCTTCGAGCAGCACGCTGCTGCCCTGCGACGCACTGGGCGGGTCGGTGCCATAGTCGAGGCTGAGCACATCGCCGCTGTCGCTGCGCAGTTCCACCACGTCAAACGGCCGGCCTAGCGGCGGCAACTTGGGCAGTTCGCCCTGCGCGCTGATGAGCATGGCTTGCAGGTTGCTCGCCACGCTGAACTGCTTGCCGCCCAGGGTGTTTTGCGCGCCCACCACAAAGCGCGCCGCGGGCGGGATCTCGCCCTGCATGGCCACCGGCAACGTGAAGACATAAGCGCCGTTGTCTTCCGCCAGCCAGCCCGCTTGCCCATCGTCAAACAGGGCGTTCCACTCGGCCCAGGCGCCCTCGGCGGTCTTGTATTGCAGCCGCCCGATCAGTGTGAAGCGCCGCTTGTTGTACTGGCCGGCGGCAAACAGTTGCAGCGGGCTGTGGTCGTCAAACAACTCGGCCATTTTGCCGATGCGCGACAGCACCTCACCGCGCCGCACCACCGTGCTCTGGCAATAGCCGCAGACCGCGTGCGTGGACTGCGCCGAACGGAACTCCACCGGCGCACCGCAGCCCGGGCAGGGGGCGGTGTAGCGGCGTTGCGTTGCGTTGCTGGAGCTGGCCACGTGTTGTTTCGACAAAGCCGCTCAGAGCGAACGGGTTTGCCTCAGACCAGTTTTTTCAGCAGTTCGGCCTTCTTGGCATCAAACTCCTCGGCGGTGAGGATGCCTTTGGCCTTGAGCTCGCCGAGCTTTTCCAGCGTGGCCATGATGTCGTCGGGCTTGAGCACAGCCGCGGCCTGCGCGGCCGCCGCTTGCGCCGCGGCGCTGGCAGAGCCCTGCAGGCCCGCCGCCAGGTTTTGCGCCAGCACCTGGCCCAGCGCCACGCCTGCGCCCAGGCCCATGGCATCGCCCGCAATTCCGCTACCGCCGCCGCCACCGCCTTCGGCAAATTTCGGGATCGCCTGCGCGGTCTGGTACTGCATGAACTTGCCCATGTCGCTGCCGACCATGCCCATGCCAATTTTCTGGTCGATGATCTTTTGCAGCTCTTCGGGCAGCGAAACGTTTTGCACCGTCATGCCTTCCAGCGCGATGCCCAGCCTGGCCATCTCGGGCGCAAGCTGCGTGCTCAGTGCCCTGGCAAACTCGATCTGGTTGGCCGCCAGGTCCAGGAACGGGATGCCGCTGGCGGCAATCGCGGTGCTGATGTTTTGCAGCACCAGGCCGCGCAGTTGGCCATCCACATCGGCCACGCTGACCGCCTCGCGCGTTCCCGAAATTTCAGTGTGGAACAGCTTCGGGTCGGCAACGCGGAACGCAAAGTTGCCGAAGGCGCGCAGGCGCACCGCGCCAAAGTCCTTGTCGCGAATGGTGATGGGCTGGGGCGTGCCCCATTTCTGGTCGAGCTGCTGGCGCGTGCTGAAAAAATACACATCGCTCTTGAAGGGCGACTCAAACAGTTTGTCCCAGTTTTTCAGGTAGGTCAGGACCGGCAGGGTTTGCGTGGTGAGCTTGTAGGTGCCGGGGCCAAACACGTCGGCCAGCTTGCCCTCGTTCACAAACACCGCCATTTGCGACTCGCGCACGGTGAGCGAGGCGCCGTTCTGGATTTCCATCTCGGCCATGGGAAAGCGCCAGGCCAGCACGGCGTCAGGGCCTGTGGCCGCGCCGTCCTCGGTCCACTGGATGATGTCGATGAACTGTTTCTTGATGAAATCCATCAGTGCCATGGTGCGACTCTCCTCAGGTGGGGTGGGCTGGTTTGCGGATGATACACAGTCGCCATGACGGCAGACCGCTTGGGCTATGCTCGTGCCCATGAGCCTGCTTTTTTCCCCCCTGACGCTGCCATCGCCCCGAGGCGGCTTGAGCCTGACCAACCGCATCGTGGTGGCCCCCATGTGCCAGTACGCGGCCGATCACGGCGAGGC
>CAYJMW010000022.1:49493-56043 GCA_964371235.1 uncultured Polaromonas sp.
CCAACCGCATCGTGGTGGCCCCCATGTGCCAGTACGCGGCCGATCACGGCGAGGCCACCGACTGGCACCTGATGCACTGGGGCAACCTGCTCAACAGCGGCGCGGCACTGTTCACCATCGAAGCAACCGCCGTGCTGCCGGAGGGGCGCATCACGCCCGCCTGCCTGGGCTTGTGGGACGATCGCACCGAGGCAGCGCTGGCCGACATGTTGCGGCGCGCCCGCAAGCTGGCGCCGCCCGCTGCCGTGTGCCTGCAACTCTCCCATGCCGGTCGCAAGGGCTCGAGCGCCGTTCCGTGGCAAGGTGGGCAACTGATCGCGCGCGCGGACGGTGGCTGGGAAACCTTTGGCCCTTCGGCCCTGCCCCAGTTGCCCGGGGAGCCGCCGCCCACCGAACTGAGCCTGGCCCAGATGGCCCGCATTACCGACGCCTTTGCCGCCGCCGCCCGGCGCGCTGACCGCATCGGGGTGGACGCGCTTGAGCTGCACTGCGCGCACGGGTATTTGCTGCATCAGTTTTTGTCGCCCATCGCCAACCGGCGCGGCGATGCCTATGGCGGCAGCTTTGACAACCGCATCCGCTTTCCCCTAGAGGTTTTTGCCGCGCTGCGCCAGGCCTTTGATGGGGTGCTGGGCCTGCGCCTGTCGGCGTCGGACTGGGTCGATGGCGGCTGGGATCTTGCGCAGAGCGCGGAGTTTGCCAAACGCCTGAAGGCAGCGGGTTGCGACTTCATCCATGTCTCGTCGGGCGGCGTTTCGCCGGCGCAAAAAATTGCGCTGGGCCCCGCTTACCAGGTGCCGTTTGCGCGTGAAGTGCGCCACGCCAGCGGCCTGCTCACCACCGCCGTGGGCCTGATCACGCAAGCGCAGCAGGCCGAAGCCATTTTGCAGGCCGGCGATGCCGATCTGATCGCGCTGGCACGCGCCTTCCTGTACCAGCCGCGCTGGGGCTGGCAAGCCGCGGCGGCGCTGGGCGGCGAGGTCAGCGCGCAGCCGAACTACTGGCGCTGCCTGCCGCGCGAGGCGCAGACAGTGTTTGGCAAGGTAACGATTGGCATGCGCTGAAATGCCGATTGCCGCGATGATCCTCGCCGCGGGCCGCGGCGAGCGTATGCGCCCGCTGACCGATGCCACGCCCAAGCCCTTGCTGAGCGTGCGCGGCAAACCGCTGCTGCAGTGGCCGCTGGAAGCGCTGGCGCGTGGCGGCTTTGGCCGCGTGGTGATCAACACCGCCTGGCTGGGAGAGCAGATTTCCGCCAAGTTTGGTAGTGTTTTTGTGCCTCAGCCCACGTCGGATAAGCATAGTATGCTATTAAATAAGGAGCATTCTGCGGGCTCGGTGCAGCTTGCCTACTCGCACGAGGGGCGCGATTTTGGCGGCGCGCTGGAAACGGCTGGTGGCATTGTCCGGGCGCTGCCGCTGCTGGGCGAGGTCTTCTGGGTGCTGGCAGGCGATGTGTTTGCCCCTGATTTTGGGTTCAACCAGGCGGCGGTAGCGCGCTTTGTGGCCAGCGGCAAGCTGGCCCACCTGTGGCTGGCGCCCAACCCCGCGCACAACCCGCGCGGCGACTTTGGCCTGAGTCCCGAGGGGCTGGCGCTGAATCTGCCGCCCGAAAGCGCGCAAGCACGCTACACCTACAGCACCATCGGCCTGTATCACAAGGCGCTGTTTGCGCCGCCCTGGTGCGACATTCCCGCGGGCAACCCGCAGGGCCTAAAAGCCCCGCTGGCGCCGCTGCTGCGCATCGCGATGGACAATCAACGCGTGAGCGCCGAACTGTATCAAGGCGCCTGGACCGATGTGGGCACGCCAGCGCGGCTGGATGAATTGAATCAAACGCGCTTCACGACACGGCCCTGACCGTGTGTAAAAAGGGGCCCTGATCGGCTCCGTCTTTATTCCGGGCGGCCCATCCCGGATTGACGGGTTTCGCGGCGTCATGGGACGCGCCCGGGAAATTGCTCAAATGGTGAAAATGGCAGCCGACAAAGGTGTGATCTTGCTCAAATGAACAAGCACCCAATGCCGGAGTCTCGCCCTCAGGGCAGCGTATGGAAGGTGGGCAATCAAGCCTTCCAGTCGAGGGTTGTCAGACGGCGCCGGCGGGTTCGCCCGTGTCATCCGGCCGTACGGCGCAGCGCAAAGAATTGATCTGGCGGGTCCCTGGCACAGCCTATGCATAAGTAGGGTGTTCTTGGGAGCAGGCGCGATGCACTTGGTCCCTGCAGGCGACATCGACCAACAAGATCAGGAGACTCCATGAAATTCCCCGTTCCGCACGACGTCAAGGCTAAAACCATTCCCGGCACCGAGGGCTGGGAGCGCATGTATCCGTACCAGTACCAGTTCGTCACCGACGATCCGGTGCGCAACCAGTATGAGAAAGAAACCTTCTGGTTCTACGACGGCCTGCACTACCCCGAGCCACTGTATCCGTTTGACACGATCTGGGACGAAGCCTGGTACCTGGCGCTGTCGCAGTTCAACAACCGCATCTTCATGGTGCCGCCGGTGCGCGGGGTCGATCACCGCATCATCAATGGCTACGTCTATATCTCGCCCGTGCCGGTCAAGGACCCCGAGGAGATCGGCAGTCGCGTGCCGCACTTCATGGAGCGCGCGGGCCACTACTACAAGAACTGGGACGCCCTGGAAGCCAAGTGGAAGGTCAAGATGGAGGCCACCATCCGCGAACTGGAGGCGATCCAGATCCCCAAGCTGGCCGACATGGAAGACCTCTCGGTGGTGATGGATGCGGTGGGCGAGTCCAAGGGCTACCACCTGCTCAAGAACTACGATGATTTGATCAATCTGGGCATCAAGTGCTGGCAGTACCACTTCGAGTTCCTGAACCTGGGCTACGCAGCCTACGTGTTCTTTCTGGACTTCGTGCAAAAGCAGTTTCCCAGCATCCCCGCGCAGCGCGTAACGCAGATGATTGCCGGCATCGACGTCATCATGTACCGCCCAGACGAAGAGCTCAAGGGTCTGGCGCGCAAGGCGATCGAGCTGGGCGTGGACGGCCTGGTCACCAGCAGCACCGAGTGGACCGAGGTGGAGACTGCGCTCAAAGCCAGCGCCAACGGCGTGCAGTGGCTGACCTCGCTCAACCTGTCACGCGAGCCGTGGTTCAACGTCTCCACCGGCACCGGCTGGTTCCACCACGACCGCTCCTGGAACGACCAGATGAACGTGCCGCTGTCGGGTATCAACACCTACATTGGCAAGCTCAAACAGGGCGTCAGCATCGAGCGTCCCACCGCCAAGGTGTGCGCCGAGCGCGACCGCATTACCGCCGAGTACCGCGATCTGATCGAGAGCGAGGCCGACCGCAAGCAGTTTGACGAGTTGCTGGGCTGCGCCAAAACCGTGTTCCCCTATGTCGAGAACCACCTGTTCTACGTGGAGCACTGGTTTCACTCGGTGTTCTGGAACAAGATGCGCGAAGTGGGCGCCGTGTTGCAAGAGCACGGCATCATCAAAGACGTGGAAGACGTCTGGTTGCTGCGCCGTGACGAGATCAAGCAGGCGCTGTGGGATGTGGTCACGGCCTGGGCCACCGGCGTCACGCCACGCGGCACCCACACCTGGCCGCCTGAGATTGAATGGCGCAAGGGCGTGATGGCGAAGTTCAAGGAGTGGAACGCGCCACCGGCCATCGGCATCGCCCCGGAGGTGATTCAGGAGCCATTCACCATCGTGCTATGGGGGGTCACCAACAAATCGCTGGCCGACTGGGCCAGCGTGCAGGAGGTCAAAGACCCCGACACCATCACCGAACTCAAGGGCTTCGCCGGCAGCCCTGGCATCGTCGAAGGCATTGCACGGGTGTGCAAGACCGTGGCCGAGGTCGGACAACTGCAAGAGGGCGAAATTTTGGTCGCCCCGACCACCTCGCCCTCCTGGGCACCGGCCTTTGCCAAGATCAAGGCCTGCGTCACCGATGTGGGCGGTGTCATGAGCCACGCGGCCATTGTGTGCCGCGAGTACGGCATGCCCGCAGTGGTGGGCACCGGGCACAGCACCAAGGTGATCCGAAGCGGCATGAAACTGCGGGTGGATGGCTCCACCGGCGTGATCACCATCGCCCGCTGATCCCGCAGGTCATGACGACAGCACTAGCCGAAATGGAAGCAGCCTCGACCGCAGCGGCAGCCAGCGCACCTTTGGTGTGTTGGCTGGAGGACTGCCGCAAGGAATCGGTGGCCCAGGTGGGGGGCAAGTGCTCCTCATTGGGCGAGCTGATCCACGCCGGGGTGCGGGTGCCGCCGGGCTTTGCACTGACCACCGAGGGCTTTCGCCACTTCATGGCGGAGTCCGGCGTCGCCCAGGCGGTGCAGTCCCTGCTCAAAGGGGTGGATTGCAGCGATCTGGAAGCGTTAGAGGGCATCAGCGCGCAGATTCGCGCGCTGATCGAGTCGCAGCCGTTCTCCATCGAGATTGAGGACCAGGTGGCTGAGTGCTACCGCAAGCTCTCGCTGCGCTGCTGCATGCCCGCAGCACCGGTGGCAGTGCGCTCCAGCGCCACCGCGGAAGACCTGCCCGGCGCCAGCTTTGCCGGCCAGCAAGACACCTACCTGTGGGTGCGCGGCATCGACGAAGTGCTGCACCACATGCGCCGCTGCATATCAAGCCTGTACACGGCCCGCGCCATTGCTTACCGGGCCAACAAGGGCTTTTCGGACGAACAATTGGCCATCAGCGTGGGCGTGCAGAAGATGGCCAATTCGTACACCGCCGGCGTCATGTTCACGCTGCATCCGGGCAATGGCGACCGATCCGTGATCGTCATTGACGCCAACTTCGGCTTTGGCGAGTCGGTGGTGTCGGGCGAGGTCACGCCGGACCATTTTGTGGTGAACAAGATCACGCTGGACATCATCGACCGCACCATTTCTGAAAAGCTCATCTGCTACACGGTCGATACCAAGACGCAGACCTCGCATGTGATGGATGTGCCATTCGAGCGGCAAAAAGTGCAGTCGCTGATTGACGACGAGATCACCGAGCTGGCCTGGATGGGCAAGCAGATCGAAAAGCACTACGGCTGCCCGATGGACATTGAATGGGCCATCGACAAGGATGTGCCCGCGGGCGGCAACATTTTCATCTTGCAGGCCCGTCCCGAAACCGTCTGGAGCAGGAAGCCGCAAGGCCAGGGCGCGAAGGCCGCAGTCTCGGCCATGGACTACATCCTGAGCGGCATGCTGGCCGGGCGACGCGTCAACTGAGCAGCGGCGTCACTCAACCCCGACTTTTTACCTCTATCGAATTTATCAACAGGAGATACCATGGATGCACGCACGAAAGCAGGCCTTATTGACGATCTGCGCAGCTACATTGCCGCGCTGGAAGCCAACGGGCAGTTGCATCGCGTCAAGACCGAGGTGGACTGGAAGTTCGAGCTCTGCCATGTCTCGAAGGTGAACGAAGAGCAGAAGGGTCCGGCCCTGCTGTATGAAAACGTCAAGGGCTACGACATCCCGGTGTTCACCAGCGCCTTCACGACCTCGCAGCGCCTGGCCATCGCGCTCGAGCAGGACCCCTCGCTGTCGATGAGCCAGCTCTCCAAGACGTGGATGCAACTGACCACCAAGCAGATGATCAAGCCGGCCTATGTGGACCACCCGCCGGTGCTGGAGAACATCATCGAGGGTGACGCGGTGGACATCGAGATGTTTCCCTCGCCCTGGTTCTACCCGGATGACGGCGGGCGCTTTTTCGTCACCTCGGGTTTCCTCGTCACCCAGGATCCCGACACCGGCTGGACCAACCTGGGCACCTACCGCGCCCAGGTGCTGGGCAAGAAAATCCTCGGCTCGCAGATCATCAAGGGCAAGCATGGCGACATGCACATGAAGAAGTACCAGGAGCGCGGCGAACTGATGCCTGCGGCTTACGTGGTCGGCTGCGACCCGGTGCTGTTCCTCGCCGCATCGACGCTGGTCAGCGCGCAGGTGGACGAATACGACATCGCCGGCTCGCTGCGCGGCCGCCCGGTGCCGGTGTTCAAGTCCGAGCTTACCGGCCTGACGCTGCCGGCCAACGCCGAGATCATCGCCGAGGGCTTCATCGATCCGAACGAGCTGATGGACGAAGGCCCATTTGGCGAATACACCGGTTACTACTCGGGCAACAAGGGCAAGGACTATCCGAAGCCGGTGCTGCGCATCAAGCGCATCCTGCACCGCAACAACCCGGTCATGTGGTCCACCACGGTCGGCAAGCCGATCAATGACATCCACATGATCCAGTCGCTCAACCGCACCGCCACGCTGTGGTACGACCTGGAGACCATGAAGGTGCCCGGCATCCAGAGCGTCTACATCCCGCCCGAGGCCTGCGGCCGCTTCTGGGTCGTGGTCTCGGTCAAGCAGATGTACCCCGGCCACTCCAACCACGTCGGCAACGCAGTAATCGCCAGCACCACCGGACACTACGGCGTCAAGGGCGTGATCACGGTTGACCACGACATCGAGGCCGACGACTGGGACCGCGTCTGGTGGGCGCTGGCAACCCGCTTCGATCCGAAACGCTCGGCGCAGATCAT
>CAYJMW010000023.1:0-55764 GCA_964371235.1 uncultured Polaromonas sp.
AGGGCTACACCAAGCTGCTGTTTGATGACAGTCCGGAGACGCATGGCCACGGCAAAATCCTCGGCAGCGACATGATCGGCGAGGTGGCGCTGGCGATCGAGATGGGCGCTGATGCGGTGGACATCGGCAAGACCATCCATCCGCACCCGACCCTGGGCGAGAGCATCGGCATGGCGGCGGAAGTGGCGCATGGCAGTTGCACGGATTTGCCGCCGTCGCGGAAGTAGCCCGATCTATTTGGCTATTCGGTGGACGCTGCGGCGCGCATCACAGTCACCGACCGCGCGGGGCATTACCCCGCTCACCTGTACGCGATCTGCGAGCGTTCTTGATGGCAGACTTGCCAACCCAGACCACACTGCGTGCAAAGCCCGGGTTTTTACGCTGCTCGGGGGCGCGAACCTTGGATTAATGCGGTTGAATTTTCTGTCAGCCACCCGACAAGCTTTCAATGCCCCGCCTTCTCCCCCCACAACTGCTGCAAGCGCGCGTCGCGTCCGCAACTGGCGCGGTAGTACTTGTAGCGAATGGGGTTCTTCTTGTAGTAGTCCTGGTGGTAGTCCTCGGCCGGGTAGAAGGTGCTGGCGAGTACGATTTCGGTGACGATTGCGTCCTTGAACGGTTTGGATTTTTCCAGGGCGGCGAGCGAGGCCTGGGCGACTTTGAGCTGTGCGGCATCGTGCGCAAAGATGGCTGTGCGGTAGGGCGTTCCATGGTCGCAAAACTGCTGGTCCTTCACCGTGGGGTCGATGCTGTGCCAGAAGTATTCCACCAGCCGCTCGTAGCTGATCCTGCCGGGGTCGTACACCACTTGCACCGCCTCGGCATGACCCGTCGTTTTGGACGACACCTGTTCGTACGTGGGGTTGGCGGTCTTGCCACCGGTGTAGCCCGAGGTGGTGGAAATCACTCCGGGGAGCTTGTCAAAGTCGGACTCCACACACCAGAAGCAGCCGCCGGCAAACGTTGCGCGCGCCGTGGTGGCCGGGCTGGGCGCAGGGCCCGTGGCTTGTGCCAGAGCCACCGCCGAGACCAGCGACAAAACCGCGGCGACGGCCATGCGCCAAAGCGGGTGGGGCAGGGTAGTGCGCCGCTTCATGCGGCCGCCACAAATTTAAGTGCCACGCCGTTGTTGCAATAGCGCTTGCCTGTCGGCGCGGGGCCGTCGTCAAAAACATGGCCATGGTGGCCCTCGCAGCGCGCGCAGTGGTACTCGGTGCGTGGATAAACATGCTTGAAGTCGGTCCTGGTTTGCAGGGCCCCGGGCAATGTGCGGAAAAAACTGGGCCAGCCGGTACCGCTTTCGTATTTCATGTCCGAGGTAAACAGGGGCAGATCGCAGCCAGCGCATTGGTATTGGCCTTTGCGCTTTTCGGCGTTGAGCGGACTGCTGCCTGCGTACTCGGTGCCTTCCTTGCGCAGCACGTCGTACTGTGCGGCGGTAAGGCGCTTTTTCCATTCGGCGTCACTCAAGCGCAAGGGGTCAATCCTGGGCGCGTCGCTGGCGGCGGTCGCGTCCAGCGGCTGGCGTGCCAGGCCCACGGCGCTGAGCAGGGAAATTAATTGGCGTCTGGTCATGTCGTAACTCTCCATGGGGTGGGTGATGCTGAATGGGTCGCACACCCGCCATCAACCTTACACGGAAACATTATTTGGTTGTTGGAGCGCGGCAATCCGGCCAAGGCAGCAATACCCCACCCGCCAGGATGGACACCGCGCAATCTGTTGGCTCAGGCAGTGTGCGTAAAACCGATGCGGGCGCCAATTTGCAGGCGCCCGGTGTCTTTGAGAAAGATCAACCCGATGCCCGCGCCTCCAGCGCGTCCCCGGGGGGTTGATGGCCGCAATGCGTGACGATTGCAAAACGCATCAGTCCAATGAGTCCGCACCACGAGGGTCAAGCGCATGGCGTGCAGGAGTGAACTGCGGGCCCCACCACCGCCTCCAGCTCGTTGCGCAGCCAGCGGTGGGCCAGGTCGTGCTGGTGGCGCATGTGCCAGATCATGTACATCGGCATGATGGGGCAGGGCACGGGAACTTTGGCGCAGCCCAGGCCGGACAGCAGGTGTGATTGCAGCAATCCGGGCGCCGTGGCCAGTAGCTGGCTGCCCCGAATAAAAGACGGCAATCCGGCGAAGCCCGGAACCATCACCGAGAACTTGCGTTGCACGCCGCGTGCGGCCAGCCATTGGTCAAGATCAAGCTCGCGCCTGGGCTCGTACAAGACGGTGATGTGCTCGGCCGCAAGGTAGGCCGCCTTTGTCTCGGGCGCCGTGCGTTGGGCGGAGTCAAAGAAAACACGGTATTCGTCTTCAAACAGGCGTTTTTGCAGAATGTCTGCTCCATCGGGCGGACGCGGGCTGATGACGAGCTGGCAGTGCGCGCGGCGCAGCATTTCGGCGCTTGGAATGTCCGAGGGGATGATGCGAAGCGCCACCCCGGGCGCTTTTACGCGCAGCCGCGCCATCAATGGGGGCAACAGCACGTCACGCTGAAAGTCATTGGCGGCGATGGTGAAGGTGGTTCGCCAGTGCGCCGGAATGAATTCGCCCGATGTTGCAAAGCGCTCCATGGAGGACAGCAGCTCACGCGCCTGCTCGGCCAGTTGTTCAGCGTGCATCGTGGCCACGACGCCACGACCGGATTTGACGAACAGCGGGTCGCCGGTAATGGCACGCAGCTTGTTCAGCAGGTGGCTGACGGCGGACTGCGTCACGCCCAGTTGCTGCGCCGCACCGGTAATGGATCCGGCCTCCACCACCGCAACCAACAATTGCAGCAGGCGCCCATCCAGGTCCGAATAATCTAACTTACTCATGGATCACATCATGATTCATGTGTTTATCTTTGGCAATGGGCGTTGAATACTACGGTCTGGCAATCGTTAAAAACAGGAGAATCACCGTGGCTTCCGACAACCCTTTACCCAAAATTCCTGGCACCACGCCTTTTGATGGGGAGCAGGCCCGAAAAGGCTACGCGCTCAACAAGATGTGCTTTTCGTTCAACTCGGGCGAAAACCGCAGCGAGTTCCAGAAGGACGAAGAGGCCTACATGCGCAAGTACGGCCTGAACGAACAGCAGGCCGCCGCCATTCGCGCACGCAACGTGCTCCAGCTGATTGCCGCCGGTGGCAACGCCTATTACCTGGCCAAGTTCGCCGGCATCTTCGGTCTGGATATGCAGGACATCGGCGCCCAGCAAACCGGCCTGACCAAAGACGAATTCAAGGCCAGGCTCGTGGCCGCTGGCAAATAAATTCTGAAACTTTGCGGGACAGACCGCGGTGGCGAAGCCGCAAGCCCTGTCCTCAACACTTTGAAAGTCAAGCATGGCAAAACTCATCGGCGGCCTCGCCACGTCTCACATTCCCGCCATCGGCGGTGCAATTCACAAGGGCCTGCAACAAGACCCGTATTGGAAACCATTTTTTGATGGCTTTCCGCCTGTGCGCCAATGGCTGGGCCTGGTCAAACCCGACGTTGTGGTGGTGTTTTACAACGACCACGGCCTGAATTTCTTCCTCGACAAAATGCCCACCTTCGCCGTGGGCGCGGCACCGCAGTACAACAACGCCGACGAAGGTTGGGGCATTCCCACCTTGCCGCCGTTCATGGGTGAACTGGACCTGTCGTGGCAGATCATCAACACGCTGGTGGAAAAAGAGTTCGACATCGTCACCTGCCAGGAAATGCTGGTGGACCACGCTGTCACGCTGCCACTGAAGCTGTTCTGGCCCGAAGGCGATTGCCCGGTCACAGTGGTGCCGATCTGCATCAACACCGTGCAGTTTCCACTCCCCCATGCGAAGCGCGTTTATGCGATGGGCAAGGCCGTGGGCGAGGCGATTGCTGCGTGGAACAGCGACAAAAAGGTGGTGGTGGTCGGCTCCGGCGGCCTGAGTCACCAGCTTGATGGCGAACGCGCCGGTTTCATCAACAAGGCGTTCGATCTGCAATTCATGGAGAGTCTGCTGAGCAATCCTGAGTGGGCTACGCAGTTCAGCATCCACGAGCTGGTGGAGAAAACCGGCACCCAGGGTGTGGAACTCCTGATGTGGCTGGCCATGCGCGCGGCCCTCTCAAGCGGCACAGGTGCTGGCGTGCGCAAGGTGCACAGCAACTACTACATCCCGATTTCCAACACCGCGACGGGATTGCTGGCGCTGGAGAAAATCGCCTAGCAAATTCAGCCTCTAGCCCCCGTCGAACTTGCGCTGGAAGCTACGTTTTTTATAGCAACCTGCGAGGAGATTCGTGCCGAAGGATACTACCCCAAAAGGTCCTGCCAGCTTCGTACTTGACAGGTTTTACTATTTTTGTAATCATACTGAGCAAATTTACTCAGTATGATTTATGGCCTTCTATCGAAATCAAGTTCAAGCTTTGCGCGACCGAGTGCAAAAACCACCCGCGTTCATAACGATTGTTGCTGGGCCGAGGCAAGTCGGAAAAACCACCTTGGTGCGCCAAGCTCTGGAGAAATGCGCGCATCTGTTCATCGCCGTTGATCAGCCCACCGAGCCCCTCGCATCGGCATTCGGGGATTTCACGTCTCAGACCAGCGAGATTGACGGTACGCCCCGCGATGCCGCGTGGCTGATACGCAGCTGGCAGAACGCGCGTCAACAGTTCAAAGCCTTCAAGCTCAACAACCCTGGGCAGCCTTTCGTCTTCGTACTGGATGAAATCCAGAAAGTGCCACGCTGGTCAGACACCGTCAAAGGCTTGTGGGATGCGGACCGTGCCCAGGGTCTGGAAATGCACGTGATATTGCTGGGCAGTTCTCCGCTGCTAATGCAAAAGGGCTTGACCGAAAGTCTGGCGGGTCGCTACGAGCTCATGCGCGCAACGCATTGGTCATTCATCGAAATGCATCAGGCATTCGATTTCACGCTCAATGAATACATCTATTTCGGTGGCTATCCGGGTAGCGCCCGATTGATACGTGACGAAGAGCGCTGGCGCAACTATGTTCTGGCCAGCTTGGTGCAACCCAGCATCGACACCGATATTTTGCAAATGACCCGCGTGGACAAACCCGCATTACTCAAGCAGCTTTTTGAATTGGGGGCCAGCTATTCAGGTCAGATCCTCGCGCTCGGCAAAGTCAAAGGGCAACTGCAGGATGCCGGGAATGAGACCACGCTCGCTGGCTACCTTGACCTGCTAGGCAAAACGGGCCTGTTAACCGGCCTACAAAAATACCATGTGGGCGCGGCGCGGCGACGTGCCTCGGCACCGAAATTCAACGTGCTCAATACCGCGTTGATGTCCAGCGCCACACCTTATACTTTTGCGCAGGCGCAGGCTGATCGCAGTTACTGGGGGCGCTTGGTTGAAAGCACGGTGGGCGCGCATCTCTGCAACACCGCGACCAGCAATGAGGAGATCAGTTACTGGCGGGAGAGCCCGCATGAGGTGGACTTTGTGATCTCGGACGCCACCCGACTGACAGCGATTGAGGTGAAAAGCGGCGCCTCAATTGGCAAGCTCAGCGGGCTCAATGAGTTTGTGAAACAGCATCCGGCCTGCAAGCCTTTGCTGGTCGGCATGGGTGGCGTTGAGTTGACGGAGTTTCTTTCGTATCCGCTGGCGCATTGGCTTGATTTGGAATGAGGTCTGGCGTGAACCTCGACAAAACCAGCATTTCAGACCACCTGCCGCTTGAGCGCAGCGCCCAGGCGCGAACAAACGACGGCACCTTGTCCAGTCCTGCACCACTGAGCCAATACCGCGACGTGCCTGCGTGGGTATTGATCGCCGACCCAGGGGCAGGAAAGACTGACGCCTTCAAAACATTGAGCCAAGCAGAGAGTGGGTACTACACCACAGCACGCGACTTTGTGGAACTGGAATTGCAACCAAATCTGAGTTCACCGATTTTCATTGATGGGCTCGACGAAATCACCGCTGGCAACACGGCTGGATCGACAGCACTCGGGCAGATACGCAGCAAGCTACAACGGCTCGGTACGCCAAGATTTCGCATTTCCTGCCGGGAGGCTGATTGGCGCGGCAACACCGACAGCGCAGCACTACAGCGCTTGGTCGGCGATGACAACTTTTCCGAACTTCATCTCGCCCCTTTAACCCGCGACCAAACTCTGGACTTGATTGCCCATTGGCAGACATCCAACAAAGGGGACGCCGAAAAGTTCATGCGCGAGGCCGAAAATCGTGACCTCGAAGGCTTGCTGGACAACCCGCAAACCTTGCGCATGCTGGTCAAGGCCGTCGCCACCCAGGACGCCGGCTGGCCCGACAGCAAAACCAAAACGTATAAAATGGCTTGCGCTCAACTGGCTCAGGAGCAAAATGAGGAGCACCGCGCCACACAACAAAATGACCTCCTGCCGTTTGAGCAAGTGCAGGAGGCCGCTGGCTACCTGAGCGCCGTCATGTTGCTGTCCGGCAGTGCGGCCATAGCGCGACAGCTATCACGCGAACCCCATGCGGGCACCCTGGCGTTGACAGATCTCAGCAGTGGCAAAAGCGCGCCCGATATGACGGCCTGCCAAGCGGCACTCCGCACCCGCCTGTTCCGAGGAACTGGCCGTAATGAATTTGTCCCCGTTCACCGCACCGTGGCGGAGTATCTGGGCGCGCACTACCTAAACTCTCGCATTGACGCTGGTCTGCCCTCCAGCCGTGTTCTTGCCTTGATGCTGGGCGAAGATGCTGGCATCGTGCCCGAACTGCGCGGCCTGCATGCCTGGCTGGCAGCGACGGCATCAGGGGAACTGCGACGTGAACTGATTGAGCGCGACCCACTGGGCGTGGTGCTCAACGGCGATGTGCGCGCCTTCAGTCGTGCTGAGAAACTGCATGTTCTCAGTGCCCTGCGTGACGAAGCAACACGCTATACCTACTTCCGCAGCCAGAACTGGGTCAGTCATCCATTCGGCGCATTGGCGACAGCGGACATGGAGGGCTCCTTCACGTCATTACTGCACCCCACTGACCGTAGCCCGCCCCAACTGGCTCTGGTGGATTGCGTGCTGGATGCCGTGGCGCATGGCGATCACATGCCGGACTTGAGCCCGGAGTTGGAGCAGGTGGTGCGCGACAAAACCTATTGGCCGGGTTCACGAACCGAAGCCTTAAGAATTCTTGTTGCGTATGCGAAAGAAAACGACAACTGGACATCGCTTACCCAGCTACTGGCCGACATTCACGGCAACGCCGTGGAAGACCTGGAAGACGAACTTCTCGGCTCGATACTCGACGCCCTCTATCCAGCCCATATAGACCCAGCCGAGCTGTGGCAGTACTTCAGGAAGCCAAAGTCTGAAAACTTCTTGGGCTCCTACTGGCATTTCTGGCATGAAATGGCCGGAAGGAAAACGCCATGCGCTGACATTCCCGCGTTGCTGGACGCCTTGCTTTTAACCGGCTACCAGCTCACCAACATGCACGACCGTTTAGACTCATCCAAGGTTGTGGGCGAATTACTTGTGCGCGGTGTAACAGAACACGGAGAACAAATTGATTTCGAACGGCTCTACCGCTGGTTATCACTGGGCCTAGGGCCCCACTTTCATTGCCCCCTCGAACAGCAACACAAGATTGCGCTCAGGCAATGGCTGAGAGAGCACCCGGCGCTATATAAAGCATTGTTTGTGCATGGTCTAAGTCTGCGGACCGACGCAAGCGAAAGTGGACACAGCAAACTGTGGCGGGTCCGCGCACAACTCTATGAAGCTCCGGAACCTGATGACGCAGAACTTTGGTACTTGTCGCTGGCCGAAGCAAGTTCGGACAAGGACTTGCGTCAACAACTGCTTCTCAAGGCCTTTCGCGCAGCCGATCAAAGCAACGGCCCAGACCAAGCCATACAATTGTTGGAAAAATGGTCCTCGGATCACGCCATCGACGCCGCCTGGGTAACGGATTCCCTGCAATGCGCCTATCCGCCACCCGAGTCTGAGCAAGAATATATTGCCTCTGAGATCGAACACAAAGCGCGTGCCGCAGAGGAGTCTCGCCAGACGATTAACTTCTTTCGTGAGGCATTACCAAATTTTGAGCTTGGCCCAGCGCATTTGGGCGCGTTGGCTGAAGTAGCAGACACCTACCTCAACGTCTACAGCAAAACAAAAGGTGAAACACCGGAGGCTCGCCTTCTTGAATTGCTAAATCAGGACAAAGACTGGGTTCGCCTTGCACTGCATGGTTTACGCCAGTGCCTGTTTCGCGAAGACCTGCCTTCTGCCGACGACATCATTGAGTTCGAAGCAAAGGGCCAACGCTACAACTTGGCGCTACCCTGCCTCGCAGCCATGGAACTGCGCTGCGCAGAAGACCCACTGTCGGCGCTTGATCTGCCGCCCGCCACGCTTGAAACGGTGGCGACTTTTCGCCTGACCAACAACTTCGGCGAGACACCCACGTGGTTCAAACAATTGCTGAGGCAACAGCCAGTTGCTTTGGCCAGCGTCATGCATCGGCTGATGAGCGCACAGATCGCCTCAAAAAAGGAGCATGTGGACGGCTTATACGCCCTGGGGCATGACGCGGACTATGCCGAAGTGGCAAGGCAAATTACGCCCCAACTCATTGCGCCTTTCCCTTTGAAAGCAAGCAAAACGCAACTGCAAACTCTGCGAAACCTGATCTCATCCTTGGTGCGCTACCTGGACAGGGACATCCAGCTCCACCTAATCACCCACAAACTGGGTGCCAAGGGCATGGATGTGGCGCAGCATGTTTACTGGCTGACAGCGGGTGTGCAGCTGGCACCCGACCTTTATCTGCAACCGGCCAGACAGTACATAGAAAAAGGCCAGGCACGCGCCAGCCATTTGTTTGACTTGATACATGAACAGCGCGAGGCAGGCGGCTCGCAAGTCAACCTGACAGCCACGGCACAAGCCTTCTTGATCGAACAGATGGGACCGAGATCCAGCCCAAGAGAAACACTGAAAGGCGGGGCTGGTTGGGTAACGCCTGAGATGGAAATGGGCCGCTACGTTGCAGGCCTCATTTCATCGCTGGCGGGCAACCCAGAAGATGCCGCAATGCAGGCACTGACAGACCTACAGCGACGGCAAGACATGAAACACTGGCAAGACGCCCTGAGCCGCGCACTATACGACCAGCGCATCACGCGGCGAAAAGCGCGGTTCAAGCCAGCTTCGGTCGATCAGGTTTGCGCCACGCTGGCCAATCTGAAACCCGCCAACGCAGGCGATCTTTGGGCGCTGACGGTTGATCATCTGACACAACTGGCGAGCGAGATTCGCAATGGCAACACCAACGACTACCGTCAATACTGGGCTGGCGAAACCCCACGCCTGGAAGACGATTGCCGTGACACGCTGCTGTCCGATCTGAGACCCCGCCTTGCCAGTGCAGGTGTCGTGGCAGAGCCCGAGGGCCGCTATGCTGACGAAAAACGGGCAGACATCAAAGTCACAGCGTTGCCCCACCACATTCCGATTGAAATCAAGCGTGAGTCACATCCAGACGTGTGGAAGGCCATTGGTGGGCAGTTGATAGCCAGATACGGACGGGAAGCTGCCAGTGAGGGTTATGGCATCTTCCTGGTGTTCTGGTTCACCGGCAACATGAAGGCGGCTCCCACGGACGGCGGCAGCAAACCCAAAACACCGCAAGAGTTGCAGCAGCGGCTCGCAGCCACCGTGCCGCAGGAACTGCGACACAAAATTGCCATTCTGGTGGTCGATTGCTCAAAACCAAGAGCGGCTCAATTTACATAGAAATTCAGCCTCTAGCCCCCGTCGAACTTGCGCTGGAAGCTACGTTTTTTATAGCGACCTGCGAGATCGCGCGCACGCCAAACAAAATGCCCAGGGTCACCAGCGCCAGGCCGGCCGCCAGATTCCATTGCAGCGGTTCACCCAGAAAAAGCACCGCACCCAGCGCCGAGAGGCCCGGCACCAGCGCGGTGATCATGGTCGAGCGCACCGGGCCAAAGTGCTGGATCATCTTGGTAAAGGTGATGCCGGAAATCACGACCGAGCCCCAGCCCTGAAAAATCATCTGAAACAGTACCTCACCGAGCGGGGCTGTGAACACATGCGCCTGCACGACCTGCCCGAGTAGCAGCGTGATGTAAATTGGCACATAGCTCATGAAGGCGAAGGCCGTGATGGCGATGGTGGCGCGCACCGCATCGAGCGCATGGCGGCGCGCCAGCACGCTGTAGGCGGACCAGCACAGTGCGGCGACCATGAAAAGGAGGTCCCCTTTCCAGACTTCGCCGCCGTCAAGTGCATGCAACAGGCTGGCGCCGCCCACCATCAGGTCGCCCAGCACGATCAGTCCCAGGCCCAGCGCGCGCGCTGGGGTGATGCGGTCGTGCAGCACCAGCACCGCCAGCAGGGCGGTCCAGAGCGGCAGACTGCCGGGCATCAGCACCGACGCGTGTGCCGCCGGGGCGAAGACAAAGCCGCTATAAGCCAGCATCGCGTACAGCAGACCGCCAAACAGGCCAACCGTGGCGGTAACCCGCAGCGACAGCGGCGACAGCCCGAACAGTGACGAATGTCCCACGCCCCGCGCCCGGTCCCGATAAACCAGCCAGCCGCCCCAGGGCAGCAAGATCAGGCTGGCGCCCACGATGCGGCAAAAGGCAATGTCAAACGGGGTCAGGGTGCCACCGCGAGCCGGGTCGGCCGAGGCGCGCGCGATGATGATGAAGGAGGTCCAGATCAGCACCGTGATGACAGCGGCGGCCAGGCCAATCGTGCGGGGTGAAAAACCTCCTGAAGAATGGCGTGAGGAAGAATGCATCGCTTGATTATCGGCGGCTATATCGATCAGCGTGCTGCTCAGCCGCCGCCGCGCTGCATGTACAAGTCAAAGCGCTTCATGAACGCAGATCGCTGAGGCTCATCAACACCGGCAAAGCGAAAGTCCACCAGCAATCGCGGCATCGCGACCGGCCCAATCACGCGGGGATCGGCCACGCGCCACTTCAAGCCCAGTGCGCCATCCCCGATGCGCACACCCGCTGCGCCCGGCTGCAGCTTCCAGTGCAGGTCACCGATGGCAGCGGGTAGCCAGCGCAGCCAGTCGGCCTCGGCGCAAGCCATGTCACGCTCAAAGCGCTCGGGATAGAAAGACTGCATCAACCACCCGCGATGGGCGGCCAGATCGCCAGCACGTCGCCTTCGGCCAAGGTCTGGGTGGCGCGCATTTCAGGCGCAATGTAGGTGCCGTTCACCAATACCAGATGCACCAGTTTTTCCGGCAATCGGTGCTGCTCGATCACTTGGGCAATACGGGTGCCGGGCGCAAGCTCAAGCGCGACCACATTGGTATAGCGCGATTCAATCGGCAAGTAGTCGGTGAGCGTGGCATAAAGTTTGAGTGTGATCTTCATTTGCAAAACGCAATCGCAAGCCCTTAGCGCCGACGCTCATCCTGCGCACCAGACCAGCCGCTTTGGGCCTGGGCGGTGGCAAGGTAGGCCTGCATCAGCAAGGTGGGGTCTTGTTTGAGCGTGTCTTTCCATGCGCCCAATTTAACCTGACCCTCGACCAGCCCGCGCATCACGCCCACGTGCTCGGTCCAGCCCACACTGTTGCAACCGACCAGCACGTCGCCCTTGAACTGCAGGCTCAAGTGGCGGCCAGCCGCCTTGTCGGTCAGCTCCACATGCTCGCCCCCGGGCACGCCCTGCCAGTCGCCAAAACTGGCAGAGATCAGGCCCAGTGTGTCCAGCACGTTGATTTGTGTGACCCCCTTCAGGTTCCCCTGCGCTGGCCTGCCCCGGGCAAATGCCGCCATGTTGGCGCCCGCAATTCGGGCCTGCTCGGCAGCATTGGGTTGAATCGCGCTGACTATGGTTTTGCCTGACACTTTGTCAAAGGCCTCGGCGCAGTCACCTGCCGCAAAAATGCCAGGCACATTGGTCTGCAGGTGCTCATCGGTGAGCACACCCAACAGGCACATGATTCCGGATTTTTCCAGAAAACCGATGGCCGGTCGCACGCCTGCCGCACTGATGACCAGATCGGCTTGCAGGGTCTTGCCATTGGACAGGCGCACGCTCAAGGGTTTGCCGGACTGAATCGACTCCACCTTGGTGCCAGTGAACACCGCGACACCCTTGGCCTCGCACCAGTCGCGGATCATGCCTCCCGCCGTGGGCCCCATCATGCGCGGCACCATGCGGTCGCCCATTTCCACCACGCTCAATTTCACGCCACGAGCGGACAGGGCTTCCATGATGATGCAGCCAATGAAGCCGGCGCCGAGTTGCAGCACGTGCGCACCGGGCTTGGCCAGGTTAGCTATGGCGCGCGCATCAGCCAGCGTCCAGCACGGATGCACACCTTCAGATTCAATGCCGGGAATGGGCGGGCGCACCGGATGCGAGCCAGTGGCGATCAGCAGGGTGTCAAAAGCGACGGATTCGCCGTTCTCAAGCACTACAGTTTTTGTAGCTACTTGCACAGTCTTGACGCGGCCAGACAGCACTTTTATCTTCAAGTCTGAAAAGTGGGTTGGGCTCTTGCGCAAGTAAGTTCCGCGCTCGTCGATATTTCCCATCAGCAGATAGGGTATGGCCATGCGCGAATAGGCGGGCTCGGGCTCGTCGCCGATCAGGGTAATGGTGTCCAGCGGGGATTGCTTGCGGATGGTCTCGGCGGCAATGACACCGGCCGGGCCGGCGCCCAGGATGATGTGGTGGGTCACATTTGTCTTTCAGTAAAAACGGCTCCTTTCAGAGCCGTTGTGTCTATTGATGGAGGTTGGCGCTCACAGGCTCAAACGTGCCCGTGTTGCTGCCGTTGGGCGCCCTTGCGGATCCCAGCCACGGGCCTCGTAGTACTTGGGCAGCATGGTGGCGAGTTCGTTGAACTTGCCTTTGGCCGGGCCCGTCTTGCAAGCGCCTTCAACAGAGGTCAAACGCGCGGGCAGGCTGTCGTCTTTGTTCGTGAAGCCAGCCCGGTTGTTGAACTCACGCTCCATGTTCCAGATGCGCTCGCCAATCTTGGCCAACTCTTCAACGGTGTACTGATCACCGCAAGCCGCGGAAATTTGCGGCGCCAGGTCTTGCAGGCCCCAGGCAAAGGTGGTGAAGATGCACAAGCCGGAAGAATCAAACGCGGCCGTGGCATCCTGGAACGCCTTCACCAGTTCAGGCTTGCCAGCGGATTCCAGCGGGTCGGTCTTGACCGGAATGCCCAGCACTTCAGAGGCAATGGTGTAGCCGCGCAGGTGGCAGCCACCGCGGTTGCTGGTGGCATAGGCCAGGCCAATGCCCTGGATGGCGCGTCCGTCATAGGCCGGGAATTCCAGGCCCTTGCTCGACATGCTCAGTTCCGGGTGACCATACTTGGCGGTCAGGCGCTTGGATCCTTGGCCAATTTCCTTGCCAAAGCCGCGCCCATTGACCGTTTCCTCAGCCAAAAAGGCCAGCGCCTGGGCCGAACCGAACTTGGCATCAATGCCAATCTGCTCCTTGGTCAATACGCCCATCTCGTAGAGTTCCATCACGGCACCCACCGTGGCGCCAAAGGTGATGGGGTCAATGCCTTCTTCGTTGCACAGCAAATTGGCGTATTGCAGGCATTCCAGATCGTTGACGCCGTTGGCCGCGCCCAGCGCCCACGCCGCTTCGTATTCCAGACCGCCGTTGGCGCCGCGGTATTGCGGCTTGTTCTCGATCGTGAAGTGGCCTTCGTCCATCTTGCTGATGCGACCGCAAGCGATGGTGCAGCCAAAGCAGGCCTGGTTGGTGACCAGTTGCTTTTTTCCGTCGGTCTTGCGTGGCGTGGCCATGGCTTCAGCACCGATGTCTTTGGCGCCTTCAAACTGGTTGTCGCGGTGGTTGCGCGTGGGCAAGGCGCCCATTTCGTTGATCACGCTCATCAGTACCTGGGTGCCCATGGCGGGCAGGCCGGTGCCGGTGACGCCGTTGTCCGCCAGCACTTTTTTGGCGGCTTTGGTGGCTGCCATAAACGCTTTGGGGTCATGGATGTTACCGACACCCTTGGTGCCGCGCACGGCAATCGCCTTGAGGTTTTTGCTGCCCATGACCGCGCCCACACCCGAGCGACCCGCCGCACGGTGCAAGTCGTTAACCACGGCGGCAAACAGCACACCGTTTTCACCAGCCTTGCCAATCGAGGACACCCGAATTTGCGGGTCTTGCAAGCCCTTCTTGATGATCTCCTCGGTCTGCCACACGCTCTTGCCCCACAGATGGGCCGCATCGCGCAGCTCGGCCACGTCGTCGTTGACGTACAGATAGACCGGCTTGGGCGACTTGCCTTCAAAAATGACCATGTCCCAACCAGCCATCTTGAACTCGGCCCCCCAGTAGCCGCCCGAATTGGAGCAGGCAATGGCGCCGGTGAGCGGGCCTTTTGTGATGACGGTGTAGCGGCCACCGGTGGAGGCCATGGTGCCGGTCAGCGGGCCGGTCGCCCAGATGATCTTGTTCTCGGGTGAGAGCGGATCGACTTTGGCATCGACTTCTTCGGCCAGGTATTTGGAACCCAGACCCCGCGAGCCAATGTAGCTTCTAGCCCATTCCATATTGAGCGGTTCAGACTTGACGGTACCTGCGGTCAAGTTAACGCGGAGGATTTTTCCTGCCCATGACATGATGGTTTCTCCTTATGCTGCGGTGGGTTGATTGCCAAGCTTGTCGGCCCATTGAGCCATCTTGCCCAAGCCGGTCCAGTTGGCATCGATGAAAGTGATCGCGCCGGTGGGGCAGGCGTCCGCGCAGGCGGGCTCGCCGCCGCAGAGGTCGCACTTTTGCACCTTGCCGGTTTCCTGCACGTAATTGATGGTGCCAAACGGGCAGGCGATGGTGCAGACCTTGCAGCCGACGCAGGTGGTCTCGTTGACGACCTTGGCCCCGGTGAGTTTGTCCACGGTGATGGCTTCGACCGGGCAGGCGTGCAGGCACCAGGCCTCGTCGCACTGGGTGCAGGTGTAGGGCACTTTCTTGCCGGTGTGGTGAAAGTCAAATACCTTGATTCGCGATTTGGCGGTGGCGAAGGTGCCATAGTTCTCGAAAGAGCAGGCCATTTCGCATTGCAGACAGCCGGTGCACTTGTCGGCGTTGATGTGCAACATCTTTTGCATATGTGCGTCTCCTGTGGATAATTTGAGCTAAGACAGCGACGAAATGCCCTGCCTATGAAATTGAGTACATAGCGATTGTTGGACAACAAAAACACTTGATACCTAGGGTTAGCCCTAGGTAGGGCACCGCAATCGCGCGAAATTCTCAAATTGAAACAGGAAGCGGCATAAACGCCATGGCAAAAAGCGAGGACTCTTATGTATCTGGCACTGATGAAGATCATGTTTGTTGCCGTGATGGCAACGTCCCTCGCGTCATGTGGGCGCGAGCAAGGGGGCCCGGAAACGTCAACTGATTCCAGGAAGGCGAGCAAACCCGACGATGCACCAAGGGCCGTGGATCCACTCAAGGACGGGTACTAGCCGAGCGCGCCTTGAGGCGCGGATTGCACTGGCAATCACCGGCCAATTCGATGGCTGAGACCACCGCCATACGTCACCCGGCTGCATGAAACAAGCGCCGGCAAATACTACTTTTTCCAAAAAATGACAAGCGGTAATGCTGCTATTCATGAAGGTGTCGGCAAAAAAGCGACGATTCTTGTTGTCATCTGAAGTTCAATTGATTTCCGTCAAGCTGATGTAAAGTTAAGGCTATGTCACTGTTAATTGTTGAGCCGGTCTGATGCCCAGCGAAGCGGACAAGAACGCAGCCGGGAGGTGTGGGCATTGTTGCAGTCAAGATATCTGCGCCAGCCGAGATAGTTCGCGAGGTACCGAGTTGCCACACCGTTGAAGCGGCGCATCCAGGTTTTGAGCCGACTGCCATAGGCGTTGACGTTTTGTACGTGATAGACCTTGGAGATAACCCGGATGCCAGCGGCCAGATTGACTGGACGATGGGTAATGCCAATTTTGCGGGCAACTCCAATCATGGCCCTGCTGCCGTCGGTGCACAAAATAGCATCGCTGGCCAGTATGGGCTTGAGCGCCTCAAAGATGTGCGTTCTGTCGTCCTTCTCCAGAATGAAGTCGGTTGTGCTGCCGGCGCGAATCACGACAAATCAGCACAGGAATCTGTTCATCGGACAAGCCGCGCTTGGAGGCCTTGCTGCCACGTTTGCGCGACGTTCGTGGCATTGCCTGCTTCCTGCCCTTGAACGATTCAAGGAAAAAGGCTTCATCTGCTTCAGCGATGCCCACCAGGCTGGCGGGCTTGCTGCTGTTGGGCTCCACAAGAAATCGATGGCGCCAGCGAAAGGCGGTGTTGCGATGCACGTCACAGGCCTTGGCGCTTTTACGCACGCTTTGCCCTTGCTCCATTTGCCGCGCGTAGTCCAGCCACTTGTCTTTGTGGCGCAGTCGCGCCAGCGGTGTTCCTGTCAATGCATTGAATGTGGCCTTGCAGGCCGCGCAGCGGTAAGCATTCGCCAGAACTGGTTCGAAAGCGGGGCCGCCTCTCGGGGCGCCCCGCTTTTTTCTTGCTTGACGCAAGAAAGTCAAAAAAACGGATATTTCCGGATGAAGGTCAATGGCATGGTTGAGAACCCCGGGGCAATGAATCCCCGGCTGCGCGGAAAACCCAATTTCTCAACGCCCGTTGATAGGTGGCAAGCGGACCCAGCGCGGCAGCATTGAGGTAAGCACACCGTCCTTGAGGACCAGGTGATGGTAGATCACCGCAAGCGCATGAACACCCGCCAGCTACAGGATGCGCATTGAATTCATGACGGTCGCTACGACTTCAACAATTCCGGCTACTGGCTCCTTTGTGGGCGTTGAAACAGGGTCAGATGATTCTCGATTCCAGGGTGAGTATCTTGATATTTTTGGCGAGTCAGCTTGATTCATTGCTTGGCTTTGCAGATTGTTCGTCCCGCGAAGGGCCATCATAAGTCTGCGCAAGCGTCACGTTTCCGCGGACTCCTCCATTTTTGCAAAGTCAGCCGTTCACAAGCGCATGGAGCAAGTCAAAAAATTTCGTCTCGCAAGCGCCAAGGCGCAGACGCGCGAACTGGCGCCTTTACCGGGCTTGTTTGCCGAAATCCGGCAATCGACGGCACGCTACATCGCGATTCCCTTGCACAGCTCTGAAACCAGAAGCTATATCCCAATGGATATTTGCAAGAGTACGGACGTATTACACAACTCGTGTGCGGCCGTTGCAGGCGCAACGCTCTACCATTTCGGCGTGCTGATGTCTGCCATGCATATGGCCTGGGTCAAGACCGTTTGTGGCCGTCTTGAGAGCCGGTACCGCTATTCGAACAACATCGTCTATAACAACTTCCCCTGGCCAGATTTGGATAAAAAATCGGCTGTAGCCCAGGTAGTACAGGCGCAGTCTGCTATCGAAATTGCAGCACAAGCGGTGCTTGACGCGCGTGCTGCCGAGGCAGGAGCGACGCTCGCCGACCTCTACAACCCGCCCATGCCGGAAAAGCTGCTCAAGGCCCACCGTGCGCTCGACGCCGCAGTGGACGCCGCCTACGTGTTGAGCGGCGGCAAGAGTAGCTGGAAATCAGATGCCGAACGTGTGGCGTTTCTGTTCCTCCGCTTCGAGCAACTCACCGCGCTGCCTGTTGCTTCGCAATCGCCTTGACACCCATCTAAGGGGAAACCCCGTGCGTTCAAACAACGCCCGACATCAAAATGTCACGCGGCTGTCGTATTCTTGCTGGCTTCGGGTCCAGGGTCTATCGATCTGATTCTGCTTTTACTGTCACTTCAATCAACTTCAAGGACTCACCCATGAAAACTCGCTATTCACTGATCGCTGCTGGCATCGTTGCCTTAAGCACAGTTGGCTCGGCCACCGCACAAGAAAAAAACTTCCGTCTGCTCACCTGGGCTGACTACGCACCCGCTGACGTGGTGGTGCAGTTTGAGAAAGAAAGCGGCTACAAGGTTGAATTGACCCTGTCCAACAACGAAGAAATGATCTCCAAGCTGCGCGCCACCGGCGGCGCAGGGTTCGATCTGGCCCAGCCCTCGCAAGACCGCATCACTGGCCCGCAACAAGAGTTCGGCATTTACAAGCCCATGGATATGAGCAAGCTCAAAGCTGAGTTGTTCATCCCTTCCATGCTCGAAGCCACCAAGAAAAACACCACCTTGGCTGGCAAGGTCTATGGTCTCCCACACATCTGGGGCACCGATGGCCTGGTGGTCAATACCAAGCTCACCAAAATGGGTGACTACCCGGATCTGTGCCGTGCCGATGTCAAGGGTAAAACCGCTATCCGTCTGAAACGCCCAACCCTGCTGGCTTTCGCGTTTGCCTCCGGCAAAGACCCGTTTGCCCTGTACAGCAACCCCAAAGCCTACGGCGCGCTGATGGACGAAGTCGGCAAGACCGTGATTGCGTGCAAAGGCAACCTGAAGTTCTTCTGGGACAACAAAGACCAGTTGCTCAACGGCATGCGCACTGGTGAAATCGTCGGCGCCATGATGTGGGACACGGGCGGCTGGAAGCTCAATGGCGAAAAGGCTGAAATCCAGTTCATCGCGCCCAAGTCCGGCGCGCTCGGCTGGATCGACACCTTTGCTATTCCGGCCAAGGGCAAGAATGACGCTGCCGCTTACGCCTGGATCAACTTCAACATGCGCCCTGAGATTGCGGCACGCGTGGCCAAATCGGCTGGCAACTTCACCGGCTCCAAGGGTGCTGACCAGTTGATGGATGCCAAGCTCAAGGCCCAATTTGCGGCGAGCTTCCCCGAAGCGGCGCTGAAAAATGTGAAGTGGTACCCCGCCGTGCCCGCTGGCATTGAAGACATCGAAGGCCGCGTGCTGGATCGCATCAAGGCGGCTAATTAAGCGTTTTGGCGTTGAGTTCTTCAATGCCCGCTGCGCCAATCACTGCGGTGGCGCAGCCTGACCTGCAAGCCACCCGTGTGGCTAAGCACTACGGTGCTTTCCATGCGGTGGACGACTTGTCGTTCAGCGTCGAGCGGGGCAGTTTTTTCTCTATTCTGGGCCCATCGGGCTGCGGCAAGACCACGTTACTGCGCATGATTGCCGGTTTTCTGAGCCCGGACGCAGGTGACATCCAGATTGGCGGCAAAGCCATGAACGGCGTGCCACCCAACCAGCGACCGGTCAACATGGTGTTTCAGCACCTGGCGCTGTTTCCCATGATGAACGTCGGCGACAACGTCGGCTACGGTCTGGCGCGGCGTGGCGTCGTCAAGGATGAGATCAAGCGCCGTGTGGGCGACATGCTGGAGCGCGTCAGCCTGCCTAATTCCCAAGACAAGCGCGTTGACCAGCTCTCCGGCGGGCAAAAGCAGCGCGTGGCGATTGCCCGCAGCCTGGTGCTGGAGCCGACGCTGCTGCTGCTCGACGAACCGCTGGGCGCGTTGGATCTGAAACTGCGCGAGCACATGAAGATTGAGCTCAAGCAGTTGCAAGCTGCCTTTGGCACCACCTTTGTTTACATCACCCACGACCAGTCCGAGGCCTTGGTGCTCTCCGACCACGTGGCGGTGATGAACGCGGGCCGCTTTGAGCAAGTGGGCACGCCGCAAGCTTTGTACTACGAGCCGCAAACGCCGTTTGTCGCCGGCTTTGTCGGGGCCAACAACCGCATCGCAGGCCGCGCCACTGAGGTGAATGGTGGTGTGGTTACCGTGACCAGTGCCCAGGGGCTGGTGATTCCGGCGCGCGCCATTGGCCAGGTCGCGCGCGGCGACGCGGTTGAGGCCTTTGTGCGCCCGGAAGTGGCACGCCTGGCACGCAAGGCTGCGGTGTTGAGCGATGCGGGCCTGCCCAATTTCAGCGCGCGCATCACCAGCCTGTTGTTTGACGGTGCCAACTCGGCCGTGCTCTTGCACGAGGCTCAGTCCAACACCGAGTTCCGCATCGCCTTGCCGCAAACCGGTGAATTTGCCGACCTGAGCGTGGACGAAACCGTGGCTTTCGGGTTTGATCCACAACGTGCAGTGTGTTTTGCCGCAGGTGACACGACCCATGCCTGACACGAACGCAAGCGCGCGCACGCCAGCGCGGCTGATGCTCATGATGCTGCTGGCCCCGGCGCTGCTGTGGCTGCTGGGCTTGATTGTGTTGCCGCATGTGGAACTGGGCATTTTGTCGTTGCGCGCGCGCGTGGCCCCGCGTGTGTACGAGCCCAGTCTGGCGCAGTTCGCTACTTTCATTGACGAACCGCTGTACTGGCACACCTTCATGCGCACGGCGTTGATGTCGATCCTGGCCACCGCCATCACGCTGCTGCTGGCCTTCCCCATCGCCTGGACGATTGCCAAGCTGGTGCGGGGCAAATCCAAATCCATGCTGTTTGTCATGTGCCTGATCCCATTCTGGGTGAGTGAAACCGTGCGCACGCTGGGCTGGATGATTTTGCTGCGTGAGTCCGGTGTGCTGCCCGCATTCCTGGTCTGGTTGGGTATCACCCCCGCGCCGGTGGAAATGCTGTACCACGATGCCACCATTCTGGTCGGGCTGGTCTACACCTCGATGCTGTTCATGGTGATTCCGCTGATCAGCGCCCTGGAGAGCCTGGACGACTCCTTGATTGAAGCCGCTTACGACCTGGGCGGCAACGGCTGGTCGATCCTGCGCCAGATCGTCATTCCGCACGCCGCGCCCGGCATCGTCGCGGGCTGCATCGTGGTTTTCATGCTGACCCTGGGCAATTACCTGACACCGACGCTCTTGGGTGGCAAGAATTCGCAGTGGTTCACCGAGCAGATTTACACCCAGTTCATCACCCGCTTCAACTGGGAACAGGGCGCAGCGTTTGGCTTTTTGCTGCTGGGTTTGAGCACGGCTATCGTCTGGGTTGGCCTGAAGCTCAGTGGACAAAAATTTGGCGAAGTGATGCAGCGCTCATGATGACTTCAACGCACTGCTCCATTCATGCGCAATATCGCCTGCCCGCGTCATGCCAGAGGTCACGCTCATGATTGCCTCCTTACCCCGTCCACTGTGGCTGCGCGCCAGCACCGTGATCTACGGGCTGCTGTTCTTTGCTTTTCTGTTCTTGCCATTGGTTGTGGTGGCGGTGTTTGCCTTCAATGACGCGCCCTACCCGGCGCCGCCTTGGCGCGGCTTCACGCTCGACTGGTTCATGGGGGGCGCTGAGTCAACGCGCCGTGGCCTGTTTGCCGACAGCGCCATGCTGGGTAGCTTGTGGACCAGCGTGGTGGTGGCAAGTTGGGTCACGCTGCTGTCGGTGCTGGTAGGCACGGCCAATGCCTTCCTGATTGAGCGCACCCAGTTTCACGGGAAGCAAGCGCTGTCACTGCTGATGCTGGCCCCGCTGGTGATACCGGGGGTGATTCTGGGCATTTCAATTCTGGCCTTTGCGAGCCGCATTGCCAATCTGGCGGATGACCTGTGGGGGCTGGAACTTGAATTTTTGCGCCCTGGCTTGGCGCTGGTGGTGCTGGGGCAGTTCTCTTACATCGTGTCGATTGCCACCCTCACCATCACTGCGCGGCTCAAACGCTTTGATGTCACGCTGGAAGAAGCTGCCTACAACCTGGGCGCGTCACGCGTCGCGGTGCTGCGGACCATCACCCTGCCATATCTGAAGCCTGCGCTGATTGGATCGGCCGCCATTTCGTTTCTGATGTCGTTTGAGAATTTCAACACCACGCTGATGCTTGTGGGCTCCGACGCACCGCTCACGGTGATGATGTACGGCCGCATGCGCGAAGGTGCCACGCCGGTGCTCAATGCCGTGAGTTTGATGCTGATGGTTGCTTCGGCGCTGCTGGCGCTCACGCTGCTGCGTGGTCCAAAAACGGCCGAGTCGGATAGCAGCAACTGACAAACTGTGATGGTATGGGTGCCGTCACGAATCATGAAACTTTGTCACGCCCTAGCCCCCACCCCAACCCTCCCCCCGCGGGGGAGGGGGCCATACCCATCGCAACGTTCAAGCGTGGATATCGTTTCTGCCCCCGCTGAGGGCGGGTGGGATGGGGGCGGCACCCCGCACCGTGTATCAGGGTCAAAGGTTTAAAACTTCTCATGAATTTACCCATGCCTTACGCACACACCATCGGAATACGGCGCTACCAGTTTGAAGACTTGCGCACACTGCTGGCCAAGACCAGCAGTGTGCGCTCGGGCGACCAGTTGGCCGGTGTGACCGCCGCTGACGCAAAGGAACGCGTGGCAGCGCAAATGGCGCTGACTGATCTGCCTCTCACCACTTTTCTCGTTGAGGCCGTGCCTATTCACACGCCTGCAGCAACTGCGCCGCGCCAGATACTACAGATTCGCTACGGGGCCTTCCAGACGTTGCGGCAGCCGGTTTCGCGGATCCACCAGGAGGCGATGGCGCCGAACAGCGCCACGGCTGCCAGCAGCAGCAGTCCGGCGCGATAGTCTTCGGGCGTATAGAGGCGCGCGCCGCTGCTGGTGAGTCCGCCCTGCCAGCGGCTGTCCATCACCCAGCCCGCCAGCGGTTGCAGCACGGCCCCCGCGAGAAAACCGGCCATGTTGGTGACGCTGGTTGACATGCCCGACAGCAGCGGCGCATTCACTTCCTTGGTGCATGCCCAGGTCAGCGTGAAGCCGGCCGTGACGATACCCATCAGGCTGAACAGCACATAGCTTGCCGCCAGCGGCAACACCAGGTCCGAGAGCACGACCAGCCACATCAGCACATACAGGTGGCTGCTGATGAGCAGCACCGGCTTGCGCTTGCCCAGCCGATCCGACAGCGCGCCGATGAACACGCACCCCAGCGCAAAGCCGACAAAGTACAGGCTGACGTGATTGGCCGCGACGTCGCGCGTCAGGCCGTGCGCCTGTGTCAGGAACGGTGTTGCCCACAGTCCGGCGAAGGCGAAGAAACTGCCGCAAATGCCGAAATTGACACACACCGTGGGCCAGGTGTCGCGATTCTTCAGCACGGAAAGCAGTCCGGCCAGGACGAGCTTGCGATCAAAACGATGTTCCGGCTCCGGTTTACCAGCGACCGGTGGGCGGTCGCGCACCAGGACCCAGCAGGCCACGCCCAGCAGCAGCGAAACGCCCGCCAAGGCTACAAAAATACCGCGCCAACTGGTTGCCTGGGCCAGCCGGGAGAGCGGCGCGCCAGCCAGCACCGAGCCGAAGTTGCCAATCAGCATGGACAGGCCCACCAGCGTGGCAAAGCGCCGTTCCTCGAACGACATCGCAATGATCTTGAGCATGGCAATAAAGGTCACCGACACCCCCAACCCGATCAGGGTTCGGCCCACCAGTGCCAGCTCCATTGCGGGGGCCAGGCCGAACATCAGGCTGCCAGCGCCGCCCACGATGCCACCAATCAGCAAAATGCGGCGCGGCCCGAAGGTGTCAACGAGGATGCCGGTGGGCACCTGCATCAGCGTGTAAACGTAGAAATAGGTCGCCGCCAGCGCGCCGAGTGAGGCAGCTGTGGTGTTGAACGCGGCCACCAGGTCTGGCGCGATTCCCGCTGGCGCAAAACGCTGAAAAAAGGAAAGCGTGTAGGCGGTGACGACGATGGCCAGCGCCACGCTGCGGCGCCGGCGTTGACTGCTGGAAGATTCGGCCATGGCGGTTTGAGTATCGCACCGGACCGTGGCGTGATGGTGCGCGGGGCAGCATTCTTCATGATCGGGCCCGGTGCGATACTTGGCTTGGTGCGGTTGAATTTCCTGTCGGCAGGAGCAGTCAGCACGCCGTGCATCACCACAGGGGAATCCATCATGACTCGCAGCATTCTCGACGAGGCCCATATTCATCCCGCCATTCGCAAGAAGATCGCTGATGAACATGCCGAAATCATTCAGGAGGTGCAGGCCGCCATCGCAAGCAATCGTGTTGTTGTCGTCGGCATGGCGCAAAACCCTTTCCCCCGAAAGGCGCGCAAGGCGCTCGATGCCGTCGGCGCGCCCCACAAATACCTTGAATATGGCAGCTATCTTGGCCAGTGGCGGCGTCGCAACAGCCTCAAGCTGTGGACGGGCTGGCCCACCTTTCCGATGGTGTTTGTCAATGGGATGCTGGTGGGCGGCGCAGGCGATCTGCAGCGCTTGATCGATAGCGGGGAATTCTCACGCATGCTTGCTGACAAATTTGTGGCGCCTGCCTGAGCCAGGCAGGGAGTCCACATGATGGGCAGCTTATGGGGTGCGAAAAACAGGGGCAAGGTCAGTATGCTGCTTTGGCAGATTCAAGCGTTTACCCGGGTCAGCCAGGTCGAAACATGGTCGGCGACTTCTTCCCAATGGTCTTGTCCGATGATGAAGTGGGTGCGATCTGGGAATTCCTTGAATTCCGTGATTGATCCGGGTCGCTGGTACTTGGCAAAGTTGCTGCGATTCAGGGACACGGGAATGATGTGGTCATCGGAGCCCGCAATCATCAATAGCGGCGCGTCGGGTTTCCTGAAATCAATGCGCGCGGTAGCTGTCAGCGACTTCGCCGGAATGCGGCGCGACTCTGGAGCGACGAATTTTTCATACGCCTGTTGAAAAGACGTTCTGAGAGTACTCGGCCGGATCCGCCAACCATCCCGTTTGGGGCACCGCTAGACCATTGCCAGCGACTCGCTCATAACCCGTTTGTTAAAAGCCAGCGCGACGTGGGCCTCACCCGTCACAAGGCGATTGTCGGCACCGCGCAGCGTAGCGGAAGATACCGGGAAAACAATGTTGTCGCAGTTGGAGTAGTAGCAGGTAAACAACTGGCTGCGCTGCCCGGGCTCATCGTGTTCCAGTTGTGCCAGCCAGGGGCTGGCCAGACGCATTTGCCGACCATTGGCCGCTGGGCTGAACCGGCTTGGCCAGGTGCCGTGATGCGGCGTTGCAATGGTGACGACATGGTGTACCCGATGGTCCGCCTGGAAAGCGCGAAGCCAGGCGCGGGCGGCCAGCCCGCCCATGCTGTGACAGATCAGCAAAGGGGGCAGGCCAGTGGCGGCCGTCACACGTTGAACGGCCGTTTCAATCATCAGTGCATAACCCTCAATGGAACCCGTGACCGGTTCGAGATTGACGGCTGAAAATACCTGCCCACGATGTTTGACTTGCGCCAGCCAGGGATTCCAGAAGCCACGGTTACCGACAAAACCGTGAATAAAAACGATACCCCGACGCTTGGGCGAGGTCGGGGCCTGGTTCAGACAATCATGTATCGCGTTCCAGCGAAAGGGCTGTTGCCAGCCAAACACACGGGGCGCAGTCAGCGCTTCACCGATCCACGCCCGCGCCAGCAACAAAACGCCGGCGCGCGGTGCTGGGTCAGGGCGATTGACCCGGTAAGCCACCGCAAACTCCAGTGCAAGAAATGCCGCGTGTCCCAGGAAAACCAGCAGCAAGCCGAGCCCGGTCAGCTTAGGGGAGTAGCCCCAGGTCAGTATGATCCAGATGATCGCAAGGCCCGCAATGCTGATGACAATGAACTGTTGAAAACGCGCCAGCATCAGGGCAGTTTTGGTTCAGTGATTGGCTTATCGAGTTGCCTGCACAACTGATCAATCGAATTGGCGTAGTAGCGCAAGGCCGGCAATTCGTTTTCGTTGGCGCGGTACAGGCCCTCTTCTTCATGCACCAGGTGGCGCAAGGTCAGCATTCGCAACCCGACGTTGAGGGCATAGTCGCGGTTGCTGCGCGGGACATAGACATGCGCACCCAGCGCCTCGATGCCCTCGATCAGTTCGTTGACGGCGGCCTTCAACTCCAGTTCGGACAGCGCAGCCAGCGGCTCTCGCAGCAAGACGGTGGCGACCAGCGGCACCGGCAAGGCCGGCACAATTTGCCCAATTTTTTGCATCAGTTCGTCGCCCACCTGGGCCACCGCCTTGCGGCGCGAGGCCTCATCCAGCGCGCGAAAGTCGATCCCCTTGGTGCGCGCCCATTCCCGCATCGACAGGGGGCTTCCAAAATTGACGCAAGCATAGCCATAGCGATAACTTTTCCCTCTGGCACGCAGCACCAGCTGTCGCCCGACATAGGCGCATGTGGTACGCAAGGCGGTCCACCAGCCAGGACGCCGTGCGTTGGCATCGAGCTTTCTGAGCAGCGAACGGTCTTCGATGACACGGTCGTAGTTGATACCTACGGGGATGAACACCAGATCGCGTTCACCTTCGGCGTCAAAAGTCTTGAGCATGTAGTCCAGCAGCCCCAGTCTTGGGGGTCGCAGCAAACCGTCGGTGGAAAGGCCGCCCTCGGGGTACACGGCTTGCGGCACGCCGCCTTCTGTTGCCATTTGCACATAGCGCTGCAGCACCATGCGGTACAGCGGATCGCCGGAGTTTCGCCGTACAAAATAGGCGCCCATGGCACGGATCAGCCCTTGCAGTGGCCAGATTCTGGCCCATTCACCCACCGCATAGCTCAGTGCCACCTTTTCCGCCGCCAGAAACGAGACCAGGATGTAGTCCATGTTGCTGCGGTGATTCATGACAAACACCACTGTTGACCTGGTAGGGATGGCGGCCAATGCCGACGCATCGGTGTAGCCCAATCGCACCCGGTAAACAAACCGGGCAAATGTCTTGGAGAGCCAGTAGCCGAAGCGGAAATACACGTAGGCGTTGAAAGCCGGCACGATTTCGCGGGCATAGCGGTTGACCATCTGCATGGCCGCGAGACGAGATATTTTTTTCTCGCCGGCATAGTCCTCAACCGCGTTCAGCACGCGCGGGTCGCTCATCAATCGATCAATCAGCGCCTGCCGGCGCGTCAGTTTGAATTGTGGAATGTCAATATTGAGCCGGACGCTGATCTCGTCAAGAACGCCGCGAACCTTGCGCCGGAAATACCACCGTACGCTGGGCAGCAGCAGCCATTCCAGCGCTGCAAACAGTGCCAGCGCCAGCAGCACGATAAATATCCACAGCGGCAGGGAAATGGATTGCGTCATATTCGTTTTCTTGTCTCATCCCGGGCGGGAAATGGCCACCGCCTGACGTGATTGTGCGGGATTTGCGTTTTGTGGCGCGAGTAGCTGCAAGCGCCTGCTTCGAAATAAATGCAAGTTGTCTCTAATTTCTGGAAGGCTCGCACGACCAAGAGGGAACTGGGAAGCAGGCAGTTGCCGCATTCTCCATCCAATTTCACTTTACGCACAGGAAAGGCCAGTCATGGAAAGCAGCAGGCAGATCATTCATCCGCGATGGCTGCGCACCATGCATTGGCTCAACGCCATGGCGGTGGTGGTGCTGATGATGAGCGGTTGGCGCATTTACAACGCCACTGCCTTCCTCGGTTTTGCCATTCCGAAAGACATCACCCTGGGCGGCTGGCTCGGTGGCGCGATCCAGTGGCACTTTGCGGCCATGTGGGTGCTGGGCATCAACGGCCTGCTCTATCTGGCCTTCAACCTGGCCTCGGGTCGCCTGCGGAACAAGTTCTTCCCGCTGTCGCCCAAAGCGTTTGTCGCCGATGTGCTGGACGCGCTCAAAGGCCGGCTGGCCCATGCCGACCCCCGGCACTACAACATGGTGCAACGGGTGGCCTATCTGTTTGTGATGTTCGGCAGCGTGTTGCTGGTGCTCTCCGGGCTGGTGCTCTGGAAATCAGTGCAGTTCCCGCTGCTGCGCGAACTCGTGGGCGGCTACGAAGGCGCCCGGCTGGTTCACTTTTTTGCCATGGCAGCGCTCGCCGGCTTTATTGCCGTTCACCTGGCAATGGTGGCGCTGGTGCCGCGCACGCTGCTCTACATGGTTCGTGGCCGCTAAGGAGTCTGGAAAATGATCATCAAACCACCTCCACGCATGAATCTTGACGGCCAGGCCGTGCTCGACGAAGCAGTCAAGCGCATCGCCCATGCCAACAAACTGGCACCCGCTCGTCGCGACTTTTTGCGCCGCACACTCACCCTGGGCGGCCTGTCGATCCTCACGGGCTGTACGCTGGACGGCAACGGCGTCGAGGCTGCGTTGAACCGGATTTCCCGTATGAACGACGACGTGCAGGCCTGGCTGTTTGATTCCAAACGCCTGGCCCCCACCTACCCCGACTCGATGATCACGCGTCCATTCCCGTTTAACGCTTACTACGGCGAAGACGAGGTGCGCGAAGTCGCGGAAAGCAGCTACCGGCTTGAAGTGACCGGCCTGGTGGCCGACAAGCGCAAGTGGGCTCTGTCCGAACTCAGGGCCATGCCACAAACGGACCAGGTCACGCGCCATATCTGCGTCGAAGGCTGGAGCGCCATTGGCAAATGGGGTGGTGTTCCGTTCGCCAGCTTTCTGCGCCATGTGGGGGCCGACCTGAGCGCCAGGTACGTTGGCTTCAAGTGCGCCGATGACTACTTCACCAGCATCGACATGCCGACCGCGCTGCATCCGCAAACCTTGCTGGCGCTGAGCTACGACGGTCAGCCGCTGCCGCCCAAATACGGCTTTCCGATGAAGCTGCGCATGCCCACCAAGCTGGGCTACAAAAATCCGAAACACATTCAGGCGATTTTCGTCACCAACACCTACCCTGGCGGCTACTGGGAAGACCAGGGTTACAACTGGTTCGGAGGTAGCTGAGCGCGCTCAGAGACCCTGCAACAGCGGCATCACTGCCGTTTTATTCAACGATTTATCAATCACCAAGCAAGGAAATACCATGAAAAAACTGACCGCTACTCTCCTGTCTGCCTGCCTCCTTGTTGCCGGCGCCAGCGCCATTGCGCAAGATGCCATGAAAAAAGACACCATGGGCAAGGACGCCATGGGCAAGGACACCATGGCCAAAGACTGCATGAAAAAAGATGCCATGGGCAAGGACACCGTGGACAAGGAGTGCATGAAAAAACAGAAAATGGCCAAGGATGCGATAGCCAAGGACGGCATGAAGAAAGATGCCATGGGCAAGGACGAGATGAAGAAGTAACACCTCGCTGGTTCAGGGCGAATGCCGGGCAAAGGCCGACAGTTGTTAGCCGTGCCCGGCCTCCGCCTTCCGCTGGAAACTGGACACACGCTACTATTTTAATAGCGGATTATGCAATAGATACGTGGGCTGAAGGCTAATTTAATGCATGGCTTTGAATGGGCCAGCTTCGGATGATTCAGCAAGACGGCACCCTGCTTACGTCCGCCGCACGCGGATGGTGTAGTCGCCCTTGCCACCGGCGCGGTTGTAGTGGCGCACCTGCGCGTAGTACAGGCCCGGCACGAGGCTGGCCGCGATGCGCGCATTGGTGCCCGCGCCGCTGTCGTCATCTTCGGCGATCACATTGGTGTGGCTGTCCGGGCCAAACAGGCGCATCACCACGTCGGTTGGCCCCTTGGTGTCGATCACGTGGCTGCCACCGGTGACAGCGACAAACTTGAACAGGTCTTCTTCACCGGGTTTGCCGATCGATGCAGCCGTGCGCCGCGAGGCGTTCACCCTGAGCTGCGCCGCGTCCACCACCGTCGGCGCGGTCTTCGGGTAGGCCTGCGCGCTGGCGACGTAGGCCTTGTCCACGGCCGACAGCACGTCATTGGCGTGGGTGCCAACACCACTCTTGACCCAGCTGCCCGGAAAAAAATACAGCATGATCGAGTCCGGGTCGAACGCCGTGCCCTGGATCTGGTTGACCGAGTATTTGTCAAGCACGTTGTGGCGGATGGTCGCTTCGTTCCAGTTGTTGGGCGGGCCCGACAGGCTCTGGAGCACGGTCGCTTCGTTCCACTCGATGCCACCGGCCGGGTTCTGGTGTTCGTGAGCCAGACCAATGGCATGGCCGAACTCGTGGCCTGCTGTGCCGCCGTCCATGAATCCCAGGTTCATGGTTGGCTGATTTAATGGAATGCCGCGGTTGTCGGTGCCGATGTATGACCACGCGCCGTCATTGGGGTCGAACGCAACGCGGATCTCGGCGTCCGGCGCGTCGTTGAAATCGAATGTGAGGTTCGCAAAGGAGGTCCACCATAAGGCCTGCTCCTTCGCCTTGGACTGCTGCGCGGCGCTGCCCCCGATGAAGCGTACGCGCAGCGTACTGCCGTTCATCCAAAGCTTGCCGATGGGCATGATGGCACGGGTGGTGCCGCCGCGGCGCACAGTGGATTGAAAGCGCATCTGGTCACTGGGTAGCAGACGGTCGGTACAGAAGTGGACGGGTTTTGCCATGATGGTCTCCGCAAAAACGATGTCGGGCAGGCGGTCCGAGATGGACCAGGCGCGACGCAGGCTACGCCGCGCGACCCATCAGCGCCCATGGATGGATCAGAACAGGAACCCAAGTGCCTGATTGCCAGTGTGGCAACGGATGACCCATCGGTCAAGGCCGCATTGGTTCGGCCAGACAGTTGGTTACATTCCAGCCATAAAGCCATTCCATCGCATCATAAAAACGCTCCGGGGTGCGGCCTTTCCACAGGTCGTTGCGCACCAGCCGTTCAACGCCCCTGGCGTGGTAGATGCGGCCCATCTCGCGCGACGACAGTACAATGCGCGCCGTGCGGGCAACCCGTGAGCGCTGATAGAGCTCAAAGGCCTTGGTGAAATCGTTGTTGTTCACGCGCAATGCTTCGCCCAGCGTGACCGCATCTTCCAGCGCCATGCAGGCGCCTTGCGCCAGGTATTGCGTGGTGGGGTGCGCGGCATCGCCCAGCAGCGTGGCCAGGCCATAGGTCCACTGGCCAATGGGTTCGCGGTCAGCGGTGGCCCAGCGTTTCCAGCTCTTGGGCAGGTCAATCAACTGGCGTGCCTTGGGGCAGATGCCCTGAAAGTAGCTCTGCACTTCGGCGGCGCTGCCTTCGGTGACGCCCCACTCTTCGCTGTTGCGACTTTGAAAAGTCACCACCACGTTGTATTGCTCGCCGCCGCGCAGCGGGTAGTGCACCAGGTGGCAGTTGGGCCCGACCCAGATGCTGGCGGCATTCCACTGCAAATCTGCCGGGAAGTCTTTTTTATCGACCACCGCGCGGTAAACCACATGGCCGGTGACACGCGCCGGGTCGTTCACGTACTGTTGCCGCACTACCGATTTCACGCCATCGGCGCCAATGAGGGCCCGGCCGCGGTAGGCCTTGCCGTGCTGGTCATACACGGTCACGCTGGTCGCATCCTGCTCAATGCGCGCCACATGGGTGGAGGTGAGAAATTCAACACGGCCGGTTTCCTGGGCGCCTTCAAGCAGCGCGCGGTGTACATCCACCCGGTGGATCACGGCATAAGGGTTGCCAAAGCGCTTGCGAAAGGCCTCGCCCGTCGGGATGCGGCCCACCAGCGCGCCGTCCAGTGCGTCGTGCATCACCATTTCGTCGGTAAAGACCGAGCGGCTACGGGTTTTGTCGCCAATGCCCAGCGCGTCAAAGGCGTGGAAGGCATTGGGGCCGAGCTGAATGCCCGCGCCAATTTCACCAATCTCCGGGGACTGTTCCAGCACCTGGACTGAAAAACCCTGGCGCACCAGCGCCAGCGCGGCGGCGAGGCCGCCAATGCCGCCCCCGGCCACGATCACGGGAAGTTGTTGCGTCATTTGTTTTGTCTCCTCGGTATGGTCCAACAAGTGTCAATGCAGGCTTGCGCGCCTGCTGTCGCTGTCTATTCGGCCTGGCCGATGGTGAGGGCGACATCGCCCACGGCATCGATATGGCCGGTAATCCGGTCGCCCGGTTTGACCGCACCCACCCCTTCAGGCGTGCCGGTATAGATCAGGTCACCGGGTTCGAGGTGATAGAACCGGGACAGGTCGGCCAGCAGTTCCGGAATATTCCAGATCAGTTGGCTGAGATCGCCGGTCTGGCGGGTTTCACCGTTCACCTGCAGCTTGATGGCGCCGCGGCTGAGCACGCCAAGCTGGCCGATCGGCACGATCTGGCTGCACACCGCGGACTTCTCAAAGTCTTTGCCCAGGTCCCAGGGGCGACCCTGATCGCGCGCCAGCAGTTGCAGGTCGCGCCGCGTCATGTCCAGGCCAGCGGCGTAACCGAAAATCAGCCGGGCGGCGTCTGCTTCAGTGACCCGAAAACCGGAGGCGCCAATGGCAACAACCAGTTCCATCTCATAGTGGTAGTTGCTGGTGCTGCAAGGGTAGGGCACGGTGGCACCCGATTCAACCAGTGTGGACGATGCCTTGGTGAAGTAAAACGGCCGGGCTGCGGTCTTGTCCACCGGGCGGCCCATTTCAAGCGCATGGGCGTGGTAGTTGCGGCCGACGCAGAAGATGCGGTTGACAGGAAAACGCGCAGCGATGCCATGCACAGGCAGCGAGGCAGGTTGGGGGGGATGCCAAAGGTAACTGGCTTGGGTCATGGTTTTCTTTCGGGCGCCTGAGCGCGGACTTCATAAAGGCCGAGCTTTTTTTGCAGCGGTGCGTCATCGGCAATAAACACAAAGGCGGTCTGCGCTGCCGAGCGGTTGCTCAAGGTCACTGGCGTGTAGCCGGGGATGCAGCAGGTGTCTGCATCAATCAGGCTGAACTGATGGCTTTCCAGCTTGACATCTGCACCGCCCTCGATCTGGTGGAACACCATGGCGCAAGAGCGGGCGGGCAGGGCAAGCCGCTCACCCGGGCGCAGCATCAGTGCCGAGAAACCCAGGATTTTCTGGCTGTCGGCGCCGGTTTCTGGGTTCACATAGGCCACCTGTACGGCTTCAATGTCTGGCTGGCTGGCCGCCAGCGCCTGCAGGGCGGCACGCACATCGACCCATGGGTAACGCAGCATCGGAAACGGCTGCACGGCGCGCACAAACAGCGGTGCCGGCACAACACCGCCACGCTGGTAGGCGCGGTCAGTGGCCTCGGTGGTGACAGTCTGCGCGCGGCCCTCCGTCACGTAAGAAGTTTCGGTGTAGTACACCAGCGGCAAGTCCAGCACATCGAGCCAGACCACGGGTTTGTCTCCATCGTGGCCGTGCTCGTGCCAAAGACCCGTGGGCGTCAAAATCAGGTCGCCGCGGCGCATCGGGCATTTCTCGCCTTCGACCGTGGTGTAGGCGCCTTCGCCTTCCACAATCATCCGCACCGCATTGGGGGTATGCCGGTGGGCGGGAGCCCATTCGCCGGGCAGCAGCAACTGCATGCCCAGATAGATGGTTGACGAGGCCTGCATTTTTTCCAGTCCATGGCCGGGATTGGCCAGCACCAGCACGCGGCGCTCGGCCTTTTCAATCGGTGTGAGTTCGCCGGCCTGGAGTAGCAAGGGGCGTAGCGCCTGGTACGGCCAGCACACGGGTTTGGTGCGCTGGGCCGGCTTGCCCGGCGGCAGCACCGAACGCAAGCTGGGCCACAGCGGCACCAGGTTTTGTGCGCTCAATGCCGAGCGGTAGGCTTCGGGCAAATCTTCCAGACGGCCGAGTTCCTGCATGATGATTTCATCTCCATCGATTGGCACCTGTCGTTGCTTCGTTGGGGACGAATTTCTTGCCTGGCGGGTGTCGGGTTGTGTGATGGGCTGAATCGTAGGGGCGGTGCAAATTTCTGTAAACGCAATAAGGCTAATATGAGCTATTCGATATTCGAATAAAGATGCGCCATGGAATTCATCGATATTCGCCTGTTGGCGGTATTTAACGAGATCTACAAAACCCGCAGCGTCACGGCAGCAGCACAGGCGCTGGGCTTGGGGCAACCGGCGGTCAGCGTGGCCCTGTCCAAACTGCGCCATACCCTGGGAGACCCGCTGTTTGTTCGCACGTCCAGCGGCATGGAGCCGACGCCGTTTGGTGAAGGGCTGGTGCGCCCGGTGCGCGCCGTGCTCGACGCGGTGGAAACCGTGCTGGGTCACCGCGACGACTTTAACCCCGCCACGTCACAGCGAATCTTTCGCATCTGCATGACCGACATCAGCCAGTTGGTGCTGCTGCCCAAGCTGTGGCAAACCTTGCGCGTGCAGGCGCCGGAAATTCAAATTGAGATTCTTCCGCTGTCCAGGGACACGGCGCGCTTGCTGGAGAGTGGCGAAGCGGATCTCGCCCTGGGTTTGATGCCGCAGCTGGAAGCGGGTTTTTATCAGCAACTGCTGTTCAGGCAATATTTTGTCTGCATGGCCAGCGCCGACCATCCGCGCATCACTGACCAGTTGAGCCTGCAGCAGTTTGAAGCTGAGGACCATGTGGTGATCAGTTCTTCGGGGTCAGCGCCCTTGATCATCGAAAATGAGATTTCCCGCCAGGGCATCACGCGCCGGATCGCGCTGCAGATACCGAATTTTCTGGGCGCAGCGTTTCTGGTGGAACACACTGACCTGCTCATCACCATCCCGAAACTATTGGGGGAAATGCTCAAGGGACGCGGTGCATTCCGGATTTATCCGGTGCCGTTTCCGCTGCCGCAATACGACGTCAAGCAGCATTGGCATGAGCGCTATCACCACGATCCGGGGTCGCGCTGGCTGCGCCAGAGGATCTCTGAGCTGCTGTCTGAGTGAGGGGTCCGACGCTGCCGTGCCGCTAGCGCCGGCGTTTGCACTGATGCCGGACCAGGCCGCAACCCGTACCGACGGCGTTCCTCACACGGATGAGCTATTTGCGCGCTGTGCCTTTGAAGTAGTTTTCAACCAGCGGTTTGGCATCCACCTGCGGCACGTGGCAGCTGTCGCACTGGTAGCGCAGCATGCTCAACTGAGGCTCGGCCTTGGCATCAGCCGTTTGAACCAGGTGGCTCTTGCCGACCATGGGCATTTTTTTGCCCTTGAAGTCGTCGCTGTTATGGCATTCCCAGCATGCGTTTTCAGTCGGGCTGATGTCGTAGCCGTCAACGCTGTGCGGCACCAGCGGTGGCTGGCCAGTGAAGGTGCGCTCAATCAGTGCAAACTGGCCGGGTCGCTTGCCCTGATAGATTTTGACATCGGGCGCACTGTCAGCGCTGTTGACGCTGGTGTCGCGCAAACTGCTGACCGGCAGCGCCGTTCCGGCGCAGGCAGCCACGGCAATGGCCACTATGGCTGCCAGTGAAACTTTGAGGGTCATGTTCATGATCGGGTCTCCACGAGTGAAATAGTCGATGAAATCAGGGTGTCGGCAGCGCGTTGTTTAATGGCTTGGCAGGTGCAGCCGCGAACCGGGTGCTGAAGGAAAAAACGTCTTTGGAGCACACGTCGATGCACCTTGCGCAGTTGGTGCAGTTGCCTGACAGGATGATCGGGCTGGACCCTTTTTTGGCGCCCTTGAGCGGCAGCTTGATCACCTGCTGCTCGGGGCAGACCGTGAAGCAGTCTAGGCAGTCGTTGCAGGCCTCACGTTTGCTGGCCGTCACGCGCAGCAGACTCCAATGCCCCAGCAAGCTGTAGAACGCACCCACCGGACACAGGTAGCCGCACCAGCCGCGTTTCATCACAAACAGGTCAAACAAAAAGATGCCTGCAATCAGCAGCCAGCCCGCGCCCATGCCAAACAGCAGGCCGCGTGGCAGCATGGATACCGGGTTGACCAGTTCCCACACGATGCCGCCGGTGCTGGCAGCCAGCAGCAGAATCAAGCCCAGTATCCAGTAGCGCGTTGCGCGCGGCAAGGCGCCGCCGCCACGAATGTCAAGCCTGCGCCGCAGCGCACTGGCCGCATCGGTGACCAGGTTCACAGGACAAACCCAGGAGCAATAGACTCGCCCGCCCACGGCCAGGTAAAACAGCAAGATGATCAGTGCACCCATGAGTGCGTTGCGCTCCGGCACATGGCGGCTCAAGAGCGATTGCAGCAGCACCAGCGGGTCAGCCAGCGGCAGCGTTCCCAAGGTCAGGCTGTAGTTCAGGTTGCCCTTGACCAGCCACCAGCCGAACCACGGGCCCATCAGGAACAGGAACAAAATAGTGAGCTGCGACACGCGCCGCAGCACCAAAAAGCGGTGCGCGCGCCACCACCCTTTGGCTTCAATGGCTTCCTGGGCCAGTTTGAGATTGGGGTGGCTCATCGTGCGGCCTCGTCAAGCAGGGGCACGCTGCCAGCCGCTGCGGCGCTACCCGGATCCCAGTGGCCGGGCAGTGTCACACCCTCGGGCAGGCGATCCGGCAGGTCCACCAGATTGCGCTGTTCCACCAGTGATTTGCCTGCTTTGCGTTTTTCTTCCCAGCCCAGTTTGTAATGCGCGCCGAGCTCGCCCTTGGCCAGTTTGACCGGATAGACCTTGATGGCGGCCACTTCCAGCACGCAAGAGGCTTCGCACTTGCCGCAGCCGGTGCAGGCCTCGGAATGCACGGTGGGCAAGAACAGCGTGTGCTTGCCGGTGCGTTCGTTGTGCTGCAAATCGAGTGTGATGGCCTTGTCAATGGCCGGGCAGACGCGGTAACACACGTCGCAGCGCAAGCCCAGAAAGTTCAGGCAGGTTTCGTGATCGACCAGCACCGCCAGGCCCATCCTGGCGTTTTTGATGTCGGTGAGCTGATGGTTGAGCGCGCCGGTCGGGCAGGCCTTGACGCAAGGAATGTCTTCACACATCTCGCAAGGCTTGGCGCGGGCCACAAAAAACGGCGTGCCGGTGGCGACCTGCTGGTCGGGCGTGGCGAGTTTGAGGATGTCATACGGACAATCGCGCACGCACAAGCCGCAGCGAATGCAGGCCGACTGAAAATCGTCCTCCAGTCCCGCGCCGGGCGGGCGAATCGCGCCGGCCGGCAATGACTTGGCCTGCTTGCTGACCAGCGCCAAGCCCAAGCCCAGCGCGCCCACGCCACAGGCCATCTTCGCGGTGTCGAAGATGAACTGGCGACGCGCGACAGTGTCAGGGGCTTTCATGAAGTGACCGGGTTTTGGGTCATTGCGAGCGAAGCGTGGCAATCCAGGGGTTCATGGATTGCCGCGTCGCTACGCTTCTCGCAATGACGATTGATGACATCAGGCCTTCACGACCTTGCAGGCGCACTTCTTGAAGTCGGTCTCCTTGGAGATCGGGCAAGTCGCATCCAGCGTGAGCTTGTTGACCAGCCGGTGCTCATCAAAGAAGGGCATGAAGACCACGCCCGGCGGCATTTTGTTGCGGCCCCGGGTTTCCACCTTGGTGCTGATCTCGCCGCGCCGGGTTGACACCTTGATGCTGTCGCCGCGCTGCAGGCCGCGCTTTTTGGCGTCGTCGGCGTTCATGTATAACCAGGCGTCCGGCATGGCGCGGTACAGCTCGGGCACACGCCGCGTCATGCTGCCGGTGTGCCAGTGCTCCAGCACGCGCCCGGTAGAAAACCAGAGGTCAAACTCGGCATCCGGCGCTTCAGCGGCCGGTTGCCAGGGCAGCGCAAAAATGATGGCTTTGCCGTCAGGCTTGCCATAAAACTTGACCCCTTCGCCCTTTTTCACATAGGGGTCATAACCCTCGCGGAAGCGCCACAGGGTTTCTTTCTGGTCCACCACCGGCCAGCGCAGGCCGCGCGCATGGTGGTAGCTGTCAAATGCGGCCAGGTCGTGGCTGTGGCCGCGGCCAAAGCTGGCGTACTCTTCAAACAGGCCTTTTTGCAGGTAAAAGCCAAGCTCCTTGGACTCGTCGTTGTCAAAGCCTTTTTGAATTTCAGCCAGCGGGAACTTGTTGACCTGGCCGTTGGCGTAGAGCACGTCGTACAGGGTCTTGCCTTTGAGTTCGGGCGCTTTGGCCAGCAGGTCAGCCGGCCAGACCTCTTCGAGCTTGAAGCGTTTGGAAAATTCAATGTATTGCCACAGGTCAGACTTGGCCTGGCCTGGTGCGCGCACCTGCTGGCGCCAGAACTGGGTGCGCCGTTCGGCGTTGCCATAGGCGCCTTCTTTTTCGGACCACATGGCAGACGGCAGAATCAGGTCAGCCGCCATCGCCGACACGGTGGGGTAGCAGTCTGACACCACGACAAAGTTGGCCGGGTTACGAAAACCTGGCCAGACTTCACCGTTGGTGTTGGGCCCGGCCTGCATGTTGTTGGTGGTGCTGGTCCAGTAGAAATTGAGTTTGCCGTCTTTCAGCGCGCGGCTTTGCGCCACGGCGTGCAGGCCGACCCAGTCAGGCACCGTTCCCGCAGGGAGCTTCCAGAGCTTTTCAGCGGTTTCGCGGTGTTTCGGGTTGGTCACTTCCATGTCGGCGGGCAGGCGGTGGGAAAAAGTACCCACTTCACGCGCCGTGCCGCAGGCCGAGGGCTGGCCGGTGAGCGAGAACGGGCCGTTGCCGGGCTCCGAGATTTTGCCAACCAGCAGATGCACGTTGTAGATCATGTTGTTGACCCAGGTGCCGCGTGTGTGCTGGTTGAAGCCCATGGTCCAGCAGGACACCACCTTGGTTTTCGGGTCGGCATAGGTCTTGGCCAGGGCTTCGAGCTTGTCCTTGGGCACACCCGAAATCTCGTGCGCCTTGTCCAGCGTGTACTCGGACACAAACTTTTTGAAATCGTCAAATGTCATTGGGCTGGAGGCCCCTGGGTTGCCTTTGGGTTTGCCATCAGCACCGGGATAGCCGTTGTTGCCCGCCACCTGCTCCAGCGGGTGGTTGGGGCGCAGCCCATAGCCAATATCGGTCACGCCTTTGCGGAAGTTCACATTGCGTTTGACGAACGCCTCGTTCACCGCGCCGCTCTGGATGATGTAGTTGCAGATGTAGTTCAGGATCGCCAGGTCGCTTTGCGGATTGAAGATCAGCACGCTGTCGGCCAACTCGCAGGAACGGTGGTTGAAGGTGGACAGCACATTGAGCTTGACGTGTTTGGCGGTCAGGCGCCGGTCGGTGATGCGCGACCACAAAATCGGGTGCATCTCGGCCATGTTGGAGCCCCACAGCACGAAGGCGTCGGCGTGCTCGAAGTCGTCATAGCAGCCCATCGGCTCGTCAATGCCAAAGGTTCGCATGAAGCCCGCTACGGCAGAAGCCATGCAGTGGCGCGCGTTGGGGTCGATGTTGTTGGATCTGAAACCTGCCTTGAACAGCTTGGCGGCGGCGTAGCCCTCCCACACCGTCCATTGGCCAGAGCCAAACATGCCGACTGATTTGGGGCCATTGGCCTTGAGCGCGCCTTTGCACTTTTCTTCCATGATGTCAAAAGCCTGCTTCCACGACACATGGGCGAAGTCGCCGTTTTTGTCGAACTTGCCGTCTTTCATGCGCAGCAGTGGCTCGGTCAGGCGGTCTTTGCCATACATGATCTTGGAAAGGAAGTAGCCTTTGATGCAGTTCAGGCCCTTGTTCACCGGCGCATCCGGGTCGCCCTGGGTCGCCACAATGCGGTTGTCTTTGGTGCCGATCAGCACACCGCAGCCGGTGCCACAAAAGCGGCAAACGCCTTTGTCCCAGCGCACGCCATCGGCGCTGGAGGCCGCTTGCGCCAGGGCTTTCGCGCCGGGGATGCTGATGCCAATCACGGTGGCCGCAGCGCTGACGGCGTTGGCCTTGATCAATTCTCGACGCGTTACTTGCATGGCGATAACTCCTGCTCAGGGTTGGATTCGGATTGTTGAAAAATCATGGCCATGGACAGCACGCCGGGCAGGCGCTCAATGGCTTCGTAGGTGTTGACGGCTTCGTGATCGTTGTCACTCTCGATGGTGATGACCATCTTGCCGTCGTCGGTGGCGGCGTGGATTTCAACGCCCCTCAGAATGGAGAGACGATTTCGCAGACTCTGGTGTTGGTCTGCCGCTGCGTAGATGATGGCGCTGGAAATATTCAAAACGCGACTTTCAATCGATCTTTGACATGTCTTTTGTATTAGGGTTAACTCTAATATGCGATCAAAAAGCATTCCTTGAACTGGCTTAACATTGCCCGATGTCCCCGATGTTTTTCCAGCCGGTTTTCCTGAAAGCGGGCCAGGCCATTGCGCAAAGGCATGCTGAAGATGCCGCTGAATTAGCGAGCAAGTGGGAGTCAGGAGCGACCCGTTGATCGGAACTTGCAGAGGTTCCTTGGGTACGGCGGGCTTTGATCAAGCCGTTGCCGCCGGCAGGGCGCAGGCGGTTTCTTAGCGCTGTGTTTCGGTGTCACCGACAGCGGCGGTGAGCGGTGCGACCCGTGTGGTTTCGGCGTTTTGCGTCGCCGCCACGCGACGGGCGCCGTCGAAGCGGCTTTGCCAGTAGCGCACGCTCATGTTTTCCACCCGAACTTCAGCCCCGGGTTTGGGCGAGTGAATGAACTTGCCGTCGCCGACATAAATGCCGACATGGCTGAAGGCGCGGCGCAAGGTGTTGAAAAAAACCAGGTCGCCCGGTTGCAATTGAGTTTTGTCGATGCGCTCGGTGGCCGCTGCCTGCTGTTCGGCCTTGCGCGGCAGCAGCAGGCCCACGCTTTGCTCATAGATGGCGCGCACAAAGCCGCTGCAGTCAAAGCCGGTTTCTACGGTGTTTCCGCCCCGTTTATAGGGCACGCCCAAAAATCCCATGGCATTGACCACCAGCCCGGAAGCCTTGTTGGTCACGCTTTGGCGTACCTGGTCGATTTGTGTGAGCAGGCCTTTGTCGGCCAGCAGTTTGTCGAGGTCGTCGCCAGCAGCGCCGGATTGCCCGGGCGCCGCATGTGCGCTGAACGTCAGCAGCGTGGCCGAGGCAAGGACCAGAGCGGAGGCAATCATTCGCATGGGGCCGAGCATACTTGAAGGATTGATCCTGCGTCAATCTAAAGCTGTTTCTTGATATTTCCCTCAAGCATTTGATTTTTAAAGACTTATCCGGCTTCGAGAAGCGCTGTTGCTAGCGCCTGCCGGGCTGTTCCGGGGCAGTGCAGCCAGCACGAAGCAGCCTTTCTGTGCCATAGTTCGACCTCTGTGCATCAACGTATTTCAGGAGTGAAATATGCCGTCAGCCCACGTATTTGTTTACTATGTAGCTATTTGTTTAGTAGCATGCATTGTGCCGGGCCCGCAACTCCAGGCCCAGACGCTGCGCACCCAAACTGTCGCGACGAGCCTGCAGAACCCTTGGAGTGTGGCTTTTTTGCCCGGTGGGCGCTATCTGGTGACCGAGCGTCCCGGCCGGCTTCGGGTGATAGCGGCGGATGGCAAGCTGGCTGCGCCCGTGACCGGCCTGCCCGAGATCGCCGCAGGCGGGCAGGGCGGGCTGCTTGATGTGTTGCTCGATGGCGACTTTGCCCGCAACCGCCGCCTGTATTTCTGTTTTTCCGAGCCCGCGCCCGTGGGCAATGGCAACAGCACGGCGCTGGCACGCGCCACCCTGAGCGCGGACGCCACCCGGCTGGAGGACGTCAAGGTCATTTTCAGTCAGCAGCCCAAAGTGGCCAGCACGGCGCACTTCGGCTGCCGCATTGTTGAAAGCCGAGCGCCTGGCGTGAAGGGTCAGCCCGACGGCAAGCTTTTTCTGACGCTGGGCGAGCGCTTTTCGCGCAAGGAAGACGCGCAAAAGCTCGGCAACCACCTCGGCAAGCTGATTCGCATCAACAAGGATGGCTCGGTGCCGAAAGACAACCCCTTTGTCGGCAAGGCCGGCGCCTTGCCTGAAATCTGGAGCTATGGGCACCGCAATGCCCAGGGCGCGACGCTCGCGCCCGACGGCACGCTCTGGATGCACGAGCACGGGCCGCAGGGCGGCGATGAAATCAATCTACCCAAGCCAGGGGCCAACTACGGCTGGCCGGTGATTACCTACGGTGAAAATTATGGCGGCGGCAAGATTGGCGAGGGGCTGACCGAAAAGGCGGGCATGGAGCAGCCTTTGCACTACTGGGTGCCGTCCATCGCGCCCTCGGGCATGGCCTTCCTGACCAGCGAGCGCTACGATCAACCCGGCAATGTCTGGCGCGGCAACCTGTTTGTGGGCTCGCTCAAGTTCGGCTATCTCGACCGGATCGAGCTGTCAGAACCCTTCGGCGGCAAGGTGGTTCGCGAAAGCAAGCTCCTCGCCGAGTTGGGCGAGCGCATTCGCGATGTGCGCCAAGGCCCGGACGGGCTGCTCTATGTGCTGACCGATAGCGCCAACGGCCAACTGATACGCCTGCTGCCGATTGCCCGATGATTAATGACGCCTTGGCGGCAGGGCCACAGGTATCATGCTGGCATGCCCCCCATCGATTCACTGCAAGGCCGTCTGGCGCAAACCGGCCAGGCCGCGCAGCACTGGCTCATTGAGTGGTGGCGGCTGGTGCATCTGGGGGCGGTGATTCTGGTGCTGGCGCTCTCGCCGTCAAGCTACAGCCGGGAAAGCCGCAACGTGCTGGCCCGTCATATTTACCTCAATTCCGCACCCATTTTGCTGGGGTTTACCGTGCTGTGCGCGCTGGTGACCGTGGTGATCACGCGCATCGTGCTGGTGACCGCGCTGAGTTATGGCCTGTCGCAGTATGCGCTGCAAGTGGTCATCCGGGTGCTGGTGCTGGAATTGATCCCCCTGACCGCCGCGCTGTTTGTGGCGCTGCGCTGCACCATCCCCGACGGCGCCGAGCTCACGGCGATGCAGGCCAGCGGCGAACTCGACGAAATGCGCGGGCGCGGCATTGATCCGGTGCGGCGCGAGGTGCTGCCGCGGGTGGTTGCCGGCATGTTTTCAGGCATCACGCTGGCGGCGCTGAGCAGCGTGGTGGCGCTGGTGGTGGCATATCTGGCAGGGTACGGTTTTACCATGTCGGGCATGGCCGCCTACACCCGCCTTTTTGGCCAGGTGTTCAGCCCTGCCGTCACGCTGGTTTTTGTCCTCAAGACCCTGCTGTTTTCACTGGCCGTGTCGCTGATTCCCATGGCCTCGGCCCTGTACGGAATGGGCGGCGCCAGTGTGCGCACCAGCGCCGAAATGCGCGGTCTGGTCCGCATGTTCGCCGTGATACTGCTGATTGAAGTGGCGTCGCTGGTCGGCAACTATTATTAGCGCTCGCAATGCCCCCCAGGAAACCGCACATCCCATGAGTTCGCCGCACGATCCTCTGCCACCTCCGCCAGCCGGTCCCGATCCGGCCGCCCCATCGCCTGCTCAGGAGGGGACCAACCTGGAGCTCAAGGCCAGGCTGTTGATGCTCTTCATGCTGCTGCTGGTGTGCGGCTCGGCCCTGTACGTGCTGTACGCGCGCGGCGCGTTTGATGCCACCCAGAAACTGGTGCTGATGGCCGACGACTCCGAAGGCGTGGTGGTTGGCATGGACCTGACGTTTTCAGGCTTTCCGATTGGCCGGGTGCGGCGCATCGAGCTGGCCGAAGACGGCAAGGTGCGTATTCTGGTCGATGTGGCGGCCAGGGACGCTCACTGGCTGCGCACCAGCAGCATTTTCACGCTGGTGCGCGGCATTGTGGGGAGCACCAACATCCGCGCCTACACCGGCTTGCTGAGCGACCCGGCGCTGCCTGACGGCGCGGTGCGCAGCGTGCTGCAGGGCGATGCCAGCGCGGAAATTCCCAAAGTCATTTCCGCCACCAAGGACCTGATCGACAACCTCAACAGCCTGACCGGCAGCGGCGGCGCGGTGGGCATGACGCTGGCCAACCTGCAAACGCTGACCGGGCGCCTCAACGGCCCCGGCGGCGCGCTCACGGTGCTGCTTGGCAGCGAGGCGGAAGCCAAAAAACTGACGATCACGCTCGATCGCGCCAACGCCTTGCTGGCCCGGCTCGATGGACTGGCTGCCAAGGCCGACAGCCAGGTGTTCGGCGAGAAGGGTGTGATGCCGGAAACCCGCGCCACCATCGTTCAGCTCAATACCTTGCTTGGCGAAGCGCGCACCAGTCTTAAAAGGGTTGATGCCGTGTTGATCGACGCCCAGGCCGTCAGCGGCAATGTCAAGGACGCCACGGCTGATCTGGGCGCCCTGCGCGGCGAGGTCGATGCCAACCTGCGCAAGATTGAAAGCCTGGTCAACGAGATCAACAGCAAGTGGCCTTTTGCCCGTGATACGGAAATCAAATTGCCATGAACACCCAAGCCGTGAAATTTGCTGTTCCGCTAAGCGTTGCCCTGCTGCTCACCGCCTGTGCCAGCGGTCCCAAACCGCCGGACTGGCAGCTCGAAGCCAAAGGCTCGATGGAGCGTTCCGTGGCCGCCTACATGGAGGGTAACAGCCGCGTGGAAAGCGCCGAACTGGCGCGTGCGCGCAGCCAGCTCGCGCGCACCGGCCGGGTTGACCTGCTGGCCACGGCCGAGCTGCTGCACTGCGCCACCCGCGTGGCCAGCCTGGTGTTTGAGCCCTGCGCCGGGTTTGAAGCGCTGCGGCGCGACGCTCCCGAGGCCCAGCGCGCCTACGCTGATTACCTGCTCGGCAAGTTGCCGCCGCAAAACATTGGCCTGCTGCCCGGGCAACAGCGCGCCGCCGCCGCCGGGGCTGCCGGCGCCGTTCAGGGCATTGCCGATCCGTTGTCGCAACTGGTTGCCGCCGGGGTGTTGCTGCAAACCGGAAAGGCCAGTCCGGCGGTAATTGCTCAGGCTGCCGAGACCGCATCGGCCCAGGGCTGGCGTCGCGCGCTGCTGGCCTGGCTGGGGGTGCAGGCCCAGCGCGCGGAGCAGGCGGGCGACGCTGAAGAAGCCGCCAGGCTGCGTCGGCGCATTGCGCTTGCGCAAGGCGGCGCCTTGCCTGCGAAAGAAGGCAAGTGAGCTACACCCTCAAGCTTTATGCGTTTGAAGACGTGTCACCGCTAGAGAAGCAGGCGGCCGAGCAACGCTTCAAGGCGGCACTGGAAGCCACACTGGGAGACGCGAGCCTGGTCGGGCCGGTCTATGCGGCTTACCTGAAGATCGTGGCGAGCTACGGCGAGGCGCCGGCCGAAGATGCCCTGTCGCCCGATGAGCTGGAAATCTTCAGCCAGTGGCAGGCGGCAGAGTCGGCAGCGATCACGGCCGCCCTGGGCCCGAACCGGCACATGGGCGATGCGCAATTCGAAATCGAGGTCTGAAATTGCCTGTAGCCCACGTGTAATGGGCGTAAGTAGCTATCAAAAACATAGCTAATGAAGCATCTGGACGGATCGGCGGGATAGACCTTCTCAGTCGCGCTCGGCCGCCGCGGGCCGGCCCTTGTCCAGCAGCTTGCCCAGCAAATCCATCGGCAGCGGGAACACGATGGTCGAGGCCCGGTCGCCAGCCACCTGCGTCATGGTCTGCAGATAGCGCAACTGCATCGCCTCGGGCTGCTGCGCCAGCATCTGCGCCGCTTCGAGCAATGCGGCAGCGGCCTGCTTTTCGCCCTCGGCATGGATCACTTTGGCGCGCCGCTCGCGTTCGGCTTCGGCCTGGCGAGCGATGGCTCGCACCATTGACTCGTTCAGGTCGATTTGTTTGATCTCGACATTGGTGACCTTGATGCCCCAGCCGTCAGTCTGGGCGTCCAGGCTGCGCTGGATGTCAACGTTGAGCCGCTCGCGTTCGGCCAGCATGTCATCGAGTTCATGTTTGCCGAGCACCACGCGCAAGGTGGTTTGCGCCAGCTGGTTGGTGGCCATCAGGTAGTTTTCAACCTGGATGATGGCTTTTTGGGGATCAATGACGCGAAAGAAAATCACCGCGTTGACTTTGACCGAAACGTTGTCGCGCGAGATCACATCCTGCGGCTCGACGTCCATCGTCACCACGCGCAGATCGACCCGAACCATCTGCTGGATGCCAGGAATCACCAGCACCATCCCTGGGCCCTTGACCTTCCAGAAGCGGCCAAGCTGGAACACCACGCCGCGCTGGTATTCGCGCAGCACGCGCAGCGAACTGACGAGCAGCATCAATAGCAGCAACACCAGCACGCCGCCCAGCCCGAAACTGAAGTCGAATATCATGATGAAGGTCCTTTCAGGGTTGAATCGCCAATAAAATCTTCGGCGCGCACTTCCAGTATCAGCCCGTGCAGCGCGACCACGCGCACCCGCTGGCCTGGCGCCAGCGCGTCGGCGCTGCGCACCTTCCAGCGTTCACCATGAACCTGCGCCCAGACGATGTCGTTGTCCAGCGCCAGCACTTCGCCCACCGCGCCTATCAGTTGCTCACGGCCACTGACCACCGGGCGCCGCCGCGCGCGCAGGGCCATGCCGCCACCGAGAAAGACCACGGCGGCGGAGCTGGCCGCCAAGCCGAAGATCAGCCACAGCGGCACGCCAAAGCCTGGAATGTCGCGGTCGAACAGCAGCAGGCCGCCGGCGATGAAGGCCACAACACCGCCGACGCCGAGCACGCCAAAGGTCGGCGTCAGAAGCTCGGCGCCGAGCAGCGCCATGCCAAGCACAATCAGCGCCAGCCCGGCATAGTTGATAGGCAGCATCTGCAGCGCAAACAGCGCCAGCAACAGGCAGATTGCTCCGGTCACGCCTGCCACGCCAAATCCCGGCGACGAGAACTCAAAAAACAGGCCATAGATGCCGATCATCATCAGGATCAGCGCGAAGCTCGGGTTCGCAATGACCGACAGCAACCTTTGCCGCCAGTCGGGCGGCACGGCCTTAAAGGCGAGGCCGCGCGTCGCCAGCTTGACGTCGGTGCCTTGTACTTTCACCGTGCGCCCATCGATTTGCGCCAGCAGATCGGGCACATCCCTGGCGACCACGTCGATCACCTTGCCCTGCAGCGCCTCGCTGGCTGTCAGGCTGACCGCCTCGCGCACCGCGCGCTCGGCCCATTCGGCGTTGCGGCCACGCTGTTGCGCCAGACCGCGAATGAAGGCCGACGCATCGTGCACCTGCTTGGCGGTCATGGCATCGGTGGGCGCCATCGGTGTTGCGCCGGGTTTCGACGCGTCCTTCTTCGGGTCGTCCGGCTTCGCTTCCCCGCTGCCGCTGCCCGGCTGTTTGCCCTGATCGCCTGCCGGTGGTTTGCTCCCGATGCCCGGCAGGCCGATGGCAACCGGCGTGGCGGCACCCAGCGTGGTGGCTGGCGCCATGGCGGCGATGTGGGCGGCATAAAGAATGTAGGTGCCGGCGCTGGCCGCGCGTGCGCCTTCGGGGTACACATACACAGCCACCGGCACGGGCGATGCCAGGATGGTCTGGATGATCTGCCGCATCGACGTATCGAGCCCGCCTGGCGTGTCGAGCTGAATCACGACCAGCGGCACGCCGCGGTCCCTGGCGTGGCGTATTGCGCGAATGACATAGTCGGCGCTGGCCGGGCCAATGGCGTCCTGCACCGTCAGCACCAGTACCGGCATGGCGCTGACGGCCGGTGCCGCCAAGACCAGCAGCAACGCGACGGCAAACGCCAAACACAGCCGGATGCCACGCTTGCCGCGGTGCGTTGCCGCTGTCATCTTGTGCTGAAAAAATCTACGCGCTGAAACCATTGGGGCCTCCGGAACGCCATGGGCCTTACCGTAGGCGTCGCGCGGCCTGTTGTCAAGGCGGGCGGTGCTCGCCGGGCGCGCCTCCTATTGCGTGAACGGGCGGTAAAATCCGTTCTCATCTGTGGCGTCAAATCGTTGCAGCGCGATTTTTTGACCAGCGAGATTGAGCATTGACCAACCCCCGCATCCCGTCGCCTGAGCTGGCTCCTGAGTCTGCTTCCGGGGAATCTCCGAAAATTCAGGAACCCCGTCTGTGGTGCGGCGAGGGCTGGACCGCCAAAGTCATCAAGAATGAAGACGATGACGGCTGGGCCGTGGCGATGATCAAGGACGGCGAGCCCGAGCCCGCACTGGTGGGGCCCTGGACTATGGGTCGCGACAAAAAGAACCCCAAGCCGTTGGACGGCCACGCGTTCAGCACGCTGGTCAAAACCGCGTCAGAGTTTGTGCGCAGGCACGAGCAGCAACTGCACGCCACGCTGCACCAACGCATCACGATAGCGGCAAAATCAGCCCGAATCACCGTCTCGCTCGATATCGTTCCAGACGAAGATAGCCCGCACGCGCTGCTGAGCGCTCACGATGAAGGGGATGAATGCGGCGAGCCGCTGGCGCAGCTGCGCGTGGCGCCGTCCTTCAAGCTCAGCCGCGCCAGTGCGGTGGCCTGGGCTGAAAACGACTTTCGCAAGCCCGGCTGAGCGGTGCCCAGCCTGTCGAACGCCTGCGGCTATGACTTCGGTACGTCCAACTCCACTGCAGGCTGCGGCTCTGCGTTCGGGTCCGGACAGGTCGCGCTGCTGCCGCTGGAGGGCGGCAAGCTCAGCCTCTGGGAGGTACTGTTTTGATTGACAACTCTCGCCCGTTGATTCGTTCAACGAGGTAAAGACGTATGTCGATGCCAGCAGATACGCGGACCATCAAGTACCTGCTTGCCTGCGGAGCGTAGGTAGACCTACGCCGGTTGCATCGAACCCGCCATCAACAGCCAAAATCTGACCATTAACGAAGCTCGCAGCAGGACTACAGAGGAAACCCGTGGCCGATGCAATCTCCTCGGTTGTGCCGTACCGGTTCAGTGGAATTGCATCGTAGTAGTCGGAGCGAATGGCCACGCTGTGAACCAGCTTGGCCATCTCGGTTTCTACAGGGCCGGGTGCGATGGCATTGACGCGGATGCCGATATTACCTAACTCAACAGCCTGTTGCTTCGTGAGGTGGATGAGTGCGGCCTTGCTGGTGCCATAGGCGACGCGCAGAGTGCTGGCGCGCAGGCCCGAGATGGACGCGATATTGACAACGCTGCCACCCCCGGTCTTGCGCATGACCGGAGCAAAGGCCTGGGTACAGAGAAACGCACCGTCGAGATTCGTCCCCATCACGTGGCGCCACTCTTCAAAAGAAGTTTCAGCAATGGGTTTGAACACCGCCACACCGGCATTGTTAACCAAGGCGTCGATCCGACCGAAGGCGGCGGTCACCTTCTTGACCGCAGTTTGGACCTGTTGCGGGTCGGACACATCACAGAGCACGGCAAGCACGTGCTCGGGGTCATTGAGTGTAGCGGCAGTTTTGGTCAGCGTGTCGCCATCAATGTCGAGCAACACGACCCGGTGCCCATGGGCGAGGAACCACTGGCCAATCGCCAGACCGATGCCGCGCGCGCCGCCGGTGACAACGGCCACGGGTGTTGATGAATTATTGGACGTCATTATTTGCTCCCAAAAAAGATGATTGATATTTATTGTTTGCCGGCTGGTAGCCATTCTTCCAGCGTGACTTCGAAAGTCATGCAGATCGTATTAAAGCCAGCCACGAATGGGCCGCCATAGACGTTGCCTTCGGTATCCGCCACCACGCCCGAGAGGGATGCCTTGAGTGACCCGTCGTCTTGTGAACGTACTTCGCCGGCAAGGCTGACGATTTCGACAGCCGGCCCTTTGATTTGCTGGCATGTTCCATCTTGCTTGCCCAGGCACGCATCGACCAGGCTACCCAGGGCACCTCGTACAAAGGCGTTCTTGAAGCCCTCGGCAAGGCACAGCTTTTCGACGCTCTGGATCAGGTCTTCGTTGGGTGCGATGCGCCCATAGGCCACACGACCCATGACGCCGTTCTCGGCGAGGCTTGTGTTATTCATCACGGGTTTCCTGATGGGGTTGCAACAGGGCAATATTGGTCTCCGGGTCATAGGCCACCCGCAATTCGAAGTCGTCGAGCGAGATGACCAACACCGGGATAGGTTCGGGTCCGACGATGCTTTGTTCCGTGAGGATGTGTCCTCCCTTGATCAGCCCGCTCTCGGTACGGATTGCGGCATGGCAATGCACCAGCGGCGCGCCATGTACGCTCTTTCCCAGCGTTGCATTGCCGAAAATCATGCAGGCGTTCCCGGCATCGATCGGCCGGCTATAGGCGACGACCGCCTGGCCTGAGGGGTCGGGTGGTGCAAGGCAATACTGCAGGTGAGCAAAGAAACCGCCGAGGATGGTGGTCGATGCGTTCTGCACACCCATCGCGTAAAGTGGCTTCACCAAGGCGTCAAACAGGCTCAAACCAGGCTGCAGCCCCAACCGGATGTGCCTTCCACTATTGGAATGCATGCTGCGGATCCGCACCGGGGCAAAGGGTCCTGGATGAACCAGCGTACGCGGACGGGGTAACTGTGGCGAGGTGTGTCGCATGGTCAAAAGTCTCCTGCGTGCTTGTGGCACGAAATACTGGTTTGCGTCGAGGATCGCTCGCGCAACCGGTGGGTCAGGCGCAAAGTCTAGGTAATCCGCTATATTTGCAGAAGTCTTATTTTTGGATCGATTGATTTAGAATTCAGATCAATGGAATTTCGCCACCTTCGTGCCTTCGTCGCGGTCGCAGAAGAACTGCACTTCGGACGTGCGGCCAAACGCTTGCACCTGTCACAGCCACCCGTCAGCCTGGCGATCAAGGAGCTTGAGACCGAACTCGATCTTCGTCTGTTCGAGCGAACCTCGCGCCACATTGTGTTGACGCCAGGTGGGGAGGCAGTTTTACGTGATGCACGTGCGGTACTTGGACGCTCTGAATCCTTGCGCAAGCATGCCCATGATTCTTCGCGCGGCTATGCGGGGACACTGTCTATTGGATTCATCAGTCTGGCAGCTTATTCCTTCCTGCCCGACGTACTGCGCCGCTTCACAGGCGACTTTCCGGAAGTGCGCATGTCGTTGCAGGAGTCAACCACCGACCAGATACTGGGCGACCTGGAGACTGGCGTACTGGACGTAGGATGCATTTTCGCGTCGCCTCTGCTGCCCGCCACCCTCACGTACCAAGCGACCAACCGCGACCCGCTTATTGTCGCGCTGCCCGAGAAGCACCCAATGGCGTGCATGGCCCGTGTACCGCTGGAGCGCCTCGCCGGCGAGCAGTTCCTGACTTTTGAGCGCCATTTCGGCCCGATGATGTTTGATACTGTAGTGAGCATCTGCATGCGCCATGGATTCAGCCCAAAAATTTTCCCTGCTCGACAAATGCACACCATCGTCAGCCTCGTCTCTGGCGGCATCGGTGTTGCGCTGGTCCCCGCCTGCGTGCAGGTTCTGCATCGCGAGGGAGTGGTGTACCGCCCGCTGCGGGGCGAACGTACGTCAGTGGAAACCGGCGTAGCTTGGCGCACTGAGGACGATTCATCCCTCGTCCGGGAATTCATTCGTTACTTGCCCAGTATGCGTTGAGTGGTCGGCCTGCAGTAATGTCAATGCCTGGCTGGCTTGCATCAAGCGGTTTCCCAGCGCGGCACTGCGCGCGGTGCCCAACCGGGATTTGATCGCACCAATGCTGATCGATGCCACGGGGCTGCCAATGGCATCGCAAACAACAACCCCGATCGCCCAGCTATCTTCAATGACCAATCCTGGTTGCACGCAGTAGCCCCGATTCCGCGTCTCCCGAATCAGACGTCTGATGGCGGCATCCGTGCACCGCGGAAATCGTTCGGCCCGCAAGACCGCGTTGCGCCTTAATACATCATCAATCTCTTTGTCCAGGAGGGCAGCCAGGACGGCACAACTGCCAGCCCCGACGCCCAGTGGCCACCGGTCACCGGCCTTGATGAGCTGGTTGCGAATAGGAAAGTCCCCCTCGTCACGCGACAGGCAAATACTCTCGTAGCCGTGCAACACGCTGAAGAACACGGTATCCCCCGATTCAACAGCCAGCGCGCGCAGGGTGGGTGCCGCCAGCCGCTGAAGTTCGTAGCTTGGCTCAGCGGCCAGCCCTACGGCGAATGCCTCCGGGCCCAGGCGATAGCGGCCATATCCGCGGTCGTGCAGGACAAATCCCTCGTCGACCAAGGTACGCGTTAGCCGAATGGCGGTTGCCTTGTTGAGTTCGAGGCGACGACCAATCTCGCCCATTCGCAGACCGCCTGGTCCCACGCGAGTGAGAAGGCGCAATACCGATAGGCCCCGGCGCAAGGTCTGCGCCCCAGCCACCTCTGTCTTCCCAGCTTGCTTATCTAGCATGGTTGTTCACATATTGGTTCATATTGTGGACCTATTAATAAGTAATTACCCGAACTCAGATAGTCACATAGTGGATCATTTTCTTCAAATGTCAGTGAAAACTCGAGAAAATAAGTTGATCATTCCCCTAAAATTCATCCATGAAGACGTAAGCAGAGACGATAAACAGGTTCATATATTAAACCAATTACAACGTGCGCATCATGAACACACCACACATCATCGGATGGGGTCACACCCCGTTCGGCAAGCTCGACAACCTTGACCTTGAACAACTCATTCGTGACGCAGCACTGCCGGCGATCGCCAGCGCCGGATTGGAACTGGCGGACATCGATGGCATCTTCATCGGTCACTTCAACGCCGGCTTCGTGCGCCAGGACTTCAGCGCCTCCCTCGCGGCTGTGGCCATTCCGGAGTTTCGCCACACACCGGCGGTCCGGATGGAAAACGCGTGCGCCACCGGCTCGGCCGCCATCTGGGCCGCTCTCGATGCGCTTGCCAGCGGCCGGGTCAAGCGTGCGTTGGTGGTGGGTATGGAGAAAATGAATACCCTGCCCAACGTACAGATCGGCGAAACGCTGCTGAAGTGCTCGTATGTCAAAGAAGAAGGCGACACGCCCGGTGGCTTTGCCGGCGTCTTCGGCAAGATTGCCGCCGGCTACTTCGAGCGCTTCGGGGACCAGTCCGACGCACTGGCCGCAATCTCGGCCAAGAACCATGCCAACGGGGTGCATAACCCCTATGCCCACATGCGGCGCGACTTGGGCTTTGACTTTTGTCGTCAGCCCTCGGATAAGAATCCGTTCGTTGCCGGCCCCCTCAAGCGCTCAGACTGTTCGCTGGTCTCGGATGGCGCGGCCGCACTGGTGTTGTCGCTTGAGCCTGTGTCGGGGGCCGCCGTGCCTGCCGTGCGCTGGCGCTCGCGCACGCAGGTCAACGAATTCCTGCCGCTGTCGCGGCGCGATCCGACCCGTTTCGAAGGCGCCGCGCTGGCCTGGAGCAGGGGTTTGAACGTTGCCGATGTTTCGCTGGCTGACTTGCACTTCGTTGAGACGCACGACTGTTTCACGATCGCCGAGCTGCTCGAATACGAGGCCATGGGCTTGGCGCCACACGGCCAGGGCGCGCGTGTGATCCTCGACGGCGTGACGCGCAAAGACGGCAAGCTGCCGGTCAACCCGTCCGGCGGCCTCAAGTCGCGGGGCCACCCGATCGGCGCCACCGGTGTATCGCAACATGTGATGGCGGCCATGCAGCTGTCCGGCCAGGCCGGCGCGATGCAGATCGAGGGTGCCCGCCTGGGCGCGGTGTTCAACATGGGCGGGGCGGCAGTGGCCAACTACCTCAGCGTGTTAGAGGCGGCATGAACGACGCTCCGGTCATGAATCTCGGGCGGCTGCTGACCCACACCGCCCGCCTGTACCCCGAGCATGCCGCGCTGATCCAGGGTGAGCAGCAGTGGACCTGGGAAGAAATTGACCGGCGTGTCGATGCCATGGTCAGTGCCCTGCGGCAGCTCGGCCTGCAAAAGGGCGACCGGATTCTCGTGCAGTCGCGCAACAACCTGCAGATGTTCGAGAGCTGCTGGGTGGCGTTTCGCCTCGGCTGTGTCTGGGTGCCCACCAACTTCCGGCTGACGCCGCCCGAAGTAGCCTACCTCGGCGCCGCGAGCGGCGCGGCGCTGATGATCGTCGAAGCGGACTTTGCTGCGCATGCCGATGCGGTGCGCGCAGCATCGCCGCAACTGAAGCACGTCATTTGCATCGGCGAGCCGCGTGCAGGCGAGTACGCGTATGAAACGCTGGTACAGCAGCACCTGAGTCAACTAGCCGTTGAACGGCCATCTGAAGTGACTGTGAGCTACGATGACCCGCTGTGGTTTTTCTACACGTCGGGCACTACCGGCAAGCCCAAGGCCGCTGTGCTCACGCATGGGCAAATGGCCTTCGTGGTGACCAATCACCTGGCCGACCTGATCCCCGGCACGATGGAGAAGGACCGCTCGATTGCTGTGGCGCCGCTGTCGCACGGCGCCGGCATTCATGCGCTGATGAACGTTGCACGCGGGGCCGCCACTGTGTTGCTGCCCAGCGAGAAGCTCGACCCCGAAGTGTTTTGGCAGCTCGTGCAGCGGCACCGCATCAGCAACCTGTTCACCGTGCCGACCATCGTGAAAATGCTGGTCGAGCATCCGGCCGTCGACCACTACGACCACAGCTCGCTGCGCTACATGATCTACGCCGGCGCACCGATGTACCGCGCTGACCAGAAGCTCGCGCTGCAAAAGCTTGGCAAGGTTCTGGTGCAGTATTTCGGCCTTGGCGAAGTGACCGGCTGCATCACGGTACTGCCGCCTGAAATGCACTCGGGCGACGACAACGATTCGAGCGCCAACATTGGCTCCTGCGGTCGCCCGCGAACGTGCATGGAAGTGGCGATCCTGGACGAGAACCTACAACCAGTGAAGCCTGGTGAAGTAGGTGAAATATGCTGCCGTGGCCCGGCCGTTTTCAGCGGCTACCACGCCAATTCCGAGGCTACCGAAAAAGCCATGCGGGGCGGCTGGTTCCACACCGGCGATCTGGGCCGCATGGACGAGCGCGGGCTGCTCTACATCACCGGACGCGAGTCCGACATGTATATCTCGGGTGGCTCAAACGTCTATCCGCTCGAGGTCGAGGAAGTGCTGTTGACGCACCCTGGTGTTGCCGAGGTAGCGATCCTCGGTGTGCCCGATGAAAAGTGGGGCGAGATCGGTGTGGCGGTAGTCGTACGGCGCGAAGGCGCTGTACAGGTGGACGAAGCCAGGCTCCTGGCCCACCTTGAAGGTCGCTGCGCACGCTATCGCTGGCCACGACAGGTGTTCTTCTGGGACTCCCTGCCGAAGTCGGGCTACGGAAAAATCACAAAAAAGGACGTCAAGCGCCTGCTCATCGAGCGCGGCGAAGTGAGGGAGCTGGCGCCTTGACCGAACTCTGCCCGAATTATTCATTTTCAACAACCACAAAGGAGACAAACCATGCAACTCACTCGACGTACCCTTCTCGCTGGCGCAGGTGCCGGTGTCATCGCACTGCCGCTAGGCAATGCATTCGCTCAGAAAGCTGAGTTCACCTACAAATACGCCAACAACCTGCCGATCACGCACCCGATGAACATCCGCGCGAAGGAGATGGTGGACGCCATCCGCGCGGAGACCAAGGGCCAAGTCGATATCCAGATATTCCCGAACAACCAGCTCGGCTCGGACACTGACATGCTAAGCCAGGTGCGCTCCGGCGGCATCGAGTTCTTCACCTTGTCGGGACTGATCCTGTCGACCCTGGTGCCGGTCGCAGCGATCAACGGCATGGGCTTCGCGTTTCCTGACTACGACACCGTCTGGCGCGCGATGGACGGCGACCTCGGCGCCTATGTACGGGCGCAGATCGCCAAGTCAAACCTGGTTGCGATGGAGAAGATCTGGGACAACGGCTTTCGCGAGATCACCTCGTCGACCAAGCCGATCGCCGGGCCAGCCGACCTGAAAGACTTCAAAATCCGCGTCCCGGTGTCGCCGCTGTGGACTTCGATGTTCAAGGCCTTCGGCTCGGCGCCGACCTCGATCAACTTCAGCGAGGTCTATACCGCGTTGCAGACCAAGGTGGTCGACGGCCAGGAAAACCCGCTCGCGATCATCTCGACCGCCAAGCTCTACGAGGTGCAGAAGTACTGTTCGATGACTAACCACATGTGGGACGGCTTCTGGTTCCTCGCCAATAAGCGCGCTTGGGAAAAACTGCCGGCCGACCTTCGCACCATCGTCGCGAAGCACATCAATGCCGCGGCACTGAAGGAGCGGGTCGACGTGGCGGCACTGAATGCATCATTGCAGAAGGACCTGAGCGCCAAGGGCCTGGTCTTTAACCAACCCGACGCCGCGCCGTTTCGCGGCGAACTGCGCAAGGCGGGCTTCTACGCCGACTGGAAGACGAGGTTCGGCGAAGAGGCCTGGAGCGCGCTCGAAAAAGTTACTGGCAAGCTAGCCTAAATGGTGCGACACGACCCGCCGCCATCCGGCGACGCGCCGGGGGTGGCTCCGCCGCCCGCGAGCGCACGCATCGCCAGGTTCGAAGCCGTACTGGCGACGCTGGTCGAGATCCCGGCGGCCTTGCTGGTCGCCGCCGAGATCGTCGTGTTGTTCGCCGGCGTGGTCGCGCGCTTCATGCTGCACCAACCGCTGATCTGGTCCGACGAGTTGTCGTCAATCCTCTTTTTGTGGCTGGCGATGC
>CAYJMW010000024.1:0-52065 GCA_964371235.1 uncultured Polaromonas sp.
CATAAATAGTTTCCTTTAATCCAGGGAGGAGTCTTTGGATGATGCTAGCAAAGCCTGCTATTATACGACAGCGTTCAAGTCAACCTCCTCTTGGCGACTGGCGCTTGCTTCCGATGAGGTTGGGGGGATGTGGTGGTCCATCGTGTCTGCGCGATCCCTCAAAGTTTGCCCGGATCGAAACCGGTTTCCCTGCAGATGGACTTGATCAGGCAGAACAGGCCGCTCCATAACAGCAGTCAACCGAGGCTTTTCAGGTCTTCGGCATCCATCGCATTCCCCCGCCACGATAGTCCGACATGGCCGCGCCTGTTTCACATCATCAAGGGATCACTTCAATTGCCACCGGAACGAACGCGGTTGGGCTTCACCCTCGCGCGTGATCCGCAATTCGATCACCGCGGGCATGGGTGAAACCGCCTTGAACTGCAGCGTGCCGCTGCGATGGTGGCCGCCCGGTGGGTCACCCTGCCACTTCACGGGCGCTTTCGTTACGCCGCCATCAGCGACGAGCACCGCTGCTTTTTCAAGGTCGTCGTTCAGCGCTTGCGAGTGGGTATCGAAAACGACCTCGAAATCCCAGCTTGCGCCGGTGAACGTGCGCGGAGTGATTTTCACCGTGACGCCTGTCTGAGAACTGGACCGGGTCGCGAGGGCGGGCGAGGCCGCTTCTCCAAGCGACGCGAACGATGCCATGGCCAGTGCGGCGAGGAAAAACTTCATGCGTGTGCGCATTGTGCGTGCTCCTTGGTGGCTTGCAATAACTTGTTGCCAATGTAGGCGATGCCTGCGGCATTGAATGCGAGGCCCACCCAGAAAAACTCGACCTGGTATTGGGTGGCAAAGGTGACCAACCCGGTCACGCCGAGTACCGGCGCAATATTGACAAGGTAGTGGGCGCAGCACGAGATCATCGCCGCGGTGGAAGTGGTGCCGGACGCGGCCATTACAGTGCGCGCGTCCTTTGACTGGTGCAGCAATTGCCGTAGTTGCACGTAGAGCGCCACCTGCAGTCCGAATCCGGCGCCAAGCGGCACGATGTAGTACCAGAAATCATAAAACTGGGACACCGTAAATTTCCAGCCCGAAACCAGCGTGAGCACCCCGAAATACGCGGTGAGCAGCAGGCCGAACGCAAGCATCCCCCAGCCGGCGGGTTTTGCGGAATTGGCGACATAAGCATTCATGATGTTCCTTTTCACTGATCGATGAGACGAACCAGGTTAAAAAAAACCAGGTGCAGCAATAAGGGCTGACGGCCTGTGCCGCCAGCCTTTATGCCGACTGAGTTACTCGATGCCCTGTCTCCCCCAAGGCGCGAAGCGGCGCAACTGCTGCTTCTGCTCCTTGGTGAAGATACCGTCGATTTTTTCCTGCGCTTCAAGGCGCGTCATGAATCGTTGCAGCCGCAACTCCTACAGCTTCTTGTATTGATTGGTGATCGCAGCATGGTCCGGCTTTTCAGCGTTCATCAGGCTGCTCAGCTTGAATGCCTCTTCCTGCATTTTGACCGCGACGTCCCAGTTCTTTTTCGCGAGATCCTCGTTGAGTGCGTTGAGCTTGTTTTGTTGCTCGGGTGTCAGGTTGAACTGATTGGGCATGCCGTACCCAGGACCGTAACCGCCCATTATGCCCGGACCCATGCCGTAGCCGCCTTGCTGCGTGTCGGCCATTGCGGCAGTGCCCAGCGTGGTCGCTCCGATCAAAGCCGCAACCACCAATGTTTTGCGAAAATTCGTCGGCTTCATAATCAATTCCGTTCAAGTGGTGAAAATCGGCAACTAAAATTATGCCTGCATTATCCAAATACCAGAAAATACGGTTTTGATTTCGGTCAAGCTCGGGGGGGGGGATCATGGGTGACGACCTCGCCGCGACCTCGTTCCAGTTTGGCGCGCGCTTCTATGCCAGGCGCGCGCACCTTGGGCTTGTTGAATCGCTTGAGTTTTGCGTCGGGATCCACAAAAAAGCCGTCATGGCGCGCTGCTTCGCTTGGACGGGGCAGCCCTGAATGCAAGCTGCCGGCAGTGGCTTGTGCAAACGCCTGCGCAGCCTCAAAATGCTTCCGGATTGATAGCTCCTCAGGCTTATGACATAAGGGTTACCGGGATATTTTTCGTTTATCTTCAGTGGGTGGCCAGTCACGCGCCCTGAGTCAGGTGGCCTTCGAGATAATCGGAAAGCTCCCGGAAGTGACTCCGCAAAATTGCCGCCAGGCCCGACGCACCGGTCGAGCCTGCGCGCGCGTCAAAGTTTGCCCGGATCGAAACCGGTTTCCTTGTAAATGGCCTGGATCAGCTCCTTGCCGATACGCGATTGCATTTCCACGTGGGTCTTGACCATGGCCTTCTTGAAAGCGAGTCGCTCCGCGGCGGTGGGGACATGGATCTGCGTCTTGCCCGATTTCCGGACGTTTTCAAGTGCCTTGTCATTCTCCAGCTTGGCAATCTGGTTGGCGTAGTGGGTGGTTTGCCGCATGGCCTCTTCGAGTTGTCTGCGAATATCCGTCGGCAGGCCATCCCAGAACTTCTTGTTGGCAATGACGGCATATCCGAGATAGCCGTGCTCGGTAAGCGTCAAGTGCTTTTGCACCTCGTGCATTTTTTGCGTGTAGAGGTTGGAAATCGGGTTTTCAGTGCCGTCCACCATGCCGGTCTTCAGGGCCTGATAAACCTCCGAGAAGGCCAGTACCCGCGGCAAGCTGCCGAGGGAGCGCATCTGCGACTCCAGCACTCTGGACGACTGGATGCGCATCTTCAGCCCCCTGAAGTCTTCCGGCGTCTTCAGGGGTTTGTTGGCCGAAAACGATTTGAAGCCGTTGTCCCAATAAGCCAGTCCCTTGACGCCGTGGGCATCGAGCTTGTCCAGCAGCATGCGGCCCAGGGGGCCTTGGGTCACCCTGTGCAAATCATCGTAGTTGTCAAACATGTACGGCAAATCGAATGCTTCAAATTCTTTCACCCCCAGAGCGCCAAACTTGGCCAGCGAGGGTGCCAGCATCTGCACGACACCGAGCTGCAACGCTTCCATTTCTTCCTTGTCTTTGTAGAGCGTGCTGTTGCCATAAACCTCAACCTTGACCCGCCCGCGCGTCAGCTCCTCCGCTTTCTTCCTGAAAAATTCAGCGGCCTGACCCTTGGGCGTATCGCTCGCCACCACATGGCTGAACTTGATGACGATCGGTGCCTGGGCGACGGCGGGCAGCGCCATGGAGGCAGTGGCAGCCGCAGCCATGGCCAGCAGGCACCGCAATAAAAAACGATTCGCCATGGCGGATGTCTCCCGGAATCAAGATGAACGAAATATCGCAACGTTGTACCCAACGCAGCCATTGTGGACTTCCACATTTTGGCATCAGCGGCAGTTGCAAACCCGCGCCACGCCTAAACTGGACCCCGTGATAACGACTCCATCGCAGCACCTCCCCGGCATCACGGCGCCGCCGCAGCGCCGCGGCGCGTGGGCTTGGCCCTTGATGCTGGCGCTGGCGTTTGCGGCGACGGTTGGCGGCTGGCTTCAGTGGTCGGATGCGCGCGACCTCGAAGAAGAACGCCGCACCCTGATCACCGACGTGTTGACGCTGGAAAGTCGCATTTTCGACTGGCTGGGCAATGAAGAGGCGGCGGTAGCGGCGCTGGCCAAAGCCCTGCCTGCCGGCCTGGATGATGCTACCCTGCTGCGTGAGCGGGCGGTCGCCGAGGGGCTGCGGCGGCTCTGGGTGAGCGTCACCGTGCTCGACGCCAGCAACCGCCTGCAGGCGCATGTCCCGCAGCAAGCCCCGCGCCCCGAGAGTCTGCCGCCCAATGGCAGCATCGACGATAGCGGCCTGTCAGCGCATCTGACCGCGCCGCTGCGTGGTGGCGCGCGCCTGATCGTGCGTTTTGCCCCCTCTTCCCTGCTGCGCCAGACGGTGCCCTGGTGGCTGTCGCGCAAGTACGATGTGCGTCTGGTTGATGACTATGGCCAGCGCATCGCCGCCACCGGTGACGCGTTGCCAGCCGCCGGGCACCAGAGCTATCGCGTCAGCATCGAGCCGCAGATGACCAATACGTTCCTGGAGCTCACCACGCGCGACCTGCACGTTCCGTGGTGGCGCACCCTGCCGCTGGCCCTGATGGGGGTCTTTGTGCTGCTGAGCGCCGCCGCTTCCTGGACTTTGCGCCGCCAGATGCGTGAGGTGGCCAGCGCCGAAGACCGCTGGCGCACCGAAGCCGCCTGGCGCCGCGCCATTGAGGATTCGCTCACCGTAGGCCTGCGCGGGCGCGACACCGAGGGCCGTGTGGTGCATGTGAACCGCGCCTTTTGCGATCTGGTGGGCTTCCCCCCGGAGCGGCTGCTGGGGCAGTTGCCGCCCATGCCCTACTGGCTGCCGGACGCCGAGGAGGGCACCATGCAGCGCTATCGTCGCAACATGGCGGGCAGAGCGCCCGCGGAGGGCTACGAGGCGCGCTTGCGGCGCGCTGACGGCGCCATTGTTGATGTGATGATTTTCGAAGCACCGCTGGTGGACGCGCACGGACGCCACATGGGCTGGATGGGGTCTTTCGTGGATATCACGGCGCGCAAACGCTCGCAGGAGCGCGAGCGCCACCAGCTCGAAACGCTGGGCAACCAGGCGCGCCTGACGACGCTGGGCGAGGTGGCCTCGGCACTGGCGCACCAGCTTAACCAGCCGCTGGCGGCGCTGGCCGGCTATAACGCCGGTGTGCTGCGTTCGCTTGAACGCCAGGGCTTTAACGATTCGGTGGTGCTCGATGCCTTGCGCCGCGCCGGGGAACAGGTTGCCGAAGCGGGGCGCATCGTGCAGCGAATCCGCGGCTTTCTTACCCGTCGCGCGCCTCAGCCGGAACGCTGCCATCTTGCAGACATCGTGCTGCGCGCGATGGACCTGTTGCGCCCTGACCTGCAACGCCGGGGGATTCAGGTGCAGACGCTGCTGCCCGGTGATTTGCCGCCGGTGCTGGCCGACCCGGTGCTGGTGGAACAGGTGCTGATCAATTTGGTGCGCAATGCCGCCGACGCGCTGGCAGATGCTGCCGGGCCCCGGTTGCGCATTGCCGCGAGCCGGACCGGCGGACGTTTTGTGCGCGTGGACGTGGACGACAACGGCAGCGGCCTGGACGGCCGCGGCATCGACGAACTGGCCGCCCCTTTTCACTCGACCAAACCGAATGGCATGGGCATGGGGCTGGCGATCTGCCGATCGGTCATTGAGGCGCACCACGGCGCGCTCGAGGCGGGCAGCAGCGTGCTCGGTGGCGCGCGCCTGTCGTTTACCTTGCCGGTCGATACGCAGGAGAGTGCAACGCGATGAAGCCATTGATGGAAATTGAACCCACCGTGTACCTGGTCGATGATGAAGCGCCGGTGCGCGACGCATTGGGTTTTTTGCTGCGCTCGCACGGACTTGTGGTGCGGGCCTTTTCATCCGGCGCAGAGTTGCTGGAAGCGCTGACGGACCAGCCATTGCGTGGCTGCATCGTGCTGGACGTGCGCATGGAGCCGATGTCCGGGCTGCAACTGCATGACGAACTGCTGACGCGCGGCGTGGTGCTGCCGGTCATTTTTCTTTCGGGACATGGCGATATTCCCATGGCCGTGGACGCGCTGCAAAAAGGCGCGCTCGACTTCATTGAAAAACCGTTCAGCGGCGAAGCCCTGGTCAAACGGGTGCAGCGCGCGCTCGCCCTTGAAGCGGCAGAGCATGCCCTTTGCGCGCAGCGTGAGCGCGACCGGGAACGGCTGCAAAGCCTCACCGAGCGCGAATACACAGTCATGCGGCTGGTGGCCACTGGCAAACTCAACAAGGTCATCGCCGATGAACTGTGCATCTCGGTGCGAACGGTGGAGGTTCACCGCGCGCGGGTGTTTGGCAAGCTTGGCGTGCGCTCGTCGGCCGAGGTGGCCACGCTGCTGGCGCGCCTTGGCCTGGCAGTGTGACCGGGACTCGTCAGCAGGCCGGGCCTGACGGCCTCGCATAAACTCCTGCTGTGTCACTTTTCAAAGCCGCTTCCACCGTTTCCCTGCTCACACTGGTTTCCCGAATCACCGGTCTGGCGCGGGAGTTGCTGATTGCATCGACTTTTGGCGCCAGCGCCATGACCGACGCCTTCAACGTGGCCTTTCGCATTCCCAACCTGTTTCGCCGGCTGTTTGCCGAGGGTGCGTTCAGCCAGGCCTTTGTGCCGGTGCTGGCGGCCAGCCACGCCAGCGAAGGCGAGGCCGCCACCAAACTTCTGATTGACCGGGTGGCGACACTGCTGAGCTGGGCGCTGCTGCTGACCTGCGTCGTCGGCGTGGCCGCGGCGCCGGTGCTGGTTTTGGCCATGGCCAGCGGCCTGAAGCAGGAGCCGCGTGGCTTTGAAGCCGCTGTCTTCATGACGCGCTGGATGTTTCCCTACATCGGCTTCATGTCGCTGGTGGCGCTGTCTTCCGGCGTGCTCAATACCTGGCGGCGTTTTGCGGTGCCCGCCGCCACACCCGTTCTGCTCAATCTGGCCATGATTGCCGCGGCCTGGCTGGGCGCGCCGTGGTTCAAGGCGCAGGGCATTGAGCCGATCTACGCCATGGGCGGCGGGGTGATGCTGGGCGGCGTGCTGCAGCTGGCGGTGCAGGTGCCGGCTTTGCTGCGACTCGGCCTGCTGCCAAAAATTGGCTGGAATTGGGCAATGGTCCGGGCGGCGTGGGTGGACCCAGCCAGCAAAAGGATAGCGAAACTGATGGTTCCGGCTTTGCTCGGAGTGAGCGTGGCGCAAATCTCGCTGCTGATCAACACCCAGATCGCCTCGTACCTTACGCCGGGCAGCGTGAGTTGGCTCACCTACGCCGACCGCCTGATGGAGTTTCCCACCGCCTTGCTGGGCGTGGCGATTGGGGTGGTGTTGATGCCTCAACTCGCTGCCGCCAAAGCTGCGGGCGACACCGCCAGGTACTCGGCCATGCTGGACTGGGGCTTGCGCATTGTGGTGCTGCTGGCCGTGCCCTGCGCCGTGGCGCTGCTGATTTTTGCCCAGCCGCTGGTCGCCACGCTCTACCACTATGGCGCTTTTACGGACCGCGATGTGCACCAGACCACGGTGGCGCTAATGGGCTACGGCGCCGGCCTGCTCGGTCTGGTGGCCATCAAGGTGCTGGCGCCGGGCTATTACGCCAGCCAGGACATCAAGACCCCGGTGCGCATTGCGGTGGTGGTGCTGGTCATCACGCAGTTGCTCAACCTGGCACTGGTGCCGCTACTGCAACACGCCGGGCTGGCGCTGGCCATCGGCATAGGCGCGCTGATCAATGCGTTGTGGCTGCTGCTGGGCCTGCTGCGGCGCGGCAGCTACAGGCCAGCGCCCGGCTGGGGTGTGTTCGCGCTGCGGGTCATGGTGGCCAGCGCGTTGCTGGCGGCATTTCTCCTCTGGGCCGCGGGCGCGGTGAGCTGGATTGGCCTCAAGAGCCAGTATGTACAGCGGATTGGGCTGATGGCCCTTGTTCTATGTGCGTCAGCAGCTATTTATTTTGTAGCGCTTCGGGTCTTTGGGCTGAAGCTGCGCGAGTTGCTGCGGCGCTGATCAGACGGTTTACGCGTCGGCCACGCCAATTTCCCGCATTCCAGGGCGCGCAGGGTGACCCAGTTTGTGAGAAAGTAGCGTCATGCAATTAAATCTGGCCGTACCGTCTCCGCTGCAGTATTTTTCGAGTCTGGTGCAAAGCGATGCGCATTTCCCCTTGCTGGAAGCGGCTGTCAGCCTGGCGCAGGACGAATACCCTGACCTGGACGTGCAGCAGGTGCTTGGCGATGTCGATCAGCTGCAGGCCCGGCTCAAGCGCCGCCTGCCGCTGGATGCACCGGCGCTGCTGCGTCTGCGCGCGCTTAACCAGTTCTTCTTTCGCGACCTTAACTTTGGCGGCAACGTCAATGATTATTACGATCCGGACAACAGCTACCTGAACGCGGTGCTGCGCACGCGTCGCGGCATTCCGATTTCTCTGGCGGTGCTGTGGCTGGAACTGGCCGCTGGACTGGGGCTGAACGCGCGCGGCGTGGCCTTTCCGGGGCACTTCATGGTCAAGGTCAACTTGCCCAAGGGCCAGGTGGTGATTGACCCGTTCAGCGGCCAGTCCCTGAGCCGCGAAGAACTGGCCGAGCGGCTCGAGCCGTTTCGCCAGCGCAGCGGCATGGTCGACGAGTCTGAGGTCCCGATCGGCCTGTACCTGCAGTCAACCCCGCCGCGCGAGATCATCAGCCGCATGCTGCGCAACCTGAAGGAGATCCATAAGACCCAGGAAGACTGGGTGCGGATGATTGCCGTGCAGGACCGCCTGATCGTGTTGCAGCCCGACGCCTGGCCCGAGTACCGCGACCGCGGACTGGCTTTGGCGGTGCAGGGTGAGGTGGCGCGCGCGGTGACCGACCTGGAAACCTATCTGGCGCATGCCGAGGATGCGCTGGACATCGATGCCATGGCCGAGCGCCTGGCCGAGTTGCGCCGCGCCGCCAATTAAGCGTTCGTAACTGCTCAGCCCACCCACGAAGACTAACTTCCAACGCAAAGACGCAAAAGCGCAAAGAACGCAAAGGAAGATATTTTTGGCTCCTTGGCGTACTTAGCGTCTTAGGCTTTCTCTATCTCCTCAGGCTCGGCCCAGCGCGCCGATCCGTAGGTCCTGACGCGCTTCGCAAGACGCGAACGCCTGACCGACATCGCGATGGCCGCACCGGTAGCGAGCACCCCGCTCGATGCCGCGATGGTCCCGCCACGCAGAAAGATGGCCGGCGCATAGGCGTCATAGAAGTACCACCATTCAAACAGTCGCCACGGGTGATAGATCGGGATGCCCCACAGTTCGAACCACGGCAGTCCGAGCCGCGCCTGGAAGCCCAGCGCGGCTGCCGTCCACTGCGTAGCAGCCCACACGCCGGCCAGAGCCACGCCGAGCACCATCGCAATCTGTCCGAACAGCACGCCGGTTGACATGGAGCGGGCCCTTTCAAAGACGATTTGAGGTGCGGTGCCACGCGATCCCACGTAGCGGCCTCCAGCGGGCGTGTCTATCGACATTGCCTGCCGTAGTCTCGAATCAGGGCACTGTGCAACCAACCCAGCGGGGCGTGGCACAGTGTGTTGCATCGGAATGAGAGCCGGGTAGGCATGCGCGCGAGACGCTTTCTCAAGTCCATGCGTCGTCAAACTTCGAGAACATTGAGCGCCCGCTTTCTGGCAAAGCGCCGACGGACACGTCGCGGCTATCAGCGGACGGTCGCGACGGCCCGTTTTACCCTGCACAATTCGAATGCTCTCGCATTGGTTCGCGGCAACCGTCTTCGGCACCGGCGGCAGTCCTGATCGACGCCATAAAGCGCGAAAATGAGACGGCATATTTCGCCAAGTTGCGTCGACTTGAAGTACGTCTCTGCCCAGAACCGTCGGCCCGTGTGGCCAATACCGGTGCTGGCAAAGCGCTACCGAAGTCAGGGTCCCCTTTTGAAATGCGGCGAAAAGGGCTTGCTCAGCCGTCCTAACTATGGGCACCCTGGATCGTTGGAGTGCCGAAGCACCGTTGCTTTTCGTAACACGGAGCCCTAGCGCTCTTGCTCACGCCCTGATGGCCACGCCTGTCGTCGAGTCGACGTCGCGTCCGCACCCCGTTCTCGGAGCATCGAGACTACCCCCAGTGTTTGCGGCCAGCAGCGCGCAAAAACCTCAGCGATCGGCGAAGCAGCGCGGCCGCAGGCGCGGCACCGAGTCACGTTGACAGCTTTCGCCCCAGGCGACCCTGCACCGAATCGAGTTTGGATTTAAGCCGTCCCCCGGGGCCAGTTCGATAGTCGATCTTGATCTGCGTGCCCACACGCCCGCAGTCCGCGCGCATCGCATCGAAACAGGCCGTCACCACCGCCATCACCTCGTGCCACTCGCCTTCGAGTATCGTACCCATTGGCGTCAGTTGGTAGGGCAGACCACTCTTGTCGATGATGTCGAGCGAGCGCGCAACGTATTCGCTGACACTTTCTCCCTGTGTTAGCGGGGCCATCGAAAATTCAAGCAGTACCATGTTCTGTTCCTCTTTCAGGGTTGATTCGGTTCAGCCGGCCAGAGCAGCTGCGATGTAGCACTGCAGCCGTACCGCAAGATCCGGTGGCGGCGCCATACCGCCGTGCGCGGCGCGCCACGCACGGGCGATGGTGGTAGTGGCGTTGGCGTCGTAGTGCCGGTCGCTGCCCAGGGCCGCCTCGAACGCATTGGCCTTCTCGGTCAAGAGTTCCGTGTCGGCTTCGAGCAGCAACACCGCATGCGCCAGCACCGCATGGCGCTCGCCGTCGCGACGCCAGTATTGGGCTGTGCCGGCGATCTTCCTGTCGCCCTCATTCGTCAGTACCGCGAGGTTGAAGCGGCCGTCGCAGAATGAGCCGCGCACCGAGCGCGCGTGCGTCTCGATGCCAAGCCAGCCGAGTGCCTGCACGAGCGTTGCGCAGAGATGTGCATACACCGCGTCAGCACAGCGCCCGGGCGCGCCGCCCGGGCAGTAGGCTAGGCTCAGGTTCAGCAGCCCCGGTCCCTGCGGCACAACGCCGCCGCCCGAGCGTCGCATACGTACCGGCCAGCCCGCGGCCCCGAAGTCGGCGCAGGCCGCATCGAAGGCGGCATGGCGCCGGTACGACAGTGGCGCGACCAACCCGCGCGGTGCGCACCACAGCACTGCGCGAGCCTGGCCCACCAGCGCCTCGTCGAGCCATTGCAACTCCGTGTCGCCGTCGAGAGGGTCTACCTGCCACTCGATACCGGCCCAGCGCACACCCGTGCCGCCAGCGCTTGCCTCGGGTGCGATGAGAGTCTCATTCACCCACATGCAGCAGCAGCAGACGGTTCACCTCGTTGGCCTTCTCCATCTGCACCATGTGGCCTGCACCGTCAAAGACCTCGACCGTCGCACCCGGGGGGGCATTGCCCGCGTGCGCCGCGGGCACGACCCGATCATCGCGCCCCCAGATCACCAGCAGTGGCCTGCCACTCTCCGCGAGACGCAGCCCTGGCTGTTCGACCTGGCGTCCTCCGGCGAAAAGGCCGCGGTTCAGCGCCACGAGCAGGTCGCCAACGCCGTCGAGCCGCTTGTACTTCAGCACGTCGTCGATCATTTGCCGGCTCACCATCGACGGGTCGGAAAACAACTGTTCGAGCACCGGCTTCAGTTCGCGTCGCGACGGCGCGGTCGCGAAACCTTCGGTGTAGCCGACATTGATCTCCGGCCCGAGCCCTGCGCTGGCAACGAGTGCCAGGGAAGCGACGCGCTGCGGATGATCGAGTGCGAGTTGTGATGCGATCGCGCCGCCCATGGAATGTCCGACAAGGTGCGCCTGTTCCACATCGACGGCTTGCATGAAGCGTACGACGAAGTCGGCCAAGGCCTTGATCGTCGTGCCTGGCAGTCGCGCCGTCGATTGACCGTGGGCCGGCAGATCGAGCGCGATCACCGGCAGCTTCTCGCCGACCGCATCGATATTGAACAACCAGTTATCGAGGTCGCCGCCGAAGCCGTGGACGAACAGCACCGGTATGCCGCTTGCGGTGCCCTTGCGGGCGTAGCGCACGCGCACGCCGTCGACATCGACGAACTGGTAGGCCGGCGCGGACTGCGAATCGTCGTCCTCGTCGGTGGCCGGCGTCACATAGCTCGCGATGTAGGCGTCGATGTCAGCATCGCTCACATCGTTGCCGCCCATCACACCGAGCAGCGACTTGACCGGCAGCAGATCGCCATCGTTCGCCACCTTGCGCCGCAGCACGCCCGGGTCGGGCGCCTCCACCGCATTGGCAATCTTGTCGGTCTCGACTTCGAGAACTGGCGTACCGACGCTGATCTCGGCGCCGACGTCCACGAGCCAGGAAGTGACGGTGCCTTCGGTCATCGACAGCCCCCACTTGGGCATGACGATCGGGGTGATTCCGGCCATCACTTTTTCCTGCCCTTCAGGGTGCGACGCACCGCATCGGCGACCTGCGTCGCGCTGGGGATGTAAAGGTCTTCGAGCGTCGGCGAGAACGGGACCGGCGTGTGCGGTGGTGCCACCATCTCGATCTGCGCCTTCAACGCGCTGAAGGCCTGCATCGCCACCTGTGCGGCAACATCCGTGGCGATGTTGCAGCGTGGGCTGGCCTCGTCCACGCACACTAGGCGGCCGGTCTTGGTGACACTGTCGAGCACGGTGCCCATGTCGATAGGAGACAGCGTGCGCAAGTCGATGACCTCGGCCTCGACGCCCTCCTTGGAAAGCGCGGTCGCTGCCTCTAGCGCGCGGTGCACCATCAGTCCGTAGGTGACGATGGAGACGTGCTTGCCTTCACGCACGACGTTGGCTTCACCGAACGGAATCGTGTACAGGCCCTCGGGCACCTCGCCTTCGAAGCCGTACAGGTTCTTGTGTTCGCAGAAGATCACGGGGTCGTTGTCGCGAATGCTCTGGATCAGCAGGCCTTTGGTGTCGTAGGGTGTGCTCGGGCACACGACTTTGAGCCCGGGAATATGTGTGAACAGCGGAGTAAGCATCTGACTGTGCTGCGCCGCGGCCCGAAACCCCGCGCCGACCATCGCGCGGATCACTACCGGCGTCTCTGCCTTGCCCCCGAACATGTACTTGAACTTCGCCGCCTGGTTGTAGATCTGGTCGAAGCACACGCCCATAAAGTCGATGAACATCATCTCGGCCACCGGCCGCATGCCGCAAGATGCCGCGCCGATGGCCGCGCCGATGTAGGCCGACTCGGACAGCGGCGTGTCCAAGAGCCGGTCACTATGTTTGGCGTAGAGGCCCTTGGTCACGCCGAGCACGCCGCCCCAGGCGTCCATCTCGCCGTTGCCGCCAGACCCGCCGATGATGTCCTCGCCCATGCAGATCACCATCGGGTCGCGCGCCATCTCCTGATCGAGCGCCTCGTTCACTGCCTGCTTCATACTGATTTTTCGAGCCATGAAAGTCTCCTGTAATGATGAATGGATTCGCGGCGCGTCAATAGCTGACGTACACGTCGGTGGTCAGATCGGCCAGCGTCGGCAAGGCCGCGGCTTTGGCCTGCTGAACGGCGCTTTCGATCAACTCAAGCACGTCGTGGTCGATGGCCGAGAGTGCCATCTCGTTGATCACACCGGCGCTGGTCACCAGCCGAGAGAACTTCTTGATGCAGTCGTGGTTAGCACGGATGTCGTCGAGTTCGCCGGCGCCGCGGTAGGTCTGCGCATCGCCTTCGAAGTGGCCGTAGAAGCGCACCATCTTGCATTCGAGCAGCGAGGGGCCGCCGCCCTCGCGGGCGCGCCGGATGATCTCGCCGGCGGCTTCATGCACCGCGAAGAAATCGGTGCCGTCGACTGTGATGCCAGGCATGCCGAAGCCTGCGGCGCGGTCGACGTAGCTGTCGACCGCAGTGCCGTAGTCGCGCGAGGTGGCCTCGGCGTAGCCGTTGTTCTCGATCACGAACAGCACCGGCAGGTTCCACACCGCCGCAAGGTTCAGGCTTTCGAGGAAGGTGCCCTGGTTGGACGCACCGTCCCCGACAAAGCTGATCGCGACCTCACCCTTCTTGCGATACTTGGCCGCCAAAGCAGCGCCGCACGCGAGCGGAGCGCCTGCGCCGAGAATGCCGTTGGCGCCCATCATGCCTTTGCTCAGGTCGGCGATGTGCATTGAGCCGCCCTTGCCGTTGCAGGCGCCGCCTTTGCGGCCGTAGATCTCCTTCATCATCGAGACCACGTCGACCCCCTTGCTGATGCAATGGCCGTGTCCACGGTGTGTGCTGGCGATGCGGTCGCCGTCGCCGAGGTGCCACATGATGCCGGTGGCCGCGGCTTCTTCACCGGCGTACAGGTGCACGAAGCCGGGAATGTCTCCGCGGCTGAACTCGATGTGCAATCTTTCCTCGAACTCGCGGATCGTGCGCATCGTGCGATAGCACTTGAGCAATTCGTCGCGGCTCAGTGGGAAGGGATTCTTGTCTGCCATGATCTGTGTCTCCTTTAGTGGCTGGGGGGGGATGAATGGCGGAGTAGTCCCAGCTCTGCAGCGATCTGCATGCAGCGGGCCACGTCCACCGTCGGGAAAGCGTTCTCACGCAGACTGATGCGCACGCGGTCACCGCGGTCGAACGCCATTTCGCGTTCACCGTCCAGCGCCACGATTCCAGCCTGCAGCGCGACCGAGAACTCGCGCCCGGCGGGCATCTGTTCCCAGTGCGCGATGCCGACATCGCGCACCATGCCCGGCGCGATCGGTGCGCTAAGTACGAGCCGGCGTTGTGCCGGGTCGTCGCTGAGTTGTATGGCCAGCCCTCCGGCCTCGCGCCGGCCGACGGGGCAAAGCAGGCCGCCGATCGCCGACAGACCGATGGCTTGCGGGTCGGCGAAGGTCAGGTAGACGGCGGCCAGGCTCTCGGTCTTCCACAAGGCGCGTGCGCCGATGTAGCGGTCGGTCGAGACCACGGCATCGACCAGCGCGATGTCATGACGCTGGCCTTCGTTGATCGAGACGTCGATGACCTTGTTCGGTGCCAAAGCTTGCTCCGGGGTCAACCGACCCGTCGCGTACAGGCCGACGGCCATCGCAGTGATCGTCGACTCGCGCATCTCGGGGAAGGCGTTGTTCGTGCCGGTGGACAGGCCCGCAATCGGCACGCCGCCGCACTCGCGCACAACGGCCCGATGTGTCCCGTCGCCGCCTAGCACGACGATGGCGCTCACGCCGGCGGCGCGCATCATGCGTGCGGCGAGAAAAGTGTCCTCCACGGTCGAGGTCGGGTCCATGTCGAGAAACTCGACCTCGGGAAAAGCGTGGTGCAGGTTTCGCTCGCGCTGGAGGTGGCGAAGCAGCATCGCGCGAATGCCGCCCTTGTCAGGCATCATCAGCACACGGGGCACGCCCAGGCTCGCCACCGCGGTCAGCACGCGCAGGACGATGTTTGCACGATCGGCGATCTGCAGGTTGCTCGCGTTGGCGACGATGCGGCGGATGTCGCGTGCCGACACGGGGTTGGCAATAATGCCGATCCTCGGGGCGTCGTGCGGGCTCTGGCTCGGCAAGAGGTGTCTCCTTGTTCCGGTTCGTTTGGGTGGTAATGCAATTCCTGTGCCAGCATCAGCCTTGGCCGACGGGGGCTCTGCACGCACGCTGCGGTTGCCCGGTGGCGCACCGGCCTGGCGGTCCACGAGTCGGAAAGAGGATCGTGCGCGCATTGCGTCACGACGAGACAGTTGCAACACCGACAGGTGCACACCGCGCGCCGCCTCTGATGCAGGCCGCGTGAGCGAGGCGACGATCGCATCGTGGTTCGGCGGGTGCAGGATTTCGCGCGCGAGCTCCGCATGCAGCACCTGGTTGTCGTGGTCGAGCACGAGCGTGGCGCGTGCCAGCAGCCCTTTCAGCGGGCCGCTTACGATGGCCACGCCGCAGGCGCGCGCGAAATTCGGGCTGCGGAAGGCCGAGAGCGCCGTCACTGTGCCGAGCCGCTCCGTCGCGAGCCAGCGCTGCGCGGCAAATGGCAGATCGTTCGAGACGAGCAGAACCAGCGTATCGGCCAGAGGCCGCAGCCGTTCGGCAAGATGGCGCAACGATGCGCCGAACGCAGGCACGTCGATGCTCGGCACGATGTCAATCACCTTGCGACGAGCACTAAAGCGTTCGATGGCGAAATCGGTCCAATCGACACCGGTCAACGTGAACTTCAACACCAAGCGACCCACCGTCGGCAGGTTCCCCTCGGTGTACATCACCTCGCCGTGCAGTGCGATTCGCGCCATGTTGGTGTTGCCTGCGGATGTGCCGGTGCGCCTGCGGCGCTACGCCGGGAACAGGTGAAGGCGTTGCGGGTCAGGTCGCAGGTGCAAGCGCGTACCGGCTTCGAACTGCGCCTGGCCCGATACCCGCACCTTGATCAACTGTTCGCCAGCATGCAGGTCGATGATCGTGAAGGTGCCGAGGGGTTCCACCGCGACAACCTTCGCCTCGAAGGTCCCAGGGCCGCTGTCGGTTAGGGCATGGAGGTCTTCGGGGCGAATTCCCATTCGCACCGGCCCGGGCTCACGATGATCCGCTGCGTCGATGCCGACCATGAATTCGAACGGCTGTGCAACAAAATCGCCGGTCCGGGTCAGACTTCCAGATACCAGATTCATCGGCGGCGAGCCGATGAGTGAGGCCACGCGAACGTCGCCAGGCCGGTCATAGATCTCGTCGGGCGTGCCGACCTGCGCGAGCCTTCCATCGACAACGACCGCCAATCTGTCTGAGACGCTCATAACTTCCTGCTCGTCATGCGAGACATAGATGAAAGTGTGTTCGTTCTCGATCTGCAGGCGTTTGAGTTCGACCCGCATCTCTTCGCGCAACCTCGCATCGAGCGCTGCAATAGGCTCATCGAGCAGGAAGGCCTGTGGCTCGCGAACGAACGCCCGCCCGAGTGCAATGCGCTGCCGCTCGCCGCCGCTCATCTGCGCCGGTTGTTTGTGAAGGATATGGCCCACATGAAGCACGTCGGCTACCCGTTGAACATTGCGCTCGATGTCGGCTGGCGCCATGCGCCTTTCGATCAATGGAAACGCGATGTTCTGCCTGCCATTCAGATGTGGAAAGAGCGCGAGGTTCTGGAAAACCATAGCCAGGTTTCGCTGATCTGGTGGTTGAGCCGAAACATCCACACCATTGATCCACACTCGCCCTTCATCAGGCACGACCAAGCCGAGAATGATCTTCAGAATGCTGGTCTTGCCCGACGAGGGCGGGCCGAAGATGCCGAAGAACTCGTTGTCGGGTATCTCCAGGTCAATCGGCCCCAGTGTGAAGCGCGGATAGCGTTTAACGACCTTCTCAAGCACGATGCCGGCCATAGCCACCCTCCTTCTCGTCCAAGCGCAGACCGGATTTGCCGTCGAAAGCTAAGCAGCTGGCCTCGTACAGCTGAAGGGTCAGTGAGTCACCGGGCTGCACGTTCGCGACACCGTCCATAACCCGCATCGACCCGGCCGCCGAGTGCACATGGGCCACTCGCAGCGGGCCGACGCGCTCGATCACCTCCACCGATCCGGGCAGCGCGATGTCCTGGTCGGACCGCAGGGGTCCGACATAGACGTCCTGGGCCCGCACACCGAGAACCCCCCGCTGTGAGGTGCACCGGGCGAAGCCGGCGGCGAGTCGGGCCGACAAGTGAAGTCGCCCGCCTTCGTGGAACCGCATCACCGCGTGATTCGATCCAGGCTCCAGCATGCCCTCGATTAGGTTGATGGCCGGTGAGCCGACGAACTTGGCCACGAACATGTTCTCGGGGTCGTTGTACACGTCGAGCGGCCGTCCGTATTGCATCAGCTGACCACGGTCGATGATCGCGATCCGGTCGGCCAAGCTCATGGCTTCGATCTGGTCATGGGTCACGTACACCATGGTTTGACGGAACTCGTGTTGCAAGATTTTCAGCTCGGCGCGCATGTAGGCGCGAAATCCGGCATCGAGGTTGCTGAGCGGCTCGTCGAGCAGGAACAGTCGTGGTTCGCAAATGGCCGAGCGACCGATCGCGAGCTTCTGCATCTCGTTGACACTCAGCGAAGCCGCCTTCTGGTCGAGGCGGTGGGTGATGCTCATGCGCTCGGCCATCGCGCCCACCTTGCGCTCGACCTCGGTGCCCGGCCTTCGCTTGACCACTAGGCCGAAGGCGAGGTTCTCGCGCACGGTGAGGTGCGTAAAAATCGCGTAGTTCTGGAACACGAAGCCGATGTCGCGATCCTGAATGCGCGCGCTTGCCGGCGGCTTGCCGTCGAAGAGGATCTCCCCTTTGCTCACGGCTTCGATGCCGGCGATCATGTTCATGGTGGTGGTCTTGCCGCAACCGGATGGCCCGAGCAACGCGACGAACTCGCCGTTGCGTATCGACAGCGTCAGGTCGTCGACGGCCGTGAAGTCGCCGAAGCGTTTGGTGACGTGCTGAATTTCGATCGAGGACATGTCAGTCGCCTTTTCCCTTCTTCGCCGCGAGCTTCAACCCCAGCGCGGCGATGACGCTCAGGACGAACAGGACGGTAAGCCCGATCGCAGCGACATAGCCCCATTCGTAGTCGGCGAAGGTCAGGCGGTACAGGTATGCCGAGATCGTCTCGGTCTGTACGCCGGGGCCGCCTTTGGTCATCACGCTGATGACGTCGAATATCTTGAAGCACTCGACGGTGCGCAGCGCCAGCGCGATGATGATCACCTGCTTCATGCGCGGCAGGATGATGCGTCGGAAGAGCTGCCACTCGGACCCGCCCAGCAGGCGCGCGGCGAGCAACTGATCCGCCGGTACGCCAAGCATCCCGGCGAGCAGGATCAGGAACATCAGCGGCGTCCATTGCCAGATGTCGGCGACGATGATCGTGACGATCGCGCGGTTGGCGTCGGTCAGCCACGAGAAGGTCGGTGGCAGACCGAGGTGGGCGTTGACGGGGCCGGTGCCCTGAAAGCACAGGTAGAACATCAGGCCGGCGACCGCCGGCACAACCATCATCGGCGTCAACAGAATCGAATAGAAAATCTTGCGCCCCGGGAACTGGTCGAGAAACAGGTAGGCCAAGCCGAGCCCTGCGAGAAACTCCACCGGGATCGCTACGACCATGATCAGAAGCGTGCGCCCGATCGCGCCCCACAGCGACGGGTCGGTGACGATGCGCCAGTACTGGGCGAGCCAGGAGAAGCCCTCGTAGGCCCGGTACCAGGGCACACCGTCGAGCGGCGACCAAGACGTCACGCTCAGGTACAGCTGCATCAGGAGCGGAAAGACGACTATGAACAGCAGCAGCAACACCGTGGGCAGCGTCATCCAGAAACCGAGCGCCTTGCGGTCGGAGCCGACGCGTTTCCAGAAGGTGTGCGTCGACGCAGTGCCGGGTGTGCCGTGCGCGGTATCGGATGCGGCGGGCGGTGCGGTGGTCACGGCGAGCCTTTCGACTGTCATTGCTTGAGCGCTCCAAAGGTGAGTCCGCGGACGAGGTGTTTCTGGATCAACAGGCCGAAGATCACCGGCGGAATCGCCGCGATGACCCCGAGCGCCGCCTTCATGCCGTACATCTGTCCGCCCATCGCCGAGGTCAGCGTCGCCATGTAGACCGGCAGGGTTACCCACTCCTTCTGCGTCAGCAGCAGCGCGAGCAGATAGTCGGACCAGTTGAGGATGAAGATGAACAGCGCGCAGGTCGCCAGTCCTGGCTTGACGATCGGCAGCGTGATGCGCCAGAACACCCGCCAATGGCTGCAGCCGTCGACCCGCGCCGCTTCCTCGATCTCGATCGGAACCTCGTCGAAGAAGGTCTTCATGAGCCAGAACGCGAACGGCAAGGTCACGATGCCGTAGATCAGCGACAGCCCCCACCAGGTATCGATCGCGCCGAAGAAGGCCCACATCACCATCACCGGGATCATCACGGCCAGTGGGGGAAACAGTCGCAGTTGCAGCACCGACATCGGTAACGACTGGCCCACCCCATAGCGCACCACGGCATACGACGCAAGCGTGCCGCTGACCACGGCAATGGCCGTGCCGAGGATCGAAGTCACGAGGCTGGCGAGAAACGGTTGGCCGATTGTCTTGTCGAGCGAGACGACCAGTCCCTTTGCGCGCCCGTGCAGCAAGAACTCGATGTTCTGCCAAGTCGGATTCCGCGGCCACCAGGTGAGTTCGGTGCCGGCAGTGGTCCATTCCGGATAGGGTTTGAACGCCATCGTGACCATCCAGATGAGCGGATAGGCGACGATGGCTACGGCCAGCAAAAGCAGGCCATAGCGCAGCGCTTGCTTGAAAACAGAGGGCTTCAAGGCGGGATTCCTTCGATGTCGGTTAGGTCGTGGCGGGGGCGTGTGCCCCAGCTGCCCTCAGGACGAAGACCGTCAGGCCGGGTCGACGATCGTCGGCCAGGTCTTGCGCGACGCGGCGATGGCCTTCAGGATGCCGTTACGCTCCTGGCGCTTGATGATCTGCTCCCACTTGGCCTGTGCGGCGACCATCGCCTCCTTGGCCGTCTTCTGGCCGGTCAGCGCAGCTTGCAGTTCCTGGTCGAGCGCGTTGTCGAGCGCCGTCTGTCCGGCAAAGTTCAAGGTCGGCGCCGAACGGGCGATGGTCTTCGGGATGATGTCCATCGAATACGGCTGGTAGGTCGCCGCGACCAGTGGCTCCTTGAAGTTGGCCTGCTGCGCCGGGTCGAAGTAGCCACCCGGGTTGCCCGCCATCCAGGTGTAGGTGCGGGTCGAACTGAGCCACTGCAGGAACAAATACGTCGCTTCCGGGTATTTGCTCTTAGCCGAGACCCACGCCGTGATGTTGTAGTACAGCACCGAGCGGCGGTTGATCTTGTCCCCGAACTTCCGACCCACCGGCAAGTGCGCACCAATCTTGCCGGTGGCTTTGCTCTTGGGCGTGCCATCGTCCTTGAAGCCGTCACCGAACTTGGCGAGATTGGTGTAGATCGCGGTATGGGGACACTTCAGGTTCCAGATCGTGCTGTAGGCCTCTGCCCAGGTGAACGTCAGCGCGTCGGGCGGCGACCACTTGAAACTCTCGACGTGCTCGTTCGCGCACTGGATGCCCAGCTCGGAAGCGAGCGTGGGTTTCCCGTTCTCGTCGAAGAAGTAGTGGTTCGGGAAGGCCATCGATGCGAGGCGCGAGTAGAAGGTGGCCAATCCCCAGAACGGGCTCATCAGGTTGCCGTTGCCGAACATCGGGCCGTTGCCGACGTCGAGTCCGGTGAAGAAGCGCGAGATGTTGTCGACTTGCTCCCAGGTGTTCGCCGGGTCCAGCTTGTAGCCGTACTTGTCGGCGAACTTCTTCTGCACGTCGGGCCGCTCGTAGATCTCCTTCAGGTAGAACCATGTCTGGAAGTCGCCATCGAGGCTAACCGAGTAGTAGCTGCCGTTGTATGTGTACAGCAGCTTCTCCATTTCCAGTGACGGCGTGCCACGCACCGGGTCGCCCCAGTCGGGCTTGTAGTTCTTGACGAAGGCGTCGCAGTTCACCGCTCCGCGGGCAGCGACCAGGTCACCGGTTGAGTTCCACGGTCCAGTGTAGATGTCGAACTGGCCCGAGCCGGTGGTGACGTCCTGCATCACCTTCTTGAAGATGTCCTCGGCCGGTGCGCCCACGATGTCGAGTTGAATGCCGGTTTCGCGCTCCCAGACTTCCTTCGCCGAGGGTGCGCCCGCCGCGTACGTCAGCGGGCCAACCTTGCCGACCGGAAAGGGCTTGGTGATCTGGCCGATGGCGCCATCGGTCAGCAGCATTGTCAGCTTCGCCGGCACCTTGCCCGCGGCCTTCAACCTCTTGATCCCCTCGATCGCGCGGCCTTCCGACATGCTTGCGTTGTATTGAAAGCGCTCGGCGCCGTCGAAGCCCGTCGGCCCGCCGGTCATGCCTGCGGCGTAGCCGCTTGCGGCCTGCGCCTCGCCGAGCATGAGCAACGGGGCGCTCAAGACGGCACCGGCTCCGAGGGCGCCCCCACCCGCCTGCTGCATGAACTCGCGTCTCGTGGACGATTTTTCGCCCGGCGGGCGTGTGAAATCCTGTTGACCCATCGTTGTCTCCTGTGTCGGTTGTTCACCCTTCATGGGTGTTGATGGCAATGACACGAGCAGTCCGTCCGCCTTTGGGATCAGCGCCGCACCGCGTCGTCTGCCGACAATGCATTTCAATATTCGTGCCATCGTCTTCCGACGTTGGCGCGGACCAGCACAACCGATGCAAGTGATTGATTTGACGCGGCTTTTTTCGGCGATTGGAGTTGGCCGGCGCGTCGAGAGAGGGGGCCGATCAGGGTCGTCAGGCGACACCTGTCACTCAAGCAGAAGTGACACTTGTGCGGCGAGCTCGCCGCACGAAATGAGCCGATCAGTCAGACGTGGAGTTCATCTGGTTCGGCGACTCGATACCGTGCCGTTGCATGCGCCGGTACAGCGTCATGCGCGTGATACCGAGCTGACGCGCCACGGCACTGACGTTCCAGCGCGCGGAGCGCAGGTATTGCAAGAGGAGCACGGCGTCACGTGAGGTTGGCTGTGCTGCATTTGGCGCGCCAGCGCCCTCGTTCACCCTGGTGGCGTCGGTGCGCAGCAGGTGGTCGGGCAGGTCGCCGATCTCGATGAGGCCATCGGTGCACACGGCGCGCGCGAATTCGATGACGTTGCACAGCTCGCGCAGATTGCCGGGCCAGCGGTGCGCGTGCAGCCACTCACTGGCCTCTGACGAGAGCGCGAACGATTTTGCCGCTCCCGATGGGTCGCTCGGCGCGGCGAGCATGCGCTGGATCAGCCACGCCAAATCGCACCGCTCGCGCAACGGCGGCAACACGATGTGTGCGCCATTGAGGCGGTAGTACAGGTCGTCCCGGAAGCGGCCCTCGCGCACGAGTGCTTCGAGGTCACAATGTGTCGCTGCGATGACACGGATGTTGACCGGCACCGGCTTGGTCGCGCCAATCGGCAGCACCTCGCGCTCGGCAAGCACCCGCAGCAACCGCGCTTGCAAGTCACGTGGCATGTCGCCGATCTCGTCGAGGAACAGTGTGCCGCTGTCGGCCTCCTGGATCAGCCCGCGCTTGCCCTTAGGGCTGGCACCCGAGAAGCTGCCGGGAAGGTGGCCGAAGAGTTCACTCTCGATCAAGGTCTCGGGAATCGCAGCGCAGTTGACCGCGATGAATGGCCGACTGCGTCGTTCACTGCTGCGATGCACCGCCTTGGCAAAGTACTCCTTGCCGCTGCCCGTCTCTCCTGTCAGCAGCATGCTTACCGGCGTGTTGACGAGACGGGCCGCCCGCTCGATCTGCCGGTCGAGCGCCGGATCTCCGCCCGACAGTGCTGCGAGCGGTGCCGGCACCTTGCGGTCGGCCACTGAAGCCTCCACCGGCACGCCGTAGCGCGGCGGCGGAGGCGAGGACAGCATGAACAGCACCCGCCCGCTACCCGCCAAGGTGGCGGCACGCTGGTCTGGCGGTCGCCCCGCTGTGAAGCGCCCGAATTCACCGATCGATAAATTGAACAGTCGTTCGAGTGGAAGGCCGATGACGGGCTTCTTCCACTCGGCTTCGAGGAGCAACTGTGCGCGGCGGTTGTGGCCGATGACGCACCCGCCAGCGTCAACCGCCAACAAGTATTCGGGGTTCACCTCGAGGAATTGCGGCGCGGCACTCAGGCGTAGGACCCAGTCGCGGCGGAAGCTGTGCAGGAAGCTGGCGTTCTCCACGTGATGGGCATACATCTTCACCAGTTGCAGCGCGAGATGCTGGCTTTCCTTGGGCTGCGGAGAGGTCAGCCGCGAGATGTCCAGCACGGCATTGAGACTGCCCTGCGCGTTGTAGATCGGAGCGGTCGTGCAGCTCAGCGGGATATGGGTCGCGTCGAAGTGATCAGTCAAATGCACGGTCAGCGCCTCGCCCGTCGCAATGCAGGTGCCGACGCCGCAGGTGCCGGCGTTGCGCTCGTTCCAGTCGGCACCGAGGTACAGGCCTGCCTTGCGCAGGCTTGGCTCGAACACCAGGTCGCCGAGGAAGTCGACCGTCACGCCGCGCGCATCGGTCAACAGCACGCAGTAGCCGAGACCGGCGACTTGCTGATAAAGCGTCTCCAGACCGTGGCGCGCGATGTGCAAGAACTCTTCGATCCGATCCTGGTGTTCGCGCAGGAGCTCGCTCGGCAGGATAATGGGCTCCTGCATGCGTGTGGGATCGAGCCTGTGTTCATGCACACAGCGTGACCAGGAGGCACGGATAAACTCGTCGTGCGCGCTCGCTTTCGGGGCGCCGACGCCGTCCTCTGCGACATGCAGGACGGTATCGATGTGCTCGCGCTGTTGCAAATGCATGGTCAGTCTCCTGGTCGCCGGTCGGCCGGGCCCCGTCTGTGCGGTACCTCAGGGCGCAGTGTACACCGGAGGCTTGGCGAGCTCCGCGCGTGCAGCAGTCCAAGCAGTGAGTCCGGAGGCTTGGATAGGGCATCAGTGGCGCCAAGAACGCCGGCAACGCGCCCGCTGCCTCGAAGGCCAACTGCAGTTCCGGCACGGTCGCGATGGGGGTTGTTTCCGAGCACTCGCACCTTCCTTGGTCTTGCGGTTGCTCTGCAAACTATAGCCAGCATTCCTGAGCAACGCGACCACCGTCCACGCTCCGATGGGGTGCGACTGCCGCGTCAATTCCTCTGCCAAGCGGGCGGTGCTCTTGCAGGTCCAGCGCAATGCCGATTGCGGATCACCCCGACTCATTGGCTCCACCAGGACTTCCAACGCATCGAGCAACCCCGGATCAGACTCGGTCAGGCGCTTGCGACCGCCTCCTTTCCTGCGCAGGCGAGCCTCCACGACGGCCTTGGGCTTCTTCTTGCGCGGCTCCAACTCTTGCACGCTCCTGCGGATTGTGTTGCGGGACATGCCGGTCGCATCGCTCACCGCGCTCACACCACCCCAGCCATAGGCCTGAGCTTGCGTCGCTGCCCATTGCCGACGCAGTCGTTCATCCATCAACGGTGCAAGAGAGCAGTATCGTGATTTGATCTGGTCAATTCCGGATGCGACATGCATACCCGCTTTAAACCACAACCAGATTAATTGGTCAAGTTATCTTCACGTGACTTCTTAGCGCCTTTGCGCTGGAAACTTCTACTCCTGCCTGAGTAGTTACAAACGTTCAGAGAAATCAGCCTTTATCCAAGGCGCATATTGAGCTGATAGCTATTTGTTTGATAGCGACGCCCCGCTTGAAGGCGTGCCTTCCCCGGCAAACTGGTGCCACGCCCGGCGCAACTGGGTGTCTGAACTGAAACCCGCCGCTTCGGCGGCCTGGGTCACATTGCAACCCGACTGCAGGGCCGCCTGCGCCGCCGACAGCCGGATGCGGCGCAGATATTGCAGCGGTGCAATGCTGGCATGTTCAAGAAAAAGCCGTGTGAGATGGCGCGGCGAGGTGTGCGCCACGTCGGCCATGCGCGGCACGGTCCAGCCGGTTTGGGGCGCCTGGCTCACGGCATCCTGCACGCGGTGCAGGGCGGGGTGAATGTGGTTGCGCCAGGCCAGAAAGGGCGAGAGCTCCGGGTCTTGCGGGCCGCGCCGCAGCGCCACCACCATGGTTTGCGCGACTTGGGCGGCCAGCACCGGGCCGCACAGGGCGCTGATGCGGTGCAGCACAAGGTCGATGCCGGTGGTGACGCCCGCGCTGCTGAAGACCGGTCCGTCTTCCACAAACACCCGGTTGGCGACCACATCGCACTGCGGTTCAACGCGCTGCAATTCGTCCAGGTGCTGATGATGCGTGGTGGCGCGCCGCCCGGTCAGCAAACCGGCGTGGGCGGCCAGCACCGCGCCGGCGCAGATGGTGACCAGTTCCACCCGGCCAGCGGCCAGACGCAGGCCGCGCAGCCAGTGCAGCGTGGCGCGTGATGCCTGCGAGTCCACCGGGATGGCCTGGCCCGGCTGGCCGACCAGCACCACCCAGCATGGCGCTGCCGCGTTCAGCACGGGCAAGGGCTCCAGGCCCGTCACGGCCACGCCCACCGACGTCAGTGATGTGGGTTCGGGGCTGACAAAGCGCAGCGCAAAACGCGCCGCCTGGCCTTGCGCTGCCAGCCCCTGATTGGCGATGCGTAAAGCCTCTGCGGGTCCGGCCCAGTCCAGCACCAGGCTGCCGGGCAGCAGCACAAAATAGACATCGATCACATCGCTATTGCCGGATGCCGCCATGTGAATGCTCTCATTTTCATGACAGCGCCGCGTCGGCGCTGGCGCGCTGCAAGGCCTGCTCGACCGTGCAAATCGTGGCGAAGCGGTCTTTCAGAACGGTCGCGGTGCGTGCCTTGATGTCGGCGGCGCTCAGGGGGCTGCCGTCGGGCTGCTGCATGTCATAGGTGAGCGTGGCGTCCGGCACGTAGTCAACGGTCCAGCCCAGATCGGAAGCGTGGCGGGCTGTGGTTTCGCAGCATTGCTCGGTGCGGATGCCGCTGATGATGAGCCGACCGATGCCGTTCTTCGTCAGCCACACGTCGAGCCCGGTGCCGACCAGCGCGCTGTGCCGGCCTTTGTGGAACGTGGCGGCCGCGGTGAAATCTGTCAGACCTTCCAGCGGTACGACATGGCCCGATTCCAGCGCAAACGGGTTGCTGGCGATTTTGGGGCCGTCCACATGGAACACGCGCAGCACCGGAACGCCGCGGGCCACGCAGCCTGCAATCAGCGCGTTCTGCGCCGCCAGATAGGCGGGCAGGTCGCGCTCGGTGGAATACGGCCGATGGCGGAAGGATTCCTGCGCATCAATCACAATCAGACAGGTTTTCATGACAAGATTTCCTTTGTACAAGAGGTTGAAGCCCTTATTTTTGCTGGGCCATGATGACTTATCCGCTCCGGGTCGGACATATTTCGATCAAATCAGGACATATTATCCAGCTTGTGGGCCGACCTCACATCAGCGCCGTCATTGCTGCGGCACAGGCCTTCGCCATAAGCCCAGCAGCGCCAGCGCCGCCAGGCTGAAGGCCGCGCCCGCGGCAAAGGTCATGGGTGCGCCGAGCTGGTCCCACAACACCCCGGCCAGCGTGCTGGCCAGCAGCATCGCCAGGCCGCTCACCAGATTGAAAAAACCGAAGGCGGTGCCGCGCAGGTCGGATGGCGCGGTGTCGGTCACCATGGTGGCGAGCAAGCCCTGGGTCATGGCCATGTGCAGCCCCCATAACGCAATGCCGGCCGCGACCCAGAACAAGTGGTTGCTGGAGGCCAGCAGCACATCGGCGGCAATCAGCACCAGCAGCCCCCAAACCAGCAGTGCGCTGTGGCTGACGCGGTCCGAGAGTTTGCCAAACGGGTAAGCGCCCAAGGCATAGATGACGTTCATGCCGATCAGCACCAGCGGCGTGTAAGCAATCGGCAGGCCGCCTTGCAGCGCGCGCAGCACCAGGAAAGCTTCGCTAAAGCGCGCCAGCGTGAAGATGGCGCCAATGATGACAACACGCCAGTAGGGCGTGCTCAGGCGGCGCAGGTTGGCCTGGCTGATCGGGTTGACGCGTGTTGATCCCTTGGTGAGCGGCGCACGCTCGGGTTCGCGCACGCCAAACAGCAGCAGCGCCACGGCCATGAACCCGGGAATCAGCGCGACCCAGAAAATCGCCCGGAAGTCATTCGCCCAGAGCAGCATCAGCCCCATGGCGAGCAGCGGGCCAACGAATGCGCCCACGGTGTCAAGCGCCTGGCGCAGCCCGAACGCCGCGCCGCGCATGTCGGTCGGCGCCAGGTCGGCCACCAGCGCATCACGCGGCGCGCCGCGCAGGCCCTTGCCAATGCGGTCTATCAGGCGGGCAGCCAGCACCATGCCGGTGCTTGTGGCCAAGGCGAAAAGAGGTTTGGAGGCCGCGCCCAGGCCATAACCCAGCACCGCCAGCGGCTTGCGCTTGCCCCAGTAGTCGCTGAGCACGCCCGAGAACACCTTGACGATCAGCGCCGTGGCCTCGGCCGCGCCTTCAATCAGCCCGACCGCCCACATGCTGGTGCCCAGCACCGTTACCATAAAAACCGGCAGCAGGCTGTGAATCATTTCGGACGAGACATCCATCAGCAGGCTGACAAAGCCCAAGGCCCAGATGGCGGGCGGGAGGCGGCGGGGGGGGTCATGCATAGGGTTTGAGCGCAGGTGTTTGCCGGTTGACCGCGGTGTGCGGCTAATCAGTCAACGGGGTCATCGGTAAACGGTAACACACGCGTCGGCTCAACTAACAACTAAGGGTGCAGGCTGTCAGGCAGAGCCTATCCGAAATTTTGTGTGTAAGGCATAACATTCCCCCAAAGGAGTTTTCATGCCTCGCAATCTCAACAAAGCCGCATCGAGCGGCAAAGCGGCCCTGCCGCAAATTTCAGCCAAATTGCTCGAAGAGCTTATCCCTGGCCCGGTCACCAAGGAGCAGTTCGAAGACATCTTCCACAATTTCAAGAAAGCCTTCATCGAGCGCGCCCTGAACGCCGAGATGAGCCACCACTTGGGCTACGCCGCTGGACAAGCCAAGCCAGACGGCGCCACCAACCACCGCAACGGCAGCAGCGCCAAGACCGTGATCACCGACAGTGGCTCGGTACACATTGAAGTGCCACGCGAACGCGAAGGCAGCTTTGAGCCCCAACTCATCGGCAAACACGAGCGCCGCCTCACCGGCTTTGACGACAAAATCATCGCCATGTATGCCAGAGGCATGACAGTGCGCGAGATACAGGGTTTTATGACCGAGATGTGTGCCGTAGACGTTTCACCAGACCTCATCAGCAGCGTCACCGATGCTGTCATGAGCGAGGTCACGGCGTGGCAGGCACGGCCGCTGGAAGCCATGTACCCGGTGGTCTTCTTTGATGCCCTGCGTGTGAAGATTTGCCAAGACGGCGTGGTACGCAACAAGGCGGTCTACCTGGCGTTGGGCATGTTGGCCGATGGCACGCGTGACATTCTGGGCATCTGGATCGAGGGCGCCGAGGGGGCCAAGTTCTGGATGAAAGTCTTCAACGACATGAAGACCCGGGGCTGCAACGATGTCCTGATTGCCATCACAGACGGCCTCAAAGGCATGGGTGAAGCCCTGGCTGTGGTGTACCCCCAAACAACGCTGCAAACCTGCATCGTGCACTTGATGCGCAACAGCCTGGACTATGCCAGCTGGAAGGATCGCAAACCCTTGGCTGCGGCCATCAAACCGATCTACACCGCGCCCAGCGCTGAGGCGGCACTGGCTGAATTGGACGCGTTTGAGAGCGGCGAGTGGGGCAAGAAATTTCCCACTGTGGTGGGTGCATGGCGCAGGGTCTGGGACAAAGTGATTCCCTTCTTTGCCTTCCCGCCCGAGGTGTGTCGGGTGATCTATACGATCACTGCGATTGAGAGCGTGAACGCCCGCTTACGCAAGATTGTCAAGACCAGAGGGCATTTCCCCAATGATGAGGCTGCGACCAAGCTGATCTGGCTGGCCCTGCGCAACATCACCAAGGATTGGGCTCGGGCCTCACCGCATTGGAAGGCGGCGATGAATCAGTTTGCCATTCTGTACGAGGAGCGATTTACCCAGGCCGCATAGCCTGTCAGAGTTCCCTGTCAGCCCTTCGGATCGACGCTTGCGGGTGTGGGTTAGTGCATGAGTACATGGCACAACCGGGGGTGCCTCCGGCGGCCTGGCAGGGGCCTATTTGAAAAAATTAAAATCCGAAAACCGTCAAACTTCAGCTAATATCGAAACCGCCTCACACACAGAAATTCGGACACTCCCCATTCAGGCGACGCGTATCAGGACTTTCAGTCCGTAATGAAAACCCTCCGGCTTCAGCCGGTGGTTGTTTAGTCTTTCATCTTTCAGGCAGTCAGATAGATTCTGATTCTCTGGGTACGATTATTTGGCCCTCGCCCCAACGTTCGGCCCATGTCAATTCGCCGGCGCACACTTCAACCACTTTCCGAGTCAAGGTCCGAACGGCTTCGCTCAGGCTGCTGCGGCCATCGACGAGCATCGAGATATCCACGTCTATGGCGTCAGGCCAATTCCGCACGGTCGCGGGATTTCCGCAAATCTTTATTGTGGGAGCCAGCGGTACGGCCGATGGATTGAAAACGCCGATGCCAAATAGCGTGAGCTGGGCTCCAGCGCAGACCATGCCCGTGATGGACACCGGGCTGAAGAAGGGCGTGTCCATGAACCACAGGCCGGGTCCCGGCATTTCCTGCGCAAAGTCAAGGCGTCCCATGAGCGGGGACTCTCCGCACTTGGCCACGGCGCCCATGCTTTTTTCGATTAGGGTGGTCAATCCGGCTAAGATGTTTTCCTGAGTCGGGTTGATGCCACGGTAGTCCTCGCCGCCTTCCTGCATCATCTGTTCGCGTCGGGCAATTGCACTCAAGATGGAGGCTGCGGCCTCAGGCGAGCCGGCGCGCTGCGCCACCACTGGCTCAGTCCCGATAAATTCGGCTGTCTCGCTCACGACGGCGCTACCGCCCGCTGCCACGACAAGATCCACGAACCCGCCGATCACGGGATTTGTGCAAACAGCGCTCGTCACGTCAGAACCGCCGCATTCAAGCGCCACCGTCAACTCGCCCAAGTGTCCGGGCGTTCGTGACTGCGATTGCAGGACCGCTTGCACCCGGGCCACGGCATCGCTGCCGCGCTGCACAGTTTCGGCTACGCCGCGCCCTTCCATAAAGGCGAGTACCTCAATGGGCTTGCCACACGTGCAGGCCCAGTCATGCAGGCGTTGACGCGCCGGAGCGTCGTGCACGAACACCACTGCGCCCCCGGTGTTGGGATGCTGCAAAAGGGCGCGGATCACGCGGTCCTGCAACGCAGCGTCCCGCCCCCGCAGGCCCCTTTGCATATCCCCCGCTACCAATATGCAGGCGGGTGCCGTGACCGCGACCAACTGGGCGATTCGGTTCGTCAGCGCAAGGGTGGAGAGCACCAGCAAATGGTTGCGCAGACCCAGGCGACCATCCTCGCGCCGGTAGCCGCTGATCGCGAACTGCATGGTCTTAGCGGCAGTTGTGGACATGCACGTGTTCCCCGGGAACGATGGTTTGCGTCGCAACGCCAATGGCAACACCGTATTTCATGACAGGCGCGCCGCTGGACATTGTCTTCACCGCCACTTTGTGGCCGAAGGGGATACCCGCTGCGCAAGGTCGCCCGTCCTCTAGTGACGTGGCTGCGGTGTCGCCGTCAAGCAAAGTGGAGACGGTGTCGTTCTCGTGGACGATGATGTGTCGGCGCCCGCTCATGGTAGGTAGACCGCGTGCTCGGTGGTATAGAAAAACTGTGCCGAGGGGCCAACGGAATAAGCACCAACGCCCGAATGGCCAATACCGCCAAAAGGCATGTGGCTGTCAGGGATGGTGCCATGATTAACGTGCAACATGCCCGTCCTCGCCTGCTCCATGAAGGCACGTACCGCGCGATAGTCGTTGGAAAAAAAGCTTGATGTCAGGCCAAAAGGCACGTCGTTGACGAGTTCGATACATTGTTCAAGCGTCTCATAGCCGAGTACGCTGAGTACGGGACCAAAAATCTCTTCGCGGGCGACGCTGGCTGAAGGCGGCACCGCGTCGAATACAGTGGGTGCGTAGAATCGGCCGTCTCGTGCAGTATCTGGTTGGACCCGACGACCCCCTGTGCGCAGAAGGGCGCCTGATTGCAGGCCTTCCGCGACCATCTGTTCAACCTTTGACAATTGCGCTGCCGTGGTGACAGGACCCATGGTCACCCCAGGCTGCATGCCGTCGCCGAGCACCGCCGCTTCAGCGATCTCTACCAGCGCGCGAACTAAAGGTGCTCTCAGTGATTCGCGAACGATGACGCGGCTGATGGCCGTGCAGCGTTGTCCGGCACACTGCATCGCGGCGCCCATGATGGCGGAGGCTGTCGCTGCGACATTCTCGCAATCGTGGACCACTGCTGCGTTCTTGCCGCCCAGTTCCAGCGATATTTCTGCCAGAGACTCGGCTGCGGCCGCATAAACCTGCCGTCCCGTGGCAACAGAGCCCGTGAAGGTGATGCCTTGCACGAGTGGCGAGCCGACCAGCGCGCGCGCAGTCTCGGCTGCGCCATTGACCACTTGAAGCACGCCGGATGGCAGGGTCTGTGCCGCCGCATCTGCGATCAGCGCCACAGCGCCCGGGGTGAATTCGGACGGTTTGATGACCACGCAGTTCCCCCAGGCCAGCGCCGGTGCGATCTTACGCATCGGCGTCAGAATGGGAAAGTTCCAAGGCGTAACCGCAGCGATCACGCCCCGAGGGCGCCTGATCACCAGGTCTCGGAAACCGGGGCGAGCTCCCATGGGGGCAGCGCCGGAGGGCTGCAAACATTGAGTGAATGCAAATCGGGCCTCCTGCAGCGCCTTACTGGCCTCGGCACGCGCCTCGGTCAGCGGCTTGCCTTGCTCCAGCGTGATGGCCTGAGCAATGTCTTGCAAGCGTGCCTCGATCGCTGCCGCGAATGCAGTCAGTGCCGTATGCCTTTCAAAGACTGGCACGCCTCGCCAGTCACGAAAGGCCTCGCCGGCTGCTCGCAGCGTTTCTTCGACATCGGTCGGGCTCGACGCGGTCCAGCTGCTGACAACCCGGTCCGGATGGGCCGGGTTGTGCACCTCAAATACGCCGCCATGCGCCGCCGTCCAACGGCCATTGATGAAGCGGTCTCTTGGACTTTCGCTCATTTGAGCGCGACCGCGCGGGGCATGATGGTTGCGTCGAAATAGGTTCCTGCACGGAGCGGGTTTTTCATGGCGCCAATCTCGACGTTAAAGTCAGTGACCTGATCCAGCCACTTGGTCACCGTTCCGTCGCCGTACATCTTCACCCACTCTTGGGTCGTGAAAAGCTTAGATGCCTTGTACTGCTCCTTCAGCTCGGCCAAGGGAACGTTCTGGTAGTGCTCGCGTTGGACCAACTCGACGGCCTCATCAGGCTTGCTCACGAGGTAGTCATTGGCCGTAGCCCAAGCGCGACAGATCGCCATGAGCGTGTCCTTACGGTTGGCATAGAAGTCGTTCCGGGCTGCCCATCCGCCGACGATGGCTGCTTGTGGGTAATAGGCCGAAGCATCAACGATCATCTTAGCGGCAGGTGACCGAGCCTTGATCTGCAAATTGAACGGTACCCAAAGGGCCACCGCCGGTACAGCCTTCGAAATGAACGCGGTTACCGCGTCGGGCATTCGTTGGTTGACCACCTGAACGTCCTTGAGCGAATTGATGCCATTTGCGGCCAGTGCACGATGCAGGAATACGTGCGCCGTGGTGCCCACGGACGTAGCAATCTGCTTGCCCTTTAGATCAGCGAAGCTGTTGACGCCCATGTCCGGATGCACCCACAGCTGCGCCGTGGCGTACTCGACACTGTTGATCAGAAAGGCCTTGCCCTGGCCGCGAGCCGGGAAGTTAGACAATACCGCGCCAGTGGTGAGCACGTCCAGGCTGCCGCCGACAAGTGCCTGGAACAGCTCAGGGCCTGTGCTGAACATCGTGTACTGGATGCCGTTGAGGCCTTCACGCTTGAAGTGCCCGAGCGACTCGGCCAGCCACATTTGGGCGTTGACCGCCAGCGTGTTGACGTAGCCGACGCGCAGAGGGGCCTGGGCCTGCGCCATCGCGGGGATACCCAGGGCCGACGCGGCGGCAAGGGTCCCGCCAGCCTGAAGGAGCTGGCGACGGTTAGGACTCACGTCAAACTTAGTAACTTGTTTCATACGATATCTCCGTTAGTAGTTGGTAGCGCCCGCCGTTCAGCCGGGGGACGGGCTCCCCGTGTTTTGCCGTTGTTGCGCGGCATATTCCTCCATCACCAGCGCATGCACCTCGCTGCGCAGACGCGTAAATTCTGGAAGGTTATGCAGGGATTGCTGGCGCGGAAATGGAAATGGAATATCGATGACCTTCTTGATGCGGGATGGTCTTGCCGAGATCACAATCACACGGTTGGAAAGGTAGAGCGCCTCTTCCACTGAATGCGTGATCAGCATCACGGTCTTACCTTCGCTCTGCAGCACACCCAAGAGCAAGTCCTGCATGGCGCTGCGGGTTTGCGCATCCAGAGCGCCGAAGGGCTCGTCCATGAAAAGAAAATCGGGCCGCACCGCATAGGTACGGGCCAATGCCAGGCGCTGTCGCATGCCTCCCGACAGGGTCTTGGGAAAGGCATCCGCGAAGTCTGTAAGGCCCATCAGCCCAAGGTAGCGCTTGACGATTTCGCCGCGCTCGGCAGCGCTGGCAGCATTGGCTTTCAGGTGCAGCCCGAATTCGACGTTCTGGCGCACCGTGAGCCAGGGAAACACGCCGTACTCCTGGAAGATGACGCCTCGATCTGGCCCTGGGCCAGAGATGGGGCACCCGTCCAGCAGCACTTGTCCACCGGTAGGGTATGCAAAGCCTGCCGCCATGTTAAGCATGGTCGTCTTGCCGCAGCCCGAAGGGCCCACCAGCGACACAAACTCTCCTTGGCGAATATCGAAGCTCACGTCACTGACTACGTCGAGGCGCCCACGTGGCGTCTCGAAAGCCATCGACACGTTATGAAATGCAATTCGCGCGCTCATGTTTAGTCTCCCACCCGGTCTTGCCAGACAAGCAGGCGCTTGGACAGAGCGCGTAACAGCGTGTCCATTCCCAGCGCGATGACGCCGATGCAGATGATGCCCATGTAGATCGCATCCAGATTAAAAAAGGACGCCGCGTTCTGGATCTTGGCTCCCAGTCCGCTCTGGGCTGCCACCAGTTCCGACGCGACCAGCGTAGCCCAGCACACGCCCAGTGCGACCCGCAAGGCCGTAAGCATGTGCGGCACCGTCATTGGCAACATGACCTTCCAAAAAATTTCCAGATCGGAGGCGCCGAGCGTACGGGCCACGCGCACGTAGATCGGGCTGATCTGGCCCATGCCTTCGTACATCACGATGACAGCGGCGAAGAACGATGCGTAGAAAAGGATCGACACCCGGGCGACTTCACCAATGCCCAGATAGACGATGACCAACGGTATCAAAGCTATCGGCGGCAACGCGCGGAAGAAGTTGATGAGTGGATCGGCAAAGCGCCGGATCGGCTTGTACCAGCCGACGACAAAGCCGACCGGAACCGCCACCAGCATGCCGAACAACAAACCCAGGAACACGCGTTGTGTGGACAGCAGCATGTCCAACCACAGGTTTTCCGTGGTCATCGAAAGCCAGAACTGCGCCGCCACAGCTTCAGGCGAGGGCAGCAACTGTGATTGCACAAGGCCAGAGTACTTGACCAAGTACCACACTGCCAACAGGAAAGCCCAAGGCGCGACGAGGATGACCAGTCGCGCTACCAGCATGCGCAGCCACGACGGGGCGGGAAGGCTGACCATCGCAACAGGAGTTGAAGCTGAAGTGGAAGGAGGCTGAATCATCTTGTTATTTGAAAATTGCGTAATCATTCATAAGGGCCAGTTCCGGCGGCGTGCCGAAGCCGGGTGCGTTGGACAAAACGACGATACCGTCTTGCACGGCTGTCATGCCGCCGCCCAGAAGGTCACGAAGGGGATTGGGATTGATGTCCATCTCAAGCAGGCCATCGCCGCCCACAGCCGCCAGCACATGGGCCGACATAGCCAGGCCGACGCCCGCACCGAGGTAGTGCGGGCAGTAGCGCAGCCCCGCGGCCAAGGCGTGGCGGGCTACCGCCATGCAGCCCGTGATGCCGCCCCACTTGGCTAGGTCTGGCTGCAGCACGCCCAGCGCACCGCTTTGAATTGCTTCGTCGAAAGATACGTCGCCGGTCAGGTTCTCCCCGCCGGCCAGCGGCATGGGCAAGGCACGCGCCAGGGCCTGCCAAGCGGACCAAGGCTGATCGACTCGCATAGGTTCCTCGATCCAGTCGAGGGCGTGGTCAGCAAATTCCTGGCAGCGATTGGTTGCCTCTTCGGGCGTCCAGGCCTGGTTGGCATCGATCATCAGGTGTGCGTGCGATCCCAGTTCCTTGCGCAGACGCGCCACGCGCTGAAGGTCGGCCTGCGGGTTGAAACCAACCTTTAGCTTGAAGGCGCGGTGGCCAGCGGCTTGTTGCGCCAGCGCAGTGTCGATGGCGCCATCCGGGCCAATGCCACTGGCATAAGCAGGCACCGCTTGGCCGCTCCCGCCAAGAAACCTCCACAACGGCTCCCCAGCGCGGCGAGCTGCCAGATCCCACAAGGCTTGGTCTACCCCTGCAATCACTTGAGCGAAGGGGCCATGTTCGCCGCTTTGCAGCGCCAATACAGCAAAGCGCTGCGTGAGTGCGAGGCTGTAGTCCGCTGGGGCTTGAGCAGGCTCGTTCAGGAGAGCGGGGGCGACCAGGGTGCGCAGCAGCGCAGCCCGATGGCTGGCACCACACGCCGGAAAGTTGCACCACACCTCACCCCAGCCCTGTGCACCATCTAGGTCTTCTACCCGAACAAGGAGGGCGGGGCGCTCGTTCATGACGCCGAATGAGGTGCGAACCGGCGCGCAGGGGGCGTGCAAGACAAAGGCATCCAGCCGGGCAATGCGCGTTTCGATGCCGGTGAAAGCAGCGTTCATGGCTTGAGATCCATCTCGAGGCGAACGAAGTCGCCGCGGTAAGTGATAAGACCCAGGTAGATGATGCTGCCCTGAGCATCGCAGAAAACACGCCTAACTTCGGCCACCGGACTGTTAATAGGGATACCCAGCAACCCTGCCACCTCGACATCAGCGGTGGAGATGGTCAGGGTCTGGCGCGCCCGATCAATTTTCACCTGAGGCAGTTCCTGCAGTACCGAAACCACCGTGCGGGTGCGGAACTGCTCGGGCGCGAGGTCAAAGACGTCGCGCGCCAGGAAGATGGAAATGACGTTGTAGGGCCGGTCATCGTGCGAATGCAGGCGCCGCATGTGCATGTAGGCAGCCGCTGGCGTGCCGTCCTGAGGGTCCAGCGGCGGGGGCGAACTGAGTGGTTCGATGTTTAGGATGGTGGGCTGGGTGTCGCGGTACATCTCCGCAAGATCGGCCAGAGTTGTCTCCACCTTGAGCCAGCGCTGTTGCTCGGGCAGGCCGCTGACAAAGGTGCCGCGCCCTCGTTCTGCCGACAGCAAACCTTCCCGGCTAAGCACGTCAATCGCCTGTCGCAGGGTCATTCGGGACACGCCGAAATCCGACGTGAGTTGCTGTAGCGATGGAATCCGTATGCCCAATGTCCATTCGCGCCGAATGATGCGACGGCGGAAGAGATCTGACAATTGCACGTAAAGCGGGATGGGCGAATCGAGGGTAAGCACCAGAAATAACCTTAATTGACAAAAGTACAGTTAACTATACCATTGGCAAAATGACATTGCAATTCCCTATTCAAAAAGCAGCTGGTGGTTATGACTACATCGTCGTGGGGGCGGGCTCGGCCGGTTGCCTGCTTGCGAACCGGCTCACCGCAGATCCCTCCGTACGCGTTCTTCTGCTGGAGTCCGGTGGGCGCAGCAGGAATTTCTGGCTGAGGTTGCCGGTGGGCTACTTCCGGACCATATTCGATGCCCGTTTTTCTCGGCAGTTTGAGACCGAGCCGCAAGAAGCCACCGGACAGCGCCGCATCTCTTGGCCACGCGGGCGGCTGCTGGGTGGATCCAGCGCCATCAATGGATTGATTTATATCCGGGGGCAAAAAGCAGATTACACCGCCTGGGAAGCCCATGGCGCAACTGGCTGGGGGTATGAGCAGGTGCTGCCTTATTTTCTGCGGTCGGAACGCTACAGCGGGAAGGTTAGTCCTTTCCATGGACGCGACGGCGAACTAGGCGTCTCTGACTTGCGTAACGACCATCCTTATTGCGACGCGTGGCTAGAGGCGGCGCAACAGGTCGGCTGGGCCTACAACCCTGATTTCAACGGCGCCCAAGATGAGGGCGTGGGGCCATATCAGCTGACTCTACAGGGGCACTGGCGATGTTCGGCGGCTGACGCGTTTCTCTTTCCAATAATGGGACGGCCCAACCTTACGGTCGTGACAGGTGCGACCGTGAGCCGGGTTCTGATTGAGGGAGACCGCGCCGTCGGTGTCGAGTGGCTCCAGGAGGGCCAAGTGCAAAGTGGGCGGTGTGACCGGGAGGTGTTGCTCTCAGCAGGCGCCCTGCAATCGCCGCAGATATTGCAACTGTCGGGCATCGGACCGGAGGATGCGCTGCGTCAGGCCGGCGTTCCAGTTCGGCTGCACGCGCCCGACGTCGGGGCCAACCTGCAGGACCACTACCAAGCTCGAGTGATCGTGAGGCTGAAGAAGCGCATGTCGCTCAACGACGATGTCCGCAATCCCTTCAAGCTGGCCTCAATGGGTGCCCAGTGGCTGTTTGGCCAGCGTGGGCCTTTGACGGTCGGCGCAGGGCAGGTCGGCGGCATGATTCGCAGTGAGTATGCGCGTGACGGTCGGGCCGATGTGCTGCTCAACGTGATGCCCCTCTCGGTTGACCGCCCGGGAGACCCCCTGCACAGCTTCTCGGGGTTCTCGGCCTCGGCGGCGCAGTGCCGCCCCGAGTCGCGCGGGCGGGTCACGCTGGCAAGTGCGGACCCTCTTGCTGCGCCCCGCATCATGACGAACTACCTGACGGCACCACACGACATCAAGGTGCTGGTCGCAGGTCTTCGGGCGCTGCGCGAGATATATGACCAGCCCGCTTTCCGCGATCTAGTGCGCGATGAATACTTTCCGGGTCCCCAGGTGCGGGACGATGCATCGCTGGAGACATTCGCACGTACCAAGGGCGGCACGGTCTTCCATCCCAGCGGCACATGCCGAATGGGCAGTGACGATGCAGCCCCGCTTGATCCCGACCTGCGCTTGCGTGGCGTGCGCGGATTGCGCGTGATCGACGCTTCGGCCATGCCAACGATGAGCTCAGCCAACACCAATGCACCCACAATCATGATTGCCGAGCGCGGTGCGGCTTTGCTACGCGGAGAAAAGCCGCTGGCCCTCCTGGCGATGCGCTCGGTAAATTAACGCGGCACAGGATCAATGGCTGCGAGTCATGGGCGCCAACGGACAGCACGCAACGCATGCCAGGTGCTTGTCGGCGGCATCTTGGGGCTGGTTTTCGCGGTGTTCGCGGTCTTCGTGGTGACCGACATCCTTTGCGTGCTCAAGGTGTTGCCTTTCACGTGATCGGTTCTATAAACGATTTTTCGCTGGCAGCGGACCCCGCTCCGTTGTCGGTGTTGGCCTTCACGGCGGATAATATTTCTGGGTGGGTCCCCGTGGCCGCGGGGGTGGAGCGCTATCGGCCGCTGTAGGCCGGGGTACGCGCGAAGCTGGGAACAAGGCGTCGCAACGCCCGAGATCAGGAACCTGAAATGATCGTCGGGTGAGCAGGGCGTTGATTGCCGGTGGAATCAGATCATCGTGACTGCAGCGCCCGAGCCGATGAGGCCAATCACGCCAATCGCATAAACCTTCTCGCCGTGCGCCCGCAAGGTCTTGGTTACGGCATCGGCGCTGCCGGCATCCACCACCACCACCATGCCGATGCCGTTATTAAAGGTGCGGTTCATTTCAAAGTCGGAAATGCCCGCGGTTTTCTGCAGCCAGGCAAACAGTTCGGTCTGTGGCCAACTGCCTTTCCTGAGGTGCGCGGCCATGCCGTCGGGCAGCACGCGCGGAATATTTTCCAGCAAGCCGCCACCAGTGATGTGGGCCAGTGCCTTGATGCCCTGTCCTGAGCCGGACGAAGGGGGGTGAACGGCCAATGCGGCCAGCACGGTTTTGACGTACAGGCGGGTCGGTTCCATCAGCGCCTGCCTGAAGGGCTTGCCGTCCAGCGTGGCGGGAAGGTATCCTGCGGCCCGCTCGATGCACTTGCGCACCAGGCTGAAACCATTGGAATGCACGCCGCTGGAAGCCAGGCCCAGCACCACGTCGCCGGATTTTACCTCTTTGCCGGTCAGGATTTTTGATTTTTCAACCACTCCCACGGCAAAACCGGCCAGGTCATATTCGCCGGCCGGGTACATGCCGGGCATTTCAGCGGTTTCGCCGCCAATCAGCGCGCAGCCGCTCAGCTCGCAACCCCGGGCAATGCCGCCCACCACGGCGGCAGCGGTTTCCACATCAAGTTTGCCGCAGGCGAAGTAGTCCAGAAAAAACAGCGGCTCGGCGCCTTGCACCAGCACATCGTTCACGCTCATGGCCACCAGGTCGATGCCCACGGTGTCGTGCATGGCCCACTCAAACGCCAGCTTGAGCTTGGTGCCCACGCCATCAGTGCCGCTCACCAGCACCGGTTCCTTGTAGCGCTTGGGCACCTCAAACAGCGCGCCAAAACCGCCAATGCCCGCCAGCACACCTTCGCGCATGGTTTTTTTGGCCAGCGGCTTGATGCGTTCAACCAGCGCGTCGCCCGCGTCAATGTCAACACCGGCGTCTTTGTAGTTCAAGGGAGAAGAAGTGGGGGAGGAAGTGGTCATGCTGCTTGGGTGGGTAGGGCTCCGCTACAAGCCCGATAGAATCCAGCCTTAGATTCTAAGGCCCCGTGCCAGACCGCATGCAATTTACTTCGACCCAGAAACGCACCGCCACCTGGTGTCTGATCGCCGCGCTGGCGCTGCTCGCGCTGTGGTTGCTGGGGCCGGTGCTGACGCCTTTTGTGGTGGCCTCCGTGATGGCCTACGCGCTGACGCCGGTGGTGGACAAACTCGACGACATGGGCCGCGGCAGGATGCCGCGGGTGCTGGCCGTATTGCTGGTGGAGACCCTGTTCATTCTGGTGCTTTTGTCGGTTTTGCTGCTGGTGGTGCCAATTTTTGTCAAGGAGATTCCCTTGCTGCGCGAGCAACTGCCCTTGCTGGCGGAGCGGCTCAATAACTCGCTGGTCCCATGGCTGGCGCAGTTCGGCATCAATGTGTCGCTGGATGTTGCCAGCATCAAGACTTTTGTCGTCAAGTATCTCAATGCCAACTTTGATGAGGCTTTTGGATCGGTCATGTCGTCGCTCAAGCTGGGCGGCAGCGTGGCGCTGGCGCTCGTTGGCAACGCGGTGCTGGTCCCGGTAGCACTGTTCTTTTTGCTCAAGGACTGGGACCGGTTTGTCGCCGCTGTCATCGAACTGGTTCCGCCCAAGCTGCGCGCTTCTTTTGACAGCTTCATGGACGAGGCCGACTCGGTGCTGGGCCAGTACCTGCGTGGCCAGTTGCTGGTCATGGGCGTGCTGGCGGTCTATTTCAGCGTTGCGCTGGCGCTGTTCGGGTTCGATCTGGCGGTGCCGGTGGGCGTGTTCACCGGGCTGGCGTTTTTCATTCCTTACCTCGGCTTCGGCCTGGGTTTGCTGCTGGCGCTTCTGGCTGGAGTTTTACAGTTTGGCAGCCTGTACGGTGTGCTGGTGGTGGCGGGCGTTTACGGCGCCGGGCAACTGGTGGAGAGTTTTTACCTGACCCCGCGGCTGGTCGGCGAGCGCATTGGCCTGCACCCGCTGGCGGTGATTTTTGCGCTGCTGGCTTTTGGGCAATTGCTTGGCTTTCTTGGCGTGCTGATTGCCTTGCCCGCCAGCGCGGTGCTGCTGGTCGGCATTCGCCGGGTGCGGGCGGGGTACATGGCCAGCCGGCTGTACCAGGGCTGATCGCGACGATGGCGCAGACATGAAGCAGATCGCGCTGGACATCGGGCTGGCTTCTCCCCCATCGTTTGCCAATTTCTTCGGCGGGCCGAATGAGGCCGCGCTCAAACACCTTGAATTGTGGACCGGCAACAGCCTGCGCGCGCCGGTGCCCACCTATTTGTGGGGCGAAACGGCCAGCGGCAAAACCCATTTGCTGAGCGCGGTTCGCGAAGCGCTGCGCGAGCAGGGCGCTGCCAGCGGCTGGATCGATGCTTCGGTGCTGGAGCCGCCCGCGTTCGACGAGTCCTGGGCGGCGGTGATTCTGGACGACTGCCACCTGTACACCGCAGTGCAGCAGCAGGCGGCCTTCAACTGGTTTGTCAATGCGCTGAATGCTGCCGACGGGCATCCGCGCTGGGTGCTGGCGGCCGGCAACGCACCGCCGGCTGATCTGGCGCTGCGCGAGGACTTGCGCAGCCGTCTGGGCTGGGGCCATGTGTTTGGCCTGCAGGTCTTGAGCGAGACCGAGCGGCGTGCCGTGCTCAGGCGCGAAGCCGACGCGCGCGGCGTGTTTTTGAGCGATGAGGTGATGGGTTTCATGCTGACGCGCTTTTCGCGGGACCTGGGCAGCCTCATGCAGTTGCTCAATCAACTCGATGCCTACGCCTTGCAGACCCAGCGGGCCATCACGATTCCGCTGATCAAGTCCATGCTGGAGAGCGAATGACGGCCCGGAAAAAGATTGCATTGTTCGACCTGGATCACACCTTGATCCCGATCGACTCGGACTATGAATGGGGCGAGTTCACCATCGCGCTGGGCTGGTGCGATGCGACCCAGTTCAAGCGCCGCAACGCCGAATTTTTTGCCCAGTACCGCGCCGGAACGCTCGATGTTCATGACTACGTGCGCTTTGCCACCCAGGCGATTCGGGAACAAGGCGCTATAAAATCAGTAGCTGCTCATGCCCGTTTCATGAGGGAAGTCGTGCAAAAAGCCATTACAAAACAGGCCCGGGAACTGGTTGATCAGCACCGCTCGGCGGGCGACGAGCTGGTGATCGTGACCGCCACCAACGAGTTCGTGACGCGACCGATTGCCGAGGCCTTTGGTGTGAAAGAGCTGATTGCCGTGGAACTCGAACGCGATGCCCAGGGCTGGTTCATGGGGGAAATCAAGGGCACCCCCTCGTTCCGGGAGGGCAAGGTCACGCGCATGGGACAATGGCTGGCTGCCCGCAACCTGAGCTGGAGTGAAGTGCAAACCACGTTTTACACCGATTCCATGAACGACCTGGCGCTGCTGGAAAAAGCCACGCACCCGGTTGCCACCAACCCGGATGAGCGCCTGCGGGCGCTTGCCGCAGAGCGCGGTTGGCGCATACTTGACCTGTTTTAGCGGGGACGGAGCCGGTTGTTGCTGCGCGGCCAGGGTCTGTCCTGCCTTAATGGGTTGGGGACAGAGCCGGTTCACGTCGTGTAGCTGCGGTCTGTCCCGCAAGGAAATATGATTAAAAAATTTATCGACAAGCTGTTTGGCAAATCAGGCAACACTGATTCTGCTGCCCAGTGGATCAAAAAATCGCCCTTCGGCAAACGCCAGGAACTCGGCCCCAAGGAACACGGCATTGACCCCAAGCTGGTTGATGACCGCGCCATGGATGTGGTGCACACGCTCAAAGCCGCGGGTTTTGAGGCCTATGTGGTGGGCGGCGCCGTGCGCGACCTGCTGGTTGGCTTGCGCCCGAAAGATTTTGACGTGGCCACCGATGCCACGCCCGAGCAGGTCAAGTCGCTGTTTCGCCGCGCCTTCATCATTGGCAGGCGTTTTCGCATCGTGCATGTCGTTTATGGCCGGGGCCGCGAGCATGAAGTGATTGAAGTCTCCACCTTTCGCGCGCACCTGGACAGCAGCCTGGCCGAACAGGTGGGCGGCAATGAGCGCACCAGCAGGAGCGAGCTGGCCGGCATGAAGCATGCCGTGCACGCATCGGGACGGGTGCTGCGCGACAACGTCTGGGGCCCGATGGAAGAAGACGCCGCGCGGCGCGACTTCACCATCAATGCCATGTATTACGACCCCGAAACCCAGATCGTGGTCGATTATCACAACGGCATCAAGGATACGAAGAAAAAGATCATCCGCATGATTGGCGATCCGGCCGTGCGTTACCGGGAAGACCCGGTGCGCATCATTCGCGCCGTGCGTTTTGCCGCCAAGCTCAATGCGCTGGGCTTTAGGTTTGAAGACAAGACCGCTGCCCCGCTGCGCGAGATGCGGGGCTTGCTGGCCGACGTGCCGCAGTCGCGCATGTTTGATGAAATGCTCAAACTGCTGCAGACCGGCCATTCGCTGGCCAGCGTTGCGCAGCTCAAAGCCCTCGGCCTGGGCACCGGCATTTATCCGCTGCTTGACGTGGTGGTCGAAATGGCTGACGAACCGCTCCTGAATCTCGCCTTGCTCGACACCGACCGCCGCGTTGAAGAGGGCAAGCCGGTCGCGCCCAGCTTTTTGCTCTCTTGCGTGCTCTGGTCCGATGTGAGGCACGGCTGGGAGCAGCGCTGCCAGCGCGGCGAACACCCCATGCCCGCGCTGCAGGACGCGATTGACGACGCCTTCAACGCCAGGATTGGCGATGTCTCGGGCCGCGGCAAGCTGGGCATTGACATGCGCGAAATCTGGATCATGCAGCCGCGCTTTGAAAAACGCAGCGGCAGTTCACCCTATTCGCTGCTGGAGCAGCCGCGTTTCCGCGCCGGCTTTGATTTCATGCGCTTGCGCGCGCAAACCGGCGAGATTGATACGGAACTCGCCGAGTGGTGGGAAAAATTCAGCACCGCCTATGACGACGAACGCCACACCATGATTGACGAGCTGCGTCAGGCACAACTGAAATCCCCGCAGCCGCAGCGCGCCAGGGTCAAGCGCGCAGATGCCGATGCAGAGAGTGCATTGAGCAATTCGCCAGGCGGTGGCCGCCCGGCGCCCGGCCAATCGCAGGTTTCCCCAGAACAGGGCGACGCGGCGCCAGCAAAAAAACGCCGCCGTCGCCGCAAACCCGCGAACCGGAGCAATCCCGATTCGGGCCACGATGCCACGGGCAGCAGCGAGCCGTCTTCGTCGGGTGCCGCCCCGAACACTTGAGCCGGGCAAGCCTTGCCATGCGTACGGGCGAGCAGCGCAGCGTGACCGCCTACGTCGCGCTCGGTGCCAACCTCGGCGATGCCGTGGCGGCACTGCGGCAGGCTGCAAAAGCCCTGAACGGCTTGCCATTGACTCAAGTCCGTAAAATTTCCAGCCTCTACAAGACCGCTCCCATCGACACCGATTCAGGCCGTCAGGCCCCGGCGCCTGGCCCCGACTACTTCAATGCCGTGGCAGAGCTGCAAACCGGCCTGAGCGCGCCCGCTCTGCTTGACGAGTTGCAGCGGATCGAGCAGCAGGCCGGTCGCGAGCGCCCGTACCGCAATGCGCCGCGCATGCTGGACCTGGACCTGCTCCTGTATGGCGGCGCCCGCATTGATTCAGCACGTCTCGTGGTGCCGCATCCGCGCATGTTGCAGCGCGCCTTTGCGCTGGTGCCGCTGGCTGAAATCGCGCCAGCGCTGGTGTCTCGCGCCCAGCTCGATGCGGTAGCGCAGCAGTCGATCAAGCGGCTCGACGATCATTGGGCATGACTCCCTCGCCCCTTGGCAGAAGCCAGGGGGCGAGGATCGTATTCAAGGCGCAAGCCGCTCCCGCAGCCAGCCGCCGTCGGCCTGCAGCGTGTAGCGCAGACGGTCGTGCAGGCGGCTCTTGCGGCCTTGCCAGAATTGCCAGTGGTCGGGCTTGAGGCGGTAGCCGCCCCAATGCGGCGGGCGCGGCGGCTGCAACAGGAATCTGGCAGCGTATCTGGCGGCGTTGGCCAGCAGCACGCCGCGGCCGGCAATGACTTCGCTTTGCGGGCTGGCCCAGGCGCCAATGCGCGAATCGAGCGGCCGGCTGTTGAAGTAGGCATCGCTTTCTTCGGCGGGTACTTTTTCAACCACGCCCTCGATGCGCACCACGCGTTCCAGCTCAACCCAGTGAAACTGCAGCGCAGCGTAAGGGTTGCCGGCCAGCTCCTGGCCCTTGCGGGAGCCATAGTTGGTAAACCACACAATGCCGCGCTCGTCAAAGCCCTTGATCAGCACCACGCGGGTCGAAGGGCGCAGGTTGCTGGCCACGGTGGCCAGCGTCATGGCATTGGGCTCGGGCACTTCGGCTGCGATGGCTTCACCCAGCCATTGCCCGAATTGGTTCAAGGGGTCGGCCTGCGAAGCGCCTTCATTGAGCTCGGCGTGCTCGTAGCTCTTTCGCAGGTCGGCAATGGTGGAACTTGGGTCTGACATAGGGGGAGTATAAAGTTGGCTCCTCTTCGTGACTTGCCCATCCCGCATGACTTCGCCTGTCTCTGGCCTTCCCGTTGTGATTGTTCTGGCCGCCGGGCGGGGCGAGCGCTTTGCCGCATCCGGCGGCAAGGTACACAAACTTGACGCTTTGCTCGCCGGCAAGCGCGTGCTTGACCATGTGCTCGACGCCGTTCGCGCCAGCGGGCTTCCCCATCACGTGGTGCAGCCTGATGCCCTGCGCCCAGGCATGGGCGACTCGATCGCGGCCGGCGTCAAGGCCACGGCCGACGCGCCCGGCTGGCTGATTTTGCCGGCCGATTTGCCGCTCATCCGCAGTGAAACCTTGCTTGCCATCGCACTGGCTCCAGCCAGCGCGGTCACGGTGCCGCGCTACCAGGGCCAGCGCGGGCATCCGGTACGCTTTGCCGCGGCGTGTGGTCCGGAGCTCCTGAATTTACAAGGAAATCAGGGTGCAGCCCAGATAGTACGGGCGCAAGAAGCTATTAATTCAGTAGCATTTATCGATACTGATGACGCTGGCACCGTGACCGACATCGATACGCTGGACGATCTGCGCCGGGCCGAGATGCTGCTGGCGCAGCGCTAGACGCGCATTGCAACTCCCACCCCGGGAGGTGAAGCGAGAGTCTTTCGCTTACTCGGTTATCGTTTTTGTTACAAAACTTCAGCTAAATGTGCGTTATGCACATTTATACTGCAGCCATCATGTTGGATAGAACCTTGGACACCGCGACGGAATCAATTGCCGGATCGGCCCTGACTGCGGAAAAGCAGTTGCTGCTCGATGCCGTGGGCAACCTGCTGACCCCATTGGCGCAGTTGTGCGTGGGCAAGGGCATCAGCACCCAGATGATTGAGGAGCGCCTGCGCGAGGCTTTTGTCCGGGCCGCTCGCCTGGCGCTTGCTGATCTGCCCTCGAACCGCCTGACCAGCCGCATCAGCGCCACCACCGGGCTGACCCGCCGCGAAATCGCGCGCCTGGAGAACCAGCCAGTGCGCGAACGTGAACCCCGCCGCTCGCCGGTCACCGAACTGTTCATGCGCTGGCTGGCAGACCCGGCGCTGCGCACGTCGGCCGGCAAGCCCCAGCCTTTGCCGCGCCAGGGCCCGGCTCCCAGTTTTGAAGCGCTGGCCCAATCGGTCACGCGCGACGTGCACCCGCGCACGCTGATGGAAGAGTTGTGCCGTCTGCGGCTGGCCGAGCATGACGCCAGCACCGACACGGTCCAGATCCTGCAGGAGGCTTTTGTGCCCCGCGGTGACTGGGCGCGCATGGTGAGCTACCTGGGCGATAACGTGGGCGACCACCTGCGCGCCGCCACCGCCAATGTGCTGGGCGACGGCAACCAGGAACTTGAGCAAGCCATTTTTGCCGATGAACTTTCGGCCGAATCGCTGGCCCAGGCCCGCAACCTCATGATGCAGCAGTGGCGCAACATGCTGAGCGAGATTGCGCCGCGGCTGGAAGAACTGATTGCCGCCGACCGCAAGGCCGGCCGGGTGCAGGACCAGAGCCTGCGCATCGGCCTGTTCACCTGGTCGCAAGCCATGGTGCCGGTTTCCCCCTCACCCCTTCCCACTACCACCAAAGAGAGCATCCCATGAAAACTCCACACGACACCCTTGCATTCCGTCGCATCACGCGCCGGGAAGGATTACTGACTCTCCTGGCCAGCGCCATGGCGCTGGCGGGCTGCGGCGGCGGTGGCGGCGGCAGCGTGGCTACCGTGGGCGGCGGAGGCACCGGCTCGTTCTCGTCGGGGCCCATTTCCGGCATGGGTTCGATCATCGTCAACGGCGTGCGCTTTGATGATTCGATGGCCACGGTGCTGGATGATGACGGCGCCCTGCACAGCCGCAATGACCTGAAACTCGGCATGATGGTTCGTGTGAAGGGCAGGGCCAACTCACGGAAACCGGACAATACTGACTCGGCCGACGAGATCAGTTTCGGCAGCGAGTTGCTGGGCCCGATCGACAGCATCGACACGGCCGCCAAAACGCTGGTGGTGCTCGGGCAAACCGTGCAGATTACGGTCAGCACCATTTTTGAGGATGGCCTGACGCTCTCGGTGCTGGCTGTGAACGACATCGTCGAAGTGCACGGCTTTGTCGATCCCGCGACCAACAGCCTCGTGGCTACCCGGATCGAGCGCAAGCTCCTGGTCAACGTCAAGGCCTTCAAGCTGCAAGGCAAGATCAGCAACCTGACTACCACGACCTTCCAGATCGGCGGGCTCACCATCAGCTTCGCTCCACCTGTGGACATGCCTGCCAGTTTGACCTTGGGCCTGCTGGTGCGCGTGCGCCTGGCCACCACCCCGACCACGGGAACGCGCACGGCGATCAAGGTACGCGCTGTCGAGGTAGAGGTCAAAGACCGCGACGAAGCCGAAGTCGAAGGCATGATCACGGACTTCACTTCCTCCGCCAGGTTCAGCGTCAACGGACAGCCGGTCGATGCCAGCGGAGCCACCGTCCCGGCAGGCCTCAAACTGGGCAGCCGCGTCGAGGTCGAGGGCAGCCTGGTCAATGGCGTGCTGGTGGCGAAGAAGGTTCAATTGAAAGACGAGGACGAAAAACGCGAATTCGAATTGCACGGCATCGTCTCCAACAAGACACTAACGTCGCTCAGCTTCACCTTGACCTCCTCCGGCGGTATCGTGGTCAAAGTGGTTTTCACCATCGGCGTGAGGTTCGACAATGGCCTGACTGCGGCCACCCTGCTCGACGGCGTTAAGCTTGAAGTCAAGGGCGTGGCATTGCCTGACGGCACCATCCAGGCGACCCGCATCAGCCGGGAGTAATCAGGGCAAGACTGTATTCCCCACAGTCTCTTTTGGGCGGGCCCTGGGCCCGCCCTTCTTTTGTGCGCCAAGCGCGTCCGGTGTTCGGTTCAGTGCGGCTGCTCAGAGTTTGACCAGGTGCAACAGCTTGCCGAGCGCATGGTCATGAATGCCCAGCGTGCGCAGTTTGTCGTAGGTCAGTTGCGCGTACTCGTGGGTGCTGCCGTAGCGCCCGCGCGAGCTTGAAAAAATCTGCCGGTAGCTGTCTTCGCTGAGCACACCGGTGTGGCTGGGGCTGCGTTTTGACAGCGTAAAGGCCAGCGCCTTCACGTCTATTTCTTCATCGCCCACGGTGGTCCGGCAGCGCAGCCATTTGGGGTCGTAAACGCCGTTGGGCATTTCGCGCGCCCACAAGTGCGGCAGTATGGTCTCTACGTGCGCTCGCGGCAGGCGAAACGCAACACCCCTGCAACTGCCGCCGGGCAGCAGGCCAAACACCAGGCCCGGGCACTCTGGCGTGCCGCGGTTGACATGGCTCCACATTTTCAGGGCACGGTGATAACCGTGAAGCGTGGCAAAACGTTCTTCTTCAAATTCAAATTCGGGCCGCCAGATCAGCGAGGCGTAGGCAAAAATCCACAGGTCGCTCTGGCCGCCCCATTCGCGCGTGACGGTCTCCAGCATGTGGGCCGGGTTGCGGGAGGGTGCGAGTGGGCGTGCTGAATCTGCTGCCTGTGTCATGGCCAGACTTTACAATGCCCTGTGTATTTTTCACGAAAGTTGGGCAATGTTTTTCAAGGGCAACGTGGGGCAGCCGGGCTCGCTGGCGAGGAGCGTGATTCGTCTGCTTGCGCTCGCCGTCGGGGTGATTGCGCTGGTCATCGGCATCGGTGTTTACCAGGATTTTTTGGGGTCAGACACCAAATTTTCTCAGCCAGAGGCTGACCCTTCGGGTGCGACGCATGGCGTCGCAGAAAAATTGGTGTCTGACCCCAATAAATCACAGGCCGCTTCGGATGCCGCCAGCGTCACGGTGGAGCAGGGCATCGTGAAGTTTTACTTCGCCCCTGGCAAGGCCGAGCTGGCGCCAGGCGCTGGCCAGGCGCTGGCAGAGGTCGTCAAGGGAGCCCAATCCGGCCGCAAACTGGTGATCTCTGGTTTTCATGATGCCACCGGTGACGCCGCCAGAAATGCGGCCCTGGCCCGGCAGCGTGCGCTGGCGGTGCGGGATGCGCTGAAGGCCCTGGGCGTGGCCGGGCAGCAAATCGAAATCAAAAAGCCCGAACCGCTGGCCAGCGGCGGCGGCAGCGCCGATGCGCGGCGCGTGGAAATCAGCCTTCAATAAGCGGCTCAGGGCCGCGCCCTTTCGATCGTTTTTCGCGCCGCGTTTGGTAACCACGCGGTAACCGCTACCGTGTTAAATGCATCGGTACCCGGTTAGTATGGAATCAGGAATTGACTTTCCAATTCCGGAAGGCGAACAGCCATGGCTTCAAACAAGGCAGTATCAGACATCACGGCCCGCATTACCGAGCGCAGCCGCCCCACACGCAGCGCCTACCTGGCGCAGCTGCGGGCCGACAGCACGCGCGCGCCCAGCCTGGACCGCATGGGCTGCGCCAACATTGCCCATGCCGTGGCCGGAGCGCCGCCGGACGACCGCTTCAGGATCGTGACCGAACGCGCGCCCAATATCGCCATCGTCACCGCCTACAACGACATGCTGTCGGCGCACACGCCGCTGCAAAGCTACCCCGCGCTGATCAAGGACGAAGCGCGCAGGCAGGGCGCTACCGCGCAGGTGGCCGGTGGCGTGCCCGCCATGTGTGACGGCGTCACGCAAGGCACCCCCGGCATGGAGCTCAGCCTGTTCAGTCGCGATGTGATCGCCATGGGCACGGCCGTGGCGCTCTCGCACGACATGTTTGATGGCGCGCTGATGCTGGGCGTGTGCGACAAGATCGTTCCGGGGTTGCTCATTGGTGCACTGCAGTTTGGCCATTTGCCCACGGTGTTTGTTCCCGCCGGGCCCATGCCCTCCGGGCTTGCAAATAAGGAAAAGGCCAGAGTGCGCGAGCAGGCGGCGCAAGGGCTGGTTGGGCGTGCAGCCTTGCTGGAGGCCGAACTCAAGTCTTACCACAGCCCCGGCACCTGCACTTTTTACGGCACGGCCAACAGCAACCAGATGCTGCTTGAAGCCATGGGCCTGCATGTTCCCGGCACGGCTTTTGTGGCACCGGGTGGCGCGCTGCGCGACGAGCTCACGCGCGAAGCGGTGCGCACCGTGCTCGGCATTGTCAAGGCAAAACGTTTTGCGCCCATTGGGTGCATCGTCGATGAGAAAGCCATCGTCAACGCCATGGTGGCCCTGCTGGCCACCGGCGGCTCAACCAATCACCTGATTCATTGGGTCGCGGTCGCCAGGGCGGCCGGCATCGTGATTGACTGGAACGATTTTTCGGCCTTGTCCGAGGTGGTGCCGCTGCTCACGCATGTCTATCCCAACGGCAGCGCCGACGTGAACCAGTTCCAGGCGGCAGGCGGCACCGGGCTGGTGATTCGCGAGTTGCTCGATGCCGGTTTTATGCACGAAGACGTGCTGACGGTGCGCCCGGGCGGCATCCGCGAATACACCCGCGAGCCGGCCCTGGCTGATCCGTCGTTGACTGGCGCGGCGCTGGCCTGGCATGACGCGGGCGACTCCAGGGACGAAACGATCGTGCGGCCCGCCGCCAACCCGTTCAGCCCCAGCGGCGGCCTCAAGCTGCTGCAGGGCAACCTGGGACGCAGTGTGATCAAGGTCTCCGCCGTTCCCGATGACCGGCATGTGATTGAAGCGCCCGCCCGTGTGTTTGATTCGCAAGAGGCTTTGCTCGCCGCCTTCAACGCCGGCGAGCTGCAACGCAACTGCGAAGCAAACGCTGCCCGCGGCCTGGTCTGCGTGGTGCGCTGGCAAGGCCCCCAGGCCAATGGCATGCCCGAGCTGCACAAGCTCACGCCGCCGCTGGCGGTGTTGCAGGGCAAGGGCTTTCGGGTGGCGCTGGTCACCGATGGCCGCATGAGCGGTGCCTCGGGCCGGGTGCCGGCCGCCATTCACGTCTCGCCCGAGGCCGCGGCCGGCGGCCCGCTGGCCAGGGTGCGTGATGGCGACGTGATCCGGCTCGATGCGCTCACGGGCGAGTTGCAGGTGTTGGTGCCTGACGCCGAATGGGCCGCGCGGCAAGCGGACCTGATGCCCGATGACTTGGCGCTGCGCAACAGCACCGGCATGGGCCGGGGCTTGTTTGCCGCCATGCGCCGTCAGGCGCTGAGCGCAGAAGAAGGAGCGCTAACGTGGATGTAAATCTGGAACTCGGCGGCCCACTGAGCGCCTTGCAGGTCATGCAGGACGCCCCGGTGATTCCCGTGATTGTGCTGACCGATGCCCGCCAGGCCGTGCTGTTGGCGCGCGCCTTGGTGGCGGGCGGCATTCGCATGCTCGAAGTCACCTTGCGCACGCCGCAGGCGCTGGCCTGCATTGAAGCGATTGCGCGTGAAGTGCCCGAAGCCGTGGCCGGCGCCGGCACCGTGCGCAGCGCCGCCGACGCCCAGGCCTGTGCCATGGCCGGTGCGCGTTTTGCCGTGAGCCCGGGCTACACCCATGCCGTGGGGCAGGCTTGCCGTGATGCCGGTCTGCCCTTGCTGCCCGGCGTGGCGACCGCCAGCGAAATCATGATGGCGCAGCAAGACGGCCTGGCCGAGCTCAAGTTTTTCCCGGCGCTGCAAGCGGGCGGCCCGGCCATGCTCAAGGCCTGGAGCGGGCCGTTTGGCGACGTGCGGTTTTGCCCCAC